>CBDIDQ010000034.1:0-20287 GCA_965277695.1 Alteromonadaceae bacterium
GCGAACTATGATTCCTTTTTAGGGTTATCATTTACCAGCACTATGTGGTTGCTTTATTCAGTAAACTTAGTCATAATTCACCCATCAACGGCTTCCTCCAGTACTAGAAATAGAACGTAAGAGTGGGAGCTTTTTTTTGCCTGAAAGAAATTTATTCCATAAAATGACAACTCCCTATCAAAAACCTTATTTATCAAGTTTACAAATTTGTACGAAATTAATAGAGCAAAACCTTACTATTGCTGAATTATTTGACCGATATCCCGAGGCTAAAAAGTTCAAGACCTCAATGGGGTTTCCGCTTCATTGGGAAAAAGAACCGCTGTTCTTTTAAACTCACCACCCCTGTCGAAATGCCTTCAACGGCGACAGGCTTTGTTCATGACCCTGCGCAATTAATGCATCCATCGCTTCAAACTCGGTCATGCCCTGCTTGGGTAAGTTTAATGCCAGCAGTAGCAAACCGTCTTGCTTCATTTGTTGGATCTTTCTGTGGCTGATTAATGACATGCTGCGGTCGACCAAACTAAGCATAGAAGGTTCTTCTTTATTGCCTTTGAACCATTGTTTTAGCCCCTTGAACGCTTTATCGTGCTGCTTGGGCCGCGACTGACGATATTGCATCGGATGGCTCTGGGTCACATCAATAGCGATGATAGGCCCGGCAGTCTTTTTACGCATCACATCCACCGGCAGGTTATTCACCAAACCACCATCAACCAGCATCTCGGTGCCCTGCTTAGCAGGTGCGATAAGTATCGGCACCGATCCAGTTGCTCGGGCCGCATGACGCATTTCACCACAATCATGCACTACCTCTTCACCTGTGGTTAAATTGGTCGAAATGCAAAAATAGGGTAACCAGAAGTCTTCGATTTGATAGTCTTTAAAGGTGTTATTGGCCAACCAGTCAAACTTTTTGCCACTGAGCAGCGCCAACCCAGGCCAACGTAATGCCCGAAATGGCTTGAGTTTGCGCAATACTGCATTGGTTTCGCTAATTTGTTCATGGTCTTGCTCTAACGCAATGTGCGCCGCCAACAAAGCACCAAAACTGGTGCCACCAATCATATCAACTGGTATCCCCAGTTTTTCCATCGCCGACACCGTGCCCAACTGGGCAAAACAACGGGCATGACCACCGCCAAAAACCACGCCAACCCCCTGCCCGGTTAATGTTCGCATCACCCGGGCGGCATCATCAAGATGGCCTTGGCGTAAATGTAAATGACGAGGGTGATCAAATTGGTCAAGCCAAAAAGACGTCCCTTGGGGCATTTTGGTCGCGGCATGGTGATATAACAACAACCAGCGTTCGCGGCCAAAACAAGCAGCAAATCCATCACTAGAGCCTAACTTATCTGGTTTATCAGCACCATTGGCCAAACCGATAACTAAATCACTGTTAGCCTGACAAAATTGTTGCCAAACGCTAAATCCCTCTTCTGCTACCAACATTAAATGACGGCCTGCCTGTCCAGTATTATACTGAGCAAACCAACGATAGATACAATGCCAAGCTGGATGGGCCGGGTTATCGCCGACCGCTTCGGGCAATCCCAACAACTGCACCAATGCCGAATAATCAACCCGATCAACACTGCCTGACGATAGCGATCTGGCCAATACTTCACTAATCTCTCCCAATGGCATTTCAGTAGCTGATGCGCCGGGCAATCCCAATAGTGCTATCTTGCGCTGCCGTTGAGCAGGCAATTGGGGTCGAGACTGGTTTTGGGACATCGCCAAATCAAACGACACCATGATTTTGACCCCTTCGTTTTGCTGCCATAAGCAATCAAACACATCCCGATCAAACGCCACCAATATCACCTCAGTGGCGGCCACAATCGTCGCCCGATGCTGACCAGTACTCAATAAAGAACGGTGACCAACAAACTCCCCGGTTTGCCACTGACAATCCATCTGTGCGTGATCCAGTTGACAACTTAAGTCATTATTATCTGCTTGATAAAAACCACTCAAGGTCCCGTGTGACACCACATACCAATTTTCACAAGGGTCGCCAGCACGTGCTAATACAGTTCCTTTTGCTAGTGTGCGCCAATGACACCCGGCCAAAATCAACTTTTTGTGGGCCTCACTCAACTCACCAAAATGCGCTTCTAAACGCCTAATCAACACGCTTTCGCGCTGATGCTGATTAACATAAGCATAAAATGCCGCCGCTAATGCCGGCTGACGTTGTTCTAACTGATTCAATGCCCGCCCGCTAAAGCGCAATAAACAGGTATCATCTGTCACTCTAAAAGTGCCAGTCTCAGCGTCGGCAATCAGTATTTGACCCGCTTGATACCCATGCTCCTGATCAAAGTTCAGTACATTCAGACTGCCCGCTTGAACAATAACAATGCCAAAACTACCTTCACTGTCGTCCATTGCCATCACACCTGCGTTGGCAAATTCATAACAATGGGCATAATTGCGAATAACCTGCCACTGGGCATCAGTCAACGGCGTTGCTAGCACTGGTGCTGGTATTAATAGTTCACTCACAAGCTTTTTCTCCTGCCAAACCATAGACGCCCGGTACTCTCAGCCGCTTGAGTCTTTTTGTGCCTACGAGCCGCAAACCAGTCAATGATCGGATCCACTTGTAATATCCGAGCTAACAAATATACCCAGGGCAATACAAACCAACGTTTGCGTTGACGAGACCAAATCTGTTGCAAGGCTTTATCCCGGGTATTTTCATCATTTAATTCAAAATGTGCACTGCTCATTGGCGAAAAATAGCTCTTGAAAAAAGCCAGTGGACTGCGCAAAAACAGCTTGCCGTAATGCGGCATCGCGCCGGCCAATTTAGCCAAATCATGGCCATAAATAAACGGTTCGACCAAAGTATCTGCCCGGCGTCGCTGGTAAAAGTAATCTTGCCAAAAACCGACATCTTTTAATGCTGCGGCGTCCATTTGTGCTTTATCTGGCAATTGGCATTGCCCCGCCAACACCTTAAACGCATAACGACATTGCATTTCCATCATCAATGGAATGGAGCCGACAGTTGGTCGCACATAACCGAGAAATAACAACGAAGGGTCTTGAGTATCAAATATCATTTTATAACGACGACTCATGGCTTTAGTGGCAAACGTTTCAGGCAAAAAGGGAAAAGCTGGGCGGTAACCAGTACATAAAATAATCCGGCTGTAAGTATGTTGACTGCCATCGTCAAAAGTCACCGCCTTACCACTACAGTGACGAATTTTGCCTTTTGCCGTCGCCCGTCCTGAGTGAACAAACTCCACCGCATGACCATTTTTATTGACCATGGCGTGCATAAACGGCACGTTTTTACGCCAAGCTTCAATGCCATGGCCTTCAAAACCAAAGACACTACCAGTGGAGCCCAGCGTACATAACCACTTCATGCCCGGCTTCGATTGTACATAAGGTGCGACTCGCTGAACAAATCGAGAGCTGGCTTCGTCCAGTGCCGAGCCATCAAACGCATACTCACCCGGGGCATTATGACTTGAATAAGCCACTTTGCGAAAAAAGTGCTGACCAGCAGGAATAGACCAGCTAATTTTCGCGCCGGTTTTGGCCAGTGCTTCAACCACATCCGACGCACTTTCACCACCGCCGTAAACCAATACATCTTCATTGGCATAATCGTCCGGCTCAATCGATTTGATATGCGCTAGGTGATCGACAGGTCCGGTAAATGCAGCGATATCCTCAGGCAACGGCTTTTTCTCTCCATTAATACCGCTGCAAACAATCAAATGCTTTGCCTGCACCACTGAATCAGCACCATTACTGAGGCAGTTTATTTGCCAATGTTCTGCTTTAACCGTGTTTTGCACTGCCGTATCGAATTGAATATGCGGCAGTAAAGCAAAATGTTGGGCATACGCCTTAAGATAATTATGCACATCCTTATTATGCAAAAACTGACCAAGCTTTGGATCCATATAAAAATCAGAGGCTTCTGTCACGGTTGCCGAAGAAGAAGTCACAGTGGACGACATAACCGTGATCACTTCAGGATCTGGCGTGAAATTCCACACCCCACCAAGGCTGTCTCTTTTTTCTAGCACTATGACACTGAGGTTGTTAGCCAAGGCATATTTGCAAGCCAGTAACCCGGCCCATCCCGAGCCAATAATACATACATCGAATAAAGATGAATGAGTCGTTTTCATTGTTGCGAAACCTCAAATAAATTGTTGTTATTGCCGATAAAATATTGAAACGACGTCAGCTGTCATTTCGCAAAATGCAATCTTCTACGCATTTACAGAGGTTATAGGCAAGGTCTAGGCCAACTAAAACTGAGCATCAGAAAAAACAGAAAAACAGAGGATTTGCAAGACGTTATAGCAAGGGGGCTGGCAGCGTTTGCCACTGCCAGCCCAGTATAATAGTCTAAAGTGCTTGTTTAACGCCCTTATAATAAGCAATCAAATTAGCGGTAGAGCTGTCATGAGCAACGGCTTCGCCGTCTGGATCTAGCTCTTTTTGAATGTTCGCCGCCAGTCCTTTACCGAGTTCTACCCCCCATTGGTCGAAGGAACAGATTTGCAGCACAATGCCCTGAACAAAAATCTTATGTTCATAAAGTGCAATCAAATTACCTAGGGTTTTCGGGTCGATGCGCTTTAACAACAAAGTGTTAGTAGGTCGATTACCTTTGTGCACTTTATGCGGTGACAATTTGTCAATCGTCGCCTGATTGCGGCCTTTAGCTTTGAGATCGGCTCTAACCTGAGTTTCATCTACACCGACCATTAATGCCTGAGTTTGCGCAAAAAAAGTTGGCCATCAAGGTTTCATGATGTCCTTGTACCGGAGTGACACTGGCCACAGAACCGATAAAATCTGCTGGTACAATGTTATTGCTCTGATGCAAATATTGATAAAAAGCATGTTGACCATTGATGCCCAACTCACCCCAAATAGACGGAACAGTGGGATAATCAACCGGGGCACCTTCCCAAGTCACTGATTTACCGTTGCTTTCCATTTCTGCTTGTTGTAGATAGGCAGACAACATATGCAACGTTTGGTCATAGGGTAAAATCGCCTGAGATTTAGACCCCAAGAAAGTACAGTTCCAAACACTGAGCAAGGCCAAAATCGCTGGTGCATTTTGCTCTAGCGGCGTTTCTTTGAAATGGGTGTCCATCTCATCTGCGCCTTCGAGCAGTTCGATAAATTTATCAAAACCCAAATCGAGTGCAATTGGCAAACCGATGGCTGACCACAGCGAATAACCGACCCGCCGACCCAATCCCACAGTTTAAAGATATTGTCTTTGTTGATACCAAATTTAATCGCATTCTCACTATTAGACGTCACCGCAACAAAATGTTTGGCCACCGCAGATTGGGCGAATGATGACGATACCAACCAGTTCATCGCAGTACGAGCGTTAGTCATGGTTTCAGTGGTGGTGAAGGTTTTTGAAGAAACCACAAAAAGCACTTTTTCAGGATTCAGTGGGCGTAAAATATCAGCAATCTGGGCACCATCAACATTCGACACATAATGTACTGAGACACTGTTATCACTATAATTTTTTAATGCTTCGGTGACCATTTGAGGCCCCAAGTTAGAACCGCCGACACCGATATTGACGATATCAGTGATACGTTTGCCAGAATAACCTTTCCATTTGCCTTGGCGTACGCTAGCGACAAAATCTTCCATCGCGTCTAATTCTGTTTGCACCTGTTGCGTCACGTCTTCACCATCAACAATTAACGGTTTTTGTGAACGGTCGCGTAATGCGACGTGTAATACAGCGCGATCTTCTGTAAAGTTAATGCGCTCGCCTGCGAACATTTTTTCGCGCCATTGCTCGACATTGACGTCACGAGCCAATTGCATCAACAAATCGATAGTTTTTTGATTAATCAGGTTTTTAGAGTAATCCAGCAACAGGCGTGGCAAATTAACCGAGAAGCGATCAAAACGCTGGCTGTCTTCTTGGAAGAGTTCGTTCATGTGACATGCCTGCATTCCTTCGGCATGTTGTTGTAGTTGTTGCCAACTCGGTAATAAAGTGCGATCTGTCATAAAAAGGTCCTGTATCAATGGCTATGATAAAGCTATACAGTAAACCCAAATGACATCGCTGTCAATTGTTATAATCACGTAATATTTTAATTGATATAATGTTAATAATCGTCATTTTCTGCGCTGTAGGCCAGATTCCTGTTGCTTGCTTTGCCGTTAAGCCCTAAGCTGAAAGCCAATCGCATTTTGATAGTGTATTTGTCTACTTATTATTTATTAAGGGTATTGGGTTTTATGAAAGTCACCATAAATGATGTTGCCAAACGGGCTGCTGTATCAATTAAAACAGTTTCCCGGGTGATTAATAATGAAGTCTCTGTGCGTCAAGCAACCCGTGAAAAAGTCCAGGCAGCGATAGACGAGCTTCATTATCAACCCAACCTTGCGGCCAGAAGCCTAGCTGGTACCAAGTCTTATACCATCGCCTTTATTTATGACAACCCCAATGCTTATTACGTCATTGATATGCAAAACGGTATCCTCACCGAATGTAAACGACAGGGTTATGAGTTGTTGATCCACCCTTGCAGCGCCAAATCCGCTAATATTTGTGAAGAATTAATCACCATGGTGCAACACTCCCGAGTTGCCGGTTTAGTGATGACACCACCATTTTCTGAAATGCCTGAAATCGTTCGTGCCCTCAGTGAGCTTGATGTGCATATTATTCGGATTGTCTCTGGCAAACAGAGCCCTGACGACTTGTCTCCTTGTATCATGGTCAACGATAGAGATGCCGCCGCCAATGTCACCCAACATCTGATTGATTTGGGTCATCAGCGCATTGGTTTCATCAATGGTGGCATGGAACATATGTCAAGTCATGAGCGCCTTGATGGCTACCGAGAAGCAATGCAAAGCAATGACTTAACCATCGAAGACAAGCTGGTCATATCCGGCGAATACTCCTTTGAATCTGGAGTGCAAGGTGCCAATATCTTGCTTGCCGAAGAACAGCGTCCCAGTGCTATTTTTGCCTGTAACGATGAAATCGCCGCTGGTGCCTTGTTTGCCGCCCGACTGATGAATATCAGCGTACCTGAGCAACTGTCTATCATCGGTTTTGAGGATAGCCCGTTCTCCCGCCAAACTTGGCCAAAACTCACCACCGCTCATCAGCCTAACCAAACCATCGCCAAACACGCCGCATCATTATTGATTGCAGCCACTCGACAGCAAAAAGTCCCTGAGATTAGCGATCACTTCATTCCAGAATTGGTGGTCAGAGATTCTACCGCGCAGTTTGTTAGCTAGTATCTGAATAGCTATTCGGTATTTTATACCAAATCAGCAACATGATTAAATAAGCCGCAAAGCCATTGCGGTTTTTTTATTTGTAAAAATCGCTAAAGCGTCCTAGCATGAACATTATATTTATTGGTGTTGCATCGGCGGCACACAGCAAAATGGATTTGAGGCTGACTTTAATGCTTAATTTAATAAATAACGATTTAGGATGGCTGACAGCCACTGCAACTCTGTGTATTTTGATGCTCGTATTATATATTAGTGGTATCATATGGGGAAAAAAGAGCTTTGACTTAAACGTGCTAGTGCCGTTATTATTAGGGTGTGCAGCCAGTGTTGCGGCAATAAAAATGATTGTATTGGCGTTTACACTACCTGCCGAAATACAAGGGACGTCCATCGCAACACTTTTTGACTCTGGCAGTATCTTTGTTGGTGGCATGGTATTCTTTTTAACGGCGCTCTATCAAGCATTGAAAATAATCTTAGATGCATTTTCTTTAAAACCACCTTACAAACAACAGGGGCAGACAAATGGATATCAGTAACAACATAATGTCGAGTGATCGACATGCACATTTCACCACCGTCTTGATCGCAGCCTCCGTTGCACTGCTTTCGTCCTATTTTATGTATAGCAAAAGCATCCAGTCATTAGGCGAAACCGCCAGCATAAACAACTTCAAAGCTAACGATGTTTCTACTGGAGGTCAACTGAAAGAGATGAAAAACCAATTGCAAACAACCGCAATAGAAAACGCCGAACTCAAAGAAAAATTGGCATTTTATAAAGAAAAGAATGACTTCTTGTTATCACAATTGCAGCAATACCAAAAGAACGACCAGTAGGAGTGAGCTCCAGCTCACGATGCCTCCAGCTCACGATTAAAGATCACGAGCTGGAGATGGTATTCACATTAACCAAGCACCAACTTCACTGCCAACGAAATCAAAATAATGCCCATCAGGCGATCAAACCAATAGCCCTTTTGCAGCAAAAACGACCTGACGCCATTCATGCTTAAAATCATCGATAAAAAACTAAACCAAGCGGCGGTCGCCACAGACATATAAATACCATAAACCAGCCTAACGCTATTGGGCGTTTCGGCTGAGACGATGACACTAAACAGGCTGAGAAAAAACAACGTGGCTTTAGGGTTTAAACCGTTAGTTAGAAACCCCATCCAAAAAGCACGTTTATTGCTGATCTCACTATAATTTTCTGCTGTTTTTGGCGCTGGGTTTGATGATTGGGCTTGCGCCACATCAGTTTGTGGTGGTGGCGATCGCAATGCAGAAAAACCAATATAAGTCAGGTAAGCAGCAGCAGCGTATTTGAACAAATCAAATAACCATGGGGTTTGAGTAATTAACAGCCCGATGCCGACCAAAGTATAAGTGATATGCAACAGGATAGCCGCACCCACACCGAGGCTAGTATAGATAGCACAACGTCTGCCATAAGTAATGGAGTGCTTCAATACCACCGCAAAATCAGGCCCGGGGCTGGCGACAGCCACCAAATGAGCGGTGGCAATAATTAAAAATTCATACCAATACTGCTGCATGGTTTCTAACATAAGTGATCTCTTTTTCTTTTTTTAAGGTAAAAAGTCGTAGGCGGTGCATTTATGCCTACTATTTATAGGGTCGCTAAAAACGCCGGTAACACTTCTGTCGCCAAACCATAATGATGCTCATCAAAGTGCCGATTGCCGCTGGAAGGCTCAAGGTTCAGTTCCACCGTGCGGGCTCCACCCGTTTTGGCCACCTCAACAAACCCTGCGGCCGGATAGACGTTACCTGAGGTGCCTAACGAAATAAATAAATCAGCGTTAAACAGCGCGTTCTCAATGGTCTCCATATGATAGGGGATCTCACCAAACCAGACGATATCTGGACGAATAGCTTGCGGCGGCTGACAGCATTGACACTTGTCATCACCATCAAAGTCACCAGTGATCACAATAGATTTACCAGAGGAGACACACTTGGCTTTAAACAACTCACCATGCATATGAATAACCCCTGTTGAGCCACCCCGTTCATGCAGATTATCAATATTTTGCGTCACCACCAACAGTTCATGACCTGAGGTCGCGGCAAACTCAGCCAGTGCCTGATGCGCTAGGTTTGGTTTAATCTCATCACTGGCAAGTTGCCTGCGGCGTTGATTGTAAAACCGATAAACCAACTTAGGATCACGTACAAAAGCCTCAGGCGTCGCAACATCTTCGACTTTATGATCTTCCCACAAACCATCTGCGGCACGAAAGGTTTTAATGCCCGACTCCGCCGACACCCCAGCACCGGTTAATACCACTATCTTCATTGTGTGCTCCGCTTTTTTGCATTGTTAATTGTTAATAAGTCTTCTCCAACGCTAAAAACTTATTATTATCATCCAAGGTCAAGCGAAAACGGCCACGGATGCCATTCATAGTGACAAATGACCTGAATCGCATCGCCGGAATTTGCACCGTTTGACCACTATCGCTAGTCACCACAATCGCTGTTACTGTCCCCTGATAAAGCATTTTGCATTTTGCCGATGACATGCTCATCGAAAAGTTATGAATAACCATCTACATAAATCCGAACTTAATGACTAAAAGCGGCTTAGTTTAAGCTTTTAGTCACTTTCTCATAAACGTCTTTAGACAAATCAGCCAGCTTGGCTAATCGCTCCAATTGTGTGCGCATCAACTGTTGTCGCTCGGCATCATAGCGTTTAAACGACATTAACGGGGTCAATAAACGAGAAGCAATCTGCGGGTTGATGGTATTAAGTTTGACCAACATATCAGTCAACACCTCATAACCTTTGCCTGACAAGGCATGGAATTGTTCACTGTTCAGCGCAGAAAAAGCTTCGATGACTGATCTGACCCGGTTAGGGTTTTCAATGTTAAACGCCGGATGTTGATAGAGTTTTTCAATGGTGTCAAAGACATCTGCTTTAGACCAGCTAGCATGTAAGCCAAACCACTTATCCATCACCAAACCGTCTTCACGCCAGGTTTTCTCAAACGCTTCCATATAGGTGAAAAACGCCTCGTGCCCTGCCCCATTACAAGCAGACAATACCGCCAACGAATCCGTCATGTTATCAGAGTGCTCAAACTGAGCTGCCAACACATCATCCACTGGCTTGGTTTTTTGACACGCCAACAATTGCAAACAAGCATTTTTCAAACGTCGTTTGGCAATGTCATTTTGAGCTTGGCTATAAACGGCCTGATGATTTAACTGATAAGCCGACATCAATTGATCAGACAGTGCCTCAGATAATTGGACTTTAATGACTTTTAGCGCTTGATTAATCAAATCTACAGGTACGCTATCAAAGGTGCCAGCGATAGCAGCGAAAGACGGCACGGTGAGAATTTCGGCGGTTAATGCTTCATCTAACGTAGTGTCATTTAATAATGCTTTAAACACGGCGATAAATTCGTCGCCTAAATCAAACCCGTCCGGGTCGGCAATAAATGCATTCACTTTGTTGAGATACAAGATTTGCGCCGCATCCCAGCGGCAAAAGTCACTGGCAGCATGGTTAAGAATATGCAATAACGCACTGTCATCATATTCAAATTCAACTTTCACTGGCGCACTGAAGTTTTGCAAAAACACTGGCGTAGGTTCAGTTGCTACCCTGCTCAAAAACAAATTGATTTTGCTCAGCACAGACATTTAATACCGAACCGACCGTCTGTTGCTCAAGCACTAACTTAACCGACTGCCCTTCACTATCAAGCAGTTCAATATCAAACGGAATATGCAACGGCAACTTATCTGACTGATCGGCGGTTGCTCCATTCACCTGCTCAACGTTGAGCGTATAGGTTTGTGCAGTGCCATCATACTGGCTGTTGATTTTCAATACCGGTGTACCAGATTGACTATACCAACGTTTAAACTGAGTTAAATCCACTCCACTTGCATCTTCCATTGCAGCGACAAAATCATCACAAGTCACCGCTGTGCCATCATGTCTGGCAAAATACAAATCAATGCCTTTTCTGAAATTTGCCACACCCAGCAACGAATGCATCATGCGGATCACCTCAGCCCCTTTGTCGTACACCGTCACTGTATAAAAGTTATTCATTTCAATGACTTTTTCAGGGCGAATAGGATGCGCCATCGGACCGGCGTCTTCGGCAAACTGATGAGTTCGCATCACTTTGACCGCATTAATACGGTTAACTACCGAAGAGCCCATCGCCATACTGAATTGCTGATCTCTAAATACCGTCAACCCTTCTTTAAGACTCAATTGGAACCAGTCACGACAAGTTACCCGGTTGCCCGTCCAGTTATGGAAATATTCATGACCAATCACCGCTTCAATATGATGGTAATCCATATCGGTAGCCGTCGCGTTACTAGCTAATACATATTTAGAATTGAAGACATTGAGACCTTTGTTTTCCATCGCCCCCATATTGAAAAAATCAACCGCGACTATCATATAAATATCGAGATCATATTCGAGTCCGAAAGTTTCTTCGTCCCACGTCATCGACTTTTTCAATGATTCCATGGCATGAGGGGCTTTGTGCAAATTGCCTTTATCGACGTAAATCTCAAGATTAACAACTCTGCCCGACATCGTAGTGAAGCTGTCACGCAAGCAATCAAAATCACCGGCGACCAAAGCAAACAAATAACAGGGTTTGTTAAACGGGTCTTGCCACAACACCCAGTGTCTGCCACCGTCAAGATCGCCACTATCAATTTTATTGCCGTTGGACAGCAACAGCGGAAACTTGGTTTTGTCAGCAGTAATTTTGGTGGTGTATTTAGCCAACACATCCGGTCGGTCGAGAAAGTAAGTGATACCACGGAAACCTTCTGCTTCACACTGAGTGCAATACGCACCATCGGCTTTATACAAACCTTCCAGCGAAGTATTATTAGCCGGATCTATCGTCACTTCGGTTTGCAATATGAACTGCTCTGGCACCGCATAAATGCTCAGCAAACTTTCTGTTGCACTATATTCATTGGCTTGCAGTGCTTTACCGTCAATACTAATAGCGTTTAACGTCAGCTTGGTCCCCACCAAATCCAATGATTCGCGGTGCTCACCATTACGACTGACTTTTATCGTCGCCGTCACTATGGTGGCGTCATCATCTAAATCAAAAGCCAAATCAACGGTTTCAAACAAATAGTGCGGCTTTACATAGTCTTTAAGATACTTTGCCTTAGGACTGACATCAGGTTTATTCATGGTTATTCCTTGATAGCAAAAAGCCTGATTGATTCAGGCTTTTTAGTTGTTCGTTTTTAACTCAACACTCGTATAACAATCATTCTCTGAATGCCGGGTTTATGCAAATGATTCATTCTTTTTTATTTCATCTTGTACTGATACCGGTGGCTCAATACGTAATATTTTAATACCCATATAGGCATAAATAATCGCCAAGGTCGGATTAATCAGATTGAAGAAACAGTAAAACATGTAATCCAGCGGGTTGACTAACAGCACACTATGCATGTAAGCACCACAAGTATTCCAAGGGATCAGCGGGCTGGTAATAGTACCGCCGTCTTCCAAGGTTCGTGATAAGTTGACGCTCGCCAAACCTCTACGCTCAAATTCTTCTTTGTACATCCGACCTGGCATGACGATAGCCATATATTGGTCAGCGGTGATCAAGTTAGTACCAAAGCAAGTCAAAATCGTGCTGGTGATCAATGAACCCGTCGATTTGGTCGCACTAAGAATAATGTCAACAAACTTGCGTAACAGTCCGACTTTTTCCATCACTGCACCAAAGGTTAAGGCGCAAATAATCAACCAGGTCGGGTTAAGCATTTTTGACATACCACCACCGCTGAGTAATTTAGTCAACCCAGCATCATCAGTCTCAATGTTGACCCCGCCGTGCATGGTGCTCCAAATAAGCTTCAATTGAGCCACAAAACTGCCATCCCCGGCATTTAAGCTCAACATCAATTCTTGCTGAAACAATACCGCCCAAACACAACCGAGTAACGAACCAATAAATACCGCCGGAAATGCCGGCATTTTTTTAATCGCCATCGCCAATAAAATAAATAGCGGCACCAACATCACAAAACCAATATTAAATTTTTGCTGCAATACCAGTGAGTACTCTTCAATCTTGCCAGACTGTGCACTGACATCCTCTGAAAAACCCAAGAAAGTAAACAGGATAATCGCAATAATAAAGCTTGGCACTGTGGTCCATAACATATGATGAATATGGGTGAACAAATCAGTACCCGCCACTGCCGGTGCCAAGTTAGTCGTCTCAGATAAAGGTGACAGTTTATCACCAAAATAAGCCCCTGAAATGACCGCTCCGGCGGTAATCGGCGCAGACAAGCCCATGCCTCCACCAACGCCCATCAAGGCAACACCAATAGTCGCCGCTGTGGTCCAAGAACTACCAATGCTCATGGCAACTACCCCACATAAAATACAGGCTGCGGGATAGAACCAGCTCGGGTTAATCACTTGTAATCCGTAATAAATTAAAGTGGGTACAGTGCCAGACAACAGCCAAGTGCCAATCAGCGCACCGACGACTAGCAAAATCAAAATAGCACCTAATGATAATGAAATACCATTGACGATAGCTTTTTCTAAATCCGCCCATTTATGGCCGTTTTTCAAGCCAATGATCAGTGCCGCACCAGCGGCAATTAGCAATGCAATTTGATTGGGACCGTAAGATGAGTCATCTGAAAATAAGGCCACAGAAGCCGATAAAAGGGTAATTAATACGATTAAGGGGATAAACGCATCTAACAGCGTTGGCGCCTTGGGTTCCCGAGGGGAGTTTGCTTGAGACATCTTTAAACTCGCTATATTGTTTAAATAAAAAAGGTTTGGCCGTCATCTTGTGTTCCGGCTCTACTTAACTGGGTTGTTTGTATTAGGTTGTATATACAGTTTTTACCGCTCTGATTATAACAGCTGCCGCTTCAATAGATATGCCCTGACAGCCCGGATTGTTTTAACCGGGTATTTCTTCGCCAATCAATAAAAAGGCGCGAATAAATTCGCGCCTTGCCTATTATATTTTCATCGCATTAATCGCGATCACTTTTTCGCGAACTTGCCTTGTAATAACAAATCACCAGTGATCCGCGCGGTTTCCGCCAATAGCGGGTCCAACTCGTTAATCACATCCGGAATGTCATCCAAATCCTTAATAGCTTTGAGTTTCAATCGCGCTAGACGCTCATTCACTCTGGCCAATCTTTTATCTTTACGATCATCACGCTCTTGCAAACGGATTTTCTTGTTCAGCGAAGTGAATTTTTTATCCTTGTTTTCTTTATACTCAACAATATCTTCTGATAAATAGTTGAACTCTGGATCAGCTTTAATTCTAGCCTGATGCTTATTTCTTAAAGCATTCCAACCCTCAGTGTTATCAGTCAAAGAACGATAACGGGCGCGACGGATACTATCCCACGGTAGCGCATTATCTTCTTGGCTTTCACCCCACTCTGCTGGATCAACAGCCGATGGAAACAGAATATCCGGCTCAACACCACGATGTTGTGTACTGCCACCGTTGATGCGATAAAACTTGGCAATAGTATATTGAATGCTGCCAATCGGATTTTCATACAAATCATAGATGCGGCTCAGCGGACGATGCTGTTGCACGGTGCCTTTACCAAATGTTGATTCACCGACAATAATCGCTCGACCATAATCTTGCATCGCAGCAGCAAAGATTTCTGATGCTGAGGCACTATAACGGTCAACCAGTACAGTTAATGGACCATCATAATGAGTGCCACTATCCCGGTCTGATTCAGTATTGATTTTGCCTGATTGCTCTCTGATTTGAACCACTGGACCTTTGTCAATAAACAGACCACTGAGTAAAATAGACTCACTTAACGAACCACCACCATTGCCTCTTAAGTCAATGATAATGCCGCTGGCCCCTTTGGTTTTCAGGTTGTCAATTTCTTTGGCGACATCTACTGATAGGTTATTGTAAAAGCTCGGAATGCTGATCACGCCAATTTTGGCGCTCAAATCATCATATTTTGACGAGAACATTTCAGACTTAGCCGCCCGATCTTCCAATCGAATGGTATCTCTGACAATCGTCACGACGTTAGCGGTTGAATCGCTTTCATCAGCACCAGAGACCACTTGCAAACGCACCTTAGTATCTTTAGGGCCTTTAATCAGCTCAACCACATCGTCCAGTCGCCAGCCGATAATATCAACAAAATCTTCTTTGTCCTGAGCCACACCGATGATTTTGTCATCCGGTTTGATTTTCTCAGATTTAGCTGCCGGACCGCCCGCCACTAGGCTACGAATAATGGTGTAATCTTCTGTGGTTTGTAATACCGCACCGATGCCTTCAAGCGACAAATTCATATCTTGCTTGAAACGGTCAGCATTACGAGGAGACAAATAGGAGGTATGAGCTTCGATACTGCGGGCAAATGAATTCATTACCGTTTGAAACGCATCTTCGCTTTGTGATTGGGTGATACGTTTTAAAGTGTATCTATAACGTTTACCGAGCACTTTTTGGATTTCTTTCCAGTCTTTACCGGTCAAGCCAAGGCTTAGGGCATCAAATTTAACCCGTTGACGCCACAACTCATTGAGTTCAGTTTCACTGGTAGCCCACTCGGCTTCTTCGCGATCATAATAATAATTATCTTCTTTGGTGAAATCCATCGGGGTTTCAAGCAAAGAAATCGCATATTGATAACGTTCAAAACGACGCTTCATGCCCAGATTAAACGCTTCATAGGCAAAGCCTAAATCGCCACTAGCTAACGCATTATCAAACTGCTTACGGTACTTTTCAAAATGTTTAATATCCGAAGCTAAAAACACCGACTTGTTATAGTCGAGACCTTCGAAATAGCGGTCGAAAATTTTATTCGACAAGGCATCGTTAAATTCAAAATCTTTGTAATGTGAGCGAGTAAAAATGGCCGTAACCCTTTTGCTCGCAGCACCATGTTGACTTTGTTGGCTAAGCAAAGGGATCTGATCGATGCTGGCTACTTCGGCAACCTTCACCTCAGCGGCCTTCACCTCAGGGACAGTCGCCTCAGGTGCAGTCGACGCACTGGCGGTGAGTGAAAGCATCATTGAAGCGAACAACAACGACGGCTTTAATGGCAATTTTATACCCATAAACATACTCCTGATAAACCCTGTGGTGGCTGCATTTTAGGCCAAAAACAGGTTCTCTGACTTGGTTTTTATTACCATTCCACTGTTAAGTTGCACATGAACATCTCCTTTGGAGACTTCTTTAATCACACCCGGTACTGGGGAGTTGCCAAACTTAACCAACACGGCGGTACCTTGTTGCCGTTTATCGTCGCTTAATGGTAATAACTCAACTGGTTTCGCGGCTTTGGCCGCCTGTTTAGCTACTTTAGCGTCTTTAACAGCAGACTTTTTGTCGCCACCTTTGGCAACTTTTGCCGGGGTGTTGTCAACTTGCTGTTTACTATCATTAAATTTAGCCTGTTTGCTGGTGATTGCGCCAGTGTCATTGTGCGACTTTTTGTAAAACTTCTTGTCTTTACCGTTTTTACGACTTTTTTCGAACTTCGCTTTACTCTCTTGCAAGGCTTGTGCCGCGTGACTCATATGGTCTTCTTCTAGTGCCGCACCTTCAACCCCATCAAGGTCAATGCGAAGACCACCTTTAGATACACATTTAAGGTAACGCCAACTCGAAGTATAACGACGCAGCGCCTGGCGTAGCTGAGTACGGCTAACCACATCATCTTCGGCAACGCGTTCAGCGAGGTCTTTAAAAATACCAATTTTTAGCGGTTTAGCTTCGCCTTCGACAGTAAAACACTTGGGAAATCGCTCAGCCAAAAAGGCGATAATTTCTTTTACATCTGTTAATTTTTCACTAGTTACCATTAAAAAAACCTTTAATTATCAATATTTTCCTGAGCGTTCAACATGTAGTTATCAATCCAGTCGAATAATTCATCCATGTCGACATCAATAAGCGCTGTGCTGCCTCTCAGTTTATCCCATATACCTGTCAATAACGTATTGATGGTTTCAACATCCATCTCATCCGGTATCTTCGACCAGCCATAATGAAATAAGTCGTTAAGTTTATCGGCGACTAGTTCTTCTTCGCCTTCCCAATCACCCACTTCATCCCGGGTGACTAGATAATCTTGTATATTTACCAAGTCTTTCATGGTTAAAAAACCGCTTCGACCAGTATTTTAATAATGGCTTCCATCCCCGCGACATCCTGCTGGTTAAAACGCCCTTTGGTTGGACTATCGATATCCAATACACCAATCACTTCACCGCCATGGCAAAAGGGGATGACAATTTCCGAGTTACTTGCGGCATCACAAGCGATATGCCCATCAAAAGCATGAACATCATCAACCAATTGGGATTCTGCGGTGGCGGCACCGGTACCGCAAACCCCTTTACCCATAGGGATACGAATACACGCCGGTTGGCCTTGAAACGGCCCAAGCACCAGTTCATTACCATCAACCAGATAAAATCCGGCCCAGTTGATGTCTGGCATGGAGTTGAAAATAAGGGCACTGAGGTTCGCCATGTTGGCAATAAGGTTGGTTTCCCCACCAAGCAGGCTTTGCGCTTGGCGGGTTAAATCAGAGTAGTAATTAGTTTGTGGCGACATTATTCAATAAACAAAAATTTGGCTTAGTTAAGACCCATAAACTAACCTTTTCACCGCTAAAAAGAAAGCACTTAAATCGCTTTTTCAAGGGCATTGGCCGACAAGCGGGCATAAATGCATCGCCTGTGGTTATTACATCGTCTATATCCCAATTTACCCCGGCTTTTTATCCCCGCTTAGATTCAAGTACCTTTAGCAGTGAACTGTCTAATCCGGCCTTAACAATATCAATAATGGTTTCGCAGTGATCAATGGTGAATTCGTTTTCGGCAATCTGCTCATTTAATTCAGTCCGACGGTCAACCACTGTATTGGCGATAGCGGCTTTATCTTTATCATTGAGTTTGTATTCGACAATTTTGGCGTTGAGGGCTTCGAGCCAAGGATATATGGCGTTTTCGGCGGCTAATGCGCCTTTGCGTACAGTAGGATGAAAATCTTCACAGGCGTTGAGGTTCAACAGATAAAAATTCAGGTAAGACGCCACGGTAATTAATTTGTAATTGACAGACTGCGCCGCCGGGACACTGAAACTCAGCATTACCCCCATCATTGCAGCCAAAAGTATTGCTGTGGATCTTTTTTTCATCAACCGTTTCCCGTGCCCAATAGGTTTAAAATTGAGATTACTAACATAATGACCCACTCTAATCTTAAACTCCCTGATTTTCAAGCGAATACACGGACAAATGTAGTGCTGATGCGGTTAGGTGTCTCACGTCTGAACCCATTAAGCAAAAAACCAATAGCACACACCAATGGCACTGACAATCCCGGCAACATCGGCAATCAAACCACAGGGAATGGCATGACGGCTGTGTTTTATACCCACCGCGCCGAAATAAACCGCCAACACATAAAAAGTGGTTTCTGTTGACCCCTGAATCGTCGAGGCAACCCGACCAACAAATGAATCCGCACCATGGGTATTCATGGTTTCAATCATCATCGCCCTAGCACCACTACCGCTTAATGGCTTCATCAATGCCGTCGGCAGCGCATCAACAAAGCCGGTGTCAAAACCTAGGCTGGCAACTACCAAAGCAATACCGTCAACGACAAAGCCCAATACTCCGCTAGCCCGTAATGCAGCAATCGCCACCAGCATCGCCAACAAATAGGGGATCAAGGCTATCGACAATTCAAAACCGCCTTTGGCACCTTCAACAAAGCTCTCATACACGTTGACTTTTTTACGGTCGGCGATCACTAAACACAACACAATAAACCCTAATATCAAGCCATTGCTAATTAACGCCGATTGCTGACTCAACTGCTCGGTAGTCAAGAGGCTTAAATAAGTGATCAAGCCGCCCACTAAACCCAAAAACAGCGAAAAATAAGCAAACGTTATCCAATCATATAAGCGCAACCGTTGCACCCAAGATACCGCGAACAAACCGACAAAAGTAGACGCGGCGGTGGCCAGTACAATCGGAATAAATACATCAGTCGGCTGAGCTGCACCTTGTTGGGCACGATAAACAAAAACGGCCACCGGAAACAAAGTCACTGAGGAGGTATTGAGCACTAAAAAAGAATTTGGGCATTAGTGGCGGTTTCAGGGGTTGGGTTAAGGGTTTGTAAGTCTTTCATTGCCCGAATACCCATCGGCGTTGCGGCATTATCTAACCCGAGGATATTAGCCGATAGGTTCATCGTAATACTACCCAGTGCAGGATGGTTTTTTGGCACCTCCGGCATCAACCGATTAAACAGCGGAGCTAATGTCCAGGCTAACTTTTCAACTAATCCGGCCCGCTCCGCCACTTTGAGTATACCCAGCCAAAAACTCAATGCGCCAATCAAGCCAATCGCAATATTCACCGAGGTTTTTGACATCGCGAAAATCGCACTGACAATCCGTTCAAACACTAAGGCATCACCACCCACCAACCATTGATAAAGAGCACTGACAAACGTCACAATAAAAAACCATAACCACAGTTTATTTAACAAATACAGCCTCACTCATGAGTTAAAATAGTCGCCACCAAAGCCTGTCTTTACCCATCCGGAT
Organism: Alteromonadaceae bacterium; assembly: GCA_965277695.1. GTDB lineage: Bacteria > Pseudomonadota > Gammaproteobacteria > Enterobacterales > Alteromonadaceae > JABSOG01. Next base: position 19,996 of record CBDIDQ010000034.1, read on the forward strand.
GCTGAACAGTCAAATCCAGCGGCAATCGCAAAGTAAACTGACAACCCTTGCCCGGTTCACTATAGCAACTGATCTGCCCTTTTAGCAGCTGACAAACTCGATTATAAACCACATGCATTCCCAGCCCTTTGCCGCCAGTGCGATTGGTGGTATAAAACGGGTCGAAGATATGATCGAGAGTTTGCTGATCCATGCCTTTGCCCTCATCCCTGTACAAGATCACAATATCACTTTTTTGCAGACTGGCATGAACCGTAATGGCGACCTTCTCACCAGACGAATAACCATGAAC
>CBDIDQ010000035.1:0-23462 GCA_965277695.1 Alteromonadaceae bacterium
AAAACCCGCTGTTGATGTCGCTGATTAGAATATTGCCGCTTGGTAAGAAGGGGTAGACGCCCCATGAACCGTTGAAATTGGCACTGTTGGACATGGGATAAGTATCAAAAAAGCCCACTTCTGTAGGTGCTGCGGGGTCAGTGATATCAAGTACAGTTATGCCGCGCTCATAGTTAGACATGTAGTATCGGTTGCCGTGAACGAAACCATTGTGATCAATTGCACGAGTTGGGCCGGTCCAAGTGCTGAGTAAGCGGGGCGACTCAAGGCTAGTGACATCAAATAATCGCAAAGTGCTATTCAGGCCATGGTTTTGCTCATCTAATTCATCGTGAACTAATACCACCATTTTGTCATCGGTGTACCAGCCTGAGTGCACATAACTGGCATTGTTATAGGTGTTAGTACTCAGCTGTTGAGGGCTGTTGCTGAGCGTTTTGTCCCAGATGATAAAGCTATTTTCATTGAAATCGATGAGTACATCACAAGCGGTGCTATTGGTAGCATTGCGGCATTGGCTGTCTTTGCGGCTATCGGTTATCTGCATGGACGTGAGGTCATGGCTATAGTCGCTGCGAGTAGCTTGAGCGTTTTGGAATACTAAGGTCGGGTTAGCAGGGTTGTCGAGGGAATAACTGTTAAAACTACCGCCATTGGTACCAGTTCCAGCTAGGTGCATGAAAGCAGCATTACCACCAGTGGCAACACCCGTGCTGTAATCAACATTGCTAACGTAAACATTGTGAGCGTTACCAGGGCTGGTAATGGTGTTGACGATTACGGCATTGGTGGGCAAATTACTTAAATCAATAATGACCAACGGTACTTGCGAAGCCTCTGAACTAACATAGGCATAACTTTGCCAGCGTCGGCTAGTGGTATTAAAACGTTGAAATACTTTTAGGTCGCGCCAGCTGGTGGAGGTGCTGGGGATTGAGGTCACTATTCTAGGGTTAACCGGGTCTGTCACTTCAATAATACTGATGCCGTTATTCAACCCAAGCAAGGCATATTCGCGGCGGTCATTGAGGTCGATGTGCCCCCATATATCGTTAGCAGCGGTGGGGTTGGTAGAGAAGCTATTAAGGGGCAGCGAGGCCAGTAAATCAATGTTGTTGCAGGGATGATCTCCAGCCATTCCAGCGCTGCATAGGGTTTCGGGCTTGGTGGTTTTTAAACGTTCATAGACCGCTAACTTTTGGTTGAAGTTTTCAAAAGCCGGCCCAGATTTGTTGGCTTTGTTATCGACAATAACGCGAAAGCCTTGTTCCGTTAACTGTTGGGCATAAGCCAAGGGAACGCCAGTTAATATTGACGTACTGACCACATTAGCCGCGTGGCTCGATTTGTCAAAATGGCTTGTTGCAAAATTGTCGGCGCTGGAGTAACCACCGGAGACGGGGATAAGGTCGCTGATTAAGTAAAAGAGATTATCTTCATCAACTTGATAGCTGCCATCGGCAACTAATAGACGGTCACCTTTATTGGAACGCTGTGCGGCATAACTAATGGTTTTGCAGGGCAGAGCAGGATTGTCACAATTGCCAGCGTCTGTGCCAGATGACGAAACATACCTGGGTTTGTCGTGCTCAGCATGTCCATAGGCTAGACTGCATAGGTTGAGCAAAATGACACTGCAAAGCAGGTAAAATAGTGTTTTCATGAATGGCAAACTTTAGTCATTAAAGCATTTAGTTTAGACTGCACCGCTATAGAAAACAACCCCTGAGCACTGCGCTTAAATCAGCCTGCTCAGGCCAATTCAATCACCGACTATTAAAATTAAACCATATGACTGCTCAATATCAATTATTAGGCATGGGCGCAGCTCTGGTGGACACAGAGCTGAAAGTGACCGATGCACAATTGCAACAATTATCAATAGATAAAGGCCTGATGACTCTATGTGATGAAAAGCGTCAACATGAAATTTTAACGACTCTGGATATTCCAGAACAACAGATTAAAAGAGCCAGCGGCGGGTCGGCGGCCAACAGCATTATTGCCGCCAGTTACTTGGGTTGTTCAACGTTTTTTACTTGTAAAGTTGCTAATGATACCAATGGCGATGTGTTCCTAAATGATATGACTACCGCTGGTGTAGTGACCAATAGCAACGATCAACAATTACCCGGCACGACAGGCCAATGTTTGGTTATGGTTACTGATGATGCTGAACGCAGCATGTATACGCATTTAGGAATTAGCGAAACCTTGGGCCCCAGCAATCTGCATGCCGAGGCTATAGCTGCGGCTGACAGGGTTTATTTAGAGAGCTATTTGGCTACCTCTGAGTCCGCATCTAAGGCGGTGAATGAATTATGTTCGGTAGCTAGAGACAATGGAACCCAAATTGCTTTGTCATTATCCGACCCCGGTATTGCTGAATTTTTTCGTCAGCAAATCAATGATATGGTTGGTGGCGCTGTGGATCTGTTATTTTGTAATATCGAAGAGGCCTGCAAATGGACAGGCGAAGAAGATATAGATAAAGCCTTGCAGGCATTGGCCAATTTTGCCCCGCAATATGCCGTGACTAATGGCAGTGACGGTGCTTGGGTATTTGATGGACAAACCAAAACCAAAATAGCGGCAGAAAAAGTGGTTGCTATTGATACCAATGGTGCTGGTGATCTTTTTGCTGGCGCTTTTTTGGCGGCAATCAATGGCGGTGCAGACTTCGCGAGTGCTGGAAAGTTTGCTTGTCGCTGCGCCGCTCAAGTAGTTACTACCTTCGGACCTCGATTAAGCGCCGAGCAGTATCGGCAATTGGCATTGGAATTAGCGGCCATTTATTAACCATTACATTTGTTAACTACATCATTTATAAACTATTAATAATATATACCAATTAATATACCCTAATGGTTATTTATAGGCATAAAAAAAGTATCCGCGATGCCTTGCTAAGCCATCGCGATCGAGGACAAAGCATTGCCTTGGTGGCGACAATGGGTAATTTGCATGAAGGACATCTACAATTAATTCAACTCGCTAAGCAGCACGCTGATGTAGTAGTCGCAACTATCTTTGTCAACCCTTTGCAATTTGGACTAAATGAAGACTGGGAGCAATATCCTCGCACTTTTGAAAGTGACTGCGACAAGTTAGAGTGCGAAGAGTGCGATTATTTGTTTTTTCCTGAAGATATCGAAATGTATCCTCATGGACTAGCCCATCAAACTCGTGTGATCAGCCCGACAATGACCGATATACTTTGTGGCGCTAGTCGTCCTGGCCATTTTGAGGGCGTCACCACCGTGGTTACTAAACTATTTCATATTGTTGAACCCGATGTCGCGATTTTTGGCAAAAAAGATTATCAGCAATTGGCAATTATTCGCCGTATGACCGATGACTTATGCATGGATATAGATATTATTGGCGCGCCTATAGCTCGTGATAGCGATGGTTTGGCATTGAGTTCTCGAAATAGTTTTATTACTGCCACTGAACGACCATTAGCAATGCAGTTATATGCTACCTTGCAATGGCTTGAAGCGCAGATTCGTGCTGGTAATAATGATTATAGAAAGTTGGAGAAACAAGGTCTTGCGAAAATCAATGATCATGGCTTTCGCGCCGATTATATTAGTATCCGTGAAGCGCAAAGCCTTGAAAATGCCACAGTAGATGACAGCAATCTGGTAATATTGGGGGCCATGTACACAAGTAAAGCACGCTTGATTGATAATATAGCCATGCAGATTGATCTTCCTAATAACTGATCAATTAATTCCAGAGCGCTAACTAATAAACAATAACAATTATATTTCTGTATTTTTTATTATCTAAATCCAAACTGCTACATTTATGTCTGAAAATTATTCTGCAAGCGATATTGAAGTTCTCACTGGTTTAGACCCAGTTCGCAAACGTCCAGGTATGTATACCGATACTACCCGGCCCAACCATTTGGCTCAGGAAGTCATTGATAACAGTGTCGATGAAGCACTGGCAGGGCATGCTGATGAAATTAAAGTTGTTTTACACGATGATAATTCAGTCACGGTTTCGGATAATGGTCGCGGTATGCCAGTAGATATGCACCCAGAAAAAAACATTCCCGGCGTTGAAGTTATTTTGACCACATTGCATGCTGGCGGTAAGTTTTCAAATAAGAATTACCAATTTTCAGGCGGGCTTCACGGCGTAGGTGTGTCGGTTGTCAATGCCCTGTCTAATTATTTGTCCGTGACAATCCATCGCGATGGCAATATTCACGAAATCACATTTTGCGATGGTGAAAAAAATACTGACTTAGATATTATCGGCAGCTGCGCAAAGAAAAAGACCGGCACCAGTGTTACTTTTGTGCCTAATCCTGATTATTTTGACAGTATTAAATTCTCTGTTTCATCACTCAAACATTTGTTGAGAGCTAAGGCGGTACTATGCCCTGGCTTGACAGTTCGATTCACTAATGAAAACAATAATGAACAGGAAGTCTGGTATTACGAAGACGGTTTGCGAGACTATTTGCTGGCTTCAATACAAGCGGATGAGCGTATACCGGAAGAAGGTTTTGTGGGCAAGATGGCCGCCGAAAACGAAAGTGTCGATTGGGCGATTATCTGGCAAAACAATGCCGATGGAGCGCGTATAGCAGAACGGATTGAAGAAAGCTATGTTAATTTGATTCCCACTCTACAGGGTGGCACACACGTCAATGGTTTCCGTTCTGGTTTGCTGGATGCTTTGCGAGAATTTTGTGAGTTTCGAAGCCTGTTGCCTAAAGGCGTCAAATTATCAGCCGATGATTTATGGCAATCTGCTAGCTATATATTGTCCAGTAAAATGAGTGACCCACAATTTTCAGGGCAGACAAAAGAACGGCTTTCGTCTCGTGAAGCGGCCTCATTTATTTCTGGTGTGGTCAAAGACAACTTTGCGCTGTGGCTAAACCACCATATTGAAGATGCTGAAAAGCTGGCGGCTATGACCATTGGCAACGCCCAAAAGCGTTTGCGCAGCAGTAAAATTGTCGCCCGTAAGCGGATAACTTCGGGGCCCGCCTTACCAGGCAAGTTGTCAGATTGCAGCAGTGACGACGATAACACCACTGAGTTGTTCTTAGTGGAGGGTGACTCTGCGGGCGGTTCCGCAAAGCAAGCTAGAGACCGAGTGTTTCAGGCAATCTTGCCGCTGCGGGGCAAAATTCTCAATACGTGGGAAGTACAATCGCAGGAAATTATGGCTTCACAAGAAGTGCACAATATTGCCACTGCCTTAGGTATGGACCCAGGTTCAGAAGATTTAAGCAGCCTGCGCTATGGCAAAATTTGTATTTTGGCTGATGCCGATTCCGATGGTCTGCATATAGCAACATTGTTATGTGCACTATTCGTTCGGCATTTCAGAGCGTTGGTCAGTGCTGGCCGTGTTTATATTGCCATGCCTCCACTCTATCGTATTGATATTGGCAAAGATGTGTATTACGCGTTGGACGACGACGAGAAGCAAGGGGTGCTGGATCGCATTGCCGCAGAGAATAAACGCGGAAAAATTAATGTGCAGCGCTTTAAAGGTTTGGGTGAAATGAACCCAATGCAGTTGCGCGAAACCACTATGAACCCAGATACCCGCAGGCTTGTTCAGCTTACTTTAGAGGCGACCAGTAATGCCGAAGCGTTGCTGGATATGCTGCTCGCGAAGAAGCGTGCTTCCGATCGCCGAGATTGGTTGGAAAGTAAGGGTAATTTAGCTGAAATAGCTTAGACAAGTAGATAGACAGATATTGATGAAGAACTAGATAGCTTGTCTAAGTTTAGTAAACAATTAAATAATCGTTAGTTAATAAAGTTAATTAGAAGACCCCATGTCAGATTTGATCAGCAATCCTCATAGCGAACAAATTTCAATTCGAGATTATGCCGAAAAGGCCTACCTCAATTATTCCATGTATGTAATTCTCGACCGCGCTTTACCGCATATAGCTGATGGTTTAAAGCCGGTTCAGCGTCGAATAGTCTATGCTATGAGCGAGCTAGGTTTAAAAAATGGTGCCAAATATAAAAAGTCCGCCCGCACCGTTGGCGATGTCATAGGTAAATTCCACCCACATGGTGACACCGCCGTTTATGAGGCGATGATTTTAATGGCTCAATCATTTTCATATCGCTATCCGCTGATAGATGGGCAGGGTAACTGGGGTTCTTCGGATGATCCCAAATCTTTTGCTGCCATGCGTTATACCGAATCTCGCCTGACCGGCTATGCCAATGTTTTATTGTCAGAGTTGGGGCAAGGCACATCGGATTGGGCTGCTAATTTCGATGGCACTATGGAAGAACCAGAAACCTTGCCCGCCCAGATTCCCAATATTTTATTGAATGGCACGACTGGAATAGCCGTGGGAATGGCCACTGATATTCCACCCCATAACTTGCGCGAAGTTGTGGCTGGTGCTGTAGCCTTGTTGGATAACCCCAAAATGAGCGTGTTGGAATTGTGCGAATATATTAAAGCGCCAGATTTCGCCACTGAAGCGCCAATTATTACCAGTAAAGAAGACATCATTACACTCTATGAAACGGGTCGGGGCAGCGTCAAGCAGCAGTCATTATGGAATATGGAAGACGGTGCCATTGTGGTGACAGCACTCCCCAGTCAGACATCGGGAGCCAAAGTCATGGAGCAAATTGCTGAGCAAATCAACAATAAAAAACTGCCGATGATTGCCGATTTGCGCGATGAGTCGGACCATGAAAACCCGACACGTTTGATCTTGATTCCTCGCTCAAACCGGGTTGATACCGAGGCGGTAATGGCGCATTTGTTTGCGTCGACAGACTTGGAGCGCAACTTGCGTGTCAATATGAATATGATTGGCACCAACGGTTTACCGGCAGTCAAACCTCTCAATGTTATTTTGTCTGAATGGCTGACCCATCGTATTACGGTGGTTCGCAGAAGATTGGAACATCGTTTACAAAAAGTGCTTGATCGCCTTCATTTGTTGGAAGGTTTACTGATTGCTTTTCTGAATATCGATGAAGTGATTCATATTATCCGCACCGAGGAACATCCTAAATCGGCATTGATTGCGCGTTTTGATTTGTCGGACCGACAAGCCGATTATATTCTGGATACCAAACTGCGGCAGTTAGCGCGTTTGGAGGAAATGAATATTCGCGCGGAGCAAGAAGCTTTAGAGAAAGAACGCCAACAACTAGAGCAATTGCTTGGTTCGAGTCAGAGAATTAAAACGCTCATCAAAAAAGAGATGTTGTCTATCGCTGAAGAATTTGGCGATGATCGCCGCTCGCCACTACAAACGGTTTCGGTGAGTGCCAAAGCCTTTAGTGAAGAGGACCTAATCACCAGCGAAGCCGTGACTGTGGTATTGTCAACTAAAGGTTGGGTGAGGGCAGCAAAAGGGCATGATATAGACCCAACTAGTTTAAGTTTCAAAGCTGGCGATGAGTACATGGCGCACGTACATGGGCGCAATAACCAATCGGTTGCCTTTTTAGATTCAACCGGGCGCTGTTATTGTCACCCCGCTCACAGTTTGCCATCAGCCAGAGGCCAAGGTGAACCCTTGACAGGTAAATTGTCTCCCCCTGCGGGAGCAGAATTTTGTGCCTTGGCAACGGGCTCAGAGCAGCAGTTGCTTCTGTTAAGTTCTGATGCAGGCTATGGTTATGTCTGTAAATTTGCGGATATGCAAACCAATAAAAAAGCCGGCAAGGTGCAACTGTCATTGCCCAAAGGTGGCCTTGTTTTACCTCCTAAAAAGCTCAATAACGTTGATGAAGACTACGTGGTGGCTGTCACTAATGCTGGCAGAATGCTGGTTTTTCCAATTATTCAGTTGCCACAGCTAGCCAAGGGCAAGGGCAATAAAATTATTAATATTCCTTCGTCAAAAGTGCAGAGCAGAGAAGAGTACATGATTGATGTCGCAGTGATGCAGCCCGGCCAGACGCTGTTTGTACACAGTGGTAAGCGTTATCTCAATTTAAAAATGAGTGACCTGCAATATTACATTGGAGAGCGAGGACGGCGTGGATTGAAGTTACCTCGCGGTTTTCAGCGGGTAGATTCTTTGAGTACCCAAGATTAGTTTCAAACAAATTAGCAGCGTTCTTTTCGCGTGCGAAACCAGCGTTGATTTAATCTATTACTTTTTTTGTTTTTCCTAACTAAAACATAGAAATTTATTTGACATCAGCACTGCATTCGCTAAAATCTGCGCCTCTCTACGGGTGGTTAGCTCAGTTGGTAGAGCGGCGCCCTTACAAGGCGTAGGTCACAGGTTCGACCCCTGTACCACCCACCATATAGAAAATCCCGGAGCGGTAGTTCAGTTGGTTAGAATACCTGCCTGTCACGCAGGGGGTCGCGGGTTCGAGTCCCGTCCGCTCCGCCATTTTCTCATCTCAAGTAGTATCAGGACGTCTCAATTTTTTTAAAATTCTGCAAATTACGCTGATAGCTAGTGTCAATTAGGGCGCATTGCCGTTTTGGGTACTGTTGAGTATCTTGAGCTTTGGTGCATATCGAGCGATGATTGCAGTAGCCTTGAGATTGTTGGCAGAGTAATTGGCTCAATGAATTTGAAGAAATACTAAGTGACCATTAACTTGTCCCTTCGGTGAGGCTTTTTTCATAAGACATAAAGAAGAGGTTGTGATTAGTATCAATAATTGATACTATTAGAGAATGAAAGCCAAGCATAAAAAAACATTACAGCTAATCTATACGCGACCTGTAAACGGCAGCATAAAATGGAAGGACATAGAGGCACTATTGATAGAACTAGGAGCGGATATTCAAGAAGGTGCAGGCTCTCGTGTAAGAGTGCGCTTGTTTAATGATAGGCGTGTATTTCATCGACCACACCCGCAACCAACAACAGACAAGGGCGCGGTAAATGATATTAGAAACTGGCTAGAAACTAATGGGGTTGCACCATGAAAAATACAATTGAAATAAGAGGCTTTAAAGCTACTGTAGAATATGACTCTGATATTGATATGTTTAGAGGTTCGTTCATTAATATTAATGGTGGAGCGGACTTCTATGCCAAAGATACTGAGTCATTAAAACGTGAAAGTGAAATATCACTCAATGAGTTTATTGAAATGTGCGAAGAAGATGGAGTGAATCCTCGCAAAGAGTTTTCTGGCAAATTAATGGTTAGAATTGATCCTGAAGTCCACGAGGCTGTAACCGTTGCAGCAGCATCTAAAAATGTCAGTATTAATACATGGATTGCGGAATCATTGAAACATGAATTACAGGCTTAGATTATTTGGGGTTGGAGTTCGACTCCCTATTGCGTTTTAATCAATACAATTGTTAATACATCAAATGTTACAGCGAAGCATTATGACAGCAATACTGACGGTACTAAATTGTTTTCAATTTAAAAATATTTAACAATATCAATATTATAATATGTTGATATTGTTTCCTGTCCGTCCGCCATTTTCTCATCTCAAGTAGTATCAGGATGTCTCAAAATTATTTCCTATCAACTTTTTCTTTTTCATTTATTACCTCAATGAGTAAACACAATTATCCCTTTCGAACCATACCACCTTGCTGAATCATTAGAACCTAAAATTCTTGATAGTGATTCTTTAGCCGAAATTTGTTCCTGTGAGTATAGTTTTTTGAATCAATACTTACGAAAAGTTATTTCAACATTTTTTTCACTCAAGAAATTAATATTATCAAGCTATTTTTTGGGTTCGAAAAGCAAATAAAGTAATGGACCAAAAGAACCAGTAAATAGTGTGATAGCAATCCAAGGCCATACATTTCTGTTGTTTTCTTTGGCATCTTTAATCATCCATGTACAGATCAGTAAAAGAGCAATGACTAGGTCGGCGATGACTTGCCAGCCAGCAGAACTGTACCTGTGATAGTCAAATATTCCAATATACCCGACATCATAGACGGCATAGGCAGTTAGCGCAGTAAAAGGAATTAATATGGCAATTAATAATGTTTTCATTTTTTATCTCCACAATAGTATTTGGGTGAAAACGCATAGGCGTATATAAATTGTGACTGAATCTGTCACAGTCAGCATTTTGCTTACTTATAATGATATTAGCAATTACCTCTAATGTAATTGAAATAATTCTCTGGCCTTGTTTAAATTCCTACTGATTGCTGGAGACCTGACCTATGTTGAACACTGCTGAACAACCTATCCGTGATTTTAGTGCGCTTTGTCGGCACTGGCGCAATTTTCGTAAATTGTCACAATTAGATTTAGCGATGGAGGCGGGGGTTTCTCAGCGGCATATCTGCTGGTTAGAAACCAGTCGTAGTCAACCGAGCAGGGATATGGTTATTCGTCTTGCGGAGGCGCTAGATATGCCATTGCGTGAACGTAATTTGTTTTTGACATCGGCGGGTTACAGCCAAATGTATCAAGAGCGACAATTAGAAGAACCAGCGATGACCGCGGTTATGGAAGCCATTAGTACCGTTTTGCAACATCATAACCCATTGCCAGCGATGGTGATTGACCGCTTTTGGAATATTCGCATGTTGAATAAAGGTGCTGAGTTATTATTTTCGTTAACCGGAGACCCAGAAGAGTTGTGGCGTTCAGTACGTGACAATGGCGAGCGAAATCTGGCTCTTTTAACACTGCATCCTAATGGCTTGAGGCGTTTTCTATCCAATTGGAATGAGGCAGCACCCGAATTTGTCAGGCGTTTGCGTCGAGAGGTTCATATGTCTGGAAGTCGAGAGGTTCAAAGCAAAATTGATAGTATTATTAGCAGCGCTGGCAGTCTTCCAAAATCTAGCGGGTATAAAAATTTTCTTACGCCTGTATTACCTCTTATGTTCGAAGCCAATGGTGTTACCTTGGGTTTGTTTAGTGTTATTTCTAACTTCGGAACACCCCAAGATGTCACCGCTGAAGAGCTTCGAATAGAAACTTTTTATCCATCGGATAAGTTTACTGAGCAATTATTCAGAGCAGCTATTGGGTAGTGGTAATGTATATTATTGGCTATTAAAACCGGCAGCTAACATTGTTGCTGTCAATCAATAGCGAATTGGTGTGATTAAATAATGGCACGAACTTGAACGGCGACTGTTTTATGCCAAGGAGTGCCCGCAAATGGGTCGCAGTCTTGGGCCGATGTTAATTCATTGATGGCAACGCCAATGCGTGAGCCATCTTCATTGTCCAATCCATAGCCATTGGGTAAAGACATGTGGCCGGATTGCATGCGATCATTGATTTCAATCACCGCAACAGCTGTACCCACTTTGGTGGTGAGTTGTACTTTGTCGCCGGTATCTACCCCAAGCTGCTGAGCATCTACTGAACTCATTCTTAAAGCACCATGTAAGTCTTTACGACGCCAGCCGCTATCTCTATAAATAGTATTAGCCGAATAATCTCGCCGCTCGCCAGCCATTAATAAATAGGGGTACTCATCATCGGTTATCTGGTTATCTATTGATTCAAGTTGTGTTAGTTCTGCCAGCAGTTCAGGAATTACCAGATTGATGATGCCGTCATTTTCTAAGCGCTTCCAGCTATCTGAATAGTCATCGCTAGCAAAAACCATACCTGAGTGCCTTTTAATAATGGCGTCAAACAGTGCATCGGCTTGAGCAAAAGGGGAGCCAGTGAAGCCAGCTCTGCTGACTGAATCGGGGTCACGCATTGCCAATTGGAGTAGTGCTGGCCATAAAACAGCACTCGTTGCAGCACCCTCTGGAAGCTTCTTGCCTAGGGTTCTATAGAGTAATACTGGTGCAATAGCACTGACAGAACTGTCTTCACTCATGGCTTGCATTAAACGATTTCTGAATCCGCCTCTGTCATTGTTGCCTAATAAGTTATCGAGCTCTTCACACAATCCTTCAGGTAGTGCACCCATGGCTTCGATCAGGCGTGAATGTATTTCAGCTTCTGTTAATGTACCAGAAGGTGGCTCAAATAAAGGTTTGCGAAGATGGAAGTAGTTATGTGTAAGCTCAAAATTAAAAAATGTCGCTTCCCATTTTTCATATTGATTAGATGCAGGCAAGATATAGTCTGCTTGCTTGGCTGTTTCAGTCATAGCAATATCTATTACTACGACGGTGTCTAAGCTCCTGAGCGCTTCTTGCATACGTTTGCTGTCAGCTAAAGAATGAACAGGGTTGGCTGTTTCGATGATCAGCGCCCTGTAGCGGTCGGGGTGATCCGTTAGTATTTCATCACCGATAACGTTGCAGGGAATCATTCCGCTTATAATTGGTGCGCCGACTACAGGACTCTTTCTTGAGGCTTTGCCACTGCCTGCTACATTGACTATATAAGAGGGAATATACTGGCCGCCTTGGCAGCCAAAATGACCATTGAGTACCCACACCAGTTTTTCAAGATAACTGACTAGAGTGGAATGGCGGTTCATCTGTACACCAAGATCTTCAAAGAATGCCGCGCTATTGGCCTCTGTAATAATAGCCACTGCCTGTTCAACAAGTGCTGTACTGACACCAGCAACTGTGCAGTATTTGTCTACAGGGATGTCTTTGAAAGTGTTGATGATGTCTTCTAAGCCATGGCTATGTTCCGCCAGCCAATCTTGCTTGTAATCATGTTTTTGCACGATGGTGGCAACCATTGCGGCCAACAGCCAGGCGTCAGTGCCTGGTTTGAAATTAAACCCCAAACAGTTAGACCCGAAAAAGATAGCTAAAGTCGCTATCAAGATGTTTTTTAATATCTCTCAACAATGGGCATTAACATCAGCACAAATGCATATATTACTCGGCCAACCATCCAACTCATTATTTGATAAATTGAAACGTAATGAAGTCAGTAACCTGCCCCAAGAGACCCTCGACAGGATCTCCTTTATATCCGGTATTTACATAGCAGTGCACACTATTTTCGAAGATGCCAATCAGGCAAACAGTTGGATCACCCGACAATCAACCGACTTCAACGATAAATCGGCATTAGAAGTAATGCTCGGTGGCAGCATGGCTGATTTGGCTTTTATCAGAAAGTACCTCGACGCGAGAAGCTAACAAATTCAATCGACACCTTCTCATCTTTACGATTCAATTGGTAAACCCCAGATTAACGACTACAGTTCAGATAACGCTTAATCTTACACGATTTTTCGTGTTGACGAGGAACTGCCCAGTGGCCCTAATACACTTGAATTTTTACCGTTATTTCAATCGGTTACCTGTAATATTCAGTCGTTTTGCCCGAGCTTTTCTAGTCTCGCTAGGGCTGACTTTTAGTTTTGCTTTTCAGGCCGTCGGCGGCTTTCTCGACTTCAATGTCTACCCCTATTTAAACGATGTCGATAACGACAGTGCTTTCACTTTAAATGCAGCAACCAAGCTTCCTGGCCGCTTCTCTTATTTTAGTTTGACCAATTTATACAACCAACGCGATAACGGTTTTCTCGACGATTCGATTACCTATTACACTGAGCAAAATTTTCGCTGGCAAGTGGCCGAAGACTCGCCGTTAGATTTAACTTTACAAATGAATTTTCGTACTGGCAAAGACAATAACCGCCATCGCCTCGGGGTCCGCTGGCGGTTAAATAATACCAGCTGGTTTAAGGACTTTTTTGATTCGATTAATTTGCGCTATGCGGTGAATTTACACGCCATTCAATTCGACCACGAAGACGGTCATGTCTGGCAGATTGAACACGCCTTTTTGATGAAGTTTCCGAGCATTTCTGAGCGACTCTATTTGTCGGGTTTTATCGACCATACCTTTAATCAGCAGCGCCCGGGACACTTGCCCACCAATCCGATTGTCGCTGAATTTCAGCTTGGCTTACTACTGGTCGATAAGCTGTTTTTTGTCAGCGAATATCGCATCAATCAATACCGTCGCAACGATGTCAACAATCTGGCAGTCGGTCTGCAATATAAAATCACTTGGTAAGTCGTTGAGAACACGCCAAAAATGGCCAACTAGGGAACTTAGTCCCTGCATCGTAATACAACGTAAATAGGAAACCGTTCACCGCAAAAACTTAATATTTGCTGTGCAATAAGCTCAAATAGTGTACACTGCTGCCAATGGAAATCGTAAGAGGTTAGTCAATGAAATCAATTAAAATCAAAGGCGTATTTATACGGCTCGCATTAACAACAGCTCTGGCTGTTCCACTGCTTTTCATTGCTGGCGTCAATCACAATAATATTCAATGTACGTCCTCGTCGCTGGCCAATGCGCACATTGCCAACGCCTGTATCGCAAAGCATAACGCCAATCACAGCTGGCTAGCTTGGGTTGGCGGTTCAAGTCGCTCTACCCAATTCCAGTTTATCGATTTGTTTGAGTTGCTACACGGGGATAAAGATAAATCAAGAAAGGCGGTAATACCCACTCGTGAAGGATAAAAGCAAAGCACCCATCGGACAAGTCATCAGCGGCGTTTTCGCTGCAATGCTTGGCGTTCAAAGTGACAAAAATCGAGAAAAAGATTTTGCAGTCACCAACTATAAAACCTACGTTTATGTCGGTATCGTTTTTACTGTTGTGTTGGTTGTCAGTATAGTCGGCGTCGTCAATGTGATCACCAGCTAACGATTAACAATTCCTAAAGGCTGCTCAGGCAGCCTTTTTTATTGGCTGTAAGGTAACAATCATCTCTCAACATTTACGAGGTTGAAACCTCGTCTACGCCGTAGACGCGAATTTATTCGCGTTTTTGGTGAGCCAATTATTACCCTATTTAATCGAATCCTTAACGGTTAACAGCCACCGGTCCTTTCCAATTCAAATCATACAAGGCAAATATCTCTTCGACCGGCGTCCGGTCACTGCCCTTATGGCTAATAGTTCGAGCAACGTGCACGGTTTCAATATGACTAGACTGTTCGTAAATTTTTCGCGTCCAGGTGGTCGCATGATTGCTGATCAACACCGGAATATGACGCGTAAAAGCAGCACTTTCTGCCATATTGGCCAGCTTGGCCTGATCATCTAAATTAAACCCTTCTTTGGCATAAGTGGTAAAGCTAGCCGTTTTACTCAAAGGCACATAAGGCGGATCACAATAAATCACCGAACCCTTCTTCGCTTTTTGAATGGTCTTAACATAACTTTCGCAGGTAAACGTCGCCCGCTGAGCCTTTTCGCTAAAAAACTCTAATTCAGCTTGAGGAAAATAAGGCCGAACATACTTGCCAAAAGGTACGTTAAAGCCACCAGAGAGATTATATCGACACAAGCCATTGTAACAATGACGGTTCAGATAAAGAAAAATCACCGAACGCTCATAGATATCCTCGCTACGGTTAAACTTCTCCCGCAACTCATAAAAACTCTCTTTGTTGTTGTATTCAGACTCAAACAATTCTCGCATATCAACAATCAAACTCGCTGAATTGTTTTTCAACTCATTGAACAGGTTGATCAAATCTGCATTAATATCGTTTAACAAATAACTTGAGTAGTTGGTATTAAGAAATACGGTGCCAGCCCCAACAAAAGGTTCAATCAACTTGTCACCATCAGGCAATCGCTCTTTGATGGTGTCCATTAACGAATACTTGCCCCCTGCCCACTTTAAAAATGAACGTACTTTTTTCTCGCTGCGACTAACCCGACCGATCCGACGATTGTGCTTAATTTGATTTATTTGCATTAACTATTTCTAATTGAATGGTACTAACGGATTTGACCCAAGGCGAGGTAGCCTGCAACGGTGCAGACAATGCAGCGATCCCCTCTGTGGCCAACTGATGGCTGGTATAAGCACCCAATGTCACGACATACCATGGCTTACCACCGCGAATTGATTGATAAATATGCGCTGTTGCTTTTAATCTATGTTCAGTTAAATAAGTGTCTAAAATATCTAAATCGCTGACCCCAGTCAGTTGGATCACCAATAAGCGACCATCCTGATTCAAAAACCACTGGTTATCCATTTCATTGATTAATACCGGCTCAGCAGTTACCGACTCGGCAGTTACTGGCTCAGCGGTTTCAGGCTCAGCAGTTACCGGCTCAGCGGTTTCAGGCTCAGCGGTTTCAGGCTCAGCGGTTTCAGACGTTTGCTTATTTTCTTCAACGATTTGTGCTTCTACTGGCTTGGCTCCGTCATCCCAGCGTTGAACCAACAAACCATCCAACCCGTCTGCTGGGGCTTCTTCAGACTTATCTTCAGGTGCTGTTTCAGGTTCTGTTTCAGGTGCTTTCAGCCCCTTGTCAGCCAGTTGCTTCATGGCCTCAACGGCTGCTAATAATTCACTATCTGTTGGTTTTTTGCTCGGATCTGGCTCAGGGCTGTTTCCTCGCTCAGGGCTGTCCACCAGCTCTTCATTAACCACCACAGTCTGTGGCTCAGGCGCATGGGTGATAAAATACCAGCTAGCCACGCCTACAACGCTTAGTAACAACAGCCCGGCAGCAATCATCACTAGGGTTTGCTTAGATAATTTGACCGACTCAGCAGGCTGTTGCTCGTCAGGTGCGGTAAATTGCAGCAACTTTTCTGGCAACCCTTGGCTGTCTTGAATAAACTGTTGCAGGTAAGCCGGGTCTGAGCCCATCGCAGTACGAAAATAGAGTTTAAGCAATAAACGGCTTTCTTCATCACTTAACGGTTCAAGGTGAAACTCAATCAATGGAAAACGACTATTCAACTCGCCAACCCGCTGAGAGTTGCGGCTCTGAGCGAAAATTACACTCAGTTCAATCGCCAAATGACTGGATTTTAATACCGCAATCAGTTCATCAAACAGTTCATTGTCGATGTATTGGGCATTATCAAAAATGATGATTGCCCCAAAGGCATCTTGCGGGTCTATAAGAGAGAAGTTATCTAACAGTGGTGCATGAGGATCATACTTTTCACGACTTAATAATTGGCTCAGTATTTGGCCTTTGAGGTGGTAATCCGGTTGCTCAGGTTGAACCGAAATAAAACATTTTTTGCTGGCAGCACAATGATGTTCAACAAAAAACTCCAGTAAAGCAGATTTACCAATACCCGCTTCACCCGTCACGGCAATAAAGCTACTGTTTAAATCACAAACCAGTTCAATTCGTGACAGTAGCTCTTGCCGACTCGGTAATATCCCAGAATCCATGGTTATGTATGGGTTCTTGGCGCTTCACCACCCAACACTTGTGTTAATTGGGCTTCGGTTACCGCTGCGGTGACTTTCGACGAACCAATACCAATGGGCAGTATAAAACGAATTTCACCAGCCTGATTCTTTTTGTCTTTTTGCATATGTGGCAAATAATCAGCATAAGCCATTTGCTCAGGTCCAGTGGTTGGCAAGTCAAAATAAGCAATCAATTCAACTACACTTTGCACTTGAGACTCACTCATCAAACCTTGTAATTGCGCCACCTGACAGGCATAAACCATCCCCGCAGCCACCGCTTCACCATGTAACCAGTTGCCATATCCCATCTGCGCTTCAATCGCATGGCCAAAGGTATGACCATAATTTAATAGCGCTCTGACACCACTTTCTTTTTCATCAAGGCGAACAATCTCGGCTTTGATGCGACAACATTGCTCAATGATATAACTAAGACACTGACTGTCGAGGGCTTTAATTTCGCGCTTGTGCTGTACAAGGTATTCAAACAGTTGTGCGTCATTGGCCACACCATATTTGATGACCTCAGCCATGCCCGCATTAAATTGTCTTTTATCCAGTGTACTGAGTGAGTTCACATCAATAACCACCGCTTGTGGCTGGTAGAAGGCACCAACCATGTTCTTGCCCAAAGCATGGTTTATACCAGTCTTGCCACCCACCGATGAGTCAACCTGCGACAACAAGGTGGTCGGCACTTGAATAAAATCAACCCCACGCTGATAACAAGCAGCAACAAAACCAGTCAAATCACCAACCACACCACCACCTAAAGCAATCAAGGTGGTATCACGCCCCAAGCCATTTTCAAGCATGAAGCTGATCAGATCATTAAAGGTTTCGAGTGACTTATAAGCTTCACCGTCAGTCATCAAAAAGGACAAAATATTATAGGTTGGTAACGGTGCATCAGATAATGACTGTAGTGCGGTTTTGAGTGGTTCAAGGTAGATTTCGGCAACCGTCGGATTGGAGACAATCACCACATTTGGACGAGTCAGGT
This sequence comes from Alteromonadaceae bacterium, assembly GCA_965277695.1. Classification (GTDB taxonomy): domain Bacteria; phylum Pseudomonadota; class Gammaproteobacteria; order Enterobacterales; family Alteromonadaceae; genus JABSOG01. Next base: position 18,083 of record CBDIDQ010000035.1, read on the forward strand.
AAGGCGCTAAAGAAGCATTACCTGTTTTTTCATTGTTGCTAATAAATATAGGATAGCTACGAGCACCCAGATCGACGTTGAGTTGAATCATCAGCGTACTATTCCTAATTAATGGCCTAATTTTGTGGCCTGATTAATAGACTAAGAAAAATCGGTTGACTGGCAAAATACGCGGAGAAACAGCCGTTAAAAACCGATTTTACGAATAATTTGACTCGCGACAACCTTGGCACTTTGCTCGTCTGTTTTGACAGTAAAATCAGCAACGTCTTCATACAAGGCATTTCGTTCAGCAGCCAAACGCTCCAGCACGCTACGCGAATCTTCCGAGGTCTGTAACAACGGTCGACGTTTATCTCTTTGTGTTCGGGCAACTTGCTTTTCAATCGGGGTTTCTAAATAGACTACAATCCCCCGTGCTGACAAGTAATTTCTGACTTCCTTGCTGGAAACAGAACCACCACCTGTCGCTAATACTATACCTTGCCTTTCGGTCAAGTCCTCAATCACCTTTTCTTCTCTAACCCGAAAACCTTCTTCGCCTTCGACATCAAATACCCAAGTGATATCAGCTCCCGTGCGTTTTTCAATCTCTTGATCAGAATCGAAAAATTCCAAATGGAGTTGTTCTGCAAGGTGTCGTCCTATGGTACTTTTACCGGCACCCATTGGGCCGACCAGGAAAATATTACGTTTTTCAGCCATATCTATTTACAATTTAAACCTAATTAGTTAATCCGCAAGTTACTCCACTCTCAGTGAGGTGGGGGATTATCGCAAAGAAAGCTGACTGTTTACAAGCATTAACCGCCACTCAAAGTAAAAAGCTCAACTAACGCTGACTTTTTAATCACTTTGAACACGTTTTTAAACAATCAGAATTCACTCGTGACAATTTTAGGTGTGACAAAGATTAATAACTCTGTCTTTTCGGTGAAATCTCGGTCAGTTTTAAACGCCCGACCAAGATAGGGGATATCGCCAAGTAGGGGTACCTTAGAAATTGATTTGACGATTTGTTGCTGAAAAATGCCGCCTAATACAATGGTTTCGCCATTTTCCACTAAAACTTGGGTTTCTATTCGCTGGGTATCTATCGCAGTCGCCGCTCCAGTCCCGGTCTGAACCGTATCACCCCGAGTATCCTGAGTAATAATCAAGTCCAAAATCACTCGGTTATCCGGCGTGATATGTGGCGTCACTTCTAAACTCAACACCGCCTTTTTAAACGCTACCGTAGTTGCCCCACTCGAAGCCGCTTGCACAAATGGGATTTCGGTGCCCTGCTCTATCCGCGCCTTTTGCTGGTTAGCAGTCATAATACGCGGGCTGGCAATAATCTCACCTTTGTTTTCCCGCTCCAACGCCGATAGCTCAAGGTCTAATATTGTACCGTCAATCAGCTTAGCCACATGAAAAGCAATACTTCCCGCCGGACTATTCACTGGCAAATTAACATTCAGCCGCTGACCAATCGGCGGTATAGTGCCAGTTGAAATCGTTTGTGCACCATCTAAAGTACCAGAATAACCATCACTGCCGCTGCGATCACTCACGCCCCAGCGAACCCCTAGCTCTTCACTCACATTGTCTTTCACCGTCACCATCCGCGCTTCGATAATGACCTGTTTAACCGGCACATCCAAAAACTCAATCGCCTTACGTACACTCTCGATGCTTTTGCGTGTGTCTTTAATCAATAGGGTATTGGTTCGCTGATCGACCGAAATAGCCCCTCGCTCAGAGATAAATGAAGTGCCCTCAGACTGTAATAACTCGGCAATTTCAGTCGCTTTGGCATAGTTAACTTGGATAAATTCGGTATGGAGGGTTTCGAGTTTTTCAACCTGTTGCAACGCTTGCAGCTCTTTGGCTTCACGAGCTGCTAGTTCTTCGGTCGGTGCGACCATCAAGATATTGCCTTCCATGCGTTTATCCAATCCTTTGACTTTTAACACCATGTCCAGCGCCTGATCCCACGGCGTACCATCAAGGCGCAAAGTAATTGAGCCAGTAACAGAATCACTAGTCACGAGGTTAAAACCATTGTAATCGGCAATGATCTGCAACACCGTTCTGATAGGTACATCCTGAAAGTTCAACGAGATAGGTTTGCCATTATAAGTTTTGCCTTCGCCCAACAGACTGGTTTTCTCATCGGCTTTTTGTAGCGCAATGGTAAAGATGTTTTCAATCTGTTGATGGGTAAAACTAAAAGGACCGTTAGGGATGATCACAATCCGGCTGTTCGAGCCATCTTTAAAGGTTTCAACCGTTGACACCACAGTGCCGAAATCAACCACATCTAGCTGATACAACAGCTCTGGCAACAAGTCGGTATTAAAAAATTCGATAACAATCTGTCTGTCCTGCTCTCTAACATCAACGGCAGCACTGCTTTTGTCTAAAAAGACTAACACCCGACCTTCACCTTCATCACCCCGACGAAAATCCAAGGCTTGAATTTTATTGAGGTATTCGACGGCTTGGGTGGTTTCGCTGGCGGGATCAATGGTTGGCGTGTCAGATAACGACAAATTAAACAGGTTACCTTTGACTTCACTTTGATAAATTTTTAAGTGATCAAGATAAAAAATGACTTTAAAGCCTTCATCAACAAACTCAGTGGTAAATTTTTCGACTCCACCTTGTTTTAACGTCACCTCATTAAGGTTTTGTTCAAAGTCCGCCTGATCAAAAAACAGTTCTAATCGGGCTGGCTGACTCAAAACGTTAATAGTCGGAGCGACTTTGATTTCTTCATCAAAAACAAATTGAATATCACTTTGCTCATCAAGCAGTGGATTGTATTTAACATCATATAATAGTGGTACTGTGCCCGCTAAAACTGAAAACGAGGTGAAAACACTCAATAGCAGTAATAATACAGCCGCTTTGAAATGATTAAATTGGAACATATTGTTTGTCATTACCTGGGTTATTTTGTTATAGATAATCATATTATTTACCTTCCTCACTGGCGACCGGCTCAACCATATCAATAACCGCTGCGCGTTTTTTCCAGCAGCCGGTACCATCGGGGATCATTTCCATCAACTGAACCTGATCGTCGAGTACCGCAGTGATCTGACCGTGGAATAACCCCAGATAACTACCAATAGATACTCTCAATAATGAACCATCCGTAGTCGATTCAACCAATGCCCAAGGATCGCCTTTATAACCCAGCGTTCCTTTCATTCTTAAATTAGATAAGGCGTATTTTTCTAGTGGCTGTTTATTTCTGCCCACCTCAGGTTGCAAACAATCCTGAACACTCTCGCGTTTTTCGCTCACCGCTTCTGCTTTAGGTCGTAAAAACGGACTGCGTTTATCAAACGCTGAATATTTTACATGTGCAAACTCTTTTACCGCTGGTATCGGCTCAATCACAGCAGGTGTTGCCGCTTTAACCTGAGTCATAAACGCCTGAATATCATCCAAATCATCAAAGCAACCGCTAAGTAACAAGGTGCAACCGAGTGTGACAATTAATCGTCTCATTGCTTACCCTTACTCTCTTCGAGTGCTTCATCACCTTTGTAGCGATAGGTTTTTGCCACAATACTCAAGTTCAACTGACCATTACCCAATAGCTGAACCTCAAAATCATGCAGCGTCACAATTCGCGGCAATTTAGCCACCTTACTAACAAAATCACCAAACTCATGATAATTACCCACCACTTCCATGGTAATAGGCAGTTCGGTGTAAAATTCTTTAGCCACTTCTGGCAACCAGTTCATTTTGACAAAACTCAAACCACTACTGGTACCAACATAAGTGATATCATCCAGTAAACCCGGGGTTTCATGAGATGTCGGCAAGCGCTTCAACAAGGTCGAAAACAGATTTTCCATATCCAACATTTGTTGACGATATAACTCCAAATTCACCGCTGCGGCATATTTAACCTGATAAACCTGACGCAACCGCAGCTCTTCATTTTGTGCATTGTTCAATTCAGTGATCTTACTGTCAACAAAGACAAAATAGGTGGCAACACTGATCACGACTGCCGTCACGATGGCAAAAATGACCTTTAACGGTTTTGGCCAGCCGCCCATGTTTTCAAAATCAATATTATTAAAATCAATTTCAGATAAATCGAATTTTAAATTCATTAATCTTCGTCCTCTGCCGCTTCAAGACCATTAACTTTCAATTGCATGGTAAAGTCGCTGAGTATCTGGCTTTGATCTTTACCCGCCACAATCGATTGCAAGTTAACAAACGACAATAAGCTAGATTCTTCAATCTGACGGATCATTTGCGCCAAACGATTATTCGATTCAGTCTTGCCAATAATCAGCAGCGCATCCTCTTTTTTCTCCAGTCGAGCAAGATATATACCAGCAGGAACCACTTTGGCAATTTCAGCAAATACTTGGGTCCCGAGATTACGACTGCTTTGCAACTGTTCGATTAACGCCATGCGCTGTTGCAAACCACTTTTTTTGTCTTTTAAGGTTTTGATATCGCTGATACGCTGATCTAACACATTGATTTCAGCATTGAGAAAAGCATTACGTTTGAGTTGCCCGGCAATTCTTTCGCTATAAAACAGGCTAATACCAAACACAATCAAAAACGCAAAAATGCCAATCACTGACAAAATCGTCAAATATTCTTTTTGTCTTTCTTTTCGTGCTGCATCCCGCCAAGGTAGCAGGTTTATATATGCCATTCGAAGAAGCTCCTCAACGCCAGCCCGGCAGCAACCACCAACTGAGATTGGTGTTTATCCAGCAACACCTTATCCACTTGCGGGGCAATATCCATATCAACAAAAGGATTAGCCACCACCGCATGAATGCCCAATTCTTCAATCATTAGCTGGTCAATCCCCTCAATCAATGACGAACCACCAGAGATAATCAGATAATCAAGATTCTCCTTACCACTGGTAGTCATAAACATTTGAATGGCACGGCGAACTTGTTGCAACAAAGACGTTTGAAAAGGAGCCAACACTTCGAAGGTATAGTTGGGCGGCATATCATTGGTCACTTTTGAACGTTCAGCGTCTTCGAAGGTTTTATTATAATAGGACACAATCGACTGGGTGTATTGGTCACCGCCAAACATCTGATCACGAGTGTAAATGCTCTCATTGTTCTGAACTACACTGAATAGGGTCATATTTGCCCCAATATCCAGCATCCCAATCACTTTGTCATGCTCTTCGTTATCCAGTTGACTAAGACATAACATACTGGCACGACTTAAAGCAGAACTTTCAACGTCAATCACTTTTGCCTCAAAACCGCCATTGTCCATAGCCTCGACTCTGACGTCGATACTCTCAGTGCGAGCAGCACTGAGTAACACATTGACTTTACTTGGATCGGATTCGTTGACTTCGAGTTTCTCAAAATCT
>CBDIDQ010000036.1:0-128795 GCA_965277695.1 Alteromonadaceae bacterium
GCAGCTCGCGAACTTCGAGATAATCGAGCATGTCTTTTTCACGAAATACCCGTACTTTCCAGCCACAGCGGGGCACGTGTTCAATTAATCCGGCACCAGCAAGACGAGAGAATACCTGACGCATGATGGTGCGGCCAGTGTTGTATTTTTTGGCGGTGGCTTCTTCACGTAAATATTCTGCATGACTTTGCAGGCTTAATTGGACGATATAGCCGGTGAGTAACTGATCGAGATCTGAATCGAGTTTGACGGGTTTTTTGACTTGCTCTCGGGCGGTGGCTATTTCGTCGGCGTTGGGGGTTTTGGCGCGTTCGAGGCGACCATTGGGTTTTCGGATCAGCACTTGTTCTTCAACCAGTGATTCAACCACTTGACGTACCGGGGTTAAACTCACCGAGTAATGTTCGGCAATGGCACCGAGTGTCAATTTAAACGGCAAATCACTTATGGTTTGTATTTGTTCGGCTAAATCCTGTTTAATTGTATCCGTGACTTTTGAACTCATGGTTACCCTTATTCTCATGCGTTGGCAAATGGTTAGTGAAATTATAAAAGTGCTCAGCCGGTCAGTATAACAAATATCTGGGTTTTCATCATCCACACGTTAAGGTATAGTTGTGCACAATGTAAAATTATTTTTAACTGTTAACAGAGGTTCATTATGTCAACACAACAACGAATAACAGCACTGCGTGAACGATTGAGCGATAGCCCGTATGATGCTGTTTTGCTGGCTAGTGTGCAAAATTGCCGATATTTAAGTGGGTTGGCCAACAATGATCCCAATGTGGCTTTTTTGATAATCAGCCAGCAAAATTTGTTTTTGGTGACCGACTATCGTTACTCTGAACAGGCCAGCAACCAATGCGCTGATTTTACGGTAGTTGAACGTGATCGGCAAAATGTTTCGTTAGGGCAGCAATTTAGGCAAATCTTCAATGATATCAATGCTCAACAAGTGGCGTTTGAACGAGATTTTTTCAGTGTCGGGATGATGGCTGATATTGCTCAGGCATGTGGCGAAATTAAGCTGGAAGGGATTTCTGGCTGGATTGAGCAGCAACGTATGATCAAGGATGAGGGCGAAATTGCCAATATTAAAGCGGCTGCGGCGATTGCCGACGGGGCGTTAGCTCATTTGACCACCATGCTCAAAGCGGGCGTGAGTGAAAGGGATGCGGCGCTGGATTTGGAATATCAGATGCAAAAGGCCGGTTCAGAAGGTTTGTCTTTTCCGACGATATTGATCAGTGGTGAGCGTTCATCCTTACCACATGGAATGCCCGGAGCGCGAAAACTAGCACCGGGTGATTTGATCACCATTGATTTTGGTGCGGTGGTGAATGGTTATCGCTCTGATATGACTCGGGGCTTTGTTGTCGGTGAAGCTGACAAAAAACAATTGGCGGTTTATGACACGGTAAAAAGGGCGCAACAGGCCGGAATGCAAGCGGTGTTGGCGGGGATCAGTGGTGAATTGCCTTATGTTGCCGCCAAAGAAGTGCTGGATGCCAGTGAGTTTGCTGAGTTTCAGGGCGAGGGTTTAGGCCATGGGGTGGGGTTGTTTTTGCATGAGCAACCGTTTTTACAGGCGGGTTGTGAGATTGTGTTGCAACCGAATATGGTGATCACCATAGAGCCGGGCATTTATATCCCAGGCTGGGGCGGGATCAGGATTGAAGATGATATCCGGGTGACCAGCAGCGGTTACGAAATATTGACTCATTCGCCCCGGGCATTAATTGAAGTTTAAGCTGAGGTTTAAGGTTTGGTGTTAGTTTGGTACCCTGTCGATAATCATTCTGACAATTAAGAAAAAAGAGATTAACCATGAGTTACGTCGCCATATCGACAGTCAAATATCCTGAATCGATGAAACAAGCCATCCACGAAGTCGGCTTGAGCATGATACCGCTGGCTAAAGCACAGCCGGGTTTTGTCTCAATCCGCTTTCATCAGTCAACCGAAAGTAATGAAACCATGATGTATTGGGAATGGACGTGCAAAGCCGATCATCAAGCCTGTATGGCTAGCGATGATTGGCGCACTATTATGGCGAAATCTACGCCGTTATTTGCCACCCCAGGAGTGGAATTTTCATTGCAGACGTTTGATCGGCTGGCTTAGGCGTGTTGCAAACGCCTTCGGTTTTTATCGTATATCTAAATCACGCTTAACTTGCTTGGTTGGTAGCTGGGTTGTGATAAAATTGTGATATGTGGGTGATCAGATTGGGAGCACTCTGATTTAGACTCTTTTAGTGAAGACATTCTAACAGACAAAAAACCAAGGAATTTGCCATGAATATGAAACAAATAATCGCTGCGATGGGGTTGCTTCCCGTGCTGGCTTTTTGGGTATTAGCGGCTTCGTCCGGCGCTGCTGATGTAGCCGGCGAAGTTGAAAGAGTTGAAAGAGTTGAAAAAGCTGAAAAAATGCCCGCTTCGCAACATATTGACAGCATAGTGTTAGGCGCTGGCTGTTTTTGGGGGGCAGAGAAACGTTATGCTGCTATTCCCGGGGTGCTTGATGCGGTTTCAGGTTATGCCGATGGGTCTGGGGTAAAGCCTGAATATCAGGAGATCATCAAATACAAAAATAAACGCAATCCTAATAATCATGCCGAGGTGGTGAAGGTGACCTTTAACCGCTCGGTAGTGAGTTTAGAGCGCATTTTACAAAATTACTTCGAAGGTCACGATCCTACCCAACTCAATCGCCAAGGTAACGATATTGGCACTCAATATCGTTCAACCATTCTAACTAACAGCGAAGCCCAACGGACCGCAGCCAATACGGTGTTAAAAAGTTATCAGTCATTGCTAACAAAGGCTGATCATGGTTCGATTGTGACTAAGGTTGCGCCGTTAAGCGAATTTTTTGCCGCTGAAGATTATCATCAAGATTATCTGGTGAAAAACCCTAACGGTTATTGTCCGGACCATTCAACAGGTGTGAAATTCAACCCGAAGGATAACAGCCAGCTGGCGGCGGTGAGCAATGATGTGCTGACTCAGGGTAAGCAAATTGTGATCATCGAATCTGAGGCTTATTGCCCTTATTGTGAAAAACTCAAAGCCAATGTGCTGAATGAGTATCAGGGCACTATCCCGGTGACTTATCGTTTGGCCTCGCAATTACAGGGTTTGGCTATTAAAACCCCGACTTGGGCGACGCCGACAGTGCTGTTTTTGCAAGAGGGTAAAGAAGTCTTTGGTCGACAGGGTTATATGACCCCAGTGGCGTTTTACAAAGCGTTGGGTAAATTTAAGCTCGGTGATACAGAGGCTTATAACGTGGCTTTTAATGAAGGTACCGACGGGCGGTTTTGCCAGCAGTATGAAATCTTTAAAAATACCCCGGATGGGGTGTTTATCGACAAACTCAGCGGAGTGCCATTGTTTGATACTCGCCATCGTTTTAACTCAGCCAGTGGTTGGTTGTCATTTACCCATCCGGTCGAGGGGTCGGTTTATGAAAAAGCCGACAACCGTTTTGGTATGACTCGGATTGAAATTCGTTCAAAGTCGTCAGATGTGCATTTAGGTCATGTGTTTGATGATGGACCTGATGGTCAGCGACGTTTTTGTATTAATGCCACGGTGTTGGAATTTAAGGCTCGGTCGTAAAGAGATATTGCTTTTCCTGACACGGGTTTTTCAGTAAGGTATGAGTCTATTTAATTGAATGTCTGTAAATTAAGGATAGTCAAAATGAGACTTGCCCCGACTGCTGTGTTTGCTTTGCTTTTAGCCTCGATTTTAATTGCTTATTTACCCTCAGAGCCTGCAAATGACAAACCGATGCTGAGCCATGATGACGACAAAGTGTGGTTCATTGCTATGGGAGATATGCCTTATAACGCATTAGAAAACAAGCTATTAACCGCACCTGATGGGGCAATTGCGCAAGCGATTGTCGCCTATGACCCAGCGGTATTGATTCATTATGGTGATTTGAAGTCGGGCGGGGAGCCTTGCACTGATGAATTATTAAAAGAACGACGGACCCAACTATCTAACCTCAATCCTCATAAAATCGTTTATACCCCAGGTGATAATGATTGGACTGATTGCGACCGCGATTTTATCAAGCCGCCGATGGACGAATTGCAACGCCTGGATTTTTTGCGCGAGTTGTTTTATCAAGGGCAGGGCGCACAGATGACCAGAGATATTGCAGGTCTGGTTCATCAGCATCAGTTGCTTGGAAAAGGTTTGGTTGAAAATGCGTTGTGGCAAATTAAGGATGTGGTATTTGGTACTTTGCATATGGTAGGTGGTAATAACGGCCGCAAAGAAATTTTGCTCAGTGACAAAGATAGAGCCCTTGATGCGGTTGAGCAGCGGGATGCGGCCAATTTGGCATGGATTGATACCTTGTTTGCTCGGGCTGATGCGGCGGCGGCTCTGGTGATCAGCTTTCAGGCCGATGTTTATCATCCTGATCAAGCTGATTTTCCTGTTATATGCACTGTTCAGCGTCGCGAAGAATGCGATGGTTTTAAGCTTATTCGCGAGTATATCGAACAACAATCGGCGCAATATAAACGACCAGTATTGATTATTCATGGCGATACCAGTACTTATTGTCTTCATCAGCCTAATGCCGCTTTAGCGAGTAATTTGTGGCGTTTAAATGGCCCGGGTGATTTTAAATATCCCGATGCTGCCCATGTTTCTGTTGACCCTGATCATCGTCAAAATCCGTTTAGTGTTGTTACCCTGTTAGGGCATGAGGCACCGTCTGGCGTTTGTGAATAATTATAAAACCTGAGGATCCGACTTTAGCCATAGTTGTGTTGATGCTGCCTTGTTAAGTTACGGCTCAACAAGTATTTTGGTCAACAAGGTAAAAGTCAGGTGAAGGTAGCGATAAGGTCACTGTTGATGTCGTTACTGTTAATCGGGTTGTTAACTGCTTTGTTGACTGGGGCTTTTGCCGCACCGTTGCAAGTTGTTACTGAAAACTGGCGACCTTATAACTATATTGACGATGGAATTGTTAAGGGAACAGCAACAAAAATAGTCAGACAGGTGCTGGAGCAGGCTGGGATTAAGTACAATATTGAAGTTTATCCGTGGGCGAGAGCTTATAAACTGGCGCAGCAGCAAAAAAATCTATTGATTTACAGTATTATCAGGATCCCCTCTCGTGATTCATTATTTAAGTGGGTCAGGCCGTTGGGTAGAGGTAGCACCACGTATTTATATCGACTGAAGAAAAACCCTCATGTTAACCCCACCGATTTGGGCCAAGCCAGACAATATCAGGTGATCACCAGCACTGATTCGATGGACCATCTATGGCTAAGGTATAACGGGTTTACCTTGTTACATGCACCTGGCACGGTTGAGCAAATGATTAAAATGTTTCATAAAAATCGAGCTGATATGATTGCCATAGAATCGATTTCAATGGCTGATGAGTTTAACCATTATGGTTTTGACGCGAGTCAGGTAGTGCCAGTAATGCCATTGTTTACCGCGCCGCCGTATATTGCGGTGAGTTTGAGTACGTCAGACGAGATGGTTGAAAAACTGCGCAAGGCTTATGATACCCTGCTACTGGCGCATAAAATCACTCTCATCAATTGAAGGGCTGTTGCTAAAGAGCGGGGATCATCGATAGCGCAATTCACTGATTATATGGCTATGATTAAATTACATTCGCCATGCTTGGGGTCGTTGTAATGAAATCATTTAACCGCTTTTGGTTAATGTTGGGCTTGGCTGGATTAACTGTGAAGTGGTCAGTTGTATCGGCAGCGCCATTGGCCGCAGTACCATTAGCCGCAGCGCCATTAACGACAGTGCCATTAACGACGGTTCCATTAACGACAGTGGTGAATGAACTGCAAGTCGTGACTGAAAACTGGCGACCTTACAATTACCTCAAAAATGGTAAAATACAAGGCGTATCAACAACCGTGGTCAAGAAAGTGCTTAAACAGGCGGGCATTAAATATAAGATTGATGTTTACCCTTGGGCTAGAGCATATAAATTAGCACAGGATCATGATAACGTGCTGATTTATACTATTGTTCGCATTGCGCCCCGAGAAAAACTGTTTAAATGGGTGCGACCACTGGGTAAAGGCGGAACGACTTTTTTATATCGGTTAGATAAAAATCCACATATTAATCCGCAAACCCTGCAAGCGGCGCAACATTATCAAGTGGCAGCCAATAAAGACACCATGGATCATATCTGGCTGCGTTATCAAGGTTTCGAAAAATTACAAACCCCGCCAACAGCACAAAGTATCCTGCAAATGTTTTTCAAGGGCAGGACTGATATGTTGGCTTTTGATGATGCCACACTCAAAGCTGAACTTGATTATTTAGGATTAGATCACACCAAAGCCATTAAAGTGATGCCGCTGTTTAAAACCCCACCTTACATGGCTGTCAGCCTTGGCACATCAGACAAAGTGGTTGAACGATTGCGCCAAGCCTATGATAGTTTGTTGCAGTCACATCAGATTGAGTTGGTGAATTAGGCTGTGGTGCCTTTGGTTTTCATCAAACAAATGTTAGCCAGCAAAAATTTAGGACTTGGGAGTGGTTGCTGGGGGGTTACGGTCGCTATGGCTCTCTTACGCGACTGAAGTCGCGTCTACGTCGTGGTGTATTATAGGGATAAATCGATTATTCAATTTGCTCCAGTTGCTTCAGGTTATCGAGGCGAATAATGGAATCTTTGGTGAACAGTTTTAAGTGTTCTGCTATTTTTTCAACACGGTTAATCTCTAATCGCTTGGTTTTAGGTGAGTCACCCGTTGTAAAATCCTTGGTTTCCGCTTTGTAAACCTTAACAACAAATTTACTCAGTTTATGGTCATAAATGACATCAAATACACCGCCAGTATATCGGGTTCAGTCGACAGCTTCTGCAAACGCGATAATCGGCAACAAGCAACATATTAACAGCGATATAATTATTTTCATTTCAAGACACCTTATGGGATGAGTTTAATGGTTTTAGCACTTGAGAGTAAGTCAGGTACATTAGCGCAACGACCATCTGTACTGATATAGTTATCTAGTTGCTCTTTTACACAAATAGCACAAAAGTCCGTTATCATTTTAGTTCCGACACCATCAATATAAACCTCATCGCCACATACAAAATCACTGTTAAGCGTACTGTTCCACGCAACCGTATTATTATTAACCGGGTAAATCGCACCACAGCCCACTTTAGCGGTTAGCGGCGTTTGTAACGACCACACTGAAATGGTACAGCCATAATAACAATTAGCCGATTGATATTCTGGCGGTAAAAAGAAGCTATTCGACGCTTTGTCAAAATCATATTGCTTAGTTTGCGTCAGTGCGATGGCATCATAAAGCCGCCTGCGTTGTTTACTTGATTGATAGCCTGCATCCGGTGCATTTAGCTGCTGTGGTGAAGGTAATAAAAACTTGCCCAGCGATTCATTCCACACCACCGCTTGCCAGGGTGAGCCGTTTAATCTGGCATATAAAAATGCCGCTTGGTTTTGGTCATGACTACTGATGTTGCTCTGAATACTTTGGGTGGGGCGGGTGCGATCATCAAGCTGTAAACGAATGTCGGACTCGCCTTTTTGATAGTCGTAATGGGTCTGTCCATAATCACTGTCGATATCGGTTAGGCGTCCTGATTTGTCATAACGATATCGGCTTACTTGGTCGCCTTGGCTGATTCTTTTTGGCTGGCCTTTGGCGGTATATTTAATGGTTAAGGGCGGTTGCTTGCTGATAGCCACTTGGGTGAGTTGGTTATGCTGATTCAGGGTGAGTGTTTGGTTGTGGGTTTGTTTGTGCGGATCGGTGTTTGTCGCCGTTTTTAGATTGCCTAAGCTATCGTAAATATAGCTGACGTGACTGTTGTCACTGCGTTTTACAGCGGTGCGAAAGCCAAGTTTATTGTAGCGGTATTGATGAACTGCGCCATCAGCAAAGGTGATATCGCTGAGTTTGCCTGTTTTGCCATAAGCAAATTGGCTAGTTTTTTGGGCATTGGTCAGAGTGGTTAATAGTCCATCGGCGTTGTAACTGAAGGTTTGTCGGCCTGTTTTATTAGATGTTTCAGTCATCACATCACCATTGCTGGCGTAGCGATAAGTATGGCTATCGTTGCTGTTTATTCGTTGGGTTAGATTGCCTTTTTCATCATAATCGTAACTGACCAGTCGCCCTTCATTGTCGTTAATTGAGGTGATTTGACCCGCTGGGTTGTATTGATAGCGGTATTGTTGATGCTCATTGTCCAGCGTCGTGGGTTTGGGGTTGATGTCATATTGGCTGGGTCGTCCGTTATCATCATAGGTGATGCGGGCTTGTTGTTGGTTATTCTTTTGTAGGTCATTATGCCAAAGTTCAGTGATTTGGTTGCGGTCATTTAAAATAATTGAACTGGTAAATCCTTCGGTGTTGGTGATGCTAGTGGTAATACCTTGATTATTCTGGATAAATGTTGAGGTATTCCCGTTGTTGTCTTTTACTGTTGTGGTGTTGCCTGCATATTTATAGCGGTATTTTTGGCCGCTGATGTTGACTGATTTTGCTTTACCGCTGTTGTAATAGTTAAATTTTGCAGTTGCTTGACCTAAAGGGTCGATGATTTTATGTAGCTGTTGCTTGTCTTTGCTGTGGTATTTGTAATGCCATTGGTGACCCGCCATATCAATCACGCTGCTGAGTTGGTCTTTGTTGTTATATTGATAACTTACCATACGCTGTTGGTCATCTGTGATTTGGATAATTCGTCCTTTGTCATCGCGCTGAATATCAACCTGGCGATGGTTGTCGCCGATAACGCTGGTCAGGCGGTTTTCATTATATAATAGTTTGATTTCGTTGCCGTTATTATCAGCAATAGTGGTCAGGCGATAGCGGTCACCGAGCTTTTTAAACCGTTTTGACCAGCCGGTTAAATAGCTGATTTGCAATAATCCGTGGGCGTCAAAATCAATCGCTTTGATATCACTGTTTTGCGCCGGGTTGATTTTATAACCCACGGTTGCCGGGATAAACTCGCTAAGTACAGCGCTGTCATTTTTGTATTGTAAAATGCCATTGGCTTTGATAGTGATGGTTTCAGCTAAAGAAAGCTGCCAGCCTGAACTAAAATCTGCACCACCAATGACACTTGAATCATAAACCCGCGCCATGGTGATGGGGATTCTGCCGACAGTCACCAAATCACGTCGAACAAAACTCAAATTACCTTTACCGACGTTGACAAACTGCTGCCGCAGACCATAAAAAATGGCTTGTTCGTTGTGAAATAATGAGCGAATACGCCGCCGTTCAGACAGTTCATTGAGAATTTGGGCATGGTCGATGAGTTGTGGATCAACTGGGGGTCGACTTTGCGCTGAAGCGAGGGTTTGTGTCGTTAATGGCATAAAAAGCAATAAGGCCAATAGCCTCCCTCTGAATACTTTAAATCTGCCGGTTGATTGTGTCATTTTGTTTGGTTCATTTATTGTTTTTAATAGCGTCTTTCAGCTTGAGACAGATTATTCATGCTTTGTCCCATAAAATCAAGGATAAAATTATTGCATAATCAACATCGCACCGAGTGGACCAATAACCTATGCGAAGCATGAGCCGAAGAGACAAATTCATCGGGAATGAATTTGAACAGCTTTAGCTGGCCCGAAGGGTGAAAGGCAGGGGTAGCCTGAAATCATGTTACGCAACAGCGCAGCGTTGCCTACCATGCAAACCTTCGGGCAACAAAAAACCTGAACGGAGCGATTGCCGATTGACACCAAACCCGCAAAAAAACATTCATTTGTCGTTTATTACCCCGTTATGATGGGTTTCGCCTTTGGCTCACCGCATCCTACGAAGAAGAATCCATCCACCACCCACCCCAAAAACTGCGTCATTTATCACCCAATTTCCGCTCAAAACAGCAAAAAAAACCTCAGCCAAAGGGTCTTAAATGACCCGTTTGAAGCGCATTAACCCGGCCGGGCTAATTTCATTGTTTAGCAAAATATATCAATATAAACAATGACTTAAAATTTTTATTTGACCATTATTTGGCAGCAAAAAGCGGCTGGCACCAGTTATGCAATAGCCCGGACTCACAAACGTTATTAAAGAGAGCTTAATGAGTATTAGTTATCACTATCAGACTGACGTTGTGTTGCTCATCAAGAATTATCTGCTTGAGCATCCTCAATGCGAGGATACTATTTATGGCATTACCGAATGGTGGGTTAAACAGCAGAAGTTTGCTGATTCGCTGACCGCAGTTGATAACGCGCTGTCAATTTTAACAGTACAGGGAGATATTAGCTCGGTTAAACGAAACAATAAGACATATTACCGGTTAACTAGAAACTAGTGACTGACTTAAGTGGTGTTTTAGCTTGAGTTTTAGTCCAATGTTTCAGTTATTTTAAATTTAGATTGTGATTTGGAGTTGAGTTTTGGAAAGTAATCAAAAGAAACTATCGAGGGTCCGATCGCCAAGAGTACACATCACTTATGATGTCGAAATTGGTGATGCCATCGTGCAGCGGGAGTTACCGCTGATTGTCGGCATCCTGTCTGACCTCTCAGGTAAACCAAAAGAACCGTTACCGCCAATTAAAGAGCGTGCGTTTGTGGTTATCGATCGCGATAACTTCGACGACGTAATGGTCGGCTGTAATGTCCGTTTAGCCTACTCTGTTGAGAATGTGGTGGCCGCTGAGGCTGGGGGTAAAGCAAATCTGGAATTACTGTTTAACAGTATCGACGATTTCACCCCGCTGAATCTGGTCAGGCAGATCCCAATAACGAGTGTACTGTATGAATCGCGCAGCCGTATCAGGGACTTTATTGCCAAACTAGATGGCAATGATGATCTTGATGGTTTGCTCACGCAACTCCTCGGCGACGAAGCGCTGCAAGCTGAGCTTATTGCGGTCTACGATGGTGTCGATGATATGTCGACTGTAGAGCCCAATGAGTTTATTAATAAATTGCTCACCGAAGGTGGTATGGCACTGGATGAAAGCCAGCGACCTTACGCGCTGTCGTTGATTGGCGAGTTTGCTTTGTCCATTCTCAGAGATGGTGCTGATGATGCACCTGAGTTTGCCAGTGACCGAATGTCAGATAAAATCTCGTTGATTGACAATCAGTTAACCCAGCAAATTAATCTGGTGATGCATGAACCTGCCTTCCAAACCTTGGAATCCACTTGGCGGGGTCTGCACTTTTTGGTGATGAATACCGAAACCAATACCCAGCTGAAATTGCGGATCATGAATGTCTCTAAAAACGATTTGCTGAAGGACCTGCAAAAAGCGGTGGAGTTTGATCAAAGTGCGTTGTTCAAAAAAGTCTATGAAGAAGAGTTCGGCACCTATGGTGGTGATCCGTTCAGCTTCCTGGTCGGCGATTATGAGTTTGGTCGTCATCCGGCAGACATTGAATTGCTAGAGAAAATCTCCGGTGTGGCGGCTGCGGCCCATGCCCCGTTTATTTCTTCTGCCTATTCAAAACTGTTTGATATGGAAGACTTTTTCAGCCTGTCACAACCCAGAGACCTGAGCAAGGTGTTTGAAAGTGCAGAGCTTATCAAGTGGCGTAGCTTTAGAGGCAGTGAAGACTCTCGCTATGTGACCTTAACGCTACCAAAAGTGTTATTACGCTTACCTTATGGACCTGAAACTGTTGCTGCCGAGGGGTTCGATTACCTCGAAGACGTGGATGGCACCAATGCTAAGAAATATTTGTGGGGTAATCCGGCGTTTATTCTGGCTCAACGTATTACTAATGCGTATTCACTACATGGCTGGCTCGCGGCTATCCGTGGGGTCGAAGGCGGTGGACTGGTCGAAGGTTTACCTGCGCATACGTTCAAAACCGCAGCGGGCGACGTCAAGCTGACTTGTCCAACTCAGGTATCGATTACTGATCGGCGGGAAAAAGAGTTGAACGATTTGGGCTTTATGGCGATTTTGCATTGTAAAGGCAGTGATAAAGCGGCGTTCTTTGGCGGTCAAACGACCGGTCAAGCACAAAAATACAACACCGATGCGGCTAATGCTAACGCGCGGATCTCAACGATGTTGCCCTATGTGCTCAACGCCTCGCGGTTTGCTCATTACATCAAGGTGATCATGCGTGACAAGATTGGTAGCTTTGCCACCAAGGATAACGTGGCTGATTATCTTAACAACTGGATTGGCAATTACGTTTTGGTGGACGACTCAGCCTCGCAAGATATGAAGGCCAGTTATCCGTTGCGCGATTCACGCATTGACGTGACTGACGTGCCAGGTAAACCGGGCAGTTATCGGGCCGTGGTATTCCTGCGACCGCACTTCCAGTTGGAAGAGCTGACCACTTCAATTCGACTGGTAGCTGAGCTGCCGTAAGTTACTGCCTGTTAAGAAACGAAATAAAGAGAGATGAACCATGGATTTAATTTTATTACAATTTGGTGTCGACAACTTTACCAAGGCAGATAAGGATCTGTCTGGTTCAGGTGGCGCATCATTAATAGATGGGGCGAGCGATGGCGCTGACTGGAAGGAGATCCAGAATGTCGGTGCCGCCGGTACGTTTAACCCTGATAACTGTGTTGAACTGGTGTCGATTAATCAGGGCATACAACAGCAGGTGACAACTGATGTCAGTAACAGTGCGAGGACATCGGGCCGACCGGTGATCTCGGATTTCACCTGCGTCAAGTATGTCGATGTGACTTCGCCGAAAATGTACGATCATTGTTTACGCGCCAAACCGTTGGATACGGAAACGGCGAAACCCACCACCATTTTTGTGCTGCGAAACTCCGGTGACCAGCTCAATATCATTATGCGTTTCGAATTACGCTTTGCCATTATCAGTGAGATCCAGTTTCAGTCTCACCCCAATGATATGGCCACCGAGCAATTTAAGTTGAACTTTACTGAAATTGCCTGGCATCACCAATGTCAGGGTGCTGGCGTACAGAATAGCGGATTCTCTGCTTCTGCTTGGAGTATCGCGAAAAACCGTCCTATTGGTTCTTTGTCTTCGTGATAGGGTTTTTGTAATGGTTTTTTGCTGGGTTGGGTGTAGGGAACAGTCCCTGTACCCTCCCGCACTGAACCAAACGCTAAAGCAGTAATAAGGAACGACAATGAACAAAACCTTGTTTGAAAAACTCACCCGACCGGGTGAGACCATTACTTTAAAAGAGTCGGTGGTGGCAAACATCGACCATATTCTCAGTGCTGGTGGATTGCTTGATGCCACCTTAAACGGTGAAATCAATGCCTCACGCCAGAGTTTAGGCAGTATTTTTGTTAATGGTTTGTCGGCCATTGTGGATCAGTCCAGCAATAGTCCGGACCAACTCCAGCAATATCGGACAACATTAAGAAAAGTGCTGCTGCGGTTTGAACCTCGGCTAAAAAATGTCACCGTCAATAGTATTAGCGGTGGCACTATTCAGTCATCTTGTCAGCTGAAAATTGAGTTGATTGATGGCGAGTTTGAGCACCAGTTTGTGTTTGGCAATTCGTAATTAGGGGATTTATCCCCGGGTGTAATAACACGATATCAATTAACCATTAACAGGAGTCCGTGTGGCTAGTAAATTTGAGTACTTTCAACAGGAGATGCGATTTTTACGTGGTTCTGTTGAAGCGTTCAGTCAAACCTACCCCCAGGTGGCGGCAGAGCTGAAACTCAGTGCCGGGCGCTCGTCGGACCCACATGTTGAGCAGCTGTTACAGTCTTTTGCTTATTTAACTGGGCAGCTGCGTAGCGACCTGCAAAAGCAACGGGACCAAATTCCTAATCAGCTGTTGCATAGTTTATATCCCAATTTAATGCGTTCTTTGCCGTGTATGACGGTGTTACAGGCCAATGTCGAAAACGATGGGGCCAATTTCGTTAACGGTTATACGCTAGAAAAAGGTCGCCAGTTTTTTGGCAATGCGTCTCGCACCGGGCAAAAAGAAAAGGCCGAATGTAAGTTTCAAAATTGTTATGCAACGCCACTGTGGCCTTTTGTGATTAACGATATCAAGGTGTTGCCGAAGAATTTGTTTGCCTTTTTAGATCAACGGATTGATACCCAAACGGTGATTTCGATGGAGGTGCAAAGCACCGGCACCGAAGCGATGCATCAGTATCCGTTAAAGCAGTTGCGTTTTTACATTAATGATCGCATTCAGCGGGCGAAAATTTACCAGCTGCTGTCAGACAAATTGGTGGGTTTTGCCATCAAGGTTAATGACAAGGTGTATCCGTTGAATGATAGTCAAATCAACTGGGTGGGTTTTGCCGATGATGAGAATGTGCTGCCGGATGATGCGGGCAGTCAAAGAGCTTATCGGTTGTTACAGGAATATTTTGCTTTTCCAGAAAAGTTTTATTTCTTTGATATCACTGGATTAGATGTTAAAGGCGCAGTAGAGCGTTTTGAATTGCTGCTGCTGATCGATGAACCGAGCGGTGCGATTCACTTGAACAAAAACAGCTTTGCGTTGAATTGTTTTCCGGCGATCAACTTGTATCCGAAGTCATTTAAGCCGGTGCAGTTAAAACAGAATCAACATGAATATCGTTTGCTGGCGGATGAACGCTTTTATTTGCAGGCCGAAATTCACAGTATCACCGATGTTCGCAGTATTGCCTTTAGTGGCAAGTCGGCCACGGTGGCGGCTTGGTTAGGCACTCAGGCGAGGCCAACATCAGGACAGTATTATATTACCCGGTTGACCGAATTATTGACGCCGGGTGAGCGGGGCTGTGATGTGTTTTTGGCGATTTATGATGCCAATTTCGAGCCTTCCCAGCCGATTGATCAAACCATTTCGGTGAAAGGCTGGTGTAATAACCGCCGTTTGCCCGAAGCATTAAGGGTCGGACAAAAACTGCAATTGGTGGGCGCGGGACCAATGATGGATGTTGATGTGATGGAGATGCCGACCAAGTTTAAAGGGGCGACGCTCGAAGGTGAAAACAGCGTGAAGTTACTGTCGCAGTTATCGCTGAATTTACACGCACTAGGTGAGGGCGAAAATCGTCTCGAATTGCTCAGACAGATGTTGTATTTGTATTGTGATCCGATGGCGTTATCTCATACCCGTCAGCTTGATGGTTTGACCCAAATGAAGTCATCGGCGGTGGTCAGGCGGATTGGCTCTGATATGTGGCGCGGTCACTGTCGGGGCACCAAAGTAGAGTTGCATATTAATGAGGACTATTTTGACGGTGCGAATCCGTTGTTACTCGGCGGGGTATTGAGCTATTTCTTTGGTTTGTATACCACCATTAATCATTTTGTTCAGCTGCAATTGGTCAGCGATAAACGGGAAGGGGTTTGGAAGCGATGGCTACCACGCATTGGCGAACAGGTTATACTGTAGCCGATCTCTACAGTGCCCCGGGTGCCGACTGGTCTTTCCATCAGTTGGTCCGGCTGTTACTGCCCACGGGGATCAGCGAAGATGAGATTCTGGATAATATCTCCAGACGGCTGTATTTTGAAGCCTCTCAGGCGATGGACTTTCCGCCGGGTGAAATTCGTCGGGTTAAAATGGCTAAGCCTGATGAACCTAAGCCTGATGAACCTAAGCCTGATGAAAAGGATGATCTGCTGAGCGATGGTAAAACCCATATTACCTGCACCAATTACAATATTTCTGGGCTTGGCGGACCAATGCCTCAGCCGTTTTCTGATATGTTGAGAGAAAACCAGAACACGGGTGACGGGGCTATGGGGGCCTTTTTTAATCTGTTTAATAACCGTATTCAGGGGCTGCGTTATCTGGTAACTGCTCGCACTGATAATACCCTGACCAATACCTTGGCACCGGATTCTGTTACTGGTCATGTGATGTTGTCGTTAAGTGGTCATCTTTATAAGCAGCAACAACAATTGCATGAACAAACTGGCGATACCTTGCTTAACATGGCAGGTAGTTTAGCCAATGTCAGGATGTCATTGCCCACTATTCGCCAGCTGCTGGGTACCGTATTAGATTTGAAATTGATTGAAATGAACAGTTTGCTTGGCCGTTGGTTAACGGTTGATCCAATCGATCATACCCATTTGGGATTGGCCAATCATCGGTTGGGTGGCGAAGCCACTTTAGGACGTAAAATTTGGGACCAGCAAGCGGCTATCGAGTTGATTGTAGGTCCAATGCCAGCGACTCGTGCTGCCGAGTTGGTGCCAGCCGGAGTTGACCATCATAAATTGAAAAACCTGGTGGAATGGATTTGCGACCGCCGTTGTGATTGCAAAATTACCCTGGTATTGAGTGATGAAGTAGGTGGTGTCGCCCAGTTGAGTAAAGACAATGATAAGGCCAGCGCATTAGGGTTTGCTTCGTGGTTAAGCGGCAAGCGAGATGCGCAGAAGCGAGTGAGTTTTATGCTCAATTTGATGAGCTATTGATTTAATTAACAATTGAAGGGTGTTGACAAAATGTATCGAATTATAACACTGTTGGGGTTGTTGATATTACTCGGTTTAGGCGGTTGTTCGAGCTTTTATATTCCGTTTGTGTCAGAGAAGACCACGGATTTATCGAGCATTAATATTGTCTCTACCGCCCAGAGTAACCGTAATGTACCGGTGGCGATTGACTTGGTGTTTATTTATAAAACTACCCTCAAACCGATGTTTATCCCTTTTGGGGCGCGTGAGTGGTATGAGAACAAAGCGGCGTTGATGTTACGCCATGATGAGTTTATTGATGTTGCACATTTTGAAGTGGTGCCTTTTAGCAATATGGAAGAGGTGACCTTACCCGAAGATTGTGGTGACGCTATTCAGGTCTTACTGTTTGCTAATTTTATCGCAACCGATGGACAGTATGCCGCCGATATCACCACCTTTGATGAATTACAAATAACCCTGAGTGAAAACGGTTATCAACTGGAAGAATTGGATCCATGAATAAAACCCTGCAACCGACCAATCAGTCACCACAAGCCATTTGCTGGCATGAAGGAATGTTGCTTTCACCGCAACACTTTCAGCAAAACCAGATTTACTGGGCGTCACAGTTACAACAACTGTCGTCTAATCTGGTGCAGCATCGCTGGGGGGTGATCCACATGAGTATTGATGAAGGCCGCTTGCTCGAAGGTGAGGTGTTTATCAAGCAACTGGTGGCAATAATGCCCGATGGTCTGCAAATTAATTATGACGTCGAACACGATAAAGAACTGAAACTGGTATTGGCCGATTCTGAAGATTTGGCCAACAACAGCAACGGTAGAATTAAAGTGTATTTAACCGTGCCTATCAGAGTGCCTGGCAGTGCTAGTGAAACCGCCGATATTCGCCGTTTTTCAGTGGTCGATGGTGAACCAGTTAAAGACGATAATACTGGTGATGGTGATTTGGTAATGCAACGATTGCAACCCATCATGACTTTGCAGGCGGTTAATCGGGTTAAAGCCCAGTATGTTGAATTACCGTTATTTGAGGTGCATCAACCGGATGGCGGTCATTACGAAGTGAGTCAGTATTGTCCACCAATGCTGGGGGTTTGCGCTGATGACTTTGTTCAGGTTAAAGACTTTGCGGTGGAGCGTAGACCGTTGCAACAACGCTTGCAGGCAGTGGCTGTTGCCACGCGCAAAAAAGCTCGGCAGTTGGCAGGTTTTTCAGAGGATGGCGAAGAGTGCCTTGGTAGCCGGGTCAGTGAACAACATCGTATTTGGATCCGCGCCATGGTGCTTAATCTGCCGGAATTTGAATTGCTAGCAGATAATCGAGATAGCTCCCCTTGGGAAGTGTATTTGGCGTTGGCGAGGATGATAGGTTCGGTTAGTGCTTTGGACCCCAATGGTATTCCACCGAAACTGGCGCGTTATGATCATAAAGATATCAATAGTAGCCTGAGTGTGGCGCTAGATTACGTGGGCGGCTTGCTCGATCAGGTTAACTTGCGTTACACCAGCATCGTGTTTGATGAAGGCCGTGATGGGGTATTTACCCTGACTTATGATAAAGCTTGGGCAGGGCGGGACTTGTTGATTGAACTCAAACCCAGAGAAGAAACTACTCAGGCCGATTTAGTGGAATGGCTGACGTCGTGTCGTATTGCCTCGTCAACCCAGCATAAAGACTTGTCAACTAAACGCTTGTTAGGGGCCGAAGCTGAGCAAGTTGATTTTGATGAAAAGACCGGGATCACCGCAATGCCGGGTCATGCACTGTTTATGATCAAGATGGATGAACAGTATATTAAAGTGGGGCAAACGCTACTGGTGACGTGTACCAGCGGTAAACTCAAAGCGTTGCAACCCAAACGCATCGTGCTGCATTTGCCGCACGAATCCTGATCAGGAAATTACACCGATATGAGCGCAGAATCCATCAACCTGGTTGACCTGATCAGCCAGTTTTATCAGCAAATCGCCAAGATCAAGTTGTGGATCCGCGATGGTCAGCTGAGCAGTGAGGTGGTGGCTATCCTGAAATTGGATAACATGCCCAGTGACTCAGAGCTAGCCGTTGCGGTGAGTCTGGTTTTAAACCAGTGGATCGCCCGCAAAAAACTCGGCTTTGAGAAAAAACTCACCGACCGGGAAAGCTATATGCTCAATAAAGCCATGTTTGCGATGATTTGTCTGGCTGATGAACTGTTGATCATGGAGCTGGACTGGCCGGGCAAACCCTATTGGCATGATGTGTTGCTCGAAGAGCAAAATTATCAGAGCAGTTCTGCCGGGGTGGCGCTTTATCATGATATTGACGAGTTATTGGCCCACAACAGTCACGATGAACTGGAACGACAGTTGGCGGCGGTTTATCTGCTGGTGCTGCGTTTGGGATTTTCTGGCCGTCATCGTGATCAACCAGAAGTGTTGGCTGATTATCGCAAAAAGCTGTTTAAAATCGTTAACCGGGGACAAGCCGAAGTGGAAGAGCCCATTACTACCGATGCCTACGAACAACGTTTGGTATCGCATCAAGAACAACGATTAGCCCCATTATCTAACTGGTATCGTGCGATAGCGATTGGTGCCGGGGTATATTTGGCCGCAGGTGCTGTAGTTTGGTACTCCTTGACGTGGACCTTGAACCAATGGATGGGCGGATTATGAATGAAATAATGGATTGGTTAAACGGCCAGTGGTTGGAGATCACCGAGTTGTTGGCTGGTTTGCAGGCGCAGTTAAGTGATCGCTTGTTGCCACTGATTGAAGAATTGCGACCGATTTGGCAAGACCCACTGTGGCAAGCACTAGCGTTGATTTTGTTGATTGTGGTGGTGTTGTTTCTCGGTAGCTGGCTGATCAAGACGGGCAAATCTGTATTTACCTCTTTGTTTGAGTTTTTGCAAAAAGCAGTGAAAACCGTGGCGGGCTGGGTGTGGACACCGATTAGCTGGTTGTTACGTCTGTTTGGTAAAGGCAAAGAAGGTGGTAATAAAAAATCCCGTTGGCAGTGGGTTAGTATGATCCGGGTGCGCCGTGCGGTTAATGCGATGCAATATTTAACCACCCGGCGAGATTGGCGTTATCAGTCACCGTGGTTTTTGTTGATTGGTGAGGCGCAAAGTGGCAAGAGTGCTTTTATTCAGTCGGTACAGCAAGGGCGTCGGGCGCAGCTGTTAGCGAGAGAAAAGCGTTTGAAAGATCCCGGTAGTGGCTGGCATTTCTTCGACCATGGGGTGGTGATTGATCAAGATAACCATATCAAAAGTCGATCAGTCGAAGGTCTAGCAACCAATGAGCAAAGTGATGGAGTTAACATTAATAACGCTGAGGTCAGTGAAGAGGCCCGTAATGAACGCTTTAATTATCTGATCCAATTGTTGCACTGGTATCGGCCAGAAAGACCCGTTGACGGTATATTGTTAACGATATCGGGCAAGACTTTGTTGCACACCACAAGTTCGGCAGAGCTACAAATATTGGGTGAGCAGCTGTTCAATCAGTTATGGCAAATTCAAAAGAAAAGTGGCTTTGTGTTGCCGGTTTATGTGGTGGTGACCCAGTGTGATCATGTATCCGGTTTTGCTTCATTTTGGCAGGCACAGCAAAGTGACAGACATAATGAAATGATTGGTTGGTCTAATCCTTATCGGCTCGATAGTGCCTACTCATCCGAGTGGGTCGGGCAGGCGTTTAGCGGCTTGTTTAGTGACTTGCAAGAAGCTCAGTTGCAGGTGGCGGCCAGTGGTAAGCCGATCAGTGATATTGATCATTTTATGTTGTTTTTACAACAATTCAGTGCATTGCAGGCTCCGCTGACAGAGGTGATGAGCGGAGCTTTTGCTCGCAGCAGTTTTCAGGAAGCTTTGCCATTACGGGGCATTTATTTTACCGGTCAGTTGGATCAAAAAGTGGCCTTTAGTGAAGACCTGATGAGTGAAAAAGTGTTTGCTGAAAGACATTTGGCATTTCCGCTGGAAAAACGTCGCTTTTCTAATCAGAAGACTTTGCGCCGCTTTCAATGGGGCTCACTGCTCGGTGCCGTGGTGATGGTAATACTGATGTCGGCGGACAGTTATCGGTTGCAAGGTTATATGAGTTATACCGAAGATAACTTGCGTCGGCTGATGGAGATCAAACAAGATTGTACTCGTGAAGGGCTAGACAGTTACCGGATGTTGGATGGTTTAACGCAGATCAGCGATAAGCCGCTACTGCTATCTTTGCCTTTGTCATGGTTTAATACCCAGTCTCATAAAGAGGCGGTGATGGTGGCCGACGAGATGATGAAACCGGTATTGTTTGCCAGCCTTGATTGTCGTTTGAAGCTCAGAGCAGAAAGGTTACGATTGCAAACCAAAGACGATACACAGGTCACCGATTATCGCTTAGAGGTGAAAAACCTTGAAGTATACAGCCGCTTGTTGAGTGACTTTCAGTTGAATCGGGAGCGTTTTTTGACCTTAGCTGGTCCGTTGGAATCTGAGCATGATGTCGGCCGAGTCTTTACCCCGTTGCTTAAATATCTCTATGACAGACCTATTCCCCCTAGTGTCGACCCTAGCGCCGACCTGGTGGCTGAAGCGGTGCAATTACTCAGTTTTAACGTCAATTGGGATGAAAAAGGTCACAGTCTGATTGGTCGTACTAAACAACTCAAACACCTCGATGTGCTGACCAAACAACTACAACAGACACTGATCAATCATGCCAATGACGTGCCGTTAGAGGCGATGCAACAGGTGAGTGAAAATGTGACGGTGACACCACTAGATCAAACCCTGAAACCGTCGGTATTGCTCACCGATATCAATGATTTTCAGCGCTGGCTGGAGAAAACCGAGCGTGATTGGTTGTCTGCGACGCCATTGACCAGCCCTTGTGGTTCGATTTATCAGGTGCTGAACGTACTGAGCGAAACCTTAATTGACGATGGATTTAACGAAGAACATTTAAATCGGATCGTGGCACGTTTTTCTGCGCAAGAGTGTGATTCGGTGGTACGGCGCAATTTGAAAAATTTGCATGTTTCGCCTTTTGGTGATTTGTTTGTGCTCAGTGAAGAAGGGCGTTTGGTCGTGGCACCAGTGCTAGAGCGGTTAACCGCTCAGGTTGGGGCGCTGGAAGCACTGAATTTTGTTAAAGGGCAGTATCCACCAATGTCTGCTTCTGCCGAGGCTGTAGTGGTTTGGCGTGAAGCACCACTACAAAGTGTGGTGAATTCTTTGCTGAGTTATCAGCAATTTATTCTTGACCATAGCCGTTTTGAAACCCCGTTTTTTGCTACTGTATTACAGAGTCGATTAGAACAGGTGGTGGAGCGATTGCTGGGTGAAGCGATGGTACGGCCTTCGCAATTGCCGCCGAGTCAGTATGTGATTGATGATTTGACCACGTATAACGAAGCGCAACTGGGTCAGTCGGTGGCCAGCTTTAAATCGGTGAGTGAGTTGTTGTTGCAAATTCGCAGTTTATTGCAACAGCTGGGGGACAATGGTAATACCATTCGCTTGCAGCAGAGCAGCCAGATGTTTGTGTTGCAACAGTTGCAATTGCTTGATGGTTTGATGGCCAGTAATCAACTGTATCAACCAGTGGCTGATCCGCGTTGGGACACTCGGGATTTTGCCCGCACTCTGTTTAACCTCGATACTGATAAGCAAATTGATAGTTATTTGACCAGCCAGCGTCAGCGAGTCAGTTATTTGGGCTTTAGTTATGCTGCGCCGTTGATCACCTATTTGCAAAACAGTGGTGGTGGTAGTTTGAATGATAAAGTGGCCCAGCGTTGGTTGCATACTTTAACTGACCTGAGCCAGTTTGAGCGAGAAGTGCCAGATAATCAGGTGGTGCGGCTGGATGATTTTGTTGGCGTCACCTTAGTCGGGTTGACCAATGATAATTGTGCGGAGTATTCGTCATTACAGAATCCGCCGTCTAATGACAGTTGGTTCTCGACCCGTCAGGTGCAGCTGGAGCGTCAGGTGAGTGTGCATTGTCAGGATGCCGGTGAGAATAAGGTGATCAATCGTTACTTGACTATTCGGGAACGGTTTAATCGTCAATTACGGGGTAAATTTCCGTTTGCTGATATTGCCAAAGCGGGGATCAGAGAAGTTAGCAGTCGCCAGTTACGTCGTTTCTTTGAATTCTATCGCGATGCGTCGAAAAACCTGTTGAATGAAATGAATGATTTAGAGAGCGATCAACCTGGCAGTATTCCGGTGTCGTGGCGTAATTTTATCAGTCAGTTAAACAGTGCTGATGCGTTTTTCCAGCAAACCTGGGATAGCAAACTTAAAGGTTGGCAGGTACCGCTGAGTGTGGAGTTTTCGCCTTATTCACAATATGGTAATGGCGGCAATCAAATCATCAGCTGGAACTTGCATAGTGGTCAAAAGCAGCTGACTTATCCGGATTTATTCCCCGGTATTGATGGCGAGCCGATGTTAGCTGAGAAAAACACCCTGTTCTGGCAGGTGGGTGATCCGCTTAAATTAGGTTTGCGTTGGGCCACAGGTTCAGCCTTTGTGCCACTGCAACTGCCTGATGTGCCTATGGATGCACCGTTACAGGTCAATCAGAGCAATGGTACTGCGTTGTTTAGCAGCCGAGGTGAATGGGCATTGTTTGAATGGCTGGCGAAGTATGCCAGTGATGGTGTTAACAGCCTCAAAGCGGCGCAACTGAATGAACGATTACTGGCGTTTCATGTGCCAGTGGTGTTGAAAGGGGTTGACGATGCGGCTGTCGAGCAGACAACAACACCTACGGCTCAAGCGTATGTTAGCCAATCAAATATTTTGCTCTGGGCAGAGGTGCTCAATAGTGAAGGCGATAAAGAGCGCTTGTTGTTACCCGGTGTGTTGCCCGGGTTTGCGCCAGGGTTTAACGATTAACGATTAACAAGTAAAAATCAACAATCAATGGCAGGTGTGGTAATGAGATTATCAACAGCAGAACAATCAGCAGATGACTATATTGGTTATCATTTTGGCCAGAGCTTAACGGAATTACTAGCTCCGATTGGTGATAACGAAGTCGGTGAGTCGGTACGTCATAATGGCGTCTACTTTAATATCAAAGAGGCTCGTCAGGCTGATGATCCCACTTTGCCGTTGGGGGTGTGGACACACGACTTGAAAACCGCCGACTGGCATTTGGTGAAACAGCTGGCACTTAATGCATTGGCACAGAAGAGCAAAGATTTACAGTTGGGTGTGTGGTTATTTGAAGCCAACATTCATATCCATGGCTTTGCTGGCATTGCGCCTGCGGCGTTGTTGATTCAGGAGCTTTGCGAGCAATACTGGCCGACGATGCATCCGGAGATGGTTGATGGTGATGTTGAATATCGCACCAATCCGATCAACTGGATGAATGATAAATTGACGCCTATTTTAGGTATGTTAAGCATCACCCGGGCGCAACTCGATGGCAATGATTTTAGCTGGAATGACTGGGAAACGGCTCAGCGTTATGATCAGCTTAAATCAAAACAACAGATTGATGTCAACAAATGGGAAGGGGCAACCCCTCAGGCTTTCAAGCAACGTCTTGGAGCCACCAGTTCAGATAATTTACTGACAGTTGTATGGGAACTCGAAGATGGGTTGTCGGCATTGTCACAGCTGCAAGATTGGATGGATGACCATTGTGGTACTGAAAGTCCCAGCTTAATGGATATGACCGGATTGATTGGCCGGATCTACGATATGCTCGGCAATGAATTACAACGTCGAGGTGTTTCACTGATATCCAGTGATGAGCAGCTGTTATTAGCGGCTGATGGCGGTGAAGGCGGCGAAGGTGATGGTATCGACGATGGCGAAGGCGGCGGTGAAGGTAATAATAGTGGTGGTTCAGGTGGCGGCTCAGGCAATGGACCAATCAGAGATCGCAACGATGCTTTTATTTGCTTGCGCAAAGCGGCAGAGTTTTTAATGAATGACGACCCACACAGCCCGGTGCCTTATTTAGTTTACACCGCCTGTGACTGGGGTGAAAAAACCGCCCCAGATTTGTATCAGGAGCTGTTTTTGCTCAAAGGTGGACAGTTGAATATCTTTGAGATGATGGGGCTTAATACTGAAGATAAAAGGTAAGGGTAAAGGTTGAGGAAAAGGCTGCGTCTTTGTTATATCTCCAACCACTGTTGCAAAATATTGATCACCGCCGGGGTAAACGGTTCGAGTTTGCCCGTTGTTGGCTGGCTGATTTCATCAAGAACTATGCGAATTAGATCCTCGTCTTCGAGCCCTTGACTAGGGTCGACACCGTTGCAATACATTAGGTTATCAATAAATTGCTTTCTTGTTTCAATAATATCTCGGTTATTGTTGTGATTGTCGCCGAGGTTTAATATTTCAACTGACTGCTGCGCCCTTTCAGTTAACCCCTCTATTCGACCACTCAGGTAGAATTTGAACTCTGTTTCACATTCATCCATTAAGGGTGTCAGTGGTAATGGTTGGTGTCCGTGAGCTTTATCACATTGCTTAGGGGTTTCGCAGCTGGCGACAATGTTTTGATGATCTAAAGTGCGGTGGGCTGAACCGCTCTGTGCTTCGACATGTTCGTTATGACAGGATTGGTTGTCACCAGTGATCTCTGCACAACAATACGCACAAAGGTAAAATTGTTCAGTAGTGCAGGCATGTCTAATGCTTTGACGCACTAGTGCTGGCAAGTCCTTATAATGACCGTTTGGGTTTTGCCTTTTCCATTGGCTTAAGGTGTTTGGCTCAGTTCCTTTAGAGATTGTTAGCATGACGCAACTCCAACTTGCGGATTAACAAACGGGCTTTGGCCAGTTCAATGTGACCCGGTTGCAGTTCGTTGGCCAGTGAATCATAAATCGCCTGAGCTTGTGGCAGTTTTCTATCTTGAATATTATCCAGTAGTTGGGTTAATTGTTCGTTGATATCAGCATTACGAATATCTGTATCCATCACTTTT
Source organism: Alteromonadaceae bacterium (assembly GCA_965277695.1). Lineage (GTDB taxonomy): Bacteria > Pseudomonadota > Gammaproteobacteria > Enterobacterales > Alteromonadaceae > JABSOG01. The sequence continues at coordinate 25,356 of CBDIDQ010000036.1, forward strand.
AGCAGCACCTGATTAGCATCAAGACCATAAAGTTCATCCATTTGAATGAGTTCATCCTCATCAAGCTGATAACATAAAACGTTTTTACTATCACTGATCAACAGCGGCGAATGGGTGGTCAATACAAACTGGCAGTTAGGAAAGGTACTGCTGAGTTGGGCGATTAGCGTACGTTGCCATTTGGGATGCAGGTGTAAGTCGGCTTCGTCAATCAAAATAATACCGTCGCCATGTAATGGATCACGACGCGAAGGGCTTTCGATAAAAGGGTTGCCTTCTGAGGGATAGCCACTGTTCGGATTCATCATCGCCAAACGTCTGGCGATGTCTCCTACCAGTGCAATAAGTGATTTTTCCCCTTGGGATAACTGTTCGACATTAAGCGTTTTACCGTCTTTATCAACCAACATCATAAGCGTTGGCTTGCGTTGAATGCGCAAATTTTCAAAACCGGGCATGAACGCTTTAATCGCTGTCCTGACGGCGTTTAATTGTCGATCACGAGCAGCCGCTTTCATTTCAATCAGTGATTTTTTCATCTTTTCATCAATGGTGAGTAATGTCGACATGGCGGCAAACATGTCTTCCGAAATACCTTTTTCATTTTCAGCATCTTCCCGTTGCCTGAACCATTCGAAAAAGCGTCTGAAATCAACACCTTGATTTAATGAGTTTTCATAACCGTCGAGTTGTTCAAAACTATGTTTGCCGTTGATTTTAAGTGGAATATCAAGCACAGCCCGTTCAACGGGATAATAAGCAATTAAGGGCAGTAATGTATCGCTGTGGGTGGAGAGTTTATCACGGTAAAAGTCGGCAAGTTTTGAAGCGCCACCCAGCGAGCTGGATCGTTCGCTATTGTGGCCTGAACGAGTTTTGGCCAATGACCAGTGAAAAGTCAGCCCAGAGACTATTAGATGTTGTTCATACTGGTTTTGGTAGTCGCAAACTTCAATGTCAATCGCAGCAGTCGCGGTATCGTTTTTTATAGCGTTTTCGGGGATCGGGCTGCCACTGCCTTTTTCTCTTCGTAAACGGGCGACATATCAGCTCAAAGCGGTGGCCAACGATTTCAATATTGAGGTTTTACCTGCGCCATTGTTACCGACCAATACCGTTATATTGGATGGTTTTTCGGCAGTGGGGGCTAAAGGAATATTAATTTGTGAGAATCGACCCAAATTGGTCATGCGAAACGTTTTAACTTCCATTGAGTTCACTGTTTTGGTTGGCTGACTGGTTTGATTATGCCATTGTCATTCCTCGCTGCCTAGCTTCAAACGAGGCGCTTGTGTTTATTTATGGTTTTTTACCCGAGCAATGCCAATCAGCTGTTCGATAATGGCTTTGGCATTTTCAAGACCGACCAAGGTAAACAGCTGAGGTAATAGGGCTTTGCTGATCGCGGCTTCGCTATTAAGCGGATTAAGCGAGTTTTCCTCTAGCGCTTGATTGATTATGGTTTCAATGAGAAATGCCTGATCAATCCACTGCTGTCGTTCGTGGCGGCTGGCCCTGACAAAGTGATCATCGCCCAGCACCAACTTAAATACACCATAATAAGCCTGAGCATGAGTGGATTTGATCAGTTCATCAGGTAAATCATCAACTTCGCGTTTGAGGATTTTATTTTCAATCTCATTGAGCAGACGATATTGCTCAAATGGCTGATCAGACAACGCCTCGGCTTGTTCAATTGTCTGTTTTAACAGGGTTGATAAGACTTTTTGCGCGTAAGGATCATCAGCTAAATCTTGTTCGATGGCGTGTTTGGCTCGGATCCGAAGTCTGTTGGTTTCGTTACGAATTTTCTCTGCTGTATCGCTTTGGCTGATCACTGGGTTGACCTTGTAGATGTCCGGCGGCTCTTGTACTTTACTGATTGAATGGCTTTGCTTTTCGGCTAGTTGCTTTTCGACTAGTTGCTTTTCGACTAATTGGTTAATTTGTTGGTCGTAAAGGGAATAATCGCTTAATTCCATAGCATCATGACGGACAATGTGGCGTAACTCAGTGAAAAATCGCAGGTCGTCCTGGTATTGCTGTATTTGTGTTTCACCGATGGCTGGGTCAGTATAAAACTGATTGGACGATAAGGCCGTTTTTAGACACATACCAAACCGAGTCAGTGCCTGATAAAAATCCTCCCGCAGAGATTGGTGAGTATCTATTTCGCCTCCCGCTTTATTCGGTTGGTATCGAGGCATTAACACCTGACGATATTGCTCCCGATCAGCGGGGGGTTTTACATAAGCAAAAAACCGCTGCAAGCGCTGATTTAACAGCGGCAGACGTTTATATTCAGTGGCTATGTCGGCAGGTAAATGTTTCAGGCCGTTAAACTTTCCGGTGTAATCAATTAAATAACCAAACGGTTTTTGTCGATGCAAACGGTTAACTCGGGCAGTCGCCTGATATAATTGATGGTCCTCCATCGGTCTGTCGATGTATAACACCGCATTTCTTGGCTGGTCAAAGTCAGACAACAACTTATCTATCACGATCACAATATCTGGCTCTGCTGGACTGGCAAAAGCTTCAATGGTTTGTTTTTCATATTTCTGCGCTGTGGTATCGATATTATTTTGCCACCATTGCTGAACTTGTACTGGTTGCGCTTCATCTGGTGCTGACATCACAATCCGGCTGCTGATTTTGTCAGTTGCATCCAATGCCTGTTGATAACGAATGGCCGATAGTTTGTCTTCGCAAGCCAACTGACCTTTTAAACCCTGCGGTTTGAAATGTAAGCTTAAATGGTTGGCAATATCAGCGGCAATGAGTTTGATGCGATTATGCTCTTGGTCTTGGTCTGGAAATGAGCGATCTTCATATAACACTGGTGTGATTGTGTGATCATCAACAGCCTGTTGCACAGTATATGAATGTATCATGCGACCAAACTGATTGAGAATCTGGTCTTTTTTCTTTGCTGGTGTAGGTATGCCGGTAAAGGCAATAAACGCCGCGTTGGGTAAAGCTTGTTTGATCCGCTCAGTCGTTTCATTATTTTGACTTTCATGGCATTCATCCATTACGACAATGAGGTTGTTTGAAGGATTGTAACAACCGGGATGTTTGATGGCAGTATTGAATTTGTTGATGAGTGAAAACAACAAACGTTCATTGCCCTGACCAATTCGTTTGGCCAGTTGTTTACCCGAAGTCACTTTTGTCAGTGGATCGTCGGCAAGTCGCCGGTCTAAATTGGGACGGTCAGTCACCACAATGATTCGACAGTTTGTAAACTCACAATGGCGCAACAATACCTTGCAAAATAGCGCCAAGGTGAGCGACTTGCCAGAGCCTGCGGTATGCCACAATACGCCGCCTTGCCGAGAGCCGTTGAGCTTGCGTTGGCTGATCCGCTTAAGCAATGCCCCAATGGCAAAAAACTGTGGGTAACGGGCGACCACTTTGCCCATTTTTTTATCAAATAACAGATAAAAGCGGATCATCTCCAAGACACGGGATTTGTTTAATAAGTGGGTCAATAATTGCTGCGGCTCGTTGAGGTTTTCAGCGGTATCTGGCTTTTCTTGCCAAGTGGTCCAATACGCTGTTTGTGTACCTGTGGTGGCATAACGACCTTCGGTGGCGCTGATGGCCAGCAATAGCTGAGAGTAGGCAAATAACAGCGGAATTTCAGCGGCGCTCTGATGGTGGATCATTTGCCAAATGTTGTCATCTACCGCCGGTTTTTTAGCTTCAATCACGACTAAGGGCAGCCCATTAACATAACCAACGATATCGGATTGACGGGAGCCAGTAGCACTGGTGTTGGCAACTTTGAGGTTGTCGGTGACCTGAAACTGGTTGTTGTCGACAGATTGCCAATCAATAATGGTAATAGTCGGCAGGTGCTTTTTGCCATCGGGCATTAACTCGGTGACCGTAATGCCAAGACACAAATCATCATAAAGTCGTTGATTAGCGGTCATTAGGCCATGATTAATGCCAGATGAACTCAGCTTATTGATGATCTGACTAATGCCATTATCTGATAGTGGATAGAGCTGATTGTTGTACTCAAATCGACGAGATTTCAGTAGTTGTTCTAATACGGGTCGAAGGACCACTTCACGGTTGCTACCCCGTAACTCTAGGCATCGGGCAGGGGAGAGATATTGCCAACCCGATTGGACGATGATTTTTAATGCCGCAATAACTGCCGGGTTTGTGCTGCTGAATTCTGCCTTTGCTTGCATAGCGTGACGAGTCATTCAGGTGTCCTTTATTGTTTTACTTAAGCAAGTCGTTTTACTGGCCACTTGGGAAAATTTTCGTTCCAGCTGTCAATATTAAATACTTGGCAATTTTCAACCAGTTTACGCTTCCAGCGGGGAACTGTTTTGCCCATCGGTGGTAATTTTCGGCTGATTTCATCTGAAAGATTGGCTAACAGTGGCTCGTCAAATGTCACCAAACTCAGATAGCGCACCGGTTTTGATAATTTATCTTCAGCCCAGCAGTATAAAAATGAATCTATAAATTTGGCTGCGAAGGTGCTGCCTAATGTACCATCATCGAGTTCAGCGTAGAATTTTTGCAGTCCTTTTTTCCGGGCTTTGGGATTGCCTGGGTCCTTGACTTCAACAAAGATTAAAGCTTGTGTAAACTCGACAATAAAATCAACTCTGTGCATTGGCGCAATACCATGAAAATTAGCCAATTCGGGTTTCATTTGAGCAAAAATAATACCAGCCAATGCGTCAGTAAAATTGAATTCTAAGTCTCGCTCACTAAGTTTCATTTACCTAAAGTTCCCATGTTTTTATTCACTTGCTCTTTGCTTAAATCATTGAAAGCATCGGCAATGGCGTTGTGGTGAATGTCATGATAGTTGTCGGTAGAATCGACTTTGATCAGGTTAGTGCTATTTTCATGGCCCTCTTCACCGCTCTGTTCACGACTCTGTTCACGAAACAACATATGAAAATATACGCTATCCCCTTTGTCTTTATCCATCAATAAGTTAAACCATTTAAGTAAAACATAATCATGAGTGGCTAAAATGATTTGTTGGCCACTGCGGGCCAATTCGAGCAGGATTTCAACCAGTAAACGCATCAGCTTAGGGTTCAAACCCGCTTCAGGTTCATCCCATATCAATGGACCGCTGAGGTTTGGTTGAATTGCCCCTGTTTCGAGTAGCCGAGCTAACATACCCATCTTGCGGAAGCCTTCGGCCATTGCATTGGCCGAATACTCGCTAGTGTCCGTTTTGAAGGTGACTTTACCGCCGCCGTGAAAAACAAATTGACCACCAATAAGTTGGTTGATTTTTTCTATCGCCAATTTGGCTGTTGGGTGTAGTTGGGTTGATCGTACCTTAGGTAAGTCGAGTAACAGGCTGATATCTTGATGAGTTTGATCAAATGACAAGTCATATCGTTCATACAAACTGTTAAACCCTAACATCATTGAGAGCATTTCTTTGGTAGGTATGAAAACCGGGGCTTGCTTATTGGTGCCGTCTTTGGCGTTGCAGTTGATGTTATAGTAGCTTTTTTCGTTGAGGCTGATGTGTTTGTCGTCTTGCTTGAAAGTCAAAGTCATATCAAGATCATTAAAAAAATTACCCGATAACCGAGCGTCAGTCAGTGCGCCTTGATGATGTAATTTCCCCAACTTGTTATCAAGTGGCATGAAAAGTCTCAGCAACCTGTCGGTAAAGGCTAGCTGAGTTGTGGCTGCATCACTATCAGCTCGGCATCTAATTTGATTTGAGTTGCTGCTTAAAGCGTAAGCGGCTTTGAGCAGCTGACTTTTGCCAGCACCATTTTCACCAATGATGATGTTGATTGCCGGGGAAAACTGAATATCAAGGTCTTCAAAGGCGGCAAAGTTTTTGATGGCTAGCGATTTGATCATAAGTCTCTTTCTGGCTGCATTTGATGAATGTGGCATTATAGGCAGATAAGCCGCCCGGTGCCATTGCTATCGTTGTTATTGGTTCGTTGTTATTGGGGATAGTTGTCATCAGCTAACATAACCCAGTTCCTTCAAATAATCCGCTATTTCAATGTCTAAACCTGCCAGCTGGTGTTGCAGTTTTAACCGCGCTTGACGTACGGTGATCAGGTCGATTTGTGCACTTTGCTCAAAGGTGTCGACGTAGCGAGGGATATTAAGATTGTAGTCATTGTCCTGGATCTCTTTTATGTCAGCTAGGCGGGCATATCTGTCAACGGACTTTCTGGCGCTATAAGTGGCGACGATTTTGGCAATATTGTCAGCGCTGAGCTGATTCTGGTTTTTACCTGAGGTAAATTCCCGGCTGGCATCAATAAATAAGACGTTGGCAGCGCTTTTTTGCTGTGAAAAAATCAGCAGGGCAGCGGGGATGCCTGTGCTGTAAAAGAGTTTTTCTGGCAATCCAATGACCGCATCGAGCAGTTGTTCATCTACCAGTTTTTGGCGAATTTTGCCTTCACTCGATCCCCTAAATAACACCCCATGAGGCACCACAATGCCCATACGACCGCCTTGTCTGTCGGCAGTCGCAGGTTTGAGCGTTTCGATCATATGCAGAATAAAGCCATAATCACCTTTGGTTTTTGGCGGTGTCCCCCGAGAAAAACGAGCATACTGGTCGTTGTCAGCTATCTCTGCGCCCCATTCGTCCGATGAAAATGGCGGATTGGCGACTACAATGTCAAAACGCTTTAGTTTACCGTCGCCGTTAGTCAATTTGGGGTTGCGGATAGTATCACCCCATTCAATACGATGATTGTCTTGGTGATGTAAAAATAGATTCATTTTCGCCAACGCCCAAGTACTAGCAATCGCTTCTTGACCATAAAGGGCGTATTTCTTCGAACCGTTATGCTGTTTTTTGATTTGCTCGGCACACTTGAGCAATAATGAGCCTGAGCCGCAAGCGGGATCACAAATCTCATCTTGCTCTTGTGGAGCCACTAGCTCGGCGATTAACGCAGAGACTTCTGGTGGGGTGTAAAACTCGTCAGCAGATTTACCAACGGTAGCGGCAAAACTTTTGATTAGGGTTTCATAAACTTGCCCGATGATGTCGGGGTTATCAATGCTATTTGGACCCAAGTTTAAGTCAGTATGATTAAACGCTTCAAGTAAGTGACGCAAAATTGTGTTTTTGTGCTTTTCTTCGCCAAGTTTGTTCGAATTGAACACTATGTGCTGAAAAACACCTGTTAGTTTGCTCGGGTTTTGCGCTTCAATGGCGTGTAAAGCGCTGTCAATCCGCTCACCATTGCCGGGTTGATGACGCTGCTGGTACAAGTCGCTAAAATGCGCTTTATCAGGCAATTGAAAGCGTTCATTTTTAAGCATTTCGGCCATTAGCTCAGGGTGCTCAGGGTATTGTTTTTGATATTGTTGGTGATGGTCTTGCCATATATCAGACAAATACTTAACGAACCATACAGTCAAAACATAATCTTTATAAACACTAGGTTCAACAATACCCCTGAAAGGTTCACAGGCTTTCGAAATCGCTTTGGTTATGCGCACTTGTAGGGCTTTAGCGGTTACCTCGTTCATGCTTTTTCTCCGCCTTCGCTGTTGTGTTGATGTGGTTGATCGGATTGATGATCATGATAAAACTCGGCGGTTAATACGCCGAGCTCTTGTTGTCTGTTGGCAATTAAGGCCAGATAGGTTTCTTTTTCTCGTCTGGCGGCTTCAAATAATTGCGTCATTTGTAATTGCGCTGTTATCGATGGCAATATAATAGGGAGGTTCTCAAGTACGCTACGGGTAATATTGCGCTGGGCGTAGCTTTGGGTCACGCCTTGAGCATCAGCATCAAAATAACGTTGTGACTGGGTGCTGTTGATAAGCCAGGCAACAAACTCGGCTAACACTTGATTTTGGTATTCAGGTTTAATCGTTAATAAGAAAAAAAGCTGGCCACACACGGCCGCTTTGGGGGTTTGATTGACATGAATGGCAAAGTTGCGACTGCCTCTGGCAACAAATAAGACATGATCTTGACGCAACCAAACCGGGGCCTTGCGGCCTGTCAGCTCAGCTTTGACCAAATGATCCCAATCAAGATGTCCCAATGAACCATTGGCACTGACATCTTTCATTTGTACCACGCAGGCATCTCCAGCTGGGCTTTCAACCACTTTGCCGCGAAAAGGGTAACCCGCCTGAATATTAACAATTTGCTTTAGTTTCATAAACTGATCACATAAAAAGTTATTACGCAAATAATACTTGACTACTGGTTAAATATCAACTAGTGTTAAAAGAAAATAAAGCATAATAGCTTATTATGTTTTGTTTTTGATTGTAACGATATGGTTAAATGGTAAATATTGAGGGCTCCAACCATGAGAGAAGAAAACCCGATGATTAAAAACACCGTCCAAGCAACGTTAAGCAGTATGATCGAGACTTTGGATTTTCTGGTCGTCGCGCTATCGCCGACGTTGGCGCAAGTGCGCAATGAAGGCGGTGCAGGCAATGGACCGTGTGAAGAAACCTATACTGCGACACAGCTTGCGGGTGTCTGCAATGTGCTTTGTGCGGTTAAAGAGGCGGGGGAGGCTGGTTATGCTCAAGCTTATTCGTCAAGTTATTTGCCAGATTGTGAGGAGCCAGATGGTGAAGAACTGAATTGATGCGTATTTTTTAACCGAGTGTCACTTGTTGTGCGCTCCCTTGATCTTATTTTATTATGACGCTATAGTGATATCAAAGTGATATCACTTTAAGTCAAAATAAATGTAATATAAAAGGAAAGTCACAATGAAAGAGAAAAACAGTTTATCGTTTAATGGTTATATGGTGTTGCTGGTTATTATTGTTGGAGCGGTGGCAGATGTTGCTTTTTTGGCAGGCTCCGGGGCGGTGATGACTGTCAGTAGCGCGGTTATTTTGATTGTTCTGGCTTTTTGTTTGGTGGGTTTTTATATGGTGCAGCCTAATCAAGCTAAGGTGATGACTCTGTTTGGTGCTTACGCTGGGTCTGATAAAATACCAGGTTTACGCTGGACTATTCCTTTTTTTATTCGCCGTACTGTTTCGTTACGGGTAAGAAATTTTGAAAGTGGTCGTTTAAAGGTTAATGATCAGTCCGGCAGTCCGATTGAAATTGCGACTGTGGTGGTTTGGTCGGTGTCTGATTCAGCTGAGGCTTTGTTTGAAGTGGATGATTATGAAAGTTTTGTGATCATTCAAAGTGAAGCGGCTTTACGTAATATGGCAACGGGTTATCCTTATGACCAGAATGATAGCGAGATTGTTGCTTTACGCAGTCATCCGGCACAAATTGCCGAAAAGTTACAAGAGGAGATCCAAAGTCGTTTGGGACAGGCTGGGGTTAAAGTACAAGAAGCTCGGATCAGTCATCTGGCTTATGCACCTGAAATTGCCAATGCGATGTTGCAGCGTCAACAAGCGGGTGCCATTATCGCCGCTAGAGCGCAAATTGTTGATGGTGCAGTGGGGATGGTTGAAATGGCGTTGGCTAAATTGACAGAGAATGGGGTGGTTGAATTGGACGAGGAGCGTAAAGCGACCATGGTGAGTAATTTGCTGGTAGTATTGTGTGGTGATAAAAATACCCAACCGGTGATAAATACTGGCAGTATTTATTAAAATGGCGGCCAAAAAAGCTTATCCGCTGAGAATTAACTCAGACGTGTTAGCAGCAATGCAGCGCTGGTCTGATGATGAATTGCGCAGCTTAAATGCCCAAATTGAGTACGTTTTGCGGGATGCATTGGTCAAAAGTGGCCGAGTTAAGTTGACACAAAAAGTGATCACTCAGGTTGAGGACAGTGAATCTTAGCAAGGTTACCTAATAGCTATTATTTTTTACGGTTTTTTGTCTGATATTTAACCATTAGTCGGTGCTTTTGATGGTTTATTAAAAAAGTGTGGCCTGATTGGAAAAACCCTTAGTCCCGTGAATAAAATTTTTGTATCATATAGGCGTGAACCATCAATTGTGCAAGAGTTAGAGATAGCCATGAGCGAAAATAAAAAACCACCTATTCACTTAGTTCAGACTTGGATCTGGATGATGACCTCATCTGATGATGATGAGGTTAAAGCCAGTGGTCAGGAGAAACTGATTGCGGCATTTGGTTCGATGATTGCGGTGCAAAATTACCTGAAAGAGCACGGTATTAACTGACTCTTTCCCTACCTTTTTTAAAATACTTTTGTTAAACAGCGCCATTTTGCGATCGCGCTGTTTTTTGCTGTTCGTAATATGACAGCCTGCGTCAGCACTGGTTTTGCCGGGGTTTTTATCTCTGTAAACTCTTACTAATTTTTGATTGCGTAGCGATGCTTTTTTATCTATTCTTTATGGGTCAATTAGACTACTAAGGTATGTTGAAGAATGAAAGGTAATCAAAAGGTTGTAGATTGTTTGAATAGCCTGCTCGATAATGAGTTGGGTTCGATGGACCAGTATTTTACACACTCTCGTATGTATGAGGACTGGGGTTTAAATAAATTATATGCTCAGCTGGATCATGAGTTGACCGAAGAAACTGGTCATGCCGATCTGCTTATTAAGCGGATCCTTTTTCTTGAAGGAACACCTGATTTAACTTCTCGCGCAAGCACCAATATTGGTTCAGATATCTCCACTATGATGGCGAACGATCTGGCCCTTGAAATGAAAGTTGTGTATGACTTGCGAGCGGCAATCAAATTATGTGAAGAAGAGGGAGATTTTGTTTCCCGTGATATGCTGGAGTTGCTGCTATCTGATACCGAATCAGATCATGTTTTCTGGTTAGAAAAGCAAATTGGACTGATTGATAAAATTGGTTTGGGCAATTACATTCAGTCGCAAATGGGCTAACGATAAAAAGGGTAGATGATGAAAGCTGAAAAGGGCATTAATTTAAATTTAAACAAGGTGCTGGCTGATCAATTGATTGCCATCAATCAGTATTTTTTGCATGCCAGAATGTTCAGAAATGAAGGTTTGGATGTACTTGATAAAAAAGAGTACAAGCAATCTATTTTGAAAATGAAGCAGGCAGATTGGTTGATTGAACGTATCTTGTTGCTTGAAGGTTTACCAAATTTGCAAAAATTAGGCACGTTGCGAATTGGCGAAACTTGTCGGGAACGACTACAAGCTGATATGGATTTTGAACTGGAATCGGTGGCGTTAATCAAAAAAACCATCAAGATTTGTGAAGATGCTGGTGATTATGTTAGCCGTGAGTTGTTGGAAAAAATTCAAACCAACGAAGAAGAGCAAATTGATTGGTTAGAAAGCCAAATGTTTATCTTTGATAATGCAGGTGCTGAAAACTACATGCAGGCTCAAATCTAAACTTACATCTAAGTTCGAATTTAAGTTCGAATTTAAGCTGGAATTTAAGTTCTGTTAATCCAACGTTGAATGCCCGTGGTTCAACGTTGGTTGTTCTTACCCGTTAAGCCTCGTCAAGCGCTAGTGCACCCTCCCGCCGTTATACACCTTTAATCTATCTATCGTCTTACTTTGATGTTGCTACGTTATTTATCGCGATTAGCTGGCTATCAAGCAACTTTTTTGTATTCTTCATACATTGACCACAGCCTGAACCAACATTGAGGCAACGGCATAAACTGCGCAGGGTGGTTGAGCCTTCGTCAATAGAGTGCTTAATCGTTTTATCAGTGATGTTTTGACAGATACAAATAAACATAAATAAGGTCCTTTTGCCTTTTAACGTGTTGATTTAATACTAATCTAAATGATAATGATTCGCAATGGCGTTTAGTGACTTAAGTGTAAAAAATTGCTTTTTTTGTCGATTGCTTTTCTGTAAATCGGACAATAAAAAACCGCCTGAGTGGCGGTTTTTTATATTGCTTCAACGGTAGCTGTCAATCAGTGGTTAGTGGCTGATATCTTTAGTATTTTCGCCAGTTTCCCAAGCTAGACACTGTTTTAACCAGCGGGTCAAATAACTCGGTAGGTTAGTTTTCATATCGTGAAAACAAAAACCTAATAAATAAGCTTTGTCATCAGTGAGTTTTTGGATGAATTGTGTTTCATTTTTGGTTTCGTCAAGGTAGCCCAAAATTCGGATATTACTGCCCAGTGGTACCATTTTTGTCGTGATATTAGCCAAACTGGCTACCCACAGTTGCTTCTCGCTATCGCCGCCTTTGAGCTTCACTTGTAAAATCGGTTTTTTCTCAGGGCCTGGTTCGATCCTTTTGACGATAGCATCAATGGCAATTAATTTGCCGATGTGTTTCTCAACCAATTTGCCATCTTTATAGTAGGCATCATTGAAAGTCGGCAATAGGTCCACTGCCATTGATAAACTACTGAACAATAATAATGATGGTAATAAAACCCTTGTTAACATCGGTAAAACTCCTATCAATTTGATATTTCTGTACTGCTATTGTCTGGCCGTTTCGACCAGCTGGTAAATTAAATCCAGCGCTTCTCTGGCTGATAACTCATCTGGCGAAATCGCTTGCAATTGTGCTATCACCGGGTGTGGTGCTTCGTTGTATTCTAACGATAATTGCGCAGCTTCAATACTGATTGGATGGTCAGTTTGCGCCAGGTTTTCTAGCAGATTAAGTCGTTGTCTCGCATTAGCTACCACGGCTTTTGGCACCCCGGCTAATAATGCGACCTGTAAGCCGAAACTCTTACTCGCGGCCCCTTCATGCACTTTATGCATAAACGCTATTGTATCACCGTGCTCCACAGCATCAAGATGAACGTTAACGAGGGTCGGTAATTGCTCTGCCAGCTGGGTCAGTTCAAAATAATGGGTGGCAAACAGGGTCAGTGATTTAATGTTGTTTGCTAGGTTTTCTGCACATGCCCAAGCTAAGGATAAACCGTCATAAGTACTGGTTCCCCGGCCGATTTCATCCATTAATACCAGACTCTTATCTGTGGCGTTGTTTAGTATATTGGCGGTTTCTGTCATTTCAACCATAAACGTTGAACGACCGGATGCTAAATCATCTGATGCGCCAATCCGGGTGAAGATCCGGTCAATGGTGCCAATGCGAGCGCTGGTTGCAGGTACGTAACAGCCGAAATGTGCCATCAGGGTAATTAATGCGGTTTGGCGCATATAAGTGGATTTTCCGCCCATATTCGGACCTGTCACGATCAACATCTGACGTTGTTGTGACAAGGATACTGGGTTGGCAATAAACGGGTCATCCATAACTTGTTCAACCACTGGGTGACGGGCATCCTCAATGGTGATTTCAATGTTATCACTTAGTTGCGGTTTACAGTAATTGAGGGTCTGTGCCCGTTCGGCGAAACAGTTTAATACGTCTAGTTCAGCCAGCGATGCCGAGGCTTCTTGTAGTCGGGCGAGTTGGGGTAAGATCAGCTCAAACAATTGTTCGTAAAGCTGTTTTTCTAGTGCTAACGCCTTGCTTTGGCTGTTAAGGACTTTATCTTCGTGCTCTTTTAATTCAGGAATGATATAGCGTTCGTTGTTTTTTAAGGTTTGACGGCGGACATATTCAATTGGCACCTGACTGGCGTAGGATTTACTCACTTCAATGTAAAACCCATGCACTTTGTTATAGCTGATTTTTAGTGTGGCGATCCCGGTGCGTTCTTTTTCACGGGCTTCGAGTCTGTCAAGAAAATCGGTGGCACCTTGGTGTAAATCACGCCACTCGTCAAGCTCCTGATGGTAACCTTCGGCAATAACACCGCCATCTCTGATAAGTACTGGTGGTGACTCAACGATGGCTTTTTCGAGCAACTCAACCAGCTCAGGAAATTCTGGGCAATAAGCCAAGATATGTTGTAATTTTTCACTCTCGCTCGATTGCATTAGGCTATGTAAGCGGGGCAGTTGTTGCAGGGCGGTTCGTAGCCGGGTTAAATCGCGAGGCCGAGCTGATTTTAAAGCCACTCTTGCCATGACCCGTTCTAGGTCACCGATAGGTTTTAAAATATCAACCAACTCAGGGTAAAATTGTTCGTTGTTGATGGCTTCTTGAGCATCAAACCGACTTTGTAACGCCACTTTGTCGCGTAAAGGGTTATGGATCCAACGCTTTAATAGGCGACTGCCCATAGCGGTTGCTGTTTTGTCGAGTACGCCAGCGAGGGTATTGTTGGTGCCGCCAGATAAATTTTGTGTCAGTTCAAGGTTTTTGCGAGTGGCCGCATCCATAATAATCGATTGGTTGTTATGCTCCAGCAAAATCGAACGAATATGGGGTAGTGCGGTCCGCTGGGTGTCTTTGACGTATTGCATGATACAACCAGCTGCAACGATTGCCAATACGGCTTTGCTGACGCCAAAACCGATTAAATCTTTGGTTTGAAATTGCTGGAGCAATAACCGTTCGGCGGTTTCTTGCTCGAATTCCCATTCTGGTCTGCGTCTCAGGCCGCTGCGGTTTTCAATTAGGTGCATGGCTTTGAAGTTGTCAGGATATAACAGCTCAACGGGGTTGGTTTTTTGCAAAATGGCTAAAACGTCATCTTCTGAGGCCAGTTCAATGACTAAAAATCGGCCTGAATTTATGTCTAGATAAGCATAACCGAAATGGCCATTGCGACTATAGATAGCGGCTAGCAAATTGTCTTGCTTGTCTTCGAGCAAGGCTTCATCGCTGACGGTGCCGGGGGTGACAATGCGCACTATTTTTCGTTCGACCGGGCCTTTGCTGGCGGCGGGATCGCCGACTTGCTCGCAAATAGCCACTGACTCACCGAGTCGTACCAGTTTGACCAGATAATTTTCGACCGCATGGTAGGGGATGCCTGCCATTGGGATGGGCTCACCAGCGGTGTGACCACGCTTGGTTAGCGAAATGCCCATTAAATCAGAGGCTTTTTTGGCATCGTCAAAAAATAATTCGTAAAAATCCCCCATGCGATAAAACAACAAGATATCTGGTTGTTCGGCTTTGAGCCTGAAATATTGTTGCATCATTGGCGTATGTTGCGATTTAGCTTTGGCAGATAGAGTCATATAATAAAGTTCAAACGGGCGGTTAACCCAGCCGTGATAACAAGATAAACAGGGGCCGCATTATCAGCTAAATCAGTCATGAACACCACTATCAAATGGGGAAACTCTGTCGGGACAGACAGATTATTTGGCTTGTTTCTCTGTTATTTGTGTTTAGTGTTGGGTTGAAAAAATGATCGGCTGGCTTTTATTGTCTGATCTTAACGGATATTTGATTGATCATTTTGCTTGCTTCGGGTCTAATGCCTGCCAGTTCACTGACTGGTGTTGGCTGGCTAATGAGTAGTTGCCCAATAGTGTAAATTGGTCGTCATTTTTATTTAGAAGCAGATCAATCAGTTAGCTCGATTTAGCCAATTTTTGATTAATAATGACAAAATAAAACTTGATACTGGACGACTATACAGTATACTTTGCAACATCACTCAGTTAATACTGTTTCAATATACAGCTGTCTGGCGTCAATAAACAGCCCGGCGAATGCGTAAAATAGAATTTTGGAGAACCTTATGGACAACAACAAACAGAAAGCCCTCGATGCCGCCTTGTCACAGATTGAACGCCAGTTTGGTAAAGGTTCAATTATGCGTTTGGGTGACAATAAATCAATGGATATTGAGACTATCTCTACCGGCTCGTTAAGCTTAGATATTGCGCTGGGTGCTGGTGGTTTGCCGATGGGGCGAATCGTTGAAATATATGGCCCTGAGAGCTCAGGTAAAACCACCTTGACGTTGCAAGTCATTGCCGAAGCGCAAAAAAATGGCAAAACTTGTGCCTTTGTTGATGCTGAGCACGCCCTGGATCCGATTTATGCGCAAAAATTGGGGGTTAACATTGATAGCCTGTTGGTTTCTCAGCCAGATACGGGTGAGCAGGCGTTAGAAATTTGTGACATGTTGACCCGCTCAGGTGCGGTTGACGTGATTGTTGTTGACTCGGTGGCGGCATTAACGCCTAAAGCTGAGATCGAAGGTGAGATTGGTGATTCACATATGGGTCTGGCCGCTAGAATGATGAGTCAGGCGATGCGTAAAATGACGGGTAATCTGAAACAATCCAATACCATGTTGATTTTTATCAACCAAATTCGGATGAAAATCGGTGTGATGTTTGGTAACCCAGAAACCACCACTGGTGGTAATGCCCTTAAATTTTATGCCTCGGTGCGTTTGGATATTCGTCGTACCGGTGCGATTAAAGATGGTGATGAAATCGTTGGTAATGAAACTCGGGTTAAGGTGGTTAAAAACAAAATCGCACCTCCGTTTAAACAAGCCGAATTTCAAATCCTTTATGGCCGTGGTATCTCTAAAGAGGGTGAGTTATTGGACTTGGGTGTTAAACACAAGTTGATTGACAAAGCCGGTGCTTGGTATAGCTACAATGGCGATAAAATTGGTCAGGGTAAAACCAACAGCGCTAACTTTATTAAAGAACATCCTGAAATGTCAGCTGAGATTGAAGGCAAATTGCGCGACCTGTTGTTGCAAAAAGCCGAAGCTACGACCGCTGATGATGCTGGTGAGGCCACAGAAGAGTCATAATGACACTTTTGTGGGTCGGGCACTTTGGTGGGTCGGACGCTTAGATGGGTCGACATTTCGCTGGACCGTCATTTTGATGGTTTAACGAACACTAAAAAAAGCAATTCTACTAAAGGCGCGAATGTATTCGCGCCTTTTTTTTTGATCTCTTATTCTGGCTGTTGTCGATAATTATGCAGAAAAACGGCTGTTTCTTGCGTAATGCAATAAACAATAACAATAAAAAATTATTTATTGGTATCCCTTGATGGGATGAGTGTAACTCATTGATTTTAAACTATTATTGTTGGAATTACTGATGGTTTGGCAATTGTTTAATCAATGTTTTCGCAGCGCTTATCTGACTTTTATTGGTTTTACGCTTTTCTTATGGTTGATTTCTTCATATCATGACGCCAAATTTGACAGACGAAAAATAATTAAAATAAAAACTTGTGGGTTCGACTTATTGTGGATATACCTTAAGAGTTCGATGCAGCGTTTTTAATATTATAGGTTAAGGATTTATAGAAATTTATGGGCAAGTCACTCGTTATAGTGGAGTCTCCGGCAAAGGCCAAAACAATTAATAAATATCTGGGTAATGACTTTATTGTCAAATCCAGTGTCGGTCATGTTCGGGACTTACCAACTTCTAGTAAAAATAAACCAGTGGCCAGCAAAACCCCTGCCGAAGTCAGAAAAATGTCGCCTGAAGTAAAGGCGGCATATAAAAAGAAAAGAGATTATGCCGCGTTAATTGCCCGTATGGGGATTGATCCGGAAAATGACTGGCACGCGTATTACGATATTTTGCCTGGCAAAGAGAAAGTGGTCGCTGAATTACAAAAACTGGCAGAAAAAGCCGACACTATCTATCTGGCATCGGATTTGGATAGAGAGGGAGAGGCAATTGCTTGGCATCTCCAAGAAATTATTGGTGGTGAGCCAGAAAAATTTAAACGGGTGGTGTTTAATGAAATCACCAAAACCGCCATTCAAGCGGCTTTTGCTGAGCCGGGCGAAGTCAATATTGCCCGAGTGAATGCGCAACAAACTCGCCGTTTTCTCGACCGCATTGTCGGTTTCATGGTATCTCCGTTGTTATGGAAAAAAGTCGCCCGGGGCTTGTCGGCCGGACGAGTTCAGTCAGTTGCTGTGAGGCTGGTGGCTGAGAAAGAAAAAGAGATTAAGGCGTTTGTGCCTGAAGAATTCTGGGATTTACACGCTGACTTGCAAAGTGACAGTGCCATTGATATTCGGATGCAAGTGGCTAGGCAAGCAGGCAAGGCGTTTAAGCCGGTCAATAAAGATCAGACATTTGCTGCGGTTGCCGCACTGGAAGCCTCAGACTACAAAGTTTCAAATCGGGAAGATAGAGCAACTTCTAGTCGTCCCGGAGCGCCCTTCATTACTTCAACTTTGCAACAATCGGCGAGTACTCGATTGGGCTATGGCGTGAAGAAAACCATGATGGTGGCGCAGCGATTGTACGAAGCCGGTCATATTACTTATATGAGAACCGATTCGACTAATCTGAGTGCTGATGCCATTAATGGCTGCCGTGAATATGTTGAAAAAGAATATGGTTCGCAGTATTTGCCCGAAACCCCGATGGTTTATGGCAGCAAAGGTAATGCTCAAGAGGCGCATGAGGCTATACGACCTTCTGACGTGCTAATTCTCTCTGGTCATTTAGACGGGATAGATGCCGACGGCAAAAAGCTTTATGAGCTTATTTGGCGTCAGTTCGTTGCCTGTCAGATGGTTGCGGCAAAATATGATGCTACGACATTGACTGTCACTTCGGGTGAATTCGAATTAAAAGCCAAAGGTCGGGTATTACGCTTTGATGGTTGGACCCGCGCACAACCGTCGGTGAAGAAAAAAGGCGAAGAAGATAACAGCTTGCCGGATATTAAAGTGGGCGAATCATTGTCGTTGCTGCAATTGGATCCGAAGCAGCATTTTACTAAACCGCCTGCTCGATTTAATGAAGCGTCTTTGGTGAAAGAACTAGAGAAAAAAGGCATTGGACGACCATCCACTTATGCGGCGATTATTTCGACCATTCAAGATCGCGGTTATGTCAGACTCGAAAGCAAACGTTTTTATGCTGAGAAGATGGGTGAAATTGTTAATGAGCGTTTGGTTGAGAATTTTTCTGAACTGCTCAGTTATGACTTTACCGCCAACATGGAACAAAAGCTGGATAAAATTGCCGATAACGAGCAACGTTGGTTAACCGTATTAGATGAGTTTTATGACGAGTTCACCAATCAGCTTGAAGCCGCTGATGCAGAGCCTGATGACGGTGGTATGCGACCGAATCAAGTGGTATTGACTGATGTTGATTGTGCCACGTGTGGCAGAAAAATGGGCATTAGAACGGGTACTACTGGGGTATTCCTTGGCTGTTCAGGCTATGCTTTACCACCAAAAGAGCGCTGTACCAATACCATGAATTTGGTTAATGGTGAAGAAGCGGTTAGCGCCGAAGATGTTGAAGACGTCGAAACCGAAGCATTACGCTCGAAAAAACGTTGTCAAATCTGTAGTACTGCAATGGACAGCTATTTAATCGACGAACAACGCAAACTGCATGTTTGTGGTAATAACCCCAGCTGTGATGGTTTTGAGGTTGAAACCGGGCAGTTTAAAATCAAGGGTTATGATGGACCAGTTATAGAGTGTGATAAATGTAGTAATGACATGGAACTAAAATCTGGCCGATTTGGTAAGTATTTTGGTTGTACTAATGGGGAATGTAAAAATACCCGTAAATTACTGCGTAGCGGTGAAGCCGCGCCACCAAAAGAAGATCCGGTGATGTTGCCTGAGCTTGAGTGTGAAAAATCAGAGACTTATTTTGTCTTACGTGATGGTGCTGCTGGGATATTTTTAGCCGCTAAAACCTTTCCGAAATCTCGTGAAACCAGAGCACCAAAGGTGGCTGAGTTGCATCGTTTTAGAGAGCGAATTTCTCCGAAGTTCTATTATTTGGCCGATGCACCACAGCAAGACCCGGATGGCAATCTGGCTATTGTGCGTTATTCGCGTAAATCCAAAGAGCAGTATGTGATGACAGAAGTTGACGGTAAAGCGTCAGGCTGGACGGCAAAATATGCTAGCGGAAAGTGGATAGAAGAAGCGAAGAAGAAAGCAGCGCCTAAAAAGGCGGTAGCGAAGAAAAAAACCGCCGCTAAGAAAACCACTAAAGCAGCGAGCAAAGAAGCCAATAGCGAGGAAACGAGTTAGGCGCTAAATGGTTTATTTGAGGTCAATTGATTTTGACCTCAAACCTTCTCGTTTCATGTTTCTCCGTTAATTATTAATTAATCCCACCAACCCCTTCTTGACAAAACTAGGCAAAGCAAACGCCGCACAATGCAACTGAGCATTGTAATAATCAAAAGACAATGGACTAGCATCAACCCGTTTTGCGTCAAAATCATTGATCGGATGATAACGTTTACTGGCAAAGGTAAAGCTCCATAATCCACCGGGATAACTCAGGTTACTGAAATTATACAGATAACAGGCCGGGAAAACGTTGTTAAGGGCTTTTAACAGTGATTGTTGGATATCCATGGCATACCAGGACGACTCGCCCTGAGAGACGACTATACCGTCGTCGCTGAGGACGTTAAATACATCCTGATAGAAAGCTTCGCCAAATAATGGCTGAGCAGGACCTATTGGATCGGTGGAGTCGATGATCACCACATCAAACTTTTCTTTGTTACTGTTACTGTTACTGTTGCTGTTGTTTTGTTTGGCGGCTTGCTGCACAAATTCGACACCATCACCAATGATTAAGTTGAGTCTTGAGTCTGTCAGGCTTTTAGCTGTTTGTGGGATATGTTTTTTGCAAGCATCAACTACCATGCCGTCAATTTCGACCATAGTGCAGTGTTTTACGCCCTGGTGACGTAATACCTCTCGGGCTGTGCCGCCATCACCGCCGCCGATGATTAATACGTTGACTGGATTAGGATGAATGAACAGTGGTACATGGCTGATCATGTCGTGGTAAGCAAATTCATCCCGTTCTGTAACCATGATCAAACCGTCATTGAGCAACATTTTACCGTGGCCTTTGGTTTGTACGATGTCCACGGTTTGGTAAGGGCTTTTTCCTGAGAATAAAACTGCTTCGACTTTAAATCGCAAGCCTAAAAAGTCTTTAAATTTCTCTTCAATCCATAAATCAGAATGCATGGTGCGCTCCGGTTAAATCTAACAGAGTAGGGGAGGTAAAGTCGGTTTGTGGCCGAATGTAATGGGCAAAATGGACGTCAAAACCATTGCTTAACGGTTTATGGACCAGGCTGCTGCTAATATAATCTGGCGGAATAAACTGTTTTGTTTTGGCGTCAAAAGCGGCTTCATTAAAGCTGACCAAATCAAATGACGCAGGTGATAATATCGCCAAAATGAGCGGCAGTTTTTTCAAACAAGTCGAGATTGGATTCGAAGCTGACATAACTACTGGTGGCCTGCGGTGTAACGTGTATGGTGACGTATTTATCTTGTTTAATCGCGTTGAGCGAATAACCAAAAGGTTTGAATTGGTGATCATCAATACTGAAACCCGGCAGTAACTCAGACAATCGCAGAAATTGGCGAATTTCAGTGATGGACAGTCCGGTGTTGGTGAGTTGGTCAGAAGCGGCCTGACTAATCTGATAGGCTAACAATTCATAGGTTTTGTCGGCTCGATCAGCTTGATAATAATTATCCAAGTGATATAGATAATTATGATGGCCGTACAACTGACCAAAACGATAGGCGACCCCGTTGATTTGACTATTCAGTCGCTTGATGTCGTCGATAAAATTGCTGGGTTGAGCTTGGGAAAAGTACTCATTTTTGCGTTGGTAAATTAACTGTAAAATGGCTTGATGATTGACCTGACCGAGAAAATATTCCACTGCATGGACCAATCGGGTGGTGCCACAGGTTAAGATTAACAGTCGATCAGACCAGACGAATAAACTTGATTCTGATAATAAAAACGCTTTACAGCTACTATTATCAATTTTAGAGATTATTTGGGCGTCGCAATGGTTGACCAAAGTTGCCCAAAAGTCATCTGAAAAATCATTGAGCAAAGAAAGTTGTACCGGGTCTATGATGATTTCTGCTTTTTTCTCTGAACCTTCGAAAAACAACGACCATACCTCTTTTTTTAAGTGCTTTATAAAGAGCTTTATAAGGAGCTTTATCAGGGGTTTCATAATAAGCTAAAGTGACTAAAAAAAACTATACTTTATTGATGTTTTACGCATAATTGGCATTTATTATCACCTGTCACTTCAAGTAATAAAGGGACACCGTAATTTGAAAAGTAAAAACTGGACCATAGAAGACGCGAAAAAGATTTATCACATCCAGCGTTGGTGTAATGGTTATTTCGATGTTAACCAACGGGGGCATCTTGAAGTGATGCCTAAACATGATGATCCGACCCTGAAAATTGATTTACAGCAGGTGATCGAGCAGCTCAAAGCGCAAGGCACTGAGTTTCCGGTGGTGATCCGCTTTCTTGATATCTTGCATTCGCAAGTTGATATTCTTAATACGTCGTTTGCTGATTGCATTGCCGAGGCTGGCTATCAGGGGCGTTATACCGGTGTTTATCCAATTAAGGTCAATCAAACCCGTGAAGTGGTCGAAAAAATTGTCAAAGCAGGCAGCCGATTTGATTATGGCCTTGAAGCTGGGTCAAAGTCAGAGTTGTTGGCGGTGCTGGCGTACAATAACAACCCCAATGCGTTGACAATCCTCAATGGATATAAAGACCGAGAATACTTGCAATTGGCTTTAGCTGGCAAAAAAATGGGTCGCCGAGTGGTGGTGGTGATTGACAAATATAGTGAGTTGGAAAGTTTGCTGGCATTGTCCCGGGAGATGCAGGTCGAGCCGATGATTGGTTTGAGGGTGAAGATGATGGTGCAAAGCCGGGGGAAATGGAAAAGCTCCAGCGGTGAACGTTCCAAATTCGGTCTGAATGTTGCTGAAATTCTCAATGCAGTCGCGCTGATTAAACAACACCACCTCAGCCATTGTGTTCAATTGCTCCATTTTCATATTGGTAGTCAGATCACCGATATTAAGGTGATTAAAGAAGCAGTGCAGGAAGCTTCTTTGATGTATTGTAAATTAGTTCAAATGGGTATGCCTATTGACTATGTTGATGTGGGGGGCGGGTTAGCGATTGATTATGATGGCAGTCAATCGACTGGTGATTCGTCGCGTAACTATAGTCTTGATGAGTATGTGGCTGATATTGTTTATGGTTTTAAGCAGTCTTGTGATTTGGCGGGGGTGGCACACCCCAATCTGGTGAGTGAAAGCGGTCGGGCGATCACCGCTCATCATTCTTGTGTGGTGACGCAAATAATTGGTGAGATTAACCCCTCAGGTACAACTTTTGATTGTCAACAAGCCGCTGATGAGCATATTTTGGTCAGTAATATGCGTGAGTATGAACAAGACCTGCAAGCAGGTGGGAATACCCAAGAAGTATTTAATGACATTGTACAATTGAAAGAGCAAACGGTTGCCGCTTTTAAACTGGGTATTTTATCCCTTGAAGATATGGCTAAGATTGATACTTTGTATTGGCGAATTCTCAATGCTATTGCGATCCGGTTGCAAGGTGAGGCCATTGTCCCCGAAGAGTTACAACATATTCCAGAATCCTTGTCGTCTTTGTATTTGGCTAATTTTTCGGTGTTTCAATCGATCATTGACTCTTGGGCTATTAGTCAAATTCTGCCGATCATGCCATTATCCAGATTAAATGAAGCACCACAAAAGCGTTGTTCACTGGTTGATATTACCTGTGACAGTGATGGCAAAATTGATCAGTTTATTGGTGATGAAGCGATTGTCAAACATTTGCCCTTGCATCAGCTCAAAGCGGATGAGGATTATTATATCGGTTTGTTTTTGACCGGTGCCTATCAGGATGTGATGGGAGATATGCATAATTTGTTTGGTCGTTTGAATGAAGTCCATGTTTCTTGTGACGAAACGGTAGCAGAGCGTTTTCATATTCATCAGGTCGTTAGGGGCTCTGCTAGAGAGTCGGTGTTGTCGACAATGCAATATACCTCAGAAACCATGGCAAAAATGGTTAAACAGGTGGTTGATAATCAGGTGAGTGATGGCAACCTTGATGAGCAGGAAGGCGATAAGTTGAATGATTTTTATCGCTCGTGCCTTGATGGCTATACCTATTTAACTGTGTAATGAACGCAGCGGTCATAAGGAAACAATAAGTGAAACAAACAGTAACTTCTATTAAACAACTGACGTATCCCAATGCTTGGCGCTCTGTGCTGGCTGTGGTGCGGGACTGGTCCATTATTATCGCTGTGGCGGCGTTGAGTATTGTATTGGATCATTGGTTGGTTTATCTGCTGGCAGTCTGGGTGATTGGGGTATTCCAGTTTGCGCTGGGTGAGGCGATGTTACATGAAGCGTCCCATCACAATTTGTTTAAGACTCAAAGGCTTAATTATTTTGGCGAATTGTTTTATGGTTTGCCTTTTGGCCAGACGGTGAAACAGTTTCAGGCTGAACATATGTTGCACCATACCCGGTTAGGCAGCCACGAAGATCACTTGGTTGAAGAATGCACTGAGCTGGGGATCTTTAAGCCTGGTGCCAATATGATGTGGTTGTGGTTTTTTAAGCCGCTGCTGGGGATCGTCGGGCTGTATTATCTGTCAACAATGACGTTGAAGCCGTGGCAGGAAGGGCGCAAAATTGTGTTGTTTTGGTTGGTTATCACTGGGGTTTTTTATGCTTATGATGCCTTGATGGTATTGCTGATGTATTGGGTTATTCCGTTTGTTTGGGCATCAAATAGCTTTCTTTATTGGTCTGAAATAGAAGATCATATCAATACTCGTACCGGGACTCGTAGTAACCTCAGCCCATTGTTTAATTGGCTCAGCCATAACAATGGTTATCATTATCTGCATCATCGTTATCCGAATATTCCTTGGTATAATTTACCAGCTGGTTACAATCAGTTCTTAGCGGGCAAAGGGGATATCTCACAAGGTTTCTTTGATACGTTCAGCCAACTTAACCAGCCGTTATCAGCTGCTGAATTAGCCTATCCAAAGGTAACAACTCAAGGGCAGGAAACAATATCATCAACCTGAGATATCAGTTGATGAGCTAATTGACTGATGGATTCACTGCTGTCGCTTTTGACCGCCGTTTCTAGTTGAGTGGCCAGCAAACCCAATTCGTCAAAGCCATACATTGGCGCTGAACCTCTGATGGCGTGGGCTTGTTTACCTAAGCCTGGCCAGTCGTTGTCATAAGCTAGGGCTGACAAATCCACTAGGCGCTCTTTTAGCCCAGCGACAAACTGGCTTTTAAGCTGGTTAAGTACTTCTTCATCCAAGTCAATATCAGCGGCCTGAGGGGGCTGCTGACCATCAAAGTAACTACCAACAATGCTGATAAAAGCTTGCCGGTTAATCGGTTTGGCAATGTGACTGTCAAACCCTTGTGCCAGATAACTGTCAATGTCGGTTTTCATCGCATTGGCGGTGAGTGCCACGATAGGTACGTCCATGGCGGTGGTTTTTAATAGATTCATTGCGCTGATGCCATCCATGACCGGCATTTGAATGTCCATTAAAATCAGGTCGAAATCTTCGGTGATAGATTGTTGTACCGCCAACTCGCCATTTTCGACGGCGGTAACCTGCAATCCCATGCGTTTGAGCAATTGGCTGAATAAAGCTCGGTTGTCATGATGATCTTCAGCCAATAGAATATGGCCCGATAGGGTAGGCATCGAATCGCTGACAGTTATGTTGCTCGGCTTGTAGCCGGCAGCTGCGGCATCATTACACCAATCGCCCGATGCCGGGGTGGTGAGTTGGATAAATACGGTAAACTCACTACCTTCATTCGGTGTGCTTTGAATGGAAATATTGCCATTAAGTTTTAGTGCCAAAGACTTAGCAATACTTAATCCGAGTCCGGTACCACCGTATTTCCGCGTAATAGAGTAATCAACTTGGGTAAAGTCAGTAAACAATTTACTGATTTGCATTGGCGTCAAACCAATGCCAGTATCTTTAACCTCAAAAACTAATTGATTGTTGCGGGTGACAACGGCAATGACGACACTGCCGCTATCGGTGAATTTGATGGCATTGTTGACCAAATTGAGCAAAATTTGTTTTAACCGGGTGGGATCACAAATAATGTGTCTTGGTAAGGGGAATTTGTAGTCGATAGTGAATACTAACCCTTTGGCCTGTGCTTGTTGCTTGACCAGTGATTCAATGCTACTGAGCATCTCAAACAGGTCCATTTCAAGCAATTCAATTTCAAGCTTGTTGGCTTCTATTTTGGATAAATCAAGAATACCATTCACCACATTGAGTAAATGGGAGCCATTCTGGGCAATGATATTGATCGCTTTGCTTTGAAAATCGGCTTTAAAGTCGCCTTGGATCATGCTTTCAGCATAACCGATGATTGCGGTTAAAGGGGTGCGAATTTCGTGACTCATGTTGGCTAAAAAACGGCTTTTGGCCTCACTGGCTTGTGCCAATTCATCCGATAAATGTTGTAATTGTCGGGTTTGACCGATGATTTTCAGTTGTGTTGCCACCCGAGCTTTGACGACTTTTGGCGAAAACGGTTTGCGGATATAATCTTGCGCACCTAAAGTCAAACCATGCTCTTCTTCACCCGCAGAGTTGAGGCCAGTAATAAAAATCACTGGAATAGACTCGGTTTGTTGGTCGGATTTTAAGTGACTTAGCACTTCAAAGCCATCCATGTCTGGCATGATCACATCAAGCAGTATGAGATCGGGTTTGATTTGAAAGGCTTTGTCGACGGCTTGACGACCATTTTTGGCCAATGCAATATCAACGTCGTCTTTGAGTAGGTCACTGAGGATTTTTAAATTGGTTTTTTCATCGTCAACCAGTAGTACTAATGGGCGGGCAGGGGTTCGGGCAGATGGCATCTACTCTACCTCCAATTCACTGGTTTCATGCCACACCACACAATTTCTGCCCTGTTGTTTAGCCTGGTACAACATATCATCAGCGATTTTGAAAAAAGCGCTCTTTGATGAGTTGGTATCGGGTGAGAAGCTGATGCCACCGACACTGATGGTTAACCATGGATAGCCTGCGGTATCACACTGGGGGATCTGTAAAGCTTCGATGGCTTCGCGACACGCTTGTGCGGTTTCAATCGCACCCTCTTTGCTGGTCTCTGGTAATACCATGACAAACTCTTCACCACCATAACGGGCCACAAAATCTCTGGGGCGACGTAAATTAAGTGATAAGGTATGAGCGACCCGCTCTAGTGCCCGATCACCAACAGCGTGGCCATAGTGATCGTTATAACGTTTAAAATTGTCAATATCGACCATAACCAGTGATAACTGGGACTTTTTACGTACCGCAGCGGCCCATTCAATGTTAAGCACTTCGTCATAACGACGGCGGTTGGCAATGGAAGTGAGCGGATCGATGTTGACCATTTGTTCGAGGATTTTTTGCTGTCTGACCAGTTGCAGGTGAAATCTGACCCGGCATTTTAATATCGCAACATGAAAAGGTTTTTGAATGTAATCACAAGCACCGAGTTTTAATCCTCTTTCTTCTTTGATCACATCCATTTCGGCAGTCACAAAAATAACCGGAATGGCGCTGGTCATGGTGTTGCCTTTTAATTGCCTGATGACCTCAAAGCCATTCATGCCAGGCATGATCACGTCGAGTAATATAAGGTCAGGCTTAAACTGAATCGCTTTGCTGATACCCTGTTCACCATCTTTGGCCAGGATCACCTCAACGTCGTTTTTGAGAATATCACTCAAAACTTTCAGATTGGTCTTCTCATCGTCGATAATCAAGATCTTTTGATTTTTCATAATTAGGTTTATTTTACAGGGAACAAGTTATTATGCCATGCTCAGCATCCCTTGTCTTTGCCAG
The DNA here is from genome assembly GCA_965277695.1 of Alteromonadaceae bacterium. Lineage (GTDB taxonomy): Bacteria > Pseudomonadota > Gammaproteobacteria > Enterobacterales > Alteromonadaceae > JABSOG01. Next base: position 52,821 of record CBDIDQ010000036.1, read on the forward strand.
ACAAGAAAAAGAGCGCTGAACTGCGGTAATATTCAACATATTGATGAACTTACCCCAATTCTTCCAAAAGTTGGGCGGTAATACGGGCTGCGTTTTCATATTCTATGTTATCCACATTATAAATGATTTTATCAATTTCAGTTTTATATTCTGTTTGCGCACATAATTGGGTTAATGGCGGTAAATGTTCTTCTACCGCAAAATCAGAAGCGGTGAGCAAAGGTAATATATCACTTAATGAATGTTTTAATTGGGCGACTGAAAAGTCTGTCGGTACTGATGCCTGAACAGGTTGCTGGCCATAAATGAGGTTAAGTTGCTGCAACAGCGGATCTAATGTTTGGCATATTTGCTCCAGCAAATCAGCGTTATACTGTTGTTTTCCTAAAGCGCTTTCGAATACATCACTTTGTTTGGATAAGTTAGTTGCGCCAACATAAGCAGCATTGGATTTTAAAGAATGAATAATTCGGTAAAGAGTTTCCCAGTCTTTGCTGTCAAATAGTTGCCTGAGCAGCGCTGTTCGGCCCTTTTGTTCTTTGCAAAAATCTTTTACCAGACTGAGATAGAGATCAGTTTTACCGCTCATTTTCTTCAATGCCAATTTGACATCGATACCCTCGACTAAGGCTAGTTGTTGTAATACGGTTAGCTGACTGGTATTGAACGCGCTAGCATTGTTTTTCTCATCAGCTTGGATGGGTGATGCAACTGAAGTATCAGCTAGCGGTAGATTGAGCAGCGCGTCGATGTTTTTCTCGTTGTCTTGCTGTTGTTGGGCTTGAACCTGAGCTTGACTGGTATTGGTTTTAAGATATTTTGCTAGGGTTCGATAGAGTACTTCTGGCTCCATTGGTTTGGTGATGTGATCGTCCATACCCGCATCCTTGCTCCTTTGAATATCGACCTTCATCGCGTGGGCGGTCATGGCAACTACGGGTAAATGAATGAGGTTTAAGCTATTTCTGATTTCTTTGGTAGCGGTTAAACCGTCCATTTGTGGCATCTGAATGTCCATCAGCACCAGATCGTATTGGCGCTGACGTAATTTATCTAGGGCTATCAGGCCATCTTCAGCAATTTCGACATTAACAAAGGTATCTTTCAAAAAGCCCAATGCGACTTGGCGATTGATGGCATTGTCTTCGACTAGGAGAATATGCGAATCTGAGAAATTAGGCACATCTAGCGGGTCATATTCAGCTTCGTTCAGGCTGTCCATATCGCCAGCGAGCATGTGAGTGATAGCATCAATTAACGCCGATTCATCAACCGGTTTTTCAATGAATTGATTGACAACCGTGCCGCCAATATTGTTTTTGGCTTCATCTTTGTCATAGGCTGAAACCATTAAAATGTGCGGTGAATCATCTAGGTGGGCATCATGAATACGCCGTGATGTTTCAATGCCGTCCAGTTCAGGCATTCGCCAATCCATTAATACCAAATCATAGGCAGTGCCTTTTTCGCGTGCCGCTTCGACCATTTTGATGGCTTGAAGACCATTGTCTGTTTGTTCGGCTTTAATCCCCATCCGGGCCAGTAGATCAATCAAGACATCCCGCGCCAGTGCAATATCATCCACTACCAAGACTTTGAGCTTGGCCGCTTTGGTCTTGTCAATTGAACGGGTATTGGCCATTTTGTCTGTTTTACCGAGTACCACGGTAAAGTGAAAAGCAGAGCCTTTGCCCAATTCACTCTCTAACCAGATTTTACCGCCCATCATTTCGGTCAACTGTTTCGAAATGGCTAAACCTAACCCAGTGCCACCGTACTTGCGGGTGACTGATTCATCGGCCTGAGAGAAAGATTGAAACATTTTGCCTTGTTGTTCTTTGTTCATGCCAATACCGGTATCAATAACAGAACAATGCAAGGTGATGTGTTGTTGCTGGTCTTCACAAACATCAATTTTGATACAAACAGTGCCTTTTTCTGTGAATTTCACCGCATTATTGACCAGATTGACGATGATTTGCTGGAGCCTGAGGGGATCACCAAGCAATACCTGAGGAATTCGGTTGTTGATATCAGTGATCAGTTCAAGCCCTTTGGCGTGAGCATTCATCGCGCTTAAATTGACTGAGCGGTGTAGCAGTTTATTCAGTTTGAACGGGGTGCTTTCGATTTCGAGTTTGCCCGCTTCTATTTTTGAAAAGTCGAGGATATCGTTGATCAGCGCAAGCAAAGCTTCACCAGCATCGAGCACCTTTTCAATATAATCTTTTTGTTGATGATCCAGCGGGGTCTTTAAGGTTAGGCGACTTAAACCAATCACTGCATTCATTGGCGTACGAATTTCATGACTCATTTTGGCAAGGAAGTCGCTTTTGGCCCGATTAGCTTCGAGTGCTTCTTGAGAGGCCAGCCGTAACTCGGCGGTACGCTCTTTGACTTCTTCTTCAAGCCATTGCCTGTCTTGATAGATTGTTTTTGCCATGATGGTAAAGGTATTGGCGAGCAAACCAAACTCATCCGGGTTATTGATTGGCAATGGGTTCGGCTGCTGGTGATCAAACGTCAACTGGCCTTCGGTCATTTTTTGTGAAGCTTCGATAAAAGATTGTACCGGCATAATGACCTTGCGGCGCATTACTATAAATACGCCACCGAGCTGTAATGCTAGCGCCACAATACTCAGCATGAAGATAAATTGGGCCGCTTCAAGTGCACTGCTTGATAATAAATTTTTAGGAAAAACGGTGACAAAATACCAACCGGTGGCGGGCATTTTGCCAACCGCGATAAAATTGCCATTAATATCATCTTGTAATACCTGATAGTTACCACTGCCGCTTTGTTTGCCCCAATTGAGAATAATATTTGCCTGGTGGGTCAGTGCTAGGTCTTGAATGTCATCGACGGTCAGTATGCCAGTAACGTCCATTAGGGCTGACACGTGTTTGGGGTGGCTGATTAAACGTCTGTCGGAACGGATAATAAAGTTATAAGCACCGTCGAGCTTGTCATTAAATACGCTGTTGAAGAGGTCATTAAGTAAAATATCATGGCCAACATCCAGCAAGGTTCGCCCCAGATTGTCGAGCACTGGGGTTTTTAACGTGACCATCCATTCATCAGCAGTTGGATCATAGAAAAAACCAGTCCACACCGGCTTGCGGGAAGGGTTGTTGGTTTCGTTGGAGACGGTCACCCACTCTTCGACAGTAATATCCTGATCACTCGGTGCTGCATCAGACCAATGTTGACCCTCCCAGTAACCAATCATCGCGCCTTCTTCGGTGGTGATGTAAGTGTTGTTTGCCAGATGACTCCAGCCTGGGCCATAACGGGTCAGTAGCCGAAAAGCCGTAACTAGACGGGCTTTAAGGTCGGTGGATAACGGATGTTGATTATTTGGAATGAATGAATTGAGTGAGTTGGAATATAATCCGCTTTGCAGTATAGTGCCGTGAAAATACTTGGGTTTTGAGCGAGTGGTGCCGTCACCGGGCTGATAATGATATTTATCGAAGTCTTTTACCAATTCTTGATGGGATGCGGTGGTGTAAAGGGTCAAAAATGCTTTGCTAAATAGCTGGTGATTTGACATCGCTAATTCGAAAACAGAATTTTCTTTGCTGCTGCGTTCAGAAATGTATTTGGCCAGCTTGTCGATGGTTTGCTCTTCAAGGGTTGAGACGATATGCCAGTAACTCAGGATAGACATGGCAAAAACGATAGGTGTTACCCACAGTGCCATTTGCAGTAAAGTTTGTTTCGCCAGCGATTCTCTTGGTCTGGTTTTAACACCTGTGGTTTTGATTTCAGTCGTTTGTGGGACAGTGGCGGTTACGCTGTTAGCCTGTCTATTATCATTGCTGCCGGACATTTTACGCCTTACTGTTGATTGCAATGCTGGTTAAGGACAATGCTGGTTAGTTACTGATTAATTGCTGATTAGTTGCTAAGCCGAGTTGGGCCTCTACCTTTAAAGCATATATAACTTTACCGAGCAATCAAGCTATTGCTGTATAAAGCGCGACAATATTTGGTGAAAGTGTAGCTGAATTGGTTATAAATCGCTGTTTTTCGGCTTTTTTTGATGTGGCTTATTTACTTTATTCTTTTTAACGTCTTTAGTTAGGAGTGTATAGTAAGTGTAAGTTGCCTCTGTGCCAAGAAAGATGAAGGGAATCAATAAGGTAATAACAAAAAATCAGACAAAAAAGTAACAAAGGAAAGTGTAGAAAGAGATACAAGGTCTGTTTGGCTGGATAGAGCCACCGAGAACAGTTGTACCATTGCCGTTCGGCAAGTAATTTTTTATAAGGACTAAGGAAAACGACTGTCGTCGCAGATTTTTTGCTGCGTCAGTTATAGAAAAAAACCATACTGTAATGTGGGCTGTAAGTATTCAGCAATACATGTTTTAACAGTTTATATATAGAAGTTTACTAATGAAGAAATCGAATATTTCATATTTCTCCTGCCTTTTTCCCATGTCCATTATCTTGCTGCCGCCATTTTCTTTTGCCGAAGAAGACTCACCCGTCGAGTTGTCGGGTCCTTTTGAAATCATTGAAGTGACTGCACAGAAACGTTTGCAAAAAGTAGAAGATGTCTCTATCTCTGTCACCGCGTTGTCTGGTGATACCTTAAAAGCGTTGGGGATGTCTACTACCCATGAAATCGCTTCTCAATTGCCCGGGGTGACAATCTCCGATGTCGCGGGCACACCGAATAATGTCTTAATCTCGATTCGAGGGGCGTCTCAGAACGATTTTGGCGATCATAATGAATCCTCCAGCGCGGTTTATATCGATCAGGCTTATGTTGGCGCGATTGGTGGTGTCGGCATTCAACTTTATGATATGGATCGAGTTGAAGTATTACGAGGGCCACAAGGCACCTTGTTTGGCCGTAATGCCACGGGTGGATTGGTGCATTTTGTTACCAAAAAGCCCTCAGCACAAACTGATGGTTATCTAGAAGTCGAATATGGCTCTTACAACCGAGTGCGGCTTGAAGGTGCTGTTGGTGGTGGGACTGATACGCTTTCTGGGCGATTGTCAGGGCTTTACCTAGAGCAAGACGGTTATATTAAAAACCGTATCGGTGAAGACATGATCTCGGCCGACCGGGAGAGTTTGCGCGGTCAATTACTATATACCCCTAATGATAATCTTGAGGTGCTGTTTAAAGCCAGTTATGGCAATAACAATGACCATCCCGGGGCGACGTATGAGCATCGGGCTTCCTTTGTTGGCGATAGTGATTTTGGTCGAAGTGTGTTTTTAGCTGACGATGTTGATGTGCATGGTACTTGTGCCGGTTGTGATGCTTTTGGCTATAAAGATACCGATGGTGATGTGTGGGAAAGCGATATAGATGCATTGAATGCGGGCACCGTTCGTACGGTTAATCAGTATACTGCCAACGTTCAGTGGACAGCTGATACATTCACTTTTGCCAGCATCAGCGATTATCAGGGAACTCGCAAAGTTTATGATGAAGACTGTGATGGTTCTCCTAACAGCGTTTGTGTTTTTGGCAGTTATCAGGATACCACTCAATACAGTCAGGAATTTCGCTTTGAAGGCGAAAGCGATGATTTTCAATGGGTTGCCGGAACTAATTTCCTCAATATTGATGGCGACTATGAAATTCATTTGTGGTCCGATATCATTGATTACTTTTCTTCTAGTGTATTTAATTTAAGAACCAAGTCCGTTGCCGTTTTTGGTCAGCTTGAATATGATTTGGCCGATGACTTGATGTTGACTGTCGGTGGTCGCTGGACCCGGGATTCTCGGGATTTTGGTTTTGTTAATCGTTTGCTGACCGGTCCTGACAGAAACTTGCCAAGTATTGGTTCGGTGATGAGTTTTAATAATCACTTTATTGCCGATAAACAGACGTCAGAGGCAGACTGTGCGGCGATGGGGGCGGTGTTTCAGGCTGATGGGTTTTGTGATAAAACCGCTTTGCTTGATACGGATACCGGTGATTCTGATTATTCGGCAAGGTTGGCGCTGGATTATCATTTGACCGACGATACCTTATTGTATGCATCGTTTACTCGTGGTACCAAAGGCGGTGGTTATTCTGCGCCGTTTGCACCGAATATGACCGTTGAAGAAGTGCCTTATGATCAGGAAGTGATCCACAACTATGAAGCAGGATGGAAGACCTCGTTTCTTAATCATAAAGCCTATCTGACCGCTGCGGTGTTTTATGCCGATTATCGTGATTATCAGGGCTTCAATTTAAAAGGATTAACTCAGGTGATCATTAATAGCGATGCCTACCTGCAAGGTGGTGAGCTTGAGTTATTGCTGGCGTTGGACGATGGTTGGTCATTTAATTTTGGTTTGTCGATACTTGAAGCCAAAGTTAAAGATAAAGTGTTGCCAGATAAAGTAACCAAAAAAGATACTTATTTACCGCAGGCACCGACCTATACCTTTAATGCCTTGGCCCATAAAAGTTGGCGGTTAGAAAGTGGAGCGAAAATCTCAGCACAGCTAGATATATTGGTCAGTGGCTCGCAGTACTTTTCGATTGCTAACCATAAAACCACCTATGACAATGGTTATGCGGTTGGTAACGCTCGTTTTAGCTATCAAAATGCGACCGGCCAATGGGAAGTTTCAGCGTGGATCAAAAACCTTTGGGAAGAAGAATATGCCACTTATGGCTTTGATGCCGCTGCCGATTTTGGTTATTCATTTTTGTCGTTTGCGCCACCTCGTACCGCTGGTTTGACCTTCACTTATAAATTTGGTGAGCAATAACCCTGTTCATTTAAAGTCTTTTTTTGTTCACTGAGGTGAGTACAGGATGTACGATGTTGCAGGGCTTCATGGATGAAAGTGTACCATAAGTCAACATCGTATTATCTGGTGTTGTCTTTCAGGTTGATGGGCTGTTCTGGTATCTGGAGCGCTTTGTTCTTTACAAGCAAAAGCATTCACCACGGAGACACGGAAGCACGGAGAAGGTCAAAAGCAATGATTGTTTTAAGGTCTTGTTCTTCTTTTGACTGTGTTTTTCTCCGTATCCCCGTGTCTCCGTGGTCGAAATGTTTTTATTTTTTAAGAACGAAGCGCTCCAATGACTTCAAAAGCCCGTGAAACCCTTAAGACATCGAAAGGTTGATGGGCTGTTCTGGTATCTGGAGCGTTTTGTTCTTTACAAGCAAAAGCATTCACCACGGAGACACGGAAGCACGGAGAAGGTCAAAAGCAATGATTGTTTTAAGGTCTTGTTCTTCTTTTGACTGTGTTTTTCTCCGTATCCCCGTGTCTCCGTGGTCGAAATGTTTTTATTTTTTAAGAACGAAGCGCTCCAATGACTTCAAAAGCCCGTGAAACCCTTAAGACATCGAAAGGTTGATGGGCTGTTCTGGTATCTGGAGCGTTTTGTTCTTTACAAGCAAAAGTATTCACCACGGAGACACGGAAGCACGGAGAAGGTCAAAAGCAATGATTGTTTTAAGGTCTTGTTCTTCTTTTGACTGTGTTTTTCTCCGTATCCCCGTGTCTCCGTGGTCGAAATGTTTTTATTTTTTAAGAACGAAGCGCTCCAATGACTTCAAAAGCCCGTGAAACCCTTAAGACATCGAAAGGTTGATGGGCTGTTCTGGTATCTGGAGCGCTTTGTTCTTTACAAGCAAAAGCATTCACCACGGAGACACGGAAGCACGGAGAAGGTCAAAAGCAATGATTGTTTTAAGGTCTTGTTCTTCTTTTGACTGTGTTTTTCTCCGTATCCCCGTGTCTCCGTGGTCGAAATGTTTTTATTTTTTTAAGAACGAAGCGCTCCAATGACTTCAAAAGCCCGTGAAACCCTTAAGACATCGAAAAGCTGAATAGTTACTTTTTGCTTTTAATTATTAATTTCGCGAAGTGTTAGACCTGCTTAATCTCAATGTCCCCGACTTGACTGCCGGGGACGAAATTGGCCAACCATTGTTTCTCTTGTTGCTGATGATGTAACAAAGCTTTGGTGGCGGCCATTTCAGTATCGAGTGATGACACTTCATCATGCAAGATGGCGGTGAACTTTCTGCCGTAGATGGTGTAAAAATCATGTTCGACAATTTGGACTACAGCGTGTTTAAAAGCATCATCAACCGCGTTGTCGACTACTACCGGACAAATATCATCCCAAAAATATAGATGCACTTTGGCGTTTAACACATCAAGACCGGAACGGTCGATGGAGTAAGGGTAGATTTTGCAATCCATTGGGCGGTAGTCTTTTTTACTGCCGATGAGTGAAAAGGCGCATTGTTTGTCTACAGAGCAGTTGCTCAGCACTACGCGGTCATTCAGTTGAGTTAAGGTGACGCCTTGCTCTTGCAGTTGCTGTTGAATGTTTTCGGGGAAAAGGCGTAACTCGTCGACCCACAGCGTGGCAGCGCCATCATCGCAACAACCGACTTCACAAGCAGCTCCTTTACAGCCTTTTAATTCGCCTTCCATATCGAAAGGACTTGGGGTTGCTGATGCTTCACTCATGATAATTTCCGCCTTTGAGAATTTAACGCTGGTCTAATGGAAAAATACGCTTTAGTCTGGAGCATGTAAAGTGATTTATGTTTTTGATCAGTGGTTAAAAAGGCTGACAATAAATACAATTTCGGCTAGGCTAATGGTGAGTTCTCAACCTATTTAATCAATTAATTCAATCTATTACCTACAATACCCGTCCCTGTCTGGAGGATTGGCATGACAACGATAAAAAATAATTATTTGGAGGATTTACTGGAGCCTTGTGGCAGCGAGGATACGGATAATCTCAGTAAACCAGTCGCCTTTACTTGGCGTGACTACACCCTGATGTTACTCAAAATAGATGCCAGCATTGAACATGGCTTGATGGTGCAATACTTGTACGCGGCGTATTCTTTGGGTGGTAGTCAGGTACCGGAAGACAAACGCCCAATGGTAAGAAATTGGCAACAAACAATCCTCAGCATCGCCAAAGAAGAAATGGGCCATTTATTGACGGTGCAAAATATTATTACCTTGCTTGGTGGGGCGGTAAGCTTTGAACGGGAAGATTATCCTTGGGACAGTGATTTTTATCCATTTCCGTTTGAATTACAGCCATTGACTTTGGATTCGCTGGCTCGTTATGTCTATACCGAAGCACCATTGGATTGGGAGCCGAGTGACGAAAAAACCGAAATTAACGATCGCCTCAACAACAGCAAGGCACCACCGAAAGAAGAAAACAGCGGAATTAACGGGGTAAAGGGGGTAAAAAAAATTGCCGCCTTGTTTAGAACCATTTTAGCCATCATGGGCGACCCAGAGCGCTTACCGGATGATGAATTTGACCCTTCAAGGTTTACCTATCAGGCCAAATGGGCGCGTTGGGGGCGTAATCAGGGCGCAGCGACTGGGGTTGATCACATTGAAATTCACCCCGATGCTGAGGGACCTGAACCTACCTGTCCAATTGATGCCGATTTGATTATTATTCCGGTAGCGACCCGGGATGAAGCCATCGAGGCACTGCGCAAGGTTGCGGAGCAAGGTGAAGATCCACCAAGTGGCGGGGGTGATGAGCAATCACACTTTTTGCGTTTTAAGCAGATTTACCAGCAATACAAAAAGCATTTTCCAGAAGACGGCGGCATCAGTCCCTCGCGAGACTTGCCAATTAATCCGACCACTTTTGCCAATACCCGCTCGCTGGGGGATGACGTTAAAATTAATGCCACGCCAATCACTAATGAAGAGTCTGCCAAGTGGGCTACCTTGTTCGATTTACGTTATCGCTTATTGTTGACCAACCTGTCTTATGCTTATCGTTTGGTACGATTGATAAATCCAAATAAAGGCCCAGGCACCTATCAAAAAATTATGCACCAGTCTTTTTGCGAAATGTATAACCTTAAAGCTATTTCAGATATTTTGGTACGTCGTCCATTAGAAGAAGGGGCCGATATTAATAAACAGTTTAAACCAGCGGGTCCTTCTTTTCATATGCCTTACACCTTAGAGTTGCCAGAAAGCGCGACTATGTGCTGGATGCAATTTCGTGATATTTTGGGCGGTTGTAATGAAATTCGACTGTGGCTTGAAGCTCGGCATACTGCTGAAACTCGGTTTCAGGAAGTGAATTACCTAGCAGCGATGGGCAATGCTGATCGGGATTATCTTGAATGGCTTAATACGGTGTTGGAAGCAACAAAAGTGGCGGGGAGTATGGACCAATGACAATAAAAAATCTTTGTATCTTACCGGCGATGGCAATAGCTCGCTTAAGATCCGCAACCCAGCCACTGGCTAAACACACCAAAGCAGCGGAAGCGACAAAAGTGGCGGGGAGTATGGACCAATGACAATAAAAAATCTTTGTATCTTACCGGCGATGGCAATAGCTCGCTTAGGATCGGCAACCCAGCCACTGGATAATTACACCATTGAAACCGACAGCAAAGCGCCGCTGGGGTTTCGCCAAATCAAACGGGCAGATACTTTTATTGTTGATGCCCAAAGTGGCGAGATCACCGAAAAGCTGCCTGCTGACGAACTCACCCCAAGCTTTAAAAGCGGCAATAAAGTTAGACCGGTTGCGCCTTTTATGGAGGCTTTTGTCACGCTCGATGGGGAAGATAAATTAGTGCCGCTGACAATGCAATTGTTGGCTAAATATGGACTAAAAGTCAGCTGGCAGGTGGATGTTGCCAATTTTAAAGTGTTTCGCCGCACCGAAGATGAAAATGACAAGGTGACGGGCAGTCTGAGTAATATTGAAGATCACTGGCAACATCGACTCAAGGGGTTTTGCAATCACTTTGTCAGAGATGCCAATGGCGATCGCAAGTACATCAGTTGGGGGACCATGCAGTTTATCAAACCGACTGCTGAATTTAATGAAATTCGTTTGCGGTTCACCCCAGCTAAAGGTTTGGTTTATGGCTGTACGCCTTTACCCGATAGCGATAATGGCACAGATAAATCAGGACAACAACGGATGGGCGGCCCAGCTTATTCAGATATCAATATACCGCCGCAGCGAATGGTTTATAACAGTGAAGCGGGTAGCTGGAATGGTCATGTCGATAAAAATCCGACCACCACCACTTATGGTCAGGGTTTGTATGCTGCTTATAATCAAACCCCGTTTTATAACTATTATGATGAACCGCAACCCGCCCGAGGTTATCTGGACGATACCTGTGATGGTATTGTCACCTTGAATCTGATTGATAAAACGGGGCGAAGCCTCTTGAGTGCCAAAGCCCGCTTTTGTTCGGCACCGCCAATTTACGCGCCGGATTCAGAATTTATCCGCACCATTGAAGATGAAGTCGAACAGGTCCTGCTAGGGCCTAATTTTGACACCACTAATGGTGTGCCGATGGAAGCGGCTGAAAACATTGTGCGCCGCGCTTATGAAACGGTGCGGTTTATGAATTTGTCAGTGCTCAATGGTGACATGATCAAGGGTCGGGTTAATCCTGGCGATACTATGGTGGCCAATGATTGTGAAGATTTATCGCGACCAAATGAAACGATTATGGCGCAACATAGCATTGATACCTTGTCGATTGCTGGTTTACATCAGCAGCTGTACACTTCGTTGCGGGCAGGCTCTGCGCCGTGGTTTTATCAATTAATGCGTAAACCCGAAGAAGTCGGTGATTTGACTGATAAAGGTCGACGTAAAATGCCGGCCATGATGTCAGGTGCTGAAGGGCGATATTTGACCCTGACTTATCGTCAGCTGGATATTATCAAGCAATCTGGCAATGTTGGTATGTTTGATCGTCCGCGTGTTAGCGAAGCTGATGTTGGCGAGTTGACGCCAAGAAACTTGACCGCTCAACTGCAATATCGCGGTCACAGTAATCCGGTGAGCACCCATATTGGTTCGGCAGCTGGTAATTGTTGTCCTGGGCTGGAAATGGATTTTCGTAGTGTGTGGCGACGAATATTTGAAGGTATTACGTTGGTGGAGCACAACAATTATGTAGTGCAGACTGATGAAGCGTTTAGTCACCTGCAAGGTCGTCGTTTACTCAGTATTGATATTCCTAAAGCCAATGGTGAAATGGTCAATCGATCAGTGGTGGTGCAGGCGACAGGGCCTACAGCTTATGGCGATGCTGATGATGTATTACGTACAGATGATAACCCTGATGGCATCGTTAATCTTGAGTGGTCAAATACCTTGTCTGATATCTGGGAGCATATTGGCAGTTCGCTGACTTGTTACTTTACAAAAGACAGTGCAAACCCGCCGGGCAAACAAGCGTGGCTGGACCCGGAAGAACGAGAAACCTACGAACAAGAGACAATCACCGAACAATTAACTATCCGTAACTTCTTTGATGAAGGCACCACCTTTATTTCAGAAGCCCTAGCCAGCCCCGGTGAATTAACTCAGGGGTTATGCTCACCGTGGCAGAATGACTTTCGTGAATGTGTCTGTTATTACTGGGCCACCAGTCGACCGGATTATGTCAATGTCGAGCCTGCTAATAATGGCGGTAGTCGTGGTGATAACTGGCTGCAAAAGAAACGCAGTGGCCGTTATGTGGTGGATGATTATAAAGATAATCGATTGGCTAATTATCAGGATTTGTTTACAGATTGGGAGTCGATATTGAAATTCCAAATTCAGGGTAAAGATGTGCCTGAGTAATTAGACTTTAGGAATGAAAATTGTGAATGTCTTAAGGGTTTGACGGGCTTTTCAAGTCGTTGGAGCGCTTTATTCCTAAAAGTAAAAAAAAATTAACCACGGAGCCACGGAGAAAAATAACGTCAAAAACCAATGATTTTTAACTGTTTTGCTTTTGACCTTCTCCGTGTCTCCGTGTCTCCGTGGTGAGTGCTCTTGATTGTAAAGAACGAAGCGCTCCAGATACCTGAACAACTCAACTGCCCGTATAACGGTAGTGATAACAGAACAGAATTTAAATCAAGAGGCAAATGTGTGACACAAATACCGATATCAATGATTGATGACAAGATCGATGATCTGAGCACGGAACAAGCACAGGCTTACATGCAAAGCTCAAAACCGACAACGCAGCATCTGCATATGTGGCGGCCTGCTGCTCTTTATGAAGGGAATGAAGGGAATGAAGAGAATAAGAAAAGTGACGAAAGCGGGCATTTGCTGGTGGTTAACGGCAGCCGCTTATTTGATATTACGCCAAAGCTCCAGCAGCAAATTGAAGCGGCGATTGATTCAGGCGATGAGGCTGCACTATTAACCCGTTTGGGCATTGATGGTGCGCCGATGATTGACGATACGCCGTTGACGCAGCCTAAAACCTACGCCTTTTCATTGGCGGTGGCGCAAAAGTGCAACTTGGGTTGCACTTATTGTTATGCTCAGCAGGGTGAGTTTGGCGGTACGGCGAAAAACATGCCGCTGGAGACAGCGTTGCAAGCGGTGGATGTGCTGGTGGATGGCGTTGACGATGGTGGACGGTTTAATCTAGCTTTTATGGGCGGTGAACCGTTGGTCAACAGAAAGGTATTGCGTCAAGCAACCCTTCATGCGGTCAAACGAGCGAAAGAAAGGGCTATTAGCGTGTCGTTTTCGATCACCACTAACGGCACCTTATTACGACAGCACGATGCGGTGTTTTTCGAAGAACATGGCTTTGCGGTTACCATCAGCCTTGATGGCGTGGGCGAGACTCATGATGCATTGAGACCTTATAAAGGAGGCAAAGGGTCTTATGAGTTGATCATGAAAAACGTGCGGCCATTGTTGGCGATACAAAAGCATATGCAAGTATCTGCCCGAGTCACCGTTACCCCCAAAAACCTCTCCTTGTTGCCAATTCTCGATACCTTTTTAGCCGAAGGCTTCCACTCGGTGGGTTTTTCTCCGATGCTCAGTGCGCCCAACGGACAGGACGAAATGGGCCAGCAAGAATTGGCGGTGATGCTCGAACAAATGATTGAATGCGGTAAAGCGTTTGAACGTCATACTCTGGCGGGCAAACGTTATGCTTTTGCCAACATGAATAATGCCATGCGAGAAATCGACAAGGGCACTCATCGCCCTTACCCTTGTGGTGCTGGAGCTGGTTACATGGGGGTATCAGCTAACGGTGAACTCAGTGCTTGCCATCGTTTTGTTGATGATGATGACGGTTTGATGGGCACATTAGACAGTGGCATTGATACCGAGAAACAAACCGGTTGGTTGGCAGACAGGCATGTTCATCAACAACAACCTTGTCAGACTTGCTGGGCTCGTTATTTGTGTGGTGGCGGTTGTCATCACGAGGTTATTGGTCGCGGCAGGATGGCATGTGATTACGTGCGGGGTTGGTTGCAATATTGTATGGAAGCCTATTTACGCCTAGCTCCTCTATTAACGAGGTCAAAAGAGATTGAGGGGACAAGAGCGGATGATAAGCCGGTGGCAGAGCAACGATGAACAGGACACCAGTGAATAAGGATTATGATGTTGTCGTGATTGGAGGCGGGCCAGCGGGCAGCACAATGGCCGTTAGATTAGCCCAGCTGGGTCATAAAGTGTGTGTATTGGAACGGCAACAGTTCCCCCGTCATCACATAGGTGAATCCCTTAGCCCGGGCATTTGGACCCAACTCGAAATGTTAGGGGCGATTGAAGCGTTTACTGCTTTGCCAAACTATCCGTGTCGTCAAGTGAGTGTGCGTTGGCCGGGACAACCACAAGAAGATCGTCAAATCAGCGGTTCACCCGGGGTATTGGTGAACCGTCATCAATTTGACTCAATGTTGCTTCATTTTGCTATCGGTCATGGGGTTGATTGTTTGCTCGACAGTAAAGTGCTTAACCGAGTGGACAGTGCTGATGGTTGGCAATTAACTGTCGCTTATGACAATCAAACCTTGATGCTCAATAGCCGATTTATCGTTGATGCCAGCGGTCGGACAGGTTTTTTACCCGGCGAAAAGCAACAAAATGGCCCCCGAACTTTTTGTCTTTATGGTTATTGGCAAGCGAAAAACCTGCCGCTAATTCCGGTGATTGAAGGCACACCTTCATGCTGGGTGTGGGGAATGCCTTTGCCAGATGATACATACAATGCGATGGTTTTTGTCGATGAGTCAGCACTCAAAGCGGCGGATTCTGGCCGTCAGCTTTATCATCAACAGTTGCTGCAATCTGGTCTTTTGAATGATCTGGCGGATAAAATCTTAGTCGGCAAAGTAATGGTTGCTGACGCGACTGCGGCGATGAGTTTAGACCCCATCAGCAAAAACGCTATCAAGGTTGGGGAGGCAGCGTTGGCACTCGATCCTTTATCTTCTTCTGGCGTACAAAAAGCCATTCAAACAGCGCTAAGTGGTGCGATTGCCGTGCATACTTTGTTGAAAAACCCTGCCACTGGCGAGGCGGCTATTAGCTTTTATCGACAGACGATAAAAGCATCTGCTGAACAACATCAACAATGGGCTCAGGAATTTTACGCCACTGGCGCTGAATTTTATGACACTCCATTTTGGCAGCGACGAGCGCATTTCGCCGAGATTAAAAAGCCTCAGACAGCCGCATATGTTGCAGCACCGATTGATGATTCAACGCCATTTCATGAATTACAATTGGAGCTATCGGCTGAGATTCAATGGTCAGATATTCCCTGTATTACTGGCGAGTTCATCGAATTACACAAGGGCTTAACGCATCCGGCTTTTGATGAACCTGTCGCTTTTTTCTCTGGTCACGCATTGGCTCCTTTATTACAAGCGTTGCCAGAGCAGCCGCTTAATCCTGTGGATATCGCCAGCTTGTGGCAACCACAGCTACCGTTTGAAACCGCTTTGTCGCTGGTGGGTTGGTTGATGGGGCATGGTTTGTTGGCAGCGAAGTCAATAGCATAAATATCCATCAATACCTTTGATTTATCCCGTTGATTGATCTAGACTGTAATTTGTATGTACAAATGTTAATACAAGCTAACACAAGGAAAGACAGGGAGGCGTTATGCGTTTTGAGTGGGACGATTTCAAGAATGAAATTAATATTCGCAAGCATGGTATTGATTTCACTGATGTGCAGAGCATGTTTAGTCATCCGATGCTGGCATTGTTTGGTGATACTAGAGCACCAATCGATTTAAAAAGCACCAACCAGAATTTCACAAAAACTTGACAAAATACATTAAGATTTTGATTATAAACGATATTTTTAGCGCTCGAATAAGGGCTGGCGTTGAGTTTTTGCTCATTCCCAAGGGCGGGGCTAAAATGCCCACACTCTGCGCAAAATGAGTTTGATTTAGATGACTAAACCTGCACTCATTTTGTTTGATTGTGAACATTTTATCTCCCGCTGGTGGGCACTATCAAATCGATTGGTGCTCTAGAGGTTATGCAGAGGAGCGTTGGATAGGTATTGGCTGGTTACACGTCATGATAGGTGTGGTGGTCTATACCGAAAGGGATGAGGAAGTCATTCGCATCATTTCTGCCCGCAAAGCAACAAAATATGAGGTACGCCGATATGAGCAACACATCGAAAACTGACTGGCAGCGTTTGGCGCAAATGGATGACAAGGCCATTAATAAGGAAGATATTGCAGAATTGACTGAGGATTTTTTCCGTAATGCCCAAGTTCAAGTGCCAGCCAAACAGCCGGTGACACTGAGACTGGATACGGATGTACTGAATTGGTTTAAGTCACAAGGTAAAGGGTATCAAACCCGGATCAATAAGTTATTGCGCAGCTACATGGAGGCGCAGCAAGCGCAATAAAGAGACTGGCTGGATTTAATATTTGGCCAAATCTCGGCTTAATTCTTTTTCTAGTTTTTGGGTGGCATTTTTCAAATCAATGGCATATTGTTCGAGTAATTTGTCTTTTTCGGTTATTGGGGTCCATGGGTTGACTTTGACGGTATTGCCGTCTTCATCCGTGGCGACAAATACGATGATGCAATGATTGGTTTCGAGCAGCTCTGTGCCTGTGGTGTCGCCGGATTTTATACTTACCGAAATATGCATACTGGTATTACCGGTGTGGGCGATATTAGCAGTGACTTCAACCAGTTGACCGACGAGGATAGGGCGGTGAAAACGGATGGAGCCGACGGATACGGTGACGCAATATTTGCCACTCCAGCTGGCGGCACAAGCGTAAGCGGCCTGATCAATCCATTTCATCGCAATACCACCATGAACTTTACCGCCAAAGTTGACGTGTGTTGGCTCGGCTAAAAAGCGCAGTACCATAGTTCTTCTATTTATTTTCATCTTCAGTCATCTCTTTACATTAACGAGGTTGAAACTTCGTCTACGGCGTAGACGAAGATTTATTCTCGTTTTTCTAGCCGATTAATTCAATTTAATATTCGGCCCGAAGGTTTCATAATGAATTTGACTTTCAGCAAAGCCAATCTCTTGCAGGGTGTTATTAACTGCGTTCATGAACGGTTTTGGACCACAAAAATACGCATCGGTTTTGCTGTTGCTGATCCACTGATTTAAGATGTCGGCATTTAAGTAACCTTCAAAATCGGCATCACTGCCTTTTTCGTAGCTGACATAATAGTTGAAGCCATGTTTATCACTCAACGCTTTTAATTCAGCCGCTCTGATGTGGTGGCTCTTATCACGACAGCACTGAATAAAGGTGATTTTTGACATGTCTGCACCGCTGTCAATACGACCTAATAACATGCTCAGTACCGGGGTAATACCGACGCCGCCAGCCAAAAAGACCAGATCGTCTTTGTCTTCTCTGATGACAAACTCACCTGTAGGGGGTTGTAAGAATACTGAATCACCCACTGAGGCGGCGTGTAAATAATTGGAGACAATACCCGGCGTGGCATTTTCTGTGGTTTCTGCGCGGATCATGATTTGATAAATGTCGTTGTTTGGCGCATTAGTCAAAGAGTATTGACGGATTTCGGTGAAATCACTGCTATCCGGTGTCGTTTTAACCCCCAAGTACTGGCCAGGCTCAAAGCTGGCGATGGCTTGACCATCTTTGGGTTTAAGATAAAAAGATTTCACATCTGTGGCTTCATCGGTAATTTCACTGATAGTGAATTCGCGATCACCCCGCCAACCACCGGTTTTTTCTTCGTTTTCTTTGTAGATGGTTTCTTCTGTGCTGACGAAAATCGCCGCCAATGCACCATAAGCTTCGCCCCATGCGGTGATAATAGGATCATCGGCTTTTAATGATAAATGTTCCATGATCGCTGCTAACAAGAATTTGCCAACAACCGGGTAATGTTCTGGTGCTACTTGTAAACTGGCGTGTTTTTGTGCAATACGGGTGACGGTTTCACCTAAGGCTTCGAGTTTATCGATATGGGCTGCGTATTGAAAAACCGAGTCGGCGAGGGCTTTGGCTTGCTCACCTTTGGCCTGATTGGCCATATTGAAAATATGTTTTAATTCGGGATGATTGGCAAAGAGTTTTTGATAGAAGAGAACGCTGATAGCTTCACCCTCTTTGGCCAAGACTGGGGCTGTTGATTTAACAATTGTTAGTGTTTGTTCAGATATCATTTAGGTCTCCATAACTTGTTTATCACCCGGCGGATGATTAGTAAGTGATGTTATCGTGATTTATAGTGTGATTTTAAAGATGTATTTTACATGCTTCTTTAATGAGATGTATAATACATGCTTATTTAAGTGCAGATCAAGTATCTGGATTAAAAATTTAATCATCGTCAATAATCTTAGTCGAGTTGCGGGAAAACAGGTCGTGAAATTAACAAAACATACAGATTACGCTTTTAGGGTGCTGATTTATTTGGCAGCCAAAGAAACAGACCAGTTATCTACCATTAAAGAAGTCACTGCCGCTTTTGATATTTCGCGTGATCATGTGATGAAAATTGTGCAAAAGCTGGCTAAAGCGGGTTTGATTGAGTCCATCCGGGGTAAGCAAGGCGGCATGAAATTGGGTCGAGCTAAAGAGGAGATTAACCTCAGGGATGTGGTGAGCTTAATGGAAGTGACCTTGTTGCCAGTCAATTGTGATGAGCCTGTTTGCATGATCCGCCAAGGTTGCCGCTTAACCGGAATTTTATTTGAGGCCCAGGAGATGTTTTTGGCGCATGTGGGTCAGTATACCTTGGCAGATATGGTATTGCCGAATAGCAATACGGTTTATATTATCAACAATATGCTGCTTGATAGCCCGAGCGATTCAGGCCATCAAGCGTTGTAGTTTTTAAGGCATTGAATAACGCAGTATGCGTTTAGCCACTGAACCATACTGGCGACTAAAGCGCCCGGTATGATAGGGGATTTGATGCTTGGCAAAAATCGCCTGAACTTGTGGTGCCACTTCTTGATAACGAGATGAAGGCAAGTCGGGAAACAAGTGGTGCTCAATTTGACAACTCAAATGACCGCTAAGTAAATGAAACCAATTGCCGCCAGTGATGTTAGATGAGCCTTGAGATTGACGGTAATACCACTGACCCTGAGATTCATTTTCACATTCTGCTTGAGTAAAGGTTTGTGTTTGTCCGGTGAAATGACCACAAAAAATAATGCTCGAAGTCCACAAATTGCGCAAACCATTGGCCAGCAAATTACCACTTAATACCCACAAAAACAGCGGCCCCGACAACAGTGGAAACACCACATAATCCTTTAAAATGACATTACCGCCTTTTTTGAAGAACCGTTGTTTCAGTCGGGTAGGGGAAACTTTAGTTTCGCGGTCAGTTTTTTTCTTGCCAAAAAACACCCGTTCAGCGGCCAGTTCGTGATAGGCAATGCCCCATTGAAACAGCAGACTGAGATTAATATAAGTGATAAATTGCCAGAGGTTGTTGACTCGCCATTTCAGATCGTCAGACAGGCGTAACAAACCATAACCAAAATCACGATCTTTGCCGAGAATGTTGGTATAAGTATGATGCTCGTAATTATGCACTCGCTTCCAGCTTTCACCATCACAAGCCAAATCCCATTCAAACTGACGTGAATTGATCACCGGATCATTCATCCAGTCATACTGCCCATGCATAATGTTATGGCCAATCTCCATATTGTCGAGAATTTTACCCAGTGCCAGACTCAATACCCCGACCAGCCATAAGATGGGTTGCCAAAAACCGAGCATTAACAAGGCTCTACCGCTGAATTCAAATACTCTTTGCCAGCGGATCATACGGCGAATATGATTGGCATCGTGCTCGCCAACTTTGGCCAAAGTGGTGGCTTTAAGCTGATTTAGATCGGTGGCCAGTGCTGAAAAATCAATTATTTTTGTCATTAATCTAACCTTCTATAATTCTAATTCCAGTCTGCCCAACGGCTGACTGACACACAATTGGATCAACTGCTCACCAGATCCAGACAACTGCCCGGTGCGAGTATCTCTAACCACGCCACTACGTTTAAGACATTGGCATTGATGACAAACCCCCATTCGACAGCCTGATGATACGGCGACCCCTTGTTGCTCCATTTGAGTAAGTAAGGTGTTGTTTTGATTGAGATTAAGCCGTTTTTTGAGTCCGTTGAGCAGGAGTTCAATAGTGACTGGCTGGGTTGAATCTGTTTGTGGCGCGGCCGCTGGACGAAACAACTCTTTGGCCCGGTGTGAAAGCGGATGCTGGTGGGTATCGAGTACTTGCGCTGTACTGTCGACCAAAGCCGCTGGGCCACACATCATCACATAGGGCGCAGGGCCTGTTAAATCAAGGTGTTCAGCAACCTCTCCATGGGTTTCACGAGTCAATAAGCGACAGTTAAAATGCGAGTTTTGCAGTGCTAATGCTGTCAGTTCGTTGGTAAATAAATGTTGGCCTTTTTTAGCAAAATAAATCAGGGTTACAGGCTGTTTAACCTCAGCCAAATGGCTTTGTAGTAACGAGATAAAAGGGGTGATCCCCGAACCACCTGCGACCATGACCAGCGGTGCTGTTGTTTTTGCTAGGGTAAATTCTCCCAGCGGTTTGGAAATGTTAAGCCAATCACCGATTTTCACTGAATCACTCAAACGAGGGGTAAAACCGCCTTGTGAGTACTGTTTAATGGTTAGCTGGATACGCTGGGTTTTTTCGGCCAGCTGCACCGAAGAAGAAATCGAAAAAACGCGATTGATCAGCCGACCGTTAACGTCAAGGGTTAACTGAACATGTTGTCCGGCTTGATGGATTGGCCAGCTTTTACTCACTTGTAATTCGAGCTTAACCACATCTGCTGCAACGTGCGTGATCGCTTTAACGCTTGCTCGATAGGCGTTACTGCGCCAGCCGGGTTTAAACCACTGGACGATGGGTTCGAAGTAAGCCGCCAATGAATGGTGGTGAAATAGATTTTGTGCAGTCCAGTCAGACAGCGAGGTTAAATAGTGGTAGATCAGTTTTTTCATATTTGAGCGTACACGTGTTAGCTGAGTTTAAGCGCACAAGTGTACGCTGAAATGATTTTTTCGCAAGTTTTTTTGTCAGGGGATCTGTTACCATGCATTTTCATGTTGGAAACCGTATGAAAATGAGGAGTTTGCCTGATGACATCTACATCAGTTAATTACAAGCTGGGTTTACTGCTGGTGGTAACGGCTGTTTTCTTTTGGGGGATATTGCCAGTGGGGTTGAAATTGGCGACCAATTTTACCGATGCGGTGACACTCACCTGGATGCGTTTTGGTGTTGCTTGTGTGGTGACATTGGCGTTTCAGCTGGTCAGCGGCGGGTTAGCTGGTTTCAAGGCATTAACCGCAATTGATTGGTTTAAGCTGGTGTTGGCCGGACTGTTGTTGATTGTCAATTACAATACTTTTGTTTGGGGACTGGATTATATTCCGCTAGGCTCTGCACAGCTTAACTTTCAGGTGGCACCGTTCTTTTTAGTGTTTGGCGGCGTGTTGTTTTATGGCGATAAGGTAAAAGGCGGACAATGGCTCTGTCTGGTGGCATTGGCTATCGGAATGGTGTTGTTTTTTCATCCTCATTTACAACCCGCAGCCGTTAGTGACGGTGAAGTGAATGCTTTTATGGGCATGGCTTTTGTCACGTTATCGGCGCTTTCTTGGTCGGTGTATGCGTTAATTCAAAAGTCCTTGCTTAGCAAAATTTCGCCTCAAAACGTATTGTTAGTGATTTATGCACAAGGGGTTGTGGTGATGTGGCCAGCGGTTGATGGCCAGAGTTTACAAGGGATTGATGCGGGAGATTGGTTGGTGCTCGCGTTTTGTTGTGCTAATACACTGGTGGCTTATGGCTCTTTTGCTCAGGCAATGAAGCATCTTGATACGGTGCAAGTCAGTGCGATGGTGGCACTGACGCCGTTGGTCAGTTTTGGCGCAGCCATGACCTGTGCGGTGATGCTGTGGTGGCCCGAGACCATCAAGCGTCCTGATCTCGATGTCTTGAGTTTATTGGGCATATTTATTGTGCTGGCTGCCGCCGTTATGGTGCAGTTGTTACGACGGGAGAAGCCTGTTGCGGTTACTCGCTCTTGAACCGGATTTAAGCGGCAGGCTGTACTAGTTTTTCTTTAATCGCTTTAAGCCGGACTTCTTGGTCGGCTTCGATTTTGCCTCTGTCAATAGTGTCAAGGCATTGATCAATCAGTACTTTTATATCATCGGCCTGTAGACTAATGGTTTGGTTGTTGATGATGGTTTGCAGCAAATTCAGGGCAATACTGGTGTTACCGGGGATCAACATAAAGGCTTGGCGAAAAGCACTGAAAGCCTCAGGGTAGTTACCACGCTGATAATAGTTGACGGCGTTATTATTAAGCTCTTTTGGACCCGCTTTGATTTCTTCTCTCTGGCGTTTTTCTTGTTTGATATAGGTGCTGATACCAATCAGTTCGCTGGTGTGTTCTGTGTCGCTTTGTTGCTGGCAATATAGGTCAATTTTTTCAAATAACTGTTTGGATTGGTCGTAAAAGCCTAACTCATGGAACGACTTGGCTTTATCTAGCTCATCTTCTACTGAGTCAATCGGGCTCTCGGTCTCAAGCACGTCGCCAATTAGTTGTTTGGCTTTGTCTTTTTCATCTTTAAGGTAAAGAATACGGGCATTGATGACGTTGATCTGATCATCTTTTTCAGCTTCCGGAAAAGTCGATTTTAATTCTGAAATATATTCATTGGCTTGTTTCAGCGTACGATACATTTGTTCTTCGTTGTAATTGGTCAAGGCATAATCGATGCCAGAACGCACCACATTAAGGTATAGCTCAGGTTTTTCGTGTAAGGAGTTTTTGGCGTATTTGACGATATCGCGATGGGCTTTGTATTGGCTTTCATAGTCGTGGCTTATTCGGGCAATATTGACTAGTTTACCCTGACGGTCGATATTGCGTGGCGACAACGTGGCGGCTTTTTTAATATTTTCTAACGCACGATTATAGTCACTGCGCTTGAACTGGATATCACTTAGTAGCTCTAATGCTTCGAGCTGAGTGGCGGGTTGTTCGGCCAGCAATTCGAGTTGTTTAAAGGCATTGTCTTCGTGACCGAGGGCGATGAAGCATTTAATCAAACCGATTTTTGCCCAAGTCAGTTTTTGAATTTTTAGCACCGAAACAAAAAAGCGCTGGGCGCGGGGAAAGGTTTTTAGTTGCAGTAACAGCTCGCCTTTAATACGCAATAATTGCGGAATTGATTTAGAAAACTTCGGGTCAGCCAAATGTTTGTCGACCAGTATCAAGGCTTCTGACACATTGTCATTACCTAGTGATTGATAAACATCTTTGAGCCGACCTTTGCGCACCAGCACTCGGCTGATACGTTGATCGAGGTCTTTTAAAGTGAAGGGTTTGACTAGAAAATCGTCGGGCTGTAGTTCGAGCACACTGTGGACCAGTCCGGGTTCGGTTTCGGCACTGATGAAAATAAAAGCAGTGGATAATTGGATCAGTTTGCGTTCTTTGAGTTCTTCATAAAGTTGGTAGCCATCCTTGCCTTTGCTGATATCAAACGAGCATAAAATCAGCTCATAATCGACCTCCAGACACAAAGCAATTGCATCCTGCGCGTGTTCGGCAATGTTAATTTGGTTAAATCCCAGGTTCTGTAACGCATACTTCATATAGTTTTGCGCCAGCGTCTGATCCTCGACTACCAATATCCTGATTTTTTGGTTTAAAACCTGCGCCATGCAATTCAAAACGTTTAGTAAATAGTAATTACTCAATAGTAGACTTTTATTGGCTGAAATGAAACCGCAGTGGGGTGAAGAGCAGGGGTGAAGAGCAGGGGTGAAGAGCGGGGTGAAGCGGTTGGTTTTGCTGTTTGTTAAACAAGAGGTTGGGTGGATGTCAAGAATGATGATCCTTTTTATTTTTTTACTTGATACTGCTTCATTTCGTAAGACAGTCCATCACCATTGCTAGCAGGGCTAATACCTTGTGTGATTTTTGGCATCAACTCCAGCGTTTGGGTTTCATCAAACGTTTTAAAGCCGTCGCAACTTAAATTAAAAAGATGTTCTAGCGCGGCAAAATCATTTTCTGCCAACGAACGCCAGTCAATATGTGTACTGGAACCCTGGGGGATAATTTGTGGAATGATAGTATTTTCGATGGTGTTGCGTCCTTCATCAGACAGCTTTACCAGTGTTTTGTTATATTGTGTTGTCGATGAGTCCGTTGTTGCTAATTCAGACTTTTCATAAGCCTCGATCATTGCTTCCATTTTTGTTTCGGGTGCACTTAATCCGGCATTTTCAATGCGTTGACAAGCATTTTTAAATATCCTCGCCTGTTGTTTAACAGACGCGATGATAGACGACTGTTTTTTACGGCTTTGTTTTTCAAGAATGGCGATGTCTTTTTCAGAAAAGTATTCACGGTAATTATGTAATTCCGTGAGTATATGATTGAACGCCTTACTGACAGTAAAAGGCGAAGATTGGGTATAGCGGGCAAAAACAGCTGGTGAAAATTCAGTTGGGGCGGATTGAACCATGGTTGTATTAAATCCAAGGGTTATTGTTGAATATTATATTAAATTGGAAACGAAAATATAGTCGACGTTTTTATGAAGATCCAAGTGGGTTAGTATGTTTATTTAGATATTTTCGTATTTTAATTATTGATACGGCTGTTTTTTTAACGCATACTGTTGTTTTTTATAAGAATGATAACTCGGAATTATAATGAGTAGGCCCTACAACAAAACCCTTTTTTGTATCTCAGGTCTTAGAGTTGTGCTGGGTGCTATATTCATTATTGTTTTTAATCGTTATTCTGAAACTTCTGCTTGGGTTGCATTAACACTACTGATCATCGCTCAGTTATCTGACCATTTGGATGGCTATATTGCGAGAATATACTCAAAGCCAACGCTATCGGGTTATATGCAGGATTCGATTGCTGACAAATTATTTCAAATTGCGGCTTTGCTGGCTATTGTCAGAGAGTATGAACTGCCAATTATCATTGTTTGGTTAATTGTATTCAGAGATCTGATCATACTCGCGACAAGAGTAGTTGAAACCGATAATATTTCGGCAATGAAGCAAAACAAAATTTACTCGATTTTCTTCGCTGTATTTTTAAGATTGGGCATTATTACTTTGGTGCTGGCTGTAATATTAAATCAATACCAGAAT
Organism: Alteromonadaceae bacterium; assembly: GCA_965277695.1. Taxonomy (GTDB): domain Bacteria; phylum Pseudomonadota; class Gammaproteobacteria; order Enterobacterales; family Alteromonadaceae; genus JABSOG01. Next base: position 78,299 of record CBDIDQ010000036.1, read on the forward strand.
AACTTAATCACTTTGGGCAATTGGCTGATATATCTTTCTCTAGTTCCTGCTGCATTCGGACAATATAAGCTATTAAAAAACGCCCAAAAGCTTAAGCCTGATAAACACGGTAATTAATGGTGAAAATCGGGCGATGGCAAGAAGAATTCTCTGGTAGTGAGAATAAGGAGAAAACGTCAAACTATGATTTACCCATTGATAGGTTAGAATATCTTGGGTTTCTCGTTTTTGTTTGATATGGCGATAAAAACGCATTAATAATACTGACTTTTTCTCTGATAAGTATTTTATTGCTGGATAAATAATAATAAAGGTAACTGCAATAAAAATGGCCGAAATTATCACAAACCCGCCAATGAGACCGGGATTCCACTTATCATGAGTCAAAAGTACCGATAATAATTCTAAGTAAATAATAAAAACAGCCGCGACAAACAACATATTTAAATTTCCTAAAAATGAAAACCCACCACACTTGTCTGGGTGAAAAATATTAAAATCCAGCCAATGTTTGTCTTTTAAACACTTGAGTACTTTAAACAAACTGATAGCTGCATGAAGTGAGATACAAGCACAAACAGGATACAAAATAATCCATGAAGTACCGAGAACAATTCTCACAGCAATATAGCTATTCAAATGATTGATAGAGTCAAAAACATCATTACCGTAAAATCTGACCGGATCCAAGGTTTGCACTGCGTTATTAAGCCAAAATAGTGCTCCGGCACCAATTGACAAATAAAGTAATTTATAGTGTCGAGTTTGTAGTAAAATGGCTCGAATGGTTTCTTCTTTGCTGTAAGCCAAATATTTTTTGGTTGCATTAGAAGGTTTAATCGGAATTTTTTTGTCTAATTGCAAAAATAACTTCATTAATAGCGCAATGATAAGCATTAGAATCAAATCACCTGCGAGTATAACCCAAATTCCTTGATGCTCGAACAAGCCAATATTGTTACCATCAAGTGTAAAATTGTTATCTTTGATAGCGGCAGAAATGAGGAGTAACACCTCTAACGAAAATAACACTGCCCCACTTATTATCGTTAAAGCGACGGAGTTTTTCCTCAAAAAGGTTATTTCTATCATTTTTGAAAAAAAGTTAATCATAATTCCGAGTTATCAAACCTTTAGAAATCAAAAACCTCCCTAAGAAAAACTCACCCTAACCCCAGCTTTAGTAATTTTCTCCTGCAAAACCCGATCATTCGCATGGGTATATAACTCAGTGGTCGAAATACTATAGTGCCCGAATAACCGCTGAACAAAACGAATATCGATATCGGCTTCTAGCAGACGGTAGAATGGCGGTACATGTGTGGGGTGATATTGCGGCTGATGTCGGTTTTGTTTGATAGGGTTTTGATCAGTTTGCGGATGAATTGGGTCGAGGCGGGTTGACCATGGCTGTTGACTAGCAGGTAGGAGTCGTCTGGGGCGGTAATGGTTTTTTATGGCGATTTATCAGGGCGATTAACTCTGGAAGGAAAACGTATCTTTCGCGCTGACCTTTGACGAAAATCTTTATTCGGACGTCGGTGAAGCCTATGGTACAGAAAGTATTTTTGAGGCGATCACCGAGTGTTATGTCGACCGTATTAATTACGGTTATTTTTCCAGTTGCTCTTTTAGCTCAAGAATGGAGGCTAATCCAAGCCCGGTGGTACGCGCGATAAGGCGTGGTTCAACTCCCTCTTTTAGTAAATTAATAGCCACTTCTTTTTTGCCTTTTTCCAGACCTTCTTCACGGCCTCTCTCGGCTCCTAATTCTTGTAGTTGCTCTGCTGCTGTCATAAATTCACCTCGTATTGGTTCAGGTAATTGCCCAATGTTTTTAACAAACTGTTTAACATTGGCAACGGTGCCAACACTGAACATATAGCTAGTCATTTCTCTGACTAATTCTACCTTTAAACGCTCACTCAAATCCATTGAATTCAAGTACTCCATCAACCATAACACTTTGGACCCCATGTCTGGGCTGCGGCTGTATTTTAGCGCTCCTGTTATTATTCCTAATAATGCCTGCTGTTTCAATTTATCATCTGAAATGCTATTCACGTCAACTAGAGGAACAGGGTTATTGAACAGTTTGTCCATAATTCCGAATGGATCGTTAAAGCAGTTGGCTAAATCCATGGAGTAGGGATAAGGGGTTTGTTTACCATGGTAAAAAACCAGCGCATAAACAGGAGGCAGTGGTTCGCTTGCCTGATCTTTTGGTCGTTTTTTTAATATGGTATACAACATGTTAAAGAGATAATGATACACCCGAAAGGCCATGAAACGGTCCGGTGTTGATTGATGCTCAACTAATAAAACGACTTTAGCTTCACTATCACTGCTACTACGACTTTTATCATCGTGCACACCATTTTTATTATAGCGGCAGGTAAATACTAAATCGCTAATCACCTCCTGTAGCTTATCATTGTAACGTCTCTTAATATAACGAACTGATCCCCACCCAATATCCCACGTTAAATTGGGTCTTTGTTGTCACAATCCACCAAAATAGTGAGAAATATCCTCGCCAAAAGTGAAGAAGGCTGATCCATCCGCTATTTTGTAAGTTACGACACTAAACAAAAAAGCCATCAAGGATCAGCCATGAAACTCATTTTGTCAGACATCCATAATCTTGATCAACATCTTTCGACTTTTCTTAACGATCCTGAGCGCTATCGACCTGAGCGGTGCCCCCATTGTGGTAAAAGTGGTCTGTGGCGACACGGCGTGTATTACCGCAATGCCAAGTGCGAACAGGGCGTCGGGTGTTCTGCCCCTGTGCCACGTTTTTACTGCCCAAATGAAGGGTGTGGGCGCACCTGTTCCGTATTACCCGAATATATTTCACCGCTGCGCTGGTATCACTGGGCTATGCAACAGATTGCGTTTACCCTGTTAGTTTGTGGATTGAGTCTCATGGATGTCTGCAATCGGATAGCCCTGTCACAGCCTCAATACCCACAAACCCCTGAAATATCAACACTCTACCGATGGTGGCAAGGATTGCAGTACGCATTTCTCCACCATTACTTTCACCTTTGCGGCCAATACCCTGAACTGGGCCGTTATCAGGATTTTCAAGCATTTTGGCGAGCTTGCCTCAAGCGAATGCTGTTTTCCACAGCCATGTGCCGTATCAACCACGCTGGCTATCCTATCCCATAATCTCACTCAGGTAATGAACGATGAAACCGACCTAAATAAACGTATTATTATCCCCACACAGTCTACTAATGACTTTTGACGCTAGTACCCGAATACTGGAGGCGATGATTCGTTATCTATTCGGAGGTTACTATGCAAACTATTCATCCTGTCGCCCTGTTTCGGCTTTCTGTGCTGGGTCCGTTGGCCAGCCGGGAACGCCTAGAACACGGTGAGCTGACACAAACGATCCGTCAACTGGCCACAAAACGTTATGATATTCCCGACTCAAAACGGGTTTACCTGAGTGAGCAGACCATTGCCCATTGGTATCGTTTATATCGGCAATCGGGCATTGATGCCCTGATACCGAAGACCCGCAAAGACCGGGGGCTGTCGAAGTTGTCCGGGGCCATACAGCAAGCGATTATCGATTGTAAAAAAGACAACCCTAAACGCTCCCTTGACACCATTATCATGATACAAGAAAACAGCGGATTGGTGACTCAGGGCGAACTGAAACGCTCGACCATTCATCGCCTGTTGCAGCAACACGGCCTGTCTCGTCCCGGTGAGTCGACAGAAGTCGTTGAACGCAGAAGCTTCAATGCCCTGTATGCGGGTGACCTGTGGTGTGGCGATGTCATGCATGGTCCCAAGTTGATGCTTGATGGGGCGATGCACAAAGTCTATTTGGTTTCCATCATGGATGATGCTTCCCGCCTTTTAACCCACAGTGCTTTTTGTTTCGGCGAAACGGCACTGGATATCGAAGGCGTACTCAAGCAGGCCATATTGATGCGCGGATTACCGGTTAAATTGGTGGTGGACAATGGCGCTGCTTATCGATCTAAAAGCTTGCAAGGGATCTGTATTCGCCTCGGTATTCGGTTGATTTATTGTCGGCCATATGACCCGGAATCCAAAGGAAAATTGGAAAGATGGCACCGGGTATTCCGCCAACAGTTTTTAACTGAGCTTGACCCCGCGAGCATTGATACGCTGGCGCAGTTAAATGAACGGCTCTGGGTTTGGCTTGAGCAAGTTTATCACCAAAGACCACACAAAAGTCTGGATGGATTAACGCCGTTGCAGCGCTATCAACAGGATCTGCACCATATCCAGCCGTTGGGCCGTTATGCCAATCAGTTTGATGAACTATTTCATCATCGGCTTACCCGCACCGTTCGTCGGGATGGCACCGTCTCTTATGAGGGGCAATTCTATGAAGTGCCGTGTGAACTGATGGGGCAACGCATTCAATTGGTGATCGACCCGCACACGAAGCAGCCGTTAACGGTTGAGTCCGCAGAAGGTGAAACGCTGGGGGCCGTCACCCCATTGGACCGTCAGGCGAATAACACCCGCAGGCGGCAACGACCTCAACCCGCTGACGAAACCCCTGCGTCATCGCCTAAAGCCGTGAATGTGGTGGAGATGGCGCTGCAACAACAAACCGCCAAATTGGCCTTGCCAATGCCGTCGAAAAAACAGGAGAAGTGACATGTATCTGCAACACTTTGGACTCACGGGTTGTCCGTTGGATAAAGGCACCACAACGCTGTTTGATGATGGTCAGCTAGCGATACTTAAAGAGCGCTTTAACTGGCTGCTGGAATCGCCGGGGATTGGTCTACTGACAGCGGAACCCGGCGTGGGCAAAACAGCGGCATTACGGCAATTGACGGCCACCCTGAATCCGCATCGTTATCAGGTTATTTACACGGAGGACACCCATTGCAGTCGGCGTGATTTGTACACGACGCTAGCGCTGAACTTAAGTCTGGCCCCCGCGTGGCGATGCACCCAATTATGGCGTGACATTAAAACGCGGGTGCTGGAACTGGCCGATACCAAGCAAGTACAGATCGTTTGGATCATTGATGAAGCGCAAAACCTACCCGGGGATTTTTATCAGGACTTCTCGGCGTTTTTGAATTTTGCCTTTGACTCACGCGAACTGATGACCGTGTGGTTGCTGGGGTCACCACAGATGTTGCAGACGATAAATCGTACCAGTCATGCGGCGTTGTCGAGCCGATTTCATGTGCGGGTTGAGCTGAAACCAATGGTTGAGTCAGCCCGTTTTCGCGCATTAATTGAACACGGCTTCAAGGCGGTGGGTTGTCAGCAAACCTTGTTGTCAGACTCTGGGTTTGAAATGCTGCGGCAGGCTTGCGGCGGCAGACCGCGACAGGCGTGTCAAATTCTGAAAGCGGCCTTGCGGCTGGCGGCGTCCAAAGGGTTAAACCATTTACCCGACGAACTGATTGAAGAAGCCGTGGAGATATTGAGATGAAAATGAAAACCCCCATCAGGTTGGTGATGCCAGATTTATCACCTAGGGCGGCTTACGCGTTGTCACAATGGATGAATGAACTGGCACACCAAATAGCGGATTATTATGCGGATGAAATCCGCACTCACACCTACGTGAAAGGCCGTGAAGCACTGGAAATGGAAAAAATAGACGCGCAAATTGAACAGAACAGGGTGTCAGAAGACGATCCGGATGATCCGATCCCTTTTTAAACATTGAAATAGTTGATCTCGCCCTCGTTTGGTAGTGTCACCAATCGAGGGCTTTTTTTTGACGAATAATCCCACTGTGATTAGCGCGGGACGATTCAGTTAAAATAGCGTGGGACATTACAATCATCAATGTAAGTGCTGTTTTCAAGCGTAATTGTATTGATATCCAAGATATCACGCATCGATTCAGGCAGGTGATGTTGAAAAAAGCCCTGCGCTACCGTTGGTTTTTGCATGGAAGAACGGAAATATATGTCGTGGAGCTTTGTCAAATCTGCCATACATTCAACCTTTGTAATAACCCATTATTATGAAAGTGAGTATCACAGATAACTTGTTTGATTACAAATTAAGTTTAATGTTTTTCTTGTGTCTGATTTAGCTTACAGGCAGGGGGTTAATTCAAATTAGAAACCAAAACCCCTAAGAAAAACTCCCCCTAACCCCTGCCTTAGTAATTTTCTCCTGCAAAACCCGATCATTCACATGGGTATATAGCTCAGTGGTCGAAATACTATGATGCCCGAGTAATCGTTGAACAAATCGAATATCGACATCAGCTTCTAATAGTTGGCAAGCAGCAGAATGACGGTACATATGTGGGGTGATGTTGCGGCTGATGTTGGTTTTGTTTGATAGGGTTTTGATTAGTTTGCGGATGAATTGGGTAGAGGCGGGTTGACCACGGCTGTTGACTAGTAGGTAGGTGTCGTCTGGGGCGGTAATGGTTTTTATCGCGATGTAGCTTTTTACTAGGGCGATTAGTTCTGGGTCCGGGAGGAAGACGTATCTTTCGCGTTGGCCTTTGCCGAGGATCCTTATGCGGCCTTCATGCCAGTAAATGTGCTCTTCTTTTATCGCGGTGAGTTCGCCGACTCTGATGCCAGTGGAAATGAGCAGTTCGAGCACTACTATGGTAGTGAGTTTGTTAAGCGCTCTTTTTGAGCTGATGAAAGGTGCCAGCTGGTTTTGGCTGTAGTTAAGGTTATAGTTAAGGTTATAGTTAAGGTTATCGCCTTGATTATCGCTTGGCCTTTTTGTATCTAGGCTTAGCCCCAAATCTGCACGGGCCTTTTTTATCATGATGGTTAGTTCTGTGTTGGGGATATTTCGAGGTAGCTTGCGCGGGAGTTTGAGTTTCAGTTCTATTTTGTGAAAAGGGTTGACGCTGATGTGGTCTTCGAGTTCCATCCATCTGAACATGGCTTTAATACAGGCAATGCGGCGCTTGTTTGTCGACATGCTGGCTGGGGTTTCACAAAGCTGGTTGACGAACATTTTGATGGCATTGCGGTCGATTGTGTCTACTTCGGTTTGTTCGCCAATGGATGCCTTGAATATAGATAAATCTTTTTTGTAGGCGCGAATAGTATGATCGGAAAGTTTGCGGGTGACTTCGCAGGTGTGAACGAATCGGACACAAATTTCTTTTAATATCATAGAGTTACCAGCAGGTTGTTCGGTTCGCCTAATGTAACCTTTGCGCTGAATTAACGAAAGCGGAATATGTATTTTTTTGTTGATGCTTTAATTTAATGGGGTTCGATAGCGCAATGCTAGAAGCAATCGCCCTTAAAGATAGAGATCAGTTAATTTAACGTCGTTTTCTATCGCTGCGACTTCTCTGGCGAGAAACAAACCACCAACAACAAATATTCGACCATCGACTAACTGAGCTTTTTGTTTAGCGAGCTTGAGGGCTTCGCTTAAATCAGCCTGCAAAGATACATTACTCGTGGTTTTTAGAGCGGTGAATAATTCTTGTGGGTCTGCGCCTCTAAAGTGGGCTTTAGTGACGATGATTTCACTGCCGAGTGCTTTGAGGTTGTCAGCTAATAATTGGTTATCTCTGCCTTGAGAAATACCAGCGATGAAGATCAGCGGTTTATCATTGAAGTTATCGGCAATAGTGTCGAACAGCAAAGTATAAGCTTCTGGGGTATGGGCTGAATCAATATAAAGCTCAGGACCTTTGTCGGTATTGCCAGAGAGCTTTTCAAAGCGACCCGAGATAGTGCATTGTTCGATGCCTGCTTTGCAGTTGAGCATAAAGTCAGCTGGCAGTTGGTGATCGAAGTATTCCAGACATAAGCTCATTGCTGTTTGGATGTTGTAATGCTGGAATTTGCCACTTAATGGGGAGTCGATGGTTACTGAGTTTTGGCCTTCGATTGCTAATGTTATGCGGTTGTTGGTTTGGGCGTTGAGTGTAACGATTTGCGCTGAATCAATGATTTCTACATTTCTGAGCGTTGAATGGGCATAAATCGTCGGTTTTATTGCTTGATCAAGATGACCAATAACGGTTTTGCCACCGGGTCGGCAAGCATCGAGTTTGTCACAGGCAATTAACGCTTTGGTGTTGCCGAGTAGGGCAGTGTGCTCTAGGGCGACGGAGGTTAGGGCGGTTAAGTCGGCTTGTAGTAATCTGACCGGATCGAAGCGACCGCCGATACCCGCTTCAAAAATTAGCGTTTGTACGTTGTTACGCTCAAAGACCGTTAATGCGAGTATGAATAAGATTTCGAATCGGCAAAATGTTTGGTTTAAATCACTTTCGATTTGATGTTGGTGTTTAGTAATACCTTCCATCGCTTGATTGAGCTGAGTGTAATCAACAGGGATGCCGTTAATTCTGAATCGTTCATTGAATTCGAGAAAATGCGGTGAGGTGAATAGACCGATGGTTATGTCGTTTGCTTGTAATATGGAGTTAGTGATGGTCGCTGTGCTGCCTTTGCCGTCGCTGCCGGTTATTACCAGTTTTTTGGTTTGGTTCAGATAAGTTGGTGATATTGCTTTTGCTAGTAACAGGGTCAAGCGATGCAGACACAGGTCTTTGTCGATTGTTGGCAGTAAGGTTATTTGATTTAGGAATTTTGTTTTTTGATTCATTTTATGAGGCTTTGGTGTTGGGTTTTGTTGAAGATTGCGTTGTTCAGGGCTTTTTATGCCCGGAGGTTTGTCTGGTGGGCAACGCTCCGCTTTTGCGTAACCTTCTCTTCGGCTCATGCTTCGCCTCGTTTTCGGTCCACCCTACGGCGTTCTTTTTGAGGGTTGATATTATTTTAGAGATTTTTTCAAATGATATGATGTGTTTTGAATGTTCTAAAAGTGGTGGATGATACTGGGCTCGAACCAGTGACCCTCGCCTTGTAAGGGCGATGCTCTCCCAACTGAGCTAATCATCCATTGGGGTATTTCGTGTAATGAAACTTTTTCTATGAGAAAAATTGGTGGATGATACTGGGCTCGAACCAGTGACCCTCGCCTTGTAAGGGCGATGCTCTCCCAACTGAGCTAATCATCCATTGGGTTTTCGTTACAACTTAAACAAAGCTCAATGATACTGGGCTTGAACCAGTGACCCTCGCCTTGCTTAAGGTTTAGCGCGATGCTTTAGTATCGCCTTGCACCCACCTTAGAACAAAATCATAATTCTTAAGGGCGATGCTCTCCCAACTGAGCTAATCATCCATTGGGTTTATTACATTTTTACTTTGCAACACTCTTTCTATTAGGAAAAAGTGGTGGATGATACTGGGCTCGAACCAGTGACCCTCGCCTTGTAAGGGCGATGCTCTCCCAACTGAGCTAATCATCCGATAGGGTATTACTATTTACGAACACTTTAAACTGAACATTGTCGGTCAGCTGCTGTGTTGTGGAGCCGTATTATAGGGGGGTTTGGTTTTGTGTCAATACTTAATCTGCACTTAATTTACAATATGGTTTCGACTGCTGATTTTATCGCCAGTCCTTTGATTTACTGGTGAAAGCCGGGGTTGACGCTGCTACAATAGCGCCAATTTTTGTTATTAGGTTTTAACTATGTCTGAAACTATGTCTGAGTCTGTGTCTAAATCTGTTGTTACCCGCTTTGCCCCAAGCCCTACGGGTTATTTACATGTTGGTGGTGCTCGTACGGCGCTGTATTCTTGGCTACATGCCCAGCGCACTGGCGGCGAGTTTGTATTGCGTATTGAAGATACCGATATTGAGCGTTCTAGCCAAGACGCGATTGATGCCATCATCGAAGGGATGGATTGGTTGAGTTTAAGTTGGGATCAGGGGCCTTATTATCAAACTGAACGCTTCGACCGTTATAAAGAATTGGTTGATCAACTGTTGCAACAGGGCAAAGCTTATCGGTGTTTCTGTTCAAAAGAGCGTTTGGATGAGTTGCGCGATGGTCAAGAAGCCCGTGGCGAAAAGCGTCGTTATGACGGTTGTTGTCGTGATTTGGCGGCGGACCAGATTGATCAGAGTCAGCCTCATGTTATTCGTTTTAAAAATCCGCTAGATGGTACGGTGGTGTTTGATGATAATATTCGTGGCAAGATTGAAGTCGCAAATAGTGAGTTAGATGATTTGATCATCGCTCGTACAGATGGCACGCCGACTTATAATTTCTGTGTGGTTGTCGATGATTGGGATATGAACATTACCCATGTGGTTCGAGGCGAAGACCATATCAATAATACGCCACGTCAAATCAATATCTTACATGCACTTGATGCGCCAATCCCCGAATATGCCCATGTGTCGATGATTTTAGGTGACGATGGCAAGAAGTTGTCAAAGCGTCATGGTGCGGTGAGCGTGATGCAATATCGCGATGATGGTTATTTGCCGGAAGCGGTATTGAATTATTTGGTGCGTTTGGGTTGGTCACATGGCGATCAAGAAGTCTTTACCCTAGAAGAAATGAAAAACCTGTTTTCTCTTGAAGATGTCAGCAAATCAGCATCGGCGTTTAATACTGAAAAGCTCAATTGGCTCAATCAGCACTATATTAAATCGTTGGATCCAGAATATGTCGGCAATTACTTGCAATGGCATGTGAGCGATCAGGAATTAAACACCAGCAACGGTCCTTCTTTGGTTGACTTGATTAAAGTCCAGGGCGACAGAGTGAAAACGCTCAAAGAGATGGTCGAAATCAGTCGTTATTTTTATGAAGATTTCACTGAGTTTGATGCAAAAGCAGCGAAAAAACACCTTCGTCCGGTGGCTAAAGGGCCGCTGTTGTTGGTGAAAGAAAAATTAGCTGGCTTGGATGAGTGGTACGGTGAAGCGATTCAGGCGGCTATTCAGGCAACCGCTGATGAACTAGAAGTGGGCATGGGTAAGGTCGGAATGCCTTTGCGTGTTGCCGCTACTGGCTCTGGTAATTCGCCGTCACTGGATGTGACTTTAGAGATGCTGGCTCAGGACAAGGTGATTTCTCGCATTGATCAGGCGTTGGCATTTATTGCAGAGCGTGAAGCAAATAGCTAACTTAAATGCTGAATAAAGTCATCGCGTAAGTTGGCGATTAAATCAATCACTGGCGGTTGTTCAAGGTTTAAATTGACCCAACCGTCAGTACCCATCATTGCCAGTTCGGTGACCTGTACTGATTTATTTTCGTTATCCCACTGACCACTGGCTTTGAAAATACCTTGGTCGGTATGCAGTCGGGTGATGGTAAATGCTGTCATTGGGCGCTTCCTTTTTTGATTCAGCCGTTTTTACTTACTTAATTACCTGTTGGGCAGGATAGCAATTATACGCCCAGACAGGTAGAATACCCCGCTTTTGAATTGTCATCCACTGGCAATGATCCCGCTGATTTTTTTACAGTTTTCACAATTTTATAGAGAGTTTTGTTTTGATCACTACAGCTAACATCACGATGCAATTTGGCGCAAAGCCGTTGTTTGAGAATATTTCGGTTAAATTTGGTAACGGTAATCGTTATGGTCTGATTGGTGCCAATGGCTGTGGCAAAACCACTTTCATGAAAATATTAAGTAACGAATTGGTGCCCAGTGCCGGTAGCGTGTCAATTGATGCGTTTGAGCGGGTGGGTAAATTGCATCAGGATCAGTTTGCGTTTGAGCAATATAATGTGATTGATACGGTGATCATGGGTCATCAAGAAATGTGGGCTGTTAAAGCAGAGCGTGATCGCATTTACTCATTGCCTGAAATGAGTGAAGACGATGGTATGAAGGTGGCTGATCTGGAAACCGAGTTTGCCGAAATGGATGGTTACTCTGCCGAAGCTCGTGCTGGTGAATTGTTAATTGGCGTTGGTATTCCCGTGGAGCAGCATTATGGATTGATGTCTGAGGTTGCGCCGGGTTGGAAACTTCGGGTGTTATTGGCGCAAGCGTTGTTTTCAGATCCAGATATTTTACTGCTCGATGAACCGACCAATAACTTGGATATTGATACTATTCGTTGGCTAGAAACGGTATTGAAAGATCGCAAATCGACTATGGTTATCATCTCCCATGACCGTCATTTTCTTAACTCAGTGTGTACGCATATGGCCGATTTAGATTACGGCGAATTGCGTCTGTTCCCGGGTAATTATGATGAATATATGATAGCGGCGACTCAGGCTCGCGAGCGTCTGCAATCTGACAATGCTAAAAAGAAAGCGCAAATTGCTGAATTACAGTCATTTGTTAGCCGTTTCTCGGCTAATGCGTCCAAAGCCAAACAGGCGACTTCACGGGCCAAGCAAATCGAAAAAATCAAAGTAGAAGATGTTAAACCCTCCAGCCGGGTTAATCCCTTTATTCGTTTTAATCAAGAAAAGAAACTTTATCGTAATGCGGTTGAAGTTAAAGGCATGACTAAAGGGTTTGATGAAGGGCCGGTTCTTAAGAACTTTTCTATGTTGGCCGAAGTTGGCGAGCGGATCGCCATCATTGGCCAAAACGGGGTGGGTAAAACTACTTTATTACGGACTTTGTTAGGTGATTTGTCGCAGGAAGAGGGCAGCATTAAGTGGTCTGAAAACACCATGTTTGGTTATTATGCGCAAGATCACTCATCTGACTTTGAAAATGATATGACCTTGTTCGATTGGATGAGCCAATGGAAGCAAGAAAAAGACGACGAGCAAAGTGTTCGTAGTATATTAGGTCGTTTGTTGTTTTCACAAAATGACATCAACAAATCGGTTAAAATTATCTCCGGTGGAGAGCAAGGCCGCATGTTATTTGGCAAGCTGATGATGACCAATCCTAATGTATTGATGATGGACGAACCGACCAATCACTTGGATATGGAATCAATTGAGTCATTAAACCTTGCACTTGATAACTATCCGGGCACGCTGTTTTTTGTTAGTCATGACCGGGAGTTTGTTTCTTCATTAGCCACTCGTATTTTAGAAGTCACCCCAGATGGCGTGATTGATTTTAAAGGCAGCTATGAAGCGTATTTGAAGACCAAGGCCGCATAATTGTGTTAGTTACCTTGTGTGATCGGAGCCTGAAAACTCATTCAGTCCGGTCAAGCAACCCTGCCAGCCGATTCGGTGTTTGTCTTGTGTCTCTTTGTTTGCAATTCGTTGATGCACCACAATCACTTCGGTGCCATTGTCTTGCGGTTTAAATTGTACTGATACTCTTTCTGGTGCGGCTGGGTTGGCGTCAACAAACCAGCTGTAGACCAGTTTGTTGGGTCGTTCGATTTGTTCAAACTCGCCACTGATCCAAATAATATTGCCATTGGGTAACTGATTGGCAATACGATATTGTCCACCTATCTGTAAATCCACTTCTGCCGTCGGACATTCTACCTGTTCGGGTCCCCACCACTGTGTCAATAATTCTGGTTTGGTCCAGGCATCAAATAATCGTTCAGCGGTGGCAGCAATTGTGCGGCGGATGATCAGGCTTAAATCACTGGTTTGTTCATTGGTCATTGTTATTTTCTTCTTTATTTTCCTTCTCAATAAAGTGCGCGAGCTTATCGAGTTGGTTGTGCCAGAATTGACGGTAATGGTTTAGCCAGTGTTCAACCTCTGTCAAAGTGCCTGCTTGTAATTGGCAATAATGCACCCGGCCAACTTTGGTGGTGGTCACCAGGTTTGCCCGCTCTAGCACTTTAAGGTGTTTTGAGGCGGCGGGTAATGACATTGCATAAGGGTTAGCTAGCTCGCTGATTGAGGCTGGACCTTGTTTGAGTTGTTCAAGCTGGGCGCGTCGGGTGCTGTCAGACAGCGCCTTGAAAATTAAATCAAGTTGCTGTTCGTTTGGTGCCTGTTCTGGCGTTAATGGCTGTGCAGTATTCATTTTATAATTGTTAACCATTTAGTTTAGTATTGCAATTGCTCAAGTGATCTTTTAAGCTAATTAAAGCTTAACCAAAAGGTTTAGTTTAATTAGCTTTAAGAAAAAGAGGAATACCAACATGACCATTCATCAGGAGATCGTATTCACCTGCGACGCCAAACGATTATTTGAAATACTGACTCAGGCAGCACATTTTAGCAAAATGTCTGGGGCGGCAGCCGAGATTGTGGCGCAGCCGGGTGGTCAGTTTAGTTTGTTTGATGGCATGATCAGCGGTCAGGCCGTTGAAATTGAGCCGTCAACGCGATTGGTTCAGGCGTGGCGAGTGCAAAACTGGCCAGCCGGGGTGTATTCGATTATTAAGTTTGAATTGGCAGCACTGGATAATGGCCACACCAAACTGACGTTTGATCAGGCTGGTTACCCTGCGGAACATGAAGAACATCTTGAGCAGGGTTGGGGGAATAAATATTGGAAACCGATGCAGAATTATTTAGATCTGTGAGCTATGCTTGGTTAGGTACACTTTAAAACCTAATATAAGGAGATTTCATGATGATTTTCATGAGTATTGCTGTCACCGTTGTACTTGTTATGATGTTACGCTCTGCTTTTATAGAATATCAATACTATCAGTCAGTGAAAGCTTGTGAGCCGTCGATTTGGCAGGACATGGGTTCACCGAGTTTGCTGACTTCAATGTGGGTATTTATCGGCTTTGAACGTTCCGCTTTATTTTCAAAGGTAACCAGCGAAATAGTGCGGGCACTGGCGGTTGAAAACAGGCGGGCAGGTATTCAGTTTATTAAGGTGTTGGTCGTGGTGCTGGTGGCCAGTATTGTTTTCTTTAAGTTGTCATAACTATTCAGTCTGCTTCTACACATATCACAACTGCAAAAATCTTTCTCTGCTGAGCGTTAAAAACGCCAGCAGATTCTCATCTTTATTATCCTCACTGCGAAACGCACCATATAAATGCCGGGTTAATCCGGTTTGACTTAAGGGTTTGGTGACCACTAAACCTTGCTGTTCATAATGACTGACCGCCCATTGTGGTAAGGCTGTGACGCCTAAATCTGCGGCAACCATTTGCAATAATACATTGGCTTCGGCAACTTTTTTGCTGTGCTTTGGCTGAACATCGGCGGGTTGCAAAAATAATCGAAAGACATCCAGTTTTTGTGAATCAACCGGGTAGGTGATCAGGGTTTGATCGGCTAAATCTTCAGGTCTGATGTAGGTTTTGTTGGCCAATGGATGTTGGGGTGACATCACCATCACCATGTCAAATTGGCCAATTTGTTGGTAATCAATATGTTTGTTGTCGCTGATATCTGAGGTAAAAACCAAGTCGGCCTGTTTGGTCAGCAGTGCTTGCTCCGATGAAAAAATATTTTCACTGAGAAATTCAATCAGAAAATCATCATTGGCGTCATCGCCAGTATTGGTTTTTGCTTGTTGCTTAAATGAGTTGATCACTGGTAATAACCATTGAAAGCAAGCATGACACTCTACTGCCAAACGCAGTTGTGCTAAACCACTGGCGGTTAGTGATTGTCGGGTTTGGGCGACTAGCGGCAATACCTGCTGTGCTAACGAAACCAACAAATGACCTTTACTACTAAAGTTGATTGGCACGGTTTTTCGTTCAAAAGTGGTACATCCCAAGCGGCTCTCCAACTCTCTGATTTGATGAGACAGGGCCGAGTCGGTCATGAATAATTCTTGTGCTGTCTTGGCCAAACTATGGGTGCGAGACAACGAATCATAGGTTTTTAAGTGCTTGAGTTCAAACATAGTGAAAATTTCTCATCTGGCTGACGAATTTAATTCGCTTGTGCGTATGGCGATCTGCGGTGATTATAACCACCTGAATGTCCAGACGTCTATATGTAAATTAAAATAAAAGGCAGTAATGATGAAAATACACACTTTAGGGTACCCTCGGATTGGTAAAAAACGTGAACTCAAGTTCGCATTAGAAAAATACTGGCGCGGTAAAATCGACCAAACGGCATTAACCGATGTTGCTGCACGACTACGCAGTGAAAATTGGCAAACCCAGCAGCAGGCAGGGGTTGATTTGTTGCCAGCAGGTGATTTTGCATTATATGACCATGTGCTTAACACCAGTTTGTTGCTCGGTGTGGTGCCACAACGTTTTGTTGACAGTGAGTCAACTACGTTGGATTTAGAGTTTCGCATGGCTCGGGGGCGTGCACCGTCAGGCAAAAACGCCGCAGCCAGTGATATGACTAAATGGTTTAACACCAATTATCATTATATCGTGCCTGAGTTAGCGCAAAATCAGACCTTTGCATTAGGCAATGAAGCGTTTTTTGAGCAGATTGAACAGGCGCAGGCGTTAGGTCATAAAGTTAAACCTGTACTGCTCGGACCCTTGACTTATCTGTGGTTGGCAAGCATTGAAACAGATAGCGACGCTGATAAATTGGCATTGTTACCAGATTTGGTGGCGGTTTATCAACAGATTCTATTGCGGCTGGAATCGCTTGGCATTAATTGGTTGCAAATCGATGAGCCGATTTTGGCGCTAGAAGTTGGCAGTGGCTGGCAACAAGCATTTGTTGATACTTATCAAAAGCTTAATGGCACTTTGGTGAATGTGTTATTGACCACTTATTTTGGCGATATTAGCCATAATCTAGATGTGATCAGGCAGTTGAACGTGCAGGGTTTACATGTCGATATCGTTGCAGAATCAGTGGACATTGTGAAAATCAATCAAAGCATTGACCCTGATTGGGTGTTGTCGGTGGGCTGTGTTAATGGCCGTAATGTGTGGCGCAGTGATTTGCAAAAAACTTACCAGACTTTGGCACCGATTTATAAACAACGCGCTGAAAAGTTGTGGTTGGCTCCGTCATGCTCACTGCTGCATAGTCCAGTTGATTTGGAAGGCGAGAGCAAGATTGACTCGCATGTATTGCCTTGGTTGGCTTTTGCTAAGCAAAAATGTGAAGAGCTTAAACGCTTGAAAACCGCATTACTGACTGACGATATTAAAGAAATTACTGAGTATTCGCTGGTCGTTAAACAACGACTGACTTCTGAGATTGTGCAAAACCCGGCAGTACTTGAGCGAGCGGCGGCAATTAATGGCACTGATGATCAACGTAGTGAAGTTTTTGCTGAGCGTAAAGTGCTGCAACAACAGCAACTTAACTTGCCGCTATTGCCAACGACGACGATTGGTTCGTTTCCGCAAACCACTGAAATTCGTCGCTTACGTAATCAATGGCGCAAAAATACCATTGATAACGATGCTTATGAAACTGGCATTAAAAGGCTTATTCGGGATACGATTGCGGTTCAGGTTGATCTCGGGTTGGACGTGTTGGTTCATGGTGAACCAGAGCGTAACGATATGGTGGAATATTTTGGTGAGTTGCTCGAAGGTGTGGCGATATCGGCCAACGGTTGGGTGCAAAGTTATGGTTCCCGTTGCGTTAAACCGCCGATCATTTATGGTGATGTATCGCGCCCGAGTGATATGACGGTACGTTGGAGCGAATATGCCCAATCATTGACGGGTAAGCCTGTGAAAGGAATGTTAACCGGTCCGGTGACGATTTTATGCTGGTCATTTGTCCGTGATGATGCGACTCGCGAGCAAGTGGCTCTGCAATTGGCGTTGGCTTTACAAGATGAGGTATCTGCATTAACTAAAGCGGGTATTGATATCATTCAAATTGATGAGCCGGCTATTCGTGAAGGGTTGCCAATCAAACGGTCAAATTGGCAAGCTTATTTGGATTGGGCCGGTTATGCCTTTAGATTATCAGCTGCCAGTGCACCAGCCACTACGCAAATTCATACTCATATGTGTTATTCAGAATTTAATGACATTTTGCCTGCGATCAGTGCGCTAGATGCTGATGTATTGACCGTAGAAACGTCTCGGTCAAATATGGCGTTGCTCGATGCCTTTGAAGAATTTAATTATCCTAATGATATTGGGCCTGGTGTGTATGATATCCATTCACCGAATATCCCTACTGTTGATTGGATTAAGGGCTTGTTAAATAAGGCAAAAAGTACAGTGCCAGTCGAGCGATTATGGGTTAATCCGGATTGTGGTTTGAAAACTCGTCAATGGGATGAGACCAAGTTAGCGTTGGCCAATATGGTCACAGCGACCAAGGAGTTAAGGGAAGAGTTGGCGTAATCGGATGCGGGCGTTTTGACGCCCATTTGTGACCTGTTGTTAATGTTTATTGCTCTGATCAAGAGAATGTTTTAAGCTTCACATTCTACCAATTCAGTGACAATAATAACAGGTCTCAGATGTCCAAATTAATTGCTAAATCAACACCGATAACTCGCTCATTTTCTTCCTTTACTCGCCGTGATTTTTTAAAAGCCTCAGCAGCCAGCTTTGGCACCTTAGTGGTGTCGACTGCGCTCAGTGGTTGTCATGGTAATGATAATCCACTTGAAGAACAGGTGGCGGTGCAAGAGCCTGCCGCCAGTTTTGACCATGGGGTTGCCAGTGGCGATCCACAACAAGATAAAGTTATTCTGTGGACTCGGGTTTCACCTGAGAATACCTCATTGCCGCTAGCGGTAGTGACTTGGGAAGTCGCCACCGACGAAGGTTTCAGTAATATCGTCGGTCAAGGTAGTACAGATACCACCGCCGACAGTGATTTTACCGTTAAAATCGATATGCAGGGGTTGACAGCCGGTACTGTGTATTACTACCGCTTTGCTTCATTAGGCGTGATATCGCCGATTGGACGCACCAAAACCTTACCAGCCGTTGATGTTAGCCAAGTGACGATGGCGGTGGTTTCATGTTCGAACTATCCAGCTGGTTATTTCAATGCGTATACCGAAATTGCTAAACGCGATGACCTTGACGTGGTATTGCACCTTGGTGACTTTATCTACGAATATGCCATGGGTGAATTTGCCACCGAAAATGCAGTTGAGATTGGTCGGGCGCTACCTGATGATAATGCCGCTGAGATTTTTTCTCTGTCTGATTATCGTAAGCGTTATGCGCTGTATCGCACCGATAGCGGTTCGCGGGTAGCCCATCAAAAAGCACCTTTCATTGCGGTGTGGGATGACCATGAAGTGGCTAATAATGGTTGGCGTTCAGGGGCTGAGAATCATAATGATGGTGAAGGGGCATTTGATGCTCGCAAAATGGCGGCGTTGCAGGCTTATTTTGAATGGATGCCAATCAGACCTGCGTCAGTTGACGATAATGAAACCATTTTCCGCAATTTTGAGTTTGGTGAACTGGTTAGCCTTTATATGCTTGATACGCGTTATATTGCCCGAGACAAAGGCTTGGAATATGCTGATTTCGTCGATCCTGTCACAGGTGGCATAGACGGTGCGGCTTTTCAGGCGGCGGTTGGCGACCCTTCCCGAACTATGTTGGGGCTACAACAGTTACAGTGGCTACAAAGTAAAATGTCGCTGTCGACATCAACTTGGCAGGTTTTAGGACAACAGGTATTGATGGGACGAATGATGTTACCGGTTGAAATTTTGCCGCATCTGCAAACCCCGGGTCCACAAGTGATTGGCTTGTTGAGTGAATTGTCGAATATCAAACAGCGAATTAAACTCAATGACCCGACGTTGACTGAACAAGAGCGGGCACGGGTTGAAACCGTTGCACCGTACGAGTTGGATGCGTGGGATGGCTATTTTGTTGAACGTGAAGTGGTGTTGGGCACTGCTCGCAGTTTAGCGAAAAATTTAGTGGTGCTGGCGGGAGATACCCATAATTCATGGGCTAATAATCTTAAAGATATGCAGGGTAATGCGGTCGGGGTTGAGTTTGCTACTGCGTCGGTAACGTCACCGGGGTTGGGTGATCACTTGGAGTTGACCGGGGGAACACTAGCGCGTTTTGAGTCAATTATTCGTTTATTGGTTGATGATTTGAAATACGTCAATATGGGTGAGCGAGGTTTTATGGTGGTGACCTTCACTGAACAAGATGCCAGAGCCGACTGGCATTATATTGATAATATTCTGTCGACCGAATATTCTGTGTTGAGTAGCAGACATCATGCGTTGCGTATGCGTGCTGGTGAGCCTGAATTAGCTTCGATTCAGTAGGAGGGGCGTGTCCCCGCCGCGAATAAAGGGCGAAGCCCTTTCACAACCGGTTGGCTTTGTTATAAATAACACCGCCAACCTTGTCAAAATTACAAATACAAGAGAGTGCCTGTGAATTATTCCGATGAATTTATCAAAGCCATGCCCAAATCCGATTTACATCTTCATCTTGATGGCAGTTTACGGCTCGAAAGTCTGTTGGAGATGGCTAAAGTTAATGGCACCGAGCTGCCGTCGAATACGCTTAGTGGCATGAAAGAATTGGTTTTTAAAGATAAATACAACAACTTAGGCGAGTATCTGCATTGTTTTCAATATACCTGTGGGGTATTACGGGATTTAGAAAACTTGGAGCGAGCGGCTTATGAGCTGGCGATTGATAATCAGCTTGAAGGGGTTAATTATATTGAAGTGCGTTTTGCGCCGCAATTATTGACTGACCCAGCTAAAGGTATTCATCAGGACGAAGTGCTTGAAGCGGTTAATAATGGGCTGAATCGAGCAAAGCAACAATATAATCAGCAGCCGATCATTCAACAAGGGCTTAAACCTCGTTTTGAATACGGCATTATTGCTTGTGCCATGCGGATGTTTACTGGTAAGGGGTTTTCACCTTATTACACTAAAATTTTTAATGCCTTGCCTGAGTTTGAACCGATGCAGGTGATCCAAATGGCGGCGATGGATATGGTAAAAGCGTGTGTGCGTATTCGTGATACCAAAGGGATTCCGATTGTTGGGGTTGACTTGGCGGGGCAGGAGAGTGGTTACCCGGCAGGGAAATTTAAAGAAGTGTATAAGTTTGCTCATCAGAATTTCATGTCAAAAACCATTCATGCGGGTGAAGCTTATGGGGCTGAAAGTGTCTTTGAGGCTATCACCGAATGTTATGCCGACCGAATTGGCCACGGTTATTCGTTGTTTATTCCAGATTTGATTGTTGATAAAAAAATCGATGACAAACAGCAATACGTTAATTCTCTCGCTTCGTTTATTGCTGATAAGCGCATTGCCATTGAAGTGTGCCTGACCAGTAATTTACAAACCAATCCGTCGATCACTGATATTAAAGCGCACAAATTCAAAGATGTACTCGATCATCGTATTGCTACCACCTTGTGTACGGATAACCGTTTGGTTTCTAACACTACGGTTTCGAATGAGTTTCGTCTGGCATTGGACAGCTTTGATATTTCGTATAATCGGCTTAAGGATATTGTTGCCGACGGCTTTAAGAAAAGCTTCTTTGGCGATGATTATGTCAAGAAGCGGATTTATGCCAAAGACTGTATGAACTATTTTAACCGAGTAGCTAAAGAGCATGGGGTTGTTGAGGAAGAAGAGCTGTAATTGATGATATGAAGTGTCGGGTGGGCGCTGTTTTGGTGCCCATAGGTATGACCACTTTGTTACCGTTTCTGGTTTTATTGGGTAAAAAACTTGTATCGACTGCGGCTTATGCTTATTATTAAGCTACTTGATGTTTTATTGTACAGGTTTTTGTACAGGTTTAAACAATATTATGTTGGCGATTAAAGAAAAAACCGAAACTCAAAGCAAACCTATCGCGTTTGATCGAGAGCGCACTGAGAAAGCTTTAAACTCTGGCGGGCCAGTCAAGTTACCTCAAGGGCTGAGCAGAGAAGAGAAACGTCAGTTTATTATCAATAGCAATTAACCTCCCTCCACTTTGTTATTATTCAGTATCACTATCAATTTAAAGTTTTTTCTTTTGACTTTGTTTTTCTCCGTATCCCCGTGTCTCCGTGGTAGTCAGTTTTATTTTTAAGGAACAAAGCGCTCCAGTAACCTTGATAAGCCCACCTGACCCTGTAACGGTAGTGTTACTTGGACTTGGTGTTGCCTTTGAAGCCGATGGGCTTTTGAGGTTTTTGGAGTCCTTCGTTCTTTAAAAGCAAAAGCATTTTCACCACGGAGACACGGAGGTACGGAGAAAAGCAAAAGATTTTATTTGCCCACTTCACTTTATTTAAAACCCTGATTTTAAATAGCGGCTTTCAATGTATAATAGCCCCCTTTTTTCTCAGTTAAGATGGTCTATCCCATTATGCAAGCACTGAAACAATTGGTAAAACATCGTGGTGGTTGTCATTGCGGTGCAGTGGCGTTTGAAGTTGAGGCCGCTGAGGCCGTCGTGGTACAGCATTGTAATTGTTCAATGTGTGATAAAGCCGGGTTTACCCACCTTATTGTGCCCAAGTCGGCGTTTATTTTATTGCGTGGTGAAGATAATCTCACCACTTATACCTTTAATTCTCACATTGCTAAACACAAGTTTTGTAAAACCTGTGGTATCGAATCGTTTTATATTCCTCGTTCCAATCCTGATGGTTTTAGCATCAATTTTAAATGCCTCGACGCCAGTACGTTTACCAGTGTGACTCATGAAGACTTTGACGGGCAAAACTGGGAAGACAATGCGGCGAGCTTAAGCCATTTGTCGCAGGAATGACTGAATGAGTTCAGCTGGTATGAGTGTAGTCAGAACTGCTTTTTTGCCTGACGGTGCGCTGGCGAATGCCATTGATGGGTTTGCCGCTCGTGAGCCGCAAATTCAAATGGCAGAAGCGGTTGAGTCGGTGATCAACAGCAATGAAACCTTGGTGGTTGAGGCCGGTACCGGGACTGGTAAGACGTTTGCTTATTTGGTGCCTGCGTTGTTGGCAGATAAAAAAGTGGTGATCTCTACCGGGACCAAAAATTTGCAAGAGCAGTTGTTTCATCGTGATTTGCCGAAAATCAAAGATGCCTTGGGTAGTGGTAAAAGCATCGCGCTATTAAAAGGGCGGGCGAACTATTTATGTCTGTTTCGGCTGCAACAGCATACTCAGCAAGTGCCTTCTAATGACCGAGATTTGATTGCTGACTTAAATAAGGTCAAGCATTGGGCGGTGGAAACCCGTCATGGTGATATCGGCGAGCTGACGTCGGTGGCTGAAGATTCTCAGGTTTTTCCTTATGTCACCAGTACGGCAGATAATTGCATTGGTAAAGAATGCCCAGATTTTGAAGATTGTCATTTGGTCAAAGCACGTAAAAAGGCCATGGATGCGGATTTAGTGGTGGTTAATCATCATTTGTTTTTTGCCGATTTGGCCTTAAAAGACGTCGGTTTTGGTGAGTTGGTACCACAAGCTGAATTGGTGATTTTTGATGAAGCCCATCAGGTGCCAGATATCGCCTGTGATTATTTTGGTGAGTCGTTGTCGTCACGGCAAATCAGTGAATTGTGTCGGGATATCATTGTTGAATATCGTGCCAAATTGACAGATATGAAGCAGTTGGGTAAGGCTGCTGAAAAGCTGCAATTGAGTCTGTCTGATTTGCGTTTGTGTTTTCCTGCGGATTCGACTCGGGGTAACTGGCGAGAGGTTTGCCAACGACCTGAGGTTGAGCATGTGATTGCCCGGTTGCAAACCGATTTGGATTTTTTGTATCAGGTATTGAAGCTGGCGGTTTCTCGAACCGAGATGATTGATCATTGTTTTGAGCGTTGTGTCAATATTCAGCAAAGCTTGGATCGGTTAACTGATACCAGTCAAAGTGGATTTAGTTACTGGTATGATACCACCCGTCGTCATGTGGGTTTGCATTTAACACCCTTATCAGTGGCGGATAAATTTGGCAGCATTATTAAAGACGCTAAATGCAGCTGGGTGTTTACTTCGGCAACTTTGGCGGTGGATGATTCATTTACTCATTATACCGGGACTATGGGGTTAGATGGGTCGAAACAGCTGATCCTCGATAGTCCATTTGATTATGATGAACAGGCGGTATTGTGCGTACCACGTTATTTGCCAGAGCCTAATGCGTATGAGATGTCTGATGCGTTGTTTGTCACCTCATTAGCCTTGATTAAGGCCGCCAAAGGGCGGTGTTTTTTGTTGTTTACCAGTCATCGCATGTTGCGCATTATGGCTGAAAAGCTGATGGATACGATTGATTATCCGATGCTGGTTCAGGGCACCACGAGCAAGCGGTTGTTGTTGGATCAATTTGCTGAGTTGGGTAATGCGGTTTTGTTGGGCACCGCCAGTTTTTGGGAAGGGGTTGATGTCAGGGGCGATGCATTAAGTTGTGTGTTGATTGATAAATTACCTTTTGCTTCACCGGATGACCCTTTATTGCAAGCTCGTATGGAAGACTGCCGTCAAAAAGGTGGCGATCCGTTTGCTGAGGTGCAAATTCCTCAGGCGGTGATTTCATTAAAGCAGGGGGTGGGTCGCTTAATTCGTGATCGCACGGATAAAGGGGTGTTGGTGATTTGCGATAATCGTTTGATCACCCGTTTGTATGGCAAGACCTTTATTAAGAGTTTGCCGCCGATGAAGCGAACCCGGGATTTGACTCGGGCTTGTGAGTTTTTAACCGGGCTTTGATGCTTGGCAAAATGAAATGGATATAACATGAAAACAAATATTTTAGCTATTGATGCGGCGACCGAAGCCTGCTCTGTGGCTTTACAATTTAATGGTGAGATTTATAGCCGTTTTGAGGTGTGCCCACAGCAGCATAGTCAGCGCATTTTGCCGATGGTTGATGCGGTGCTAAAAGAAGCGGGTGTGGAACTGACACATCTGGATGCGTTGGCATTTAGTCAAGGACCAGGCAGCTTTACTGGTGTTCGCATTGGGGTTGGAGTCGCTCAGGGCTTGGCTTTTGGTGCTGACTTGCCGCTGGTGGGGATCTCAACTTTACAAACCATGGCGCAGTGGGCAATAGAGGCTTATGATTGTCAACGGGTGATTGCGGCGATTGATGCCAGAATGGGCGAGATTTATACCGCTCAGTTTGCGGTTGAAAATGGGCTGGCGTCTATGGTTGGTGAGCAACAGGTGATTAAGCCTGACGTGGTTGAGTTTTCATTTGCCGATGACGACGAAACCGAAGTTTTTGGTGTTGGTACTGGCTGGCAAACTTATGGTGATGAGTTAAGCGAAAAAATCGATATTGTGATCCTCGATGATATTCTTTTTCCGCAAGCAAAAGACATGTTGCCATTGGCGGTGAAGGCGTTGGCAGATAACTTGCTTGTGGTAAGGGCAGAAGATGCGCAACCAGTGTATGTCAGAGATACGGTTAGCTGGAAAAAGCTGCCGGGAAAATAGTTTGAAAAACGGCTTGAAAAATAGCCAAAAATAGGCTTGACTGAGGTGCTAATTGGTGATTATGCGTTATACTTTTTAGATCAAATAAAATTTGTGGCAGGCGCTGCTCCTACAGGGGCAGTCATATTCAGGTAAATAGAGCAGGACAGGTCATTGGCTGTTAATATCAACTCCAACATTCCACCGAGGCAAAACGTTGCATCGGTATTTAATCCCAAAACTGGGGTTGATGCACTTGCGCCTGAACGCAAGCAGCTCGAAGCACCTGGCACGGCGGTACCCAAAACAGCCCGCTCAGAGCAAGTAAAAGCTGATCCAGCCACTATTCTTACCCTTGATGAAGAACGTAACAAAGCCGCCAATGCCCCCGGTAATATAGATAGTATCGAAGGTTCTAAATTAGACGCCCCCGACCGTAATGCCCAAAAAGCCCTGACTGCCTACCGTGATGTTGGACTTGCCGACAAACGCAGTGAGATCCAAGCGTTGGTTGGCGTGGATTTATTTGTTTAACCTACCTTGTTTATCCTTTATTTACAAATTCCTTATTTTAGAGAAAGTTCATTTTGACTAATTATCAACGTTTTCTTAACTGGGTTGCCCGGTTCCTTATTCGCTTTAAGCGGCTTAAAGAAGTGGTTTATACCGAAACTGAACTTAATGAAATGATTGTCGAGAGTCTGCCGCAAACCATGGCGTTTGACGTGCCCGGTGGCACCGCAAAGCTGATAGTGATGACTGCTGAGGTATCACTCGGCAGGGATAGCCAGCAAGGCTTGATGGTCAATTTATTGTGCAGCCTTGAGATCAGTTCAATGGAGCGGCAAATATATCGGGCGCATTTGGCGGTCGCTGTTAAAGCTTCACCGTATTATCATCAGGATGACCAAACCATTCGGCTTAAAGACACTGTGATCACTGAACTGACATTGGTTAACGATGAGTATTTGCTGATTAAAAGTACTACCGATTTAATTAAGGCTTTGACCCCTAATATACTACAGGGTTTGGTGTCGGCTACCTTAGGGTCGGCGGTGGGTGTCATGTCTGCATTAACGACGCCAGAGCTTAAAGGTTATCTGGCGATGTTCACCGATGGTAATAAGCAAAAAGTGCTGGATTTTCACCGTCCGCAAGTTGAGAAAACCCTTAAAACTTTGATTAATAACGGCGATTTGTCTTATCAATTGGAGCCAACAGATTTCGAAGAAAAAATATTTGTTGATATGGGTCGCCAAATTGATGTTGACAATCATCAATTGGTGTTTCGGTTTTAACACCTCTGAAAATAGACCATTGATTTAACTTTTTTCTTTTAGCACTACCGTTATGTGGGCTGCTGGGCTGTTTAGGTATTTGGAGCGCTTTGTTCTTTACAAGCAAAGGCATTCACCACGGAGACACGGAAGCACGGAGAAGGTCAAAAGCAATGATGGTTTTGAAGTATTGTTCTTCTTTTGATTGTGTTTTCCTCCGTATCTCCGTGTCTCCGTGGTCAACATGTTTTTATTTTTAAGAACGAAGCGCTCCAGTAACTTGAAAAGCCTGTCAAACCCTTAAGACATTCATAATGTTCATTCCTAAGGTCTAATTATCTACAAGCTGAATAGTTGTGAATAATTAACAATTAAAAGGAAAATCAGAAATAGCTGAGAAAATAGTTGCTGCGATGGCTTGGTTTTTTTTAATTCGACACTATATTATTGCGAGCAATAAAGTATTTGATTTATAGCAAACCGAAATAAATGCCTAGGTATTTGGCTCGGGTTCGAAACATTTAATTTTTGGAGAACAACATGAGTGTATTAGTAGGCCGTCAGGCTCCGGATTTTACTGCTGCGGCGGTTCTTGGTAATGGTGAAATCGTTGACAGCTTCACCCTGTCAGAAGCAATCAAAGGTAAAAAAGCGGTTGTTTTCTTTTACCCGTTAGATTTCACTTTCGTTTGTCCTTCTGAATTGATTGCTTTTGACAAGCGTTATGAAGAATTCACCAAACGTGGTTGTGAAGTTATTGGTGTTTCAATTGATTCTCAGTTCAGCCATAACGCATGGCGTAACACTGCAATCAACGATGGCGGTATTGGTCAAGTTAAGTATGCATTGGTTGCAGACGTTAAACACACTATCTGTCAGGCTTATGACGTAGAGCACCCAGAAGATGGCGTGGCTTTTCGTGGTTCTTTCTTAATCGACGAAGACGGCTTGGTTCGTCATCAAGTGGTTAACGATTTGCCATTAGGTCGTAACATCGACGACATGCTGCGCATGGTTGATGCATTGAACTTCCACCAGGAGCACGGTGAAGTTTGTCCTGCTGGCTGGCAAGAAGGTTCAGCTGGTATGGACGCAAGCCCAGCGGGCGTTGCTTCTTACTTGAGCGAGCACTCAGAAGGGTTGTAAAACACTTCACTATGACTCTTTATTGATTGAGTTAGAGACTTAAAAAAGGCAGCCCCAGTGGCTGCCTTTTTGTTTTTATATTTCATCTGGTCGACGCCTGCCAAACTGTGTAGGAGGGGCGTCCCGCCGCGAACATGGCGCAGCCATTTTAGACAATCCACTGCACTGAGGCGTCGGACCACTTTCGCACTTCTACACTTTTGCAAAAGCCCAAATCGCGCCGAGACGGCCCTCCTACCTTGTTTGTATGATTTATCCACAGAGTGACCAATTACGCTGAATAGTTACTTTTATATTACACCTAGTCGACGCCTGCCAAACGGTGTAGTATGACCGCAACTTAATTTTCACACCTGTTAATTTTTAATGTCTGATTTTGAACTGATCACCAGCCAAACCCAACTTGATATTTTTTGCACCAGCGCCGCTACTCAAACGGTGTTATTCCTCGATACTGAATTTGTCAGAACTCGCACACTTAAGCCCAAATTGGGACTGATCCAAGCCTATGATGGTTTGAATGCGGTGTTGATTGATCCGCTGGCTGATATGGATTTGACCGAGTTTTGGGCGTTGCTGACTGAGCCTGCTATCACTAAGGTGTTACATTCGTGCTCTGAGGATTTAGAGGTGTTTAAATGTTACGCCAATGGTTTGCCTGAGCCACTGTTTGATACTCAGGTGGCCGCTGCTATTCTCGGTGATGGCTCGTCTTTGGGCTACGCTGCGTTGGCTCAGCGTTACCTTGATATCCACATTGATAAAGGTGAATCTCGAACCAATTGGCTGGCCCGGCCATTGACTGATAATCAGCTGGAGTATGCGGCCAAAGATGTATTGTATTTGAAGTCGATTTTTGAACAGCTCGAAGCCCGATTGATAGAAAAAGACTTTTACGCTTATGTTGTTAGGGAAGGGGAATTGGCTGTTGCCAAACGTCATGTCGATAAGTCGCTGGATAAAATCTATCTTGATATCAAAGGCTCGTGGCGTTTGCAATCTAGTGAATTGGCTGTGTTGCAGCTTTTGGCTAAGTGGCGTCAACAGGAAGCTGAACGTCGCGATTTAGCATTGAATTTTGTGGTTAAAGAAGCCAATTTAATTACTATCGCCAACAATAAACCCCGCACACTAAATGAATTGAGAATGTTGCCCGGTGTGCTGGCGCAAGAGGTTCGTTATCACGGCAATAAAATATTGGATTTAGTCGAGCAAGCGGTTGAATTATCAGCGGATAAGTATCCACCGATGATCACTCGATTGGTTAATTATCCCAATTACAAAGTGGCTTATAAACAAATCCGTCAGATGGTTGAAACTGCGGCACAAGTCAATGGCTTGCCAGTTGAAGCTATTGCATCAAAACGTCAGGTAAATCAGGTATTGTCGTGGTTGTGGAAGCTTGATGATGAAGCTAAAGAGCAGGCATTTAAACCTGATTTGTTGCAAGGTTGGCGTTATGATTTGGTTGGCAAGGACTTGCTCGCGGATTTGATGTAAATCGAAATAAAGAGGGCACATCAGCCCTCTTTATTGATTAAGCTTAACGAGGTTAAAACCTCGTCTACGGTAAAATTATTGATGCAGCGTAGACGAGAATTTATTCGCGTTTTTAGCTATTTAATTACACATGAGCCTCAGGCAGCGTCACATTCAGCTCTAACACTGACAGTGAATCATCTTTTTGCTCTAGCTGCACCGAGACTTGATCAATGTCTATTTCGACATACTTGCGGATCACCGCGAGAATATCCTTTTTCATCTGCGGCAAGTAGTCCGGCGTATTACGCTGGGTCCGCTGATGGGCAACAATGATCTGCAAACGTTCTTTTGCTAACGATGCTGTTTTCTTCTTTGGGGTACGAAAATAATCAAGTAAAGCCACATTATCCTCCAAAAATCCTTTTCAGGATCCCTTTCTTTTCAACCTGTAAAAAACGGAAATCTCGTTGTTCGCCAAGCAGTCTTTCGATTGCGTCAGTATAAGCCTGACTGGCATCACTTTTAGTATCGAGGATCACCGGTTGGCCCGAGTTTGATGCATTTAAAACCGCTTGAGATTCGGGAATAACGCCAAGCAAAGGGATAGCCAAAATATCTTTGACATCTTCAACACCAAGCATTTCACCTTTTTCAACCCTTAGTGGGTTGTAGCGAGTCACCAGCAAGTGTTCGGCAACGGGTGGTAACCCTTGCTCTGCCCGACGACTTTTGCTTTGTAATATGCCAAGAATACGGTCTGAATCACGCACCGAAGAGACTTCAGGATTGGTGACCACAATGGCTTCATCGGCAAAGTAAAGGGCCATCAGGGCACCCGCTTCAATCCCGGCTGGTGAGTCACAAATAATAAACTCAAATTCTTCTGCCAACTCTTCAAGGACTTTACCGACGCCTTCACGGGTTAGTGCATCTTTATCTCGGGTTTGCGATGCCGGTAAGATGAATAAGGTGTCGACGCGCTTATCTTTGATTAAGGTTTGGCGCAAATTCGCTTCACCATTGATGACGTTAACAAAATCATAGACCACTCGACGCTCACAACCCATAATTAAGTCGAGGTTTCTTAAACCAATATCAAAGTCGACGATCACGGTCTTGTGACCCTTTAAGGCAAGTCCGGTGCCGATAGCGGCACTTGACGTGGTTTTCCCGACGCCACCTTTACCTGAGGTGACGACAATAATTCTAGCCATGTTAAAACTACCTTTTAATTTAATTCACTAATGATCAGTTTTTCTTCTGAAAGCTGGATGCTGGCGGGTTGATCCCACACGTTTTTTTGTAGCGCTTCACTTATCATATAGTTACCACAAATAGATACCAGTTCTGCTTTTAAATTCTGACAATAAATCTTTGCACCAGCATTACCTTTAACCCCAGCCAGTGCGCGTCCGTTTAACGTGCCATAAATGTGAATATCGCCATCGGCAAGGACTTCGGCACCATGAGCAACAGAGCCCAGAATGATTAAGTCAGTGTCTTTGGCATAAACTTGCTGGCCTGAACGGACGTTTTGTTTCACTTCTTTGGAAGGTTCAAGGACGATTTTTTCGATGGTTTCAATCTGTTTTTCTATCACAGTTTCAACCACTTGTGCGCTAGTTGCTGGGTTAACAATTTCACTCATCACAGCCGTTTCTTTAGGTTTTGGGTCTTTGGTGTGATTAAGCACAGCTAAACCTTGTTCCTTGGCTAACTGCTTTTGTTGCGCAGTGCCGCCGCTGATCCCGACAAGGACTAAATCCATTTCAGTAATTATGGTCTTAAGTTGGTTAAAATCAATCGGCAGTTGATCCAGTTGTTCAATATCAACTACCACTGGGGCTCGATAAAAGAAACTTGGGGCTTGACTGATTTTGGCGGTGAGTGATGATTTTAGCTGCGACAAATCATTTTGGCTGAGGTGCAGCACCGATAAAGTAAATAAACTTCCTTTTAATTCAATGGCTTGTTCCGGCATATTAATTTAAATCCACAAGGAGTACTTAATTGTGCGTCATCTTATTGACAAAAAAGGCGGGTTTTATGCGCTTTTTAATGCTTTTTATAAATGGCTGACTAATAGATTGGCGCTTATTTAAAGTGTTCATGTTATAGTTTGCTCCTTACTTAATCAAGGATAAACAAGATTATATTGCCCTTATGTTATGTACAATATATAAAAGTTCAAAAAAAGCGGATACTTACCTATACGTGCAAAAGCGGGATGATTTTTCCAGTGTGCCAAAAGCCCTGTTAGAGAGCTTTGGTAGACCCGAATTAGTCATGGTGTTGAACCTAGGAAAGCAGCAAAAGCTGGGTTTGGCCGATATTGATAAAGTCATCGCTGAGCTGCAACGTTGCGGTTTTTATTTACAATTACCTCCACCACCAGAAAACTGGTTGGATGAACATAAAGAATATAATCAAGCTATAAAAGCAGACACAGAGAACGATAAATGATCAAGACATGCTGTTTCGCCTCTTTATTGGTTTTGACCGCCGCGTTAACCTCAAATGCCGCCCAAGGGGCGAGCAAAGCACCTAAACCTAGTTTTGATCAATATGTGGCTAAAATCACCGCCGAAGCGATTGCTAAAGGTTACGATAAAGCCATGGTCAATCAGGCTTTAGGTCAACTCACTTACCGCAAAAAAGTGGTTAAAGCCGATAAAAACCAACCAGAAGTCCGTCAAACCCTTGATACCTACCTGCCAAAACGGGTTAATGCCTATGTGGTGAAAAAAGCCCGCAATCTGTATAAAGAAAACCAAGTGTTATTGGATAAAATCGGTGAACAATATGGTGTTCAGCCGCGTTTTATTGTGGCGCTTTGGGGACTTGAAAGTGCGTTTGGTAAATATACCGGCAGCCATTCAGTTTTTGCGTCGTTAATGACGCTGGCTTATGAGGGCCGACGTGAATCTTTTTATCGTCCGCAGATATTTGCCGCGCTGGAGATTATCAAGCAAGGTGAAAATACTGTTGAAGGATTAAAAGGTTCGTGGGCAGGCGCGATGGGACAAACTCAGTTTATGCCGACGTCTTACCACAATTACGCGGTGGATTTTGATGGTGATGGTAAAAAAGATATTTGGCATACCAAGGCGGATATTTTTGCCTCGGTGGCCAATTACCTCAAAACCGAAGGCTGGAATAACACCATGACTTGGGGGCGACAGGTTAAATTGCCTGAGGCTTTTGATGAAAAAGCGTCGATTGCCAAAGGCAGTAGAAGTTTGTCGCAGTGGTTGGGTAAATGGCGCAGTAACGAAAAAAGTCTCGCCGATTGGAGTGAGATGGGTATTGTTCGAACTAATGGCCAAGCGTTGCCTGCACGCGATTTAAAAGCGGCGTTAATTTTACCTGATGATAAAAAGGGCCGGGCTTATTTAGGCTACAATAATTTTAAAACCTTGATGCACTGGAATCGTTCTTATTATTTCGTCACATCGGTGGGGTATTTGGCTGATCGGATCCACTACCCAGCGATTGATTTTTCCAAGTAATGTTTATTCAGAAAGCTAAATCATGAAATATCAATACACCATAGACATCAATGAAATTAACCAAATTGTGATGGTTGAGAGTAGCGGCGTGATCAGCAATAAAGAGGCTGAGGCGATGTATATTGAGGTGTTTGATTTGTTCAATCGTCTCGATATGTGCCGAGTGTTAATTGATAGCCGACAAGTTAAACTCGCTGAAACTCCGCTGTCGATAATGAAATTTATCAGCCACTTTAAAGACCAGCAAATGTTTGATGGTATTCGGGTGGCCAGAGTGGTTAGACTCGATTCTTATAATCATGAGTTTGTCGAGCAGGTGGCTAATTTCAATAACGTGCAGATCCGCAATTTCGAGGAAGTTGAACAAGCGGTGTCGTGGCTCAAAGCCGGGGGAAAGTGTGACCGATAAAACCAGCCAACAAGCGCCTTTTTGGCAAACCAAAACCCTCGATGAAATGACTCGCCCAGAGTGGGAATCATTGTGTGATGGTTGTGCTAAATGCTGTCTGCACAAGTTTATTGAAGACGATAGCGTACAGCAGCAACAAACCTCCAGCCACATCGACGAAGATGAACAATTGCATCATACCAATATTGTTTGTCGTTATCTTAATGATAAAACTTGCGGTTGTACTCAGTATGCCAAGCGTACGCAATTGGTGCCTGATTGCGTCACTTTAACCAAAGAAAACCTCAAAGATATCTACTTCATGCCACCGAGCTGTGCCTACCGCAGATTGCACGAAGGCAAGCCTTTACCGAGCTGGCACCCACTGTTGCATAAAGGCAAAAAGTCAGCGATGCACAAAGCGGGTATGAGTGTCAGAGGCAAAGTGATTAGTGAAGAATTTGCCGATGTCGAACGGTTTGAGGATTATATTGTACTGTGGCCGCTTAATGAGGTGGAGTAGGAGCCCAGCTCCGTCAATCCATTCTCACCCAACCCCATCAATCAACGATAATCATCTCTAAACTGCTCAACCCACATGGCTGTTGCGCCACAAATGGCCACTGGCATCACCACTAGATTCAGCACTGGTATCATCGAAAATACCGTCACTATGATGCCAAAGCTGAAACTTAAACCTTTACGTTGATTTAATTCTCTTTTCATTTCATCAAAGCTGATTTTGTGGTTATCGAAGGGGTAATCACAATACTGGATGGCCATCATCCAGGCGGTGAACAAAAACCATAAAATTTGACCAATGCCGGGTAGGGCGAAAAACAAGATTAAAAAGCCGATGGCTCGGGGCAGGTAATATTTTAGCTTGATCCATTCTCGCCCTAGCGTACGGGGAATGTCTTTGATAATACCACTCAAGCCGGTATCTGGCAGGGTTTCGCCCGTTAAGTGGGCTTCGACTTTTTCGGCCAGTAAGCCATTGAAAGGGGCGGCGATCCAGTTGGTGGCGGCGCTGAAAATATAGGAGAAGGTCATCAGTATGGCACCGATGGCTAATGGCCATAAGATGAACGTCAGCCAGTCTAACCAGTCGGGCATGTAAGCCTCTACTTCGGCAGAAATGGCTTCGAGTTGGCCAAATAACCAATAAAACGCTAAACCAAACAACAGCAGGTTAATCGTTAGTGGGATAAAGACAAAAAGTCTCAATCCTTTGGTTTGGATCAGGGAAAAACCCCGGAGAAAATAGTCGATACCGCTGTTGTTGGTGCTGGGGTTGCTTAACGAGCTCATAA
Source organism: Alteromonadaceae bacterium (assembly GCA_965277695.1). Lineage (GTDB taxonomy): Bacteria > Pseudomonadota > Gammaproteobacteria > Enterobacterales > Alteromonadaceae > JABSOG01. The sequence continues at coordinate 112,396 of CBDIDQ010000036.1, forward strand.
ATATTTTGTAGTGGTGATGAATTTTGCCAGTATAAAAGCTTACTGGCATTTTGCAAACTGATTAAGACTTTGAAAAATCGTCATTAAAACGTTTTTTTACTTTATTAAGCGGATATTTTTTCTTATAAATAGTGTTTAATAGTGACTCTTTGTCGCCATAACGATTCTGATGTTTGTTTGTTGGTGATAACTCGCTACAATGCGTTGATAAGCAGTTCGGGTGAATACTGAAAAAGGCTACTGTGTGAATCAAATATCAATACCGTCGAGATTTAGTTTTAGTTCATTGAGTGTACGGTTGTCTTTTGTCACCTTCGTCATTTGTACGGTGGCAGGGTTGATTGGTGCTGTGTTTATGCTGGGATCTGAACATCGTCAATTGCTTAAGGCTGAGACTGAAACGCTGGCGTTGACCAGTCAGCGTTATGCGATGCAATTTGAAAAGCTGATCCAAGAGAAGGTTAACTTGGCAGTGGCAGCGAATCGGGTGGTGACACAAACCTTGCAGGAAAACCGAGCTGCGGCTAGTCAGCCGATGGTCAGTTCAGCGGTTAAATTGCCCGATAGCAGTGTTCGAGCCGATGATGGTTATTCAGGGGCATTTATGGCCGGTGATCATTTTGTTGATGATAATCAGTCGATTTTTCCGCTGACCGCTCAATTATGGAAAACCTTGGCACCAACGGTGACTCAGGGGTTTTTCAATTTTTATCTGATCACCAATCAACAATTTATTCGGATTACCCCCAAAGAGTGGGCGCTTGAAGTCAAAGCGGATCATAACTTTGAGCAAGATTTGTTCTATTCTGTCGCCACACCTGAAAGCAACCCCACTAGAGAGCCCGTTTGGACACCGGTTTATTACGATAATATCTGGAAAAAGTGGATGACCAGTTTAATCGTGCCTGTTTATCTTGATGGCGAGTTTTTTGGTGTCACTGGCAGTGATTTTGTGCTGGATGAAATCTTTGATCGCTTTCAAAATTTGGCTGAAATAGAAAGTGGCCGAGAAGCTTTTCTTTTTGATGCCACTGGTAGCATTTTGGTTCATCCGCAACTGATGGATAAAATATTGTTGCAAGCAGGGGAGATGGAATCTCGCCTGGCCTCAGCAGATTTGTTAAGTGAAGAAATGCATGGTTTGATGGAGCAAATGATCCACACTCATCCAGATGAGTTAGCCTCAGGTTATGTTGAAAATGAGGCAAACTATGTGATCAACATTCGGCCAATCAATGGCATGGGTTGGTATTTGGGGGTTTATAACTCACAAAAGAATGTGTTGGTTCGCTATGAAAAATTAAAAAGTAAGTTGGTTGGTATATTTATTGTTGTGGCTATATTGGTTGCGGTGTTATTACAGCAGATCGTTTATCAAATTGGTTTGAAGCGTGTTCGGGAACTGATGGAAGCGGTGCGGTATGTGGCTCAGGACGGCTGGACATTTGATTTGCCTGAATACAAAAATGATGAAATTGGTGCCTTGGGTCAGGCATTTGCCACTATGACCACGGAAATCAACAAACTAATTGCCGGGCTGAATCAAAAAATCGCAGAGAAAGAACAGGCCGAGGTGTCGGCTAACAAGCTGTCTAAAGCGGTGTCGTTTAGTGGTAGTGGTATTTTAATCACCGATGCTGAATTGATAATTGAATATGTTAATCCGAAGTTGTGTGAAATGTCGGGTTTTGAAGATAGCTTTTTTGTTGGTAAGCCCTTGTTCAATATGATCTCCCATGAAATGGAGTTTTTGGCGGAAGATATCAAAGAAGATTTACAGTTGCGGGAGCATTGGCGGGGCGATATTTTGTTGATTAATCGTGACCAAAAGCACTTATGGTCTTCGTTGTCGATTTCGCCGATATTGCAAGAAGATCAGACGATCACCAACTATGTGTGTTCAGCCCAAGATATTTCTTTTGTTAAAGAAAGCCAGAAGAAAATGGAACAACTGGCTTATTTTGATGTGTTGACCGGATTAGCTAATCGAACCTTTTTTAAAATGCAATTACGCAAAGCGTTGGCATTGTCTAAGCGGGGTCATTATTCCTTCGCACTGATTTATTTTGACTTGGATGAATTCAAACGAATTAACGACACACTTGGGCATGACGCAGGTGATAGTTTGTTGATTGAAGTGGGCAACCGCTTACAGGTTAGGTTAAGAACAGAAGATACCATTGCTAGACTTGGCGGTGACGAATTTGCTGTACTACTCAGTGGCATCAAAGATAAACAAGAAGCTAAACGTATTATTGAAACCATTGAAACCATGCTGATCCAACCGATTAAATTGGGTAATAATGAGGTAATTATCAGTGCCAGTATTGGTGTCACTATGGCACCTTATGACAGCATGGAAGAAGATACTTTACTTAAACACGCCGACTTGGCGATGTATGAAGCGAAAGAGAAAGGCAAGAATACTTCGCATTTTTATACTAAAGATCTGGATTCTGCAGCTAAAGAGCGGATGGTGATTGAAAATGATTTGCGGGTGGCATTAAAAGAAAATCAATTATTGCTGCACTTCCAGCCTCAGGTGGATATTGAAAGTTTGACTGTGGTGGGTTTTGAAGCGCTTATTCGCTGGAACCATCCAGAAAAAGGCATGATTTCACCGGTTAAATTTATTCCGGTAGCCGAGACTACTGGGCAAATCGTTGAGATTGGTGAATGGGTATTATGGGAGTCTTGTCGCTTTTTGGCTAAGTTACAGTTACAAGGTTATGGCGGCAAGTTGTCGGTGAATATATCGAGTCGGCAGCTTAAAGATATCAATATGTGTGGCCTGATCGAAAAAGTGATTCAGGAGACTGGCATTAATGCTAAGAAGCTGGATTTGGAGATCACCGAAAGCATGTTAATGGGTGATGTAGAAGGGGCGATTAAGCAGCTTTATGACTTTAAAAAGTTGGGTGTGGCGCTGTCGATTGATGATTTTGGTACCGGTTATTCTTCATTGAGTTATCTTAAACGTTTTCCGGTAGATACTCTTAAAGTTGATCGTTCGTTTATTAAAGATATTCCGCAGGATAGGGATGATATGGAAATATCTTCGGCGATTATTGCGATGGCACAGAAGCTGAATTTAAAGCTGGTGGCCGAAGGCGTCGAAACCGAAGCGCAAATCGAGTTTTTACGTAAAAACGCTTGTTGTGTTATTCAGGGATATTACTTTAGCCAACCTTTACCAGAACACAAAATTGCTGGCTTTCTTAAGGAGTTCAAAGAGCAATGGACTAGTAAGGTTTAAGCTTGGCGAAATATACTGATAAGTCGGGTTAGTCTCCATGTTCTAACAGGTTGAATAGCAGTTGTTTCACAACGTCCGGTTCAAAAGGTTTGTCACACATGGCGTTAACGCCGGATTGTTCGATATTGCTGAGGTGGGTTTCATTGGCCTCTGAGGTGACCATGAGAATGGGGATATGTGATTGTTCGCTTTTTTCCCGGATGAATTCTGCCAGTTCCATACCGTTGATTTCAGGCATGTTGTAGTCGGTGACTACGAGGTCAAACATATCTTGAGATAAAATATTAATGGCTTCTTGACCATCTTCTGCTTCGGTGATTTTTAATACTCCGAGGTTGCCTAATACCCGTTTGATGTGGTTTCTTGCCAAGCGGCTATCGTCTACAATCAGCACTCTGAGTTCGTGGATGTCAAAAAATGCCAGTTCCATTTCATCCGGAGTGAGCAGGTCGATGGTGGCATTAATGGCTTTGCCGATGTGATCGGCGCTAAAGGGTTTGGGTAAAATGGCGATGACACCAGCTTGTTTGAAGGCTTCGAGTTGTTCTTTGCGTCGTTCAGTTGAGAGCAGCATAAAAGGGATATCTTGCCATTGCTCTCGATTACGGATGGTTTTAACTAGTTCCAATCCGGTACCGTCATCAAAATGAAAAGCACTGATAATAAGGTCTGGAATGTGATTGCTCAGATATGAAATAGCTTCGGTAATATTATTAGCTTCGGCAACATCTTCAATATCCTCCTCAGCCAAATGGCGCACAATGATTTTACGTTGAATGGCAGAGGATTCTACCAGTAAAACAGACAAGTCACTCGCTAATAATTGTTGCATAATTTACCCGCCTGCCAATTTGGCTTTATAACCCAGCTTTTCCAGTTGAATTTTGATGATATCACGTTTATCGCCCTGAATTTCAATGACCCCTTCTTTGATAGCGCCGCCGCTGCCACAATGTTTTTTCAAGATAGCGGCAATACGCTTCAATTCGGTGGCGTCTGTGGTTTTGCCATCAATAGCTAGACCGGTAATGGTGGTGACACCTTTACCTTTACGTCCTTTAGTTTCTCTTTTAATCCGGGCAAAACCGTCGGCGAATACTGTGCTGCTGATCGGTTGAGGTGCTTCTTTGGCGACACGTCCGCCATCGGTGGAGAAAACAATATTACTTAGGCTGTCAAAGTTACTCATGAGTCTGGGTACATACATTTTTACATTTATTGAGATATCATAAATGCCCTGTTTGCAGACTCAAGGTTTATTTGTCAAAAAGGCAAAAAAGTTATATCCAAAAGTTTAATACGAGGCTATTCTATCGGTAGCCATGTCATTGAAAGATCGTGTGATTTAGTCGGCTTGGCAGCGATGATGAAACACCACATCAGTAAGACAATATAAAATCAAATAATCAAACGGAGTTTAAGTCATGAGCTTATCCTACAATCTGTCCGGTGACGGCAAAACATTTACCATTCAAATCAAGGGAAAATTCGATTTTAATGTGGTTCAGGCATTCAGGGCTTCATACGAGAATGTCGGTGATGGTAAACCCAAGGTACTGGTCGATTTACGTGAAACAGAATATATGGACAGTTCGGCATTAGGCATGTTGCTGAATATGCAAAAATCATTGGGTGATACCGTTGAATCTATCCGTATCGGCAATTGCCGGGCACAGATTAAAAAAATCCTGCAAATTTCCCGCTTTGACAAAAAATTTGAAATAGACTAGCGCGGTAATCATGAAAGTACTTGTCGTAGATGATCAGGAATTAAACCGCACCCTGTTACAATTTTTGCTCGAAGAAGACGGTTACGAAGTATCGATTGCCACTAATGGCCGCGAAGCTATTGAATGCTTTGATGAGGTATCGCCTGACTTGGTGTTACTTGACGTGGTTATGCCGGTTATGGATGGTTTTGCCACCGCGCCAATCATAAAGAAAAAAGCTGGCGAGCTTTATTTACCTATTATATTTATCACTGCATTGGATGATCAAGCCAGCTTAAAGCGTTGTCTTGAAGTCGGTGGCGATGATTTTTTAAACAAGCCGTTTGACAAGGTGATTTTGTCGGCAAAAATCAGGGCGCACGCTCGGATCAGAGCCTTGAGTTACAAAACCCTCGAACAAAAAATCCAGCTCGAATACCACCAAAATCAAATCAATCGCGAGCATGAAATTGTTGACCATGTGTTTAAAAACGCTTTGCAAGACAATTTCATTGATAAAGATATTATTGATTTCTATTTATCCCCGCATTCAATGTTCAATGGTGATGTGCTCTTGACTACCCCCTAATCCGGTGGGTGGCATGTATATGCTAATGGGCGATTTCACTGGACATGGTTTGTCGGCGGCAATCGGCGCTTTGCCGTTATCAAAAACATTTTATTCGATGGCGAAAAAAGGGCTGTCGGTAGGTGATATGGCGGTGGAATTAAACAACCAGCTATTGCAATTATTGCCTGATGACATGTTCTGTGCTGCGACTATTTTGGAAATGAACTCTAGTGGTAAGAGTATTTCGGTATGGATTGGCGGGATGCCAGATACCTTTTTGGTCCATCCAGATGGTTCATTGAAGAAAATCATTACCTCGCAACACATGGCTTTAGGGGTGTTGGAGGATGATGAGTTTGAAAATTCGGTAATGAATATTGAAACGATCCCTGGTGAGCGGGTGATTATGTATACCGACGGGATCATCGAATCAGTTAATATGGCCGGAGAAATGTATGGCGAACCCCGGTTTGAGGCGTTTTATCAACGTGATAAAGACACTTCAATTGACTGTCTGATTGATGAGTTGATTGCGTTTCGCGGTGAAGCCGAGCAAAACGATGATATTTCAGTGGCTTACCTGACATGTACGGCGAAGTTGCAAGATACTGTGGAGCCGATGCATCAATTTTCGTTGTTGCCGTTTAAGTTGAGCGTAACAGCGGGTGCTGAGGCGTTGAAAATAACTGATCCGGTGGTTGAGGTTCTTGATGTGATCTCGCAAATCGAGGGCTTGTCTGATCATCGTTCAGTGATGTTTTTACTGTTATCTGAAATATTCAACAATGCGCTTGATCACGGTATCTTGAAACTAGATTCAGCAGATAAAGACCTTGATGATGGTTTTATGGATTATTACTTTAAGCGTCAGGATGCCTTGGTTGCGTTAGAACAGGGAGATATCGTGATTGCGGTGGAATATGAACCAGAAGCACATCAAATTCAATTCGTTATTACTGATTCTGGTGATGGCTTTGATATCACCCAGACTAGTGATAATACCGTAACAAACAAGGAACATGGACGGGGTTTAAGTTTGCTCAATGAACTGGCCGAATCCATCGTCTATTCAGATAAAGGTAATCAGGTAACGATCACATATTCGTTAGAGACCTAGTGCTATTACCGCCTTATTTTGAGGCGGTCATTCTTCCCATTTTCCCCACGTAAACAACCAGATAAGCTGATCATTAGGCGTTTTTTCAATTAATTTGCAGATTAATGGATTAGGCCATTTATTCTCAATGCGTTAGGGAATATGATAACCTTCTTCCAGTTACCATAAGAGTCGCAAAGATATGTTTTCAAGTTTAAATGCAGTTCCAACCGATCCTATTCTTGGCCTGATGGCCGCTTTTAAAAGTGATCCGAATCCTGCCAAAATTGACCTTGGTGTTGGTGTTTACAAGGACGAAGCCGGTAATACGCCAGTACTGAAATGTGTTAAAAAAGCTGAGCAGTTTCGACTAGCTAATGAACAGAGTAAATCGTATGTCGGTATGGCCGGTGATGTCGGTTATAACCAGCAAATCAGAGCCCTGTTATTTGGTGAGCACGATGTGTTGGCACAAGACCGGGTAAGAACTACTCAAGCCCCTGGCGGTACCGGTTCATTGCGTGTTGCCGCTGAATTCCTTAAACGCTGTAACGCTGATACCACTATCTGGGTTAGTGCACCGACTTGGGCTAACCATATTTCTATCTTTGAAGCGGCTAACGTTAAAGTTAAAAGCTATGCCTATTATGACTATGATACCCGGGGTTTGCAGTTTGACAATATGATGGCCGATTTGGCGCAAGCTAAGGCGGGTGATGCGGTATTAATCCATGCTTGCTGTCATAACCCTAGTGGTATGGACTTGACGCCAGAACAGTGGCAGACAGTCGCAGACATGATGAAAGACAAAGAGCTGACACCGATGATTGACATCGCTTATCAGGGTTTTGGTACCGGTCTGGATGATGATGCTGTTGGTCTGCGCATTATGGCCAGCACAGTGCCTGAAATGGTTGTTTGTAGCTCTTGCTCGAAAAACTTCGGTTTGTATCGTGAACGTATTGGTGCGGTTTCTGTGATGGGCAAAACGCCAGCAGCTGCCGAAATCGCCAATAGTGTGGTACAAAACGTTGCTCGTGGTAATTACTCTATGCCACCGGCCCATGGTGCAATCATCGTTGATACTATCTTGTCTAGTACTGAACTGCGGGCTATGTGGGAACAAGAGCTAGCAGAAATGCGTACACGAATTAACGAATATCGTCGTTTGATGGTTGAAGCATTAGCCGCTGCTGGGGTTGAACAAGACTTTAGCTTTATTCAGCGTCAGTTTGGTATGTTCTCTTTCTTTGGTTTGGAGCCAGAGTATATTGAGCGATTGAAAAGCGAATTCTCCATCTATATGGTGGGTTCAAGCCGCATGAACGTGGCTGGATTGAGCAAGAGCAACATTGACTACTTTGCACAGTCAGTCGCTAGTGTTTTAAAATAAGCGCTGTCTGAACTTATGACAGATATCATGGACGTCGTTGATAAGCCTTTGCTTATCGCTCAATTAGGTGAGCCGGTTCTTAGACAAGAAGCGGCTGTGGTTGAAGATTTTAACAGCCCTGAACTGGTTCGTTTTATTGAGCAAATGTTGGCGTCCATGCTAACAGCTGGTGGTGTAGGCATTGCTGCACCACAAGTTTTTTGTTCCCGCCAAATCATGATCATCGCTTCAAAACCCAACCAGCGTTACCCTAATGCACCACAGATGCAACCGTTGGTGATGCTAAATCCGCACATTAAAAGCCAATATGGTGAGGTGAATCTTGACTGGGAGGGCTGTTTAAGTGTGCCCGGCATTCGAGGTTGGGTGCCTCGTCAGCAAAATGTTGAGGTGAATTACCAAGACAGAGCGGGGAAATCGCAATTTATTCGCTTAAATGGTTTTGTCGCGCGGATTTTTTTGCACGAATATGATCACCTTATCGGCCTTTCTTTTGTTGATCGAGTCACTGATAGCCAGTTTCTTGTCGCTGAAAGCGTCTGGAAAAAAATCCTTTCTGGCGACATTTGCCACCCCTGATACCACTCGGCAGCCAACATTTTCACCGCAATTAATCTTGCCCATTTTGGAATAAATGATAAAAGTCTTTATTACATTGATAAAATAGGCTGGCGTTTGAGCTGTGGCTCGGTCATAAAATAGCACCTGCGTGGGAGACACGCAGGTGTTTCTAACTGTACTGATTATAGTTTTCTCTTAACTATTTCTCTTAACTATAATGGCTGATTGAAGAGAGCAATCGGCCAATGATAGTCACCGAGCCAACATCTTGCTGGTCAACTTTAATTGACTCAAACTGGGTGTTATCACCGATGATCAAAATACCGCCGTCAGGCAGGTTTTGAAAGCGTCTGGCAACAAACATGTTGGATATCTTAACAAAGAAAATTTGTCCGTCACGTAATGTTGTATCAGCGGTATCTACCAGTAAACTATCACCCTCATTAATGGTCGGAGCCATTGAGTTGCCGTTTTGTTGGAAGACTTTGATATTTTCATTTTGCTGGTGATGGCTCAACAAGTGTTGGCAAGTCTCCAGCAATGTTTGACTACCCGGTGGAGTATCCAGATCCGTGGCGCTACCTTCATCAGCGGCGGTATTTTTACCATGTGGTAAAATTGGTCCGATTTCATCCAATGCTCTGTCGATTTGTTCCTGGTTACAACTACCAAATTGGACACGTTGTGCCACCAGTTGCCAGAAAGAGACGTTGGTTAAGTCACTGAAAGCGACTAGGTAATCAATACCCGGATCTCGATCGTTTTCATAATTAACCTGAGTATTACGATGAACGTCGATGGTTCTGGCCATTGAAGCGATAGAGAAGCCGGCTTTATCCCGAACGTCCTTTATCAAATGGTTAAAATTTTCGTAGTGAGCTGTGAGATTTATTTTTTCACGGTTATTCATTTTACCATCCTGCCCATGCGTTTATGTGCAAAAACCAAGTGCGACCACAAAGTTCGTTGCATTGATCATTAATGTCGCACTTGATTTTATACAAAGTTATAGATCTGTCCACTGTTTTATGATGATCCTGTTAATTTTATTACATTTGTGTGTTCATTATTTGTTCTGGTTGTTAGTTTTATTGTCGTCAAAAGCACTCCGTATTTTAATCTAACCTATTGAATATTAAAGCATTATTATGGTTTGAAAGACAATGCAGACTAGCATCAATCAAGCCAAAAATGAAATTAATGGCGAGGCGTCAGCAGCATCACTACATTGCGGCTGGTGTCTTTTATAAAGTACCCATATTAATATTTTAGCAATCATATAAGACACAATGATGATAACTTAATTCACCCTCAGTGCTGCTGATTTGCCAACATGTTTTAACCATAGTGACTAACCGTTGATATTAATTTGCCCTGAATATTTAAGGTATTAATGTCCTCATTGGATAAATTAATTGGCTGGTATTGGGTATTGTCGCTGATCAAAATCACCCCGCCAGAGGGCAATAACTGCACCCGTTTCACCATATGCTCGTGACCAAGAGACAATAAAAATAAATCACCATCACTGAGGTTAGTGAGGACCGTATTAATAAATAGGGTGTCACCCTCGTTGATAGTCGGTGACATTGAATTGCCACTTTGCCGATACACCCGAATCGAGGGTTTATTCAGATTTTGGTTAAGCAATGTTTGGCAGGCGGCAATGATTTCGCCGTTGTCAGCGTCGTTATCGGCTTTTTCATCAACAGCATTATCGGGTTTGTCGCCAAATGGGCTGAATAACGGCCCTATTTCGTTTAATACATATTGCTTATGTGGATCTGGCGCATTACCCATTAAAACCCTTTTGGCCATTAATTGCCAGAAAGTGGTTTTGGTTAAATAACTGAACGAAACCAAATAATCCACTTTGGGATCACCAGATTTTTCGTAAATGCCCTGGGTATTTTTATGTACATTTATTTGCTGAGAAATTGCGATGGCGGATTTAAACCCGGCATCTTTGCGCAGCTTTTTCAACAGCTGATGAAAATTGCCATTAGGCCCGTCTAGCAGTGGTTCTCTTTTGGCATTGTTTTCTTTGCTTTTGCTCATGGTTGTGTCCATCCCCGATTATTGTTACTTGGTGATAAAGTGCGAACACCCGTCGCACTTTATTCTACCGTAAGCGTATTATATTGCCACTGAAATATCATAATTAAAATATTTAAGCGCTTAACCGTGTTTTATACGTTGACCCGAAATTAATAAAGTTGATAGATTTGTATAATATAAGATTATTATTGCATATTATTGTAGGCAAAGGTATTCTTTGTATAAATAATATTTCTACAACAACTGACGACCAGCGATTTTTTTTCATGGTTGTTACTGATGTTGCAATTGATGGTGTACCTGACAGATGTTAATAACGGTTACACACAACTGTTACATACCTGCTTGCATTAGGTAATGTGTAGGCAATGTGTAGACAATGTGTAGGTAAAGAGTGGATAAAATGCAGGTAAAGGTAGTTGAAAACGAGAGTACGAGGATTAAACGTGAAGAATTTAAGCACCCGGCAATTGGCCAGCTATTTGTCAGTGACCAAGCGAACAATTCAGCGCAAGGCAATCAGAGAGCAGTGGCCTTTTTACGAACAAACGGGCTTGGGTGGCACTAAGCGAGTTTATGCTTTTGCTACTTTGCCTGAAAATGTAAAAATGACGGTAATGGCCAGTATTATTGCGGGTTATGAATTAGACAACACACACCGGATCACTCAGCCAGGTGACGCAAAGGCCCAAACCGATGGGCCAAATAGCTGGCTGCGGCAGCATTGTTTTAGTCAAAAAATGGACGCAACTGAGCTGACTCGTGATTTTATCAAGCTGGGGATCCTCAGTTTGGCGCGGTTGTATGTGACTCATGCTAATTTGGGCAAAATTAAAGGGTTTGATCAATTTTGCCAGCTGTACAACAGTCATACCTTGGATATCGATAGAGAAGTTTTTGATATTGTTAACCGGGTCAGTCGGATCACTTTGCTGCGCTGGGAAAAGAACGGTTTACCAAATAATGACCGTCGGCGCTCGCTGATGCCGGACGATGAACTGTTTGACCCAGACCTTAAAGTCATGGCAGAAGAAGTGATTCAAATGGCACCAACGGTGACAGCAAAGCGGCTGAGGGAGCATTTTGTGATATTTTTTGCTGATAAGCGCATTCCCAGCGAAAATTTGATTGAGCAATGGATCAGTGCTCAGCGCTTTCTGCTGTAAAAAGAGTGGTAAAAAAGAGTTGTAAGAGGAGTTGTAAAAAGAGTTATAGAGCGTTTGAAATGATAATGGTTTTGGGTCAGAATCAGCAGAGAAAACTATCCAACTGCTAATTTTGAAGGTGTATTAAATGACTGAATCGGAAATTGTTGATGAACTGTTTGAAATCTATGACACAAATCAGGACGGTGTACTTTCACGGGGTGAGTTCGTCGACCTAGTTGATTGCATGTTAAATGAAAGGGGGGTTCATGTCAGTTCGAAGATTTTCAAGCAATTCGATACTAACCAAGATGGGGTGATCTCCAAACCAGAGCTACTGGTATTGGTGCAAGAGATGTTAGTTTAATGGTTAACTGTTAATTATGAAGCGCCTCGGGTTTTCAATCTTTTGACATAACCTCTGCCCGGGTTCAAGGCATTAAGGACTCGGGTCGAGACCGGATAAGGTTCATTGTTGATTTGTGCGGCCAAAATCTCTGCTGACAAGGGGGCTGAGCACAAACCTCTGGCCCCTAACGCGGTTAAAATATAGAGGTTGTCATAATCCGGTGGCAATTGATAATGATGTGGTCTCAGCCCTTTCCATAAATCTTGGTAGATGTTGGCATACTGCTGATAATCAGGTACTGCGCCGACCAGCGGTAAGTGATCGATGCTGGCGCAACGAATGGCGGCTTTGCCTTCGGTAGGTACTGGCAAATCATCAAACCAGTGATGATGGCCTAGGCATTGTGCTAATCGTTGGCGATTTTTTTGATGTTCGATGGCTCTGGGCTCAGTGCTATCATCGCCTTTAATAAAGCTGGCACCGAGGCAATGTTGTTGTTTGGCTGGTTTTTCGCCTTTTTGTGTAGTTGTAGTTAAGGGCGTCAAATATCCGCTGTAACATAATACCGTCGCTAGTTTTTCGGTTTGCTCAGTACTGTCCATATGGCTAACTTGGCCTCGAATGGGCGCGAGTGAGAGTTGTTTGGTTTGTTCAAAAGCACCTGCTAGATGGCCGCTACACACCACCATTTGATCAAATACGGTTGCTGATTGGTTGATTTGCCAACCTTGGCTGTGGTTTTGGCTCTTGCTCTTGCTTTGGCTTGGTTGTTGGCTTGGTCGTTGGCTTAGACTGGTGATTTCATGGTTGAGTTGAATATCAACTGTGGTTAACTGTTTGGCGGCATTCAGCAGAGCATCAATCAACGAGCCGGGGTTAATCCATCCGCCTGCTGGGAAATACAGTCCTGAGTCGGTTAAACCAATACCTGCAATGCTGCTGGCCTGGGTGGCGTCAACTGGGCGTAGCAGCAATTCAGGCCACAAGTTATTATCGATTAAACTTTGTTGGCGTTGTTTTACTTTGTCGTTGAAAGCTTGGAGCAAGACGCCGCAAAACGAATGTTCAAAGTGATGGTTTTTTTGCAGCAAATCATGATAAAGCCGCAGCGCATACAAATAAGCGTGGCAATAAAACTCACTCAAACTGTCATAATCGGCGTGTAGCAGCGGATAAAGCGCGGCTTGTTTGTTCTGTGAAGCCCCTTGTGCTAGCGCGTTATCTTTGCAAAACAGGGTGATGTCATAGCCACGTTTGGCTAGAGAATAACACAATGTTGCTGAGGCAATGCCACCGCCGATAATCGCGACATTTTTGCCAGTGCCTGCATTTATAGAGGTATTGTCGTGACGATAATAAAATGGCGGTATCACTGCAACTTCCGGTTTATCAAGCACCTGACCTGTCAACATTTCTCTTTTTTTGCCAAAACCGACAATTTTAGTGATGTTGAAACCGGCGGCGATCAAACCTTTTCTGACCATACTCGCTGCGGTGAAAGTGGCGAGTGTGGCACCGGGTTTGCTGAGTATCATCATGGCTTGATAGATTTCGGGACTCCACATATCGGCGTTTTTGCCCGGCGAAAAACCATCAAGATACCAAGCATCGACGGTACCGTGACGACGGCGAAAAAGCTGAGGCAGGGTATCTTTGATATCACCAAACCATAAATCGAGAATAACCGTGCTTTGATTAACAGCACTTTGAGCAACAGCATTTTGGTTGAACGTTAGTCGGTGACATCCCGGTAAGGCGGGTGGGTACTGTGCTAATAATTGGGTGGTTAAGTCAGCCAATATTGGCCATTGTGCCAATGATTTTTTCAGGTCGTCATAAGTTAGCGGGTATTTTTCGAAGGAAATAAAATGCAGTTGCTTATTCGAACTATCGTTTGGGTTTTTGCTTTGGCTTTGGCTTTGGTTTTGGCTTTGGTTTTGTATAACGTCGAGCCAAGTGCGCAGGGTGGCGAGAAAATTTAACCCGGTGCCAAAACCGGTTTCGCCGATGACAAAGGTTTGCCCGTCATGGTCAAGCCAGCGTTGCGGTAGGTGATTGGCATTAATAAAAACGTGTTGGGTCTCTTGCAGGCCATTATCGGTGGAAAAATAGAAATCTTCAAAGTGGCTCGATACCGGTGCTCCTGACGGATCGAAATGAATATCGGCAGTTTTGACCGGGCTTATCGACATGGAAATCTTTCCTAATGTGAAAAATAGTGTGAAAAATAGTGTGAAAAAACAGTGTGAAAAAACAGTGTGAATAAATAGCGCAAAAAATTGCCGATATAGTAAGGCTTAATGCCGTGCTGATACAGGTTTTTATCGCCAAAGCTGGTGGTTTTAAAAAATAAAGTACAGCTGTACGCTGAAATCAGACCACTCAGATGGAATATTAAAGTACAATTGCCTTCTACCTTAAGCGAAAGTGGCATTTGCCGCTTAAACGCTTATATACCAACCTATTTTATATAGCACCTGTAGGAATTGAAATGAAACGAGCAGTGATCACTGGCATGGGTATTGTTTCCAGCATTGGAAACAATAAAGCAGAAGTCCTTGATTCATTAAAAGCAGGCCGCTCAGGCATTACTTTTTCTGAAGAGTTTGCTGAGGTTAAGCTGCGTAGCCAGGTTTGGGGTCAAATGGATATTGATATCAAAGCCCAAATTGACCGTAAACAATTACGTTTTATGGGTGAAGCATCTGCTTATGCCTATATCGCGATGAAAGAAGCCATTGAAGACGCCGGATTACCGATAGATCAGGTGTCTAATATCCGCACCGGTATTATTGCAGGCTCAGGTGGTGCCTCTTCAAAAAATCAAATCGAAGCCGCAGAAACCCTTAAGACCCGAGGAGCAAAACGGGTAGGGGCTTACATGGTGCCACGTACCATGTCTAGTACCATTTCAGCCTGTTTAGCCACGCCTTTCAAAATCCTCGGAGTTAACTATTCGACCAGTTCAGCGTGTGCTACTAGCTCTCACTGTATTGGTCAGGCGTTGGAGCAAATTCAGCTGGGTAAACAAGATATCGTATTTGCTGGTGGTGGCGAAGAAGTGCATTGGTCATTGGCGATGATGTTCGATGGTATGGGCGCTTTGTCTACCAACTTTAATGATGACCCAACGCAAGCTTCACGCACCTACGATGCTAATCGTGATGGTTTTGTTATTTCTGGTGGTGGCGGTATGGTGGTGGTTGAAGAGCTTGAACATGCCTTAGCCCGTGGTGCTAAAATTTACGGTGAAATTATTGGTTATGGTGCCAACTCTGATGGTTACGATATGGTGGCTCCCTCTGGTGAAGGTGCCGTTCGTTGTATGAAAATGGCAATGGACGGCGTTGACGAAAAAGTCGATTATTTGAATACTCACGGTACCAGTACACCGGTAGGAGACGTCAGAGAGTTAGATGCGATCCAGCAAGTCTTTGATGGTGATTCACCGATGATCAGTGCCACTAAAGCCATGACAGGTCATGCTTTGGGCGCGGCTGGCGTTCATGAAGCCATTTATACCTTAATGATGATGGAACATGGTTTTGTTGCGCCTTCAATCAATATTGACGAGTTGGACGAAAAAGCCGCAGGTTTGAATATCATTACTGAAACGACCCCAGCCGATTTAACTGTGGCGATGTCAAATAGCTTCGGTTTTGGTGGCACTAATGCGACCTTAGTTATGAAGAAGTGGTCATAAAAATACGGTCATGAAAAAACGCAGGGTGGGTTAGCTGTATTTGGAATAAATAAAGCGTAACCCACCTTGTCATTCGATAACAGGCTTCGAGTCTTATTCAGCTCTTAATCAGTTCTGATTTATCGCTAAAGGTTATAAAAACTTATTAAGCAATGATTGTATTGCGCGGCGTTATTCCTTAGTATCCATTTAGTTTCACTACGCTATATTATAAGAGCCACCGCCTGCACTAATGAAAAAACCACCATTAAAAATCTTCTATGATGAAAACATGCCTTTTGCTGCTGAACTTTTTGCCGCTTTCGGTGAAGTTCATGCCTTTGCCGGTCGGCAATGTAACGCTCAATTGATTGAACAAGCGGATGTTTTGCTGGTTCGTTCTATCACCTCGGTGAATGCTGCATTGTTATCCCAAGCGAAAAATCTTAAATTTGTCGGCACAGCGACCATAGGCACCGATCATGTTGATCAAGCTTATCTGCAAAGTCAGGGAATTGGTTTTGCCAGCGCACCGGGTTGTAACGCGGTGTCTGTGGCTGAATATGTGCTCAGTGCGATT
>CBDIDQ010000037.1:0-32747 GCA_965277695.1 Alteromonadaceae bacterium
TTTTAGAATATCTTGAAGAGAAGTATCCAGACAGCCCGTCGCTGCTACCCACAGATATTGTAGAAAAAGCTCAAGTTAGAGCGCTGGCTTTGGATGTCGCTTGTGATATTCATCCGTTGAATAATTTGCGAGTGCTGAAATATTTAGCCGCTGATTTGGCAGTGGGCGACGAAGCGAAATCTCAGTGGTATGCCCATTGGATCCAAACCGGTTTTGCTGCTTTAGAGGCCAAGTTGGCCAAAACGGCGGGTAAATACTGTTTTGGTGATAGTGTCACGCTGGCTGATATCAATCTTATTCCGCAACTGTATAATGCCCATCGTTTTAATGTTGAGTTGAGCGATTTTCCGCTGATTTGTCAGATTGAACAAAATTGCTTGGCCTTGCCTGCGTTTGCAGCGGCTGTGCCAGAGAATCAGGCAGAAGCAGGGTCTTAGAGTTGGGTTTGTGACGTCGATCAGCATGGGTCGACTGCGAGCTGTGGCAGAGAGCCTTATTATCTACAGTTGTTTACAGGCCCAATAGCTATAGAAAGAAAAGCAATCGCCATTAAAAGATCATTTCGCGGTGCCTTACCCGGCATCATTTAACGTAAACAAATCCTCCACACTTACCCCCAAGATTTTAGCCAACTTCAAAGCCAAAACGGTTGAGGGAATAAACTTACTGTTTTCCACTGTATTAATGGTTTTTCGGGTGACGCCAGCTTTGTCCGCCAGCTCACTCTGAGTTAAATTATTGATAGCACGATGCACTTTTATGCTATTAGACAGTTCCATGGCTGTTGTCCTTATTAATCACGATAGTTAAGCCTGTAACTTAAGCTTTTAATTCAAGCTTTTAACTCAAGCTCTTAACTCAAGCTCTTAACTCAAGGACTACCAGCGTCAGCAAGAAAACACTCAAACCAAAGACCAGTGAGAAAACCGCAACAAATGATGCACTTAACGAATACAGTGCCAAGTCGATAAGCAAGAGTGAAAAGTTACTGGCAATCAGCGCCACAAAGCTGACTTTTGCTGCCCTATGGTTGTGATGTTCAAAACGCTCATCATGCACAATCTGTTTGTTTTGTTGATACAACTTAAAATAAGCCCACCAATCTTTGCGGTTAACGATGGCCCAGAGGACAAAAACAGCCGTCAATACAATCCCTCCAGTTTGATTGTCAATCACCTGTTGACCCGCCAACAGTGAATACAGTACGCCAACCCCCATACCTAATATCATTAACAGCACAATCAACATGCTCGATAGATGAAAACGGGAAATAATAGTCGATGGATCATTGCTCATTTTGTTTACCTTGATTAACTTAAATAGAGTGGTTAGAAACAGGAAATGTAACCTGTAAAACTCTAAATGGAACCTTAAGGTTACATCAGTGAATGAAAAAGGCAAGGGGTTATTTGCCTTGGTTTATTATTTTAGGGTTCGATATTTCGCTAAACACTAGCCAATTGCATTGATTTGTGACTTATAGTCCGTAGACCTATAGTCATCATTGTTTCATGATCGTCGGCTCGAAATTAGAGGTGATTTCATGAAAGATGATAAAACATTAAGGACCTTTGGTAGTACGGTATATACCGTACGAACCTCAAATGGGTTAAGTCAAGAAAAGCTTGCTGAACTTGCTGGTATCGACCGTACATATGTGAGTTCTGTTGAGCGTGGTCAACGCAATATAAGTATTCTTAATATCGTTAAGTTAGCTAACGCGTTATCTGTATCTCCTTGTAGTCTTCTCGCAAATATAGGGGATGATAATGAGTAGTATTGATGATGCATTTTACTGTTATGTTCGTCATATTTATGATGAAGAAAAGATGAGATTACTGCGAGCCCATAATTTAAAAGTTGCAGGTTCGGTTCCCTCTGTTTTATGGGAGTTGTTTGGTTCGCTATTGGTTGAACGTATTGGAAATGGCGTTATCGGGGCTGATCTTGTTGGCTGGGAAGTGAAATCAGCAAAAAATGGTGGTTCATTTGAGTACCAATATCATTTAAATACCGGGGCGGCAAAACTTAAAGAGGATTGCTTGGTCAATCATTTATTTTGTACATACTCTGCTACCTATGAAAATGTTACTGTTAGAGCAATGAAGGGTAGCAAGCTGGCTACGCTTTATTTTGATTTATGGTTGCCGGAGTATATTAGCAATTACGATCCTGCTGTGGCTCCTGAACGCAGACGACAAAGGTTTCGTAAAAGTATCCCATTTGGATTTATAGAAAAGCACGGTGCCTTAATCCTTGAAATTCAAAATGGGCAGTTAGTTTATAAAGATGAGAATGCTATGTCGGGTTTTAAAGGTGTTTAAACAATGATGACTTTTGCTGAATTTTTTGCTGGTGTCGGATTGATACGTGAAGGATTATCTATTGATAATTGGTCTTGTGTATGGGCTAACGATATCTCGATAGATAAAAAAGACACTTATGTCGAAAATTACGGTGATGAACATTTTTGCTTGGCTGATATTTGGGATATTGTTGGCCAAACGCATACCATTCCTGATGATGTATTTCTTTATACGGCATCATTTCCCTGCACAGATTTATCGGTAGCAGGGGCGAGAGCGGGGCTGGCTGGTAAAAAATCAGGTAGTTTAGCGGCATTATTAGCCATATTAGCAGCCAAACGTCAGATGAATACAAAACCTAAAGTGGTACTGCTAGAAAATGTAAAAGGTTTTTTGACATCACATAAAGGAAAAGATGTTGTTGATACGGTTAGTCAGTTATCGGAATTAGGTTATTATGTCGATTTATTAGAAATTGATGCGATAAATTTCACACCGCAAAGTCGACCCCGTGTTTTTGTTATTGCCGTGGACGAAAAGCTGGCTCCTTCGGTAATGGCGCTTAAGCAAGTTAATAATGATTGTGATAAATGGCAATTATTGCTTGAAGGTAAATCGGCGTTAAGATCGGATAAAATTAGAGACGTTATGTTCAATAATAGTCAATTAAATTGGGGTTTGATTGACGTCACACTAGCTAATAAAAGAACATCCCAATTGATTGATATTATTGAAACCCAGATCAGCAATGACTCTGCACTCTGGTGGGTGCAAGCACGAAAAGACCATCTTTTTGCGCAAATGAGTGAGGGTCATAAAATAAAGCTAGGTACTATGCTCGAAGGTGACAGGTATTCTTATGGCACTGTTTTTCGCCGAACGAGAAATGGTAAACCAATGGCAGAGCTAAGAACTGACGGTATTGCTGGGTGTTTAAGAACGCCCGGCGGAGGCTCAAGTAAACAAATATTAATTAGGGCTGGTTTTGGTCACTGGGATGTCAGGTTACTTTCACCGAGAGAATGTGCCCGATTACAAGGTGTTCGAGATGATTTCTCCTTACCTGAAAATGCCAATAAAAGTTATTTTGCCATGGGTGATGCGGTTTGTGTACCAGTCATAGAGTTTTTAGCGAGCAATGTATTTACGCCAATATACCACTCATGGGTCAATGCTGAGAGATTGTAAATCATGTCAGTTGTTTGAGCGTGATATTCATAAAAAAATGAAACCTTTCCTGTTAGTTTATTAATCATTGTAGTTTTAGCCACCTTGTTATATCATTTTTATGCGCGAAAAAGTGTTGTGATCTGACATTTTTACGCGCATAAAAGTGTGATTTGTCGTCAGCTATTGGGAAGCAAATGAAAAGATTATTGATAAATAAACTGCTTGGCTGGAAAAATAAAGCCCCTAGAAAACCGGCATTGATCGACGGAGCAAGGCAGACCGGTAAGTCTTATCTGTTACAGGTATTGTTTGGTCAGCATTTTGAACAAGTGATTCGGCTAGATTTTCTTGAGCAGCCGACACTTAAAGCGCTATTCAACGACTCATTAAAGCCTACTGATGTGTTGATGAATATTGAACTTGAGCTTAACGTGTCGATAGATAAAACAAACACTTTGATTATTTTTGATGAAATTGGTGAGTGTCAAGCGGCCGTTAATTCATTGAAATTTTTTGCTGAGCAGTGTCCTGATATGTACATTTGTGCTTCTGGTTCAAATATTGGTTTATTAGCTTCATTTCCAGTGGGTAAAGTACATTGGTTAAACCTCTATCCGATGACATTTACCGAGTTTGTCTTAGCATCAGCGCAAGCACCATTAATCAAAGCCTTTGAGCAAATAAATATGGGCAAAGTCGCCGATGAAAAATTATTCAGTTTACTGATTGATTACTACTTTGTCGGCGGAATGCCGGAAGCGGTTAATAGTTGGTATAACAGTGCCGATAATTTGGGCATTATCGAACGTACTGAGCAAATAACACAAATTCATCGGTCATTGTTGGCGGGTTATGAAAAGGACTTTGGTAAATATTCAGACAAACTATCTGCTGGGCATATTCAGGCTATTTTCAATAATATTCCCTTACAACTTGCTCGTAACCTTGATGACTCGGTAAAGCGATTCAAGTTTAAAGATGTCATTGAGAAAAAGCGTCGTTATCAGGATTTAGCCGGTCCGATTAACTGGCTTGAGCAGTGTAAGTTACTATCAAAGTGTCATCCAATCGATTGTGAACCCACATCACCTCTATCGCCGCTGGTTAAAGATAATATTTTTAAACTGTTTTTATTTGACATCGGTTTACTCGGTCACATGCTTGGTTTGACCTATAAGGAACATAAAGATCAACGGTTTAATTACAAAGGTTATATCGCTGAAAACTTTGTGCAAAACGAACTGATTGCGCATTATTTTTTATCAGGAGGCAGTTCAGGCAATCGCTCAAGCTATTCATGGGAATATGCCCGTTCAGAAATTGAATTTCTATATAAAGCCGACGATGGCGGCATTATTCCCATTGAAGTAAAAAGTGGTAAACGCACTCGCGCCAAATCACTGCAAACCTATGTCAGTCGCTATCAACCAAAAACAACAATAAAACTCATCGGCTCAACAGGTTCGCTAGATGATCCCGAAGCACTGGTATTACCGCTGTATTATGTGTCGAAGATAAATCAATTGGTGTGATCGCCTCTTAGAACGAGAATTAATTCTCGTCTACGGCGTATCAGCCCCGCCGTAGACGAGGTTTCAACCTCGTAAATGGTTAGCGCCTTTTTTAAGTTATACTATTGTAAAACTCAATGAGTCTTTGTTGGCTGGTAGCCCTAAAGCGTGTTTTGAAGTTACCGATGAAGGCCGAGAGTGGATAGATGCCGAGCCAGTGGGTAAAGAGCATGTATATACCGGATAAAGGCGATATTGTATGGTTTGATTTCGATCCAAACCCACCAGACAACAATTTTTTCCCCAAAGCCTTTATTTCTCATCACAATAACGTACACTTTGCGCCTTAATTGACAGCCAACCAAGCGCAGATCCGATAACCATGACAGCTAGCATAACAACAAGAGCCAAACTTGCAAATTTCCTCAATGAGTTGCTCAAACCTTGGCAAATCAAAGATTACTGCCCCAACGGTTTACAAGTTGAAGGGGCCAACGAAATTAAAAAAATCGTCACTGGTGTTACTGCTTCTCAAGCACTGATTGAAGCGGCGATTGCACAAAAAGCCGATACGATTTTGGTGCATCATGGTTACTTCTGGAAAGGCGAAAACGAAGCGATCACCGGGATGAAAAAAGCCCGTTTTAAACGCCTGCTTGAACACGATATCAACGTGTTTGCTTATCATTTACCGTTGGATATCCACCCACAATTCGGCAACAACGCCCAGCTGGCTAAATTGCTCGGCATTGTCAGTGAACGCGGGCTTGAAGTTGGCAATAAAACCAGTGTGGCTATGGCTGGACGTTTGGCCCAGCCGCAAACCGCCGATGAATTTGCTCAATTGATTGAACAGACATTGGGTAGAAAACCTTTAGTTAATCAGGTCAATAACGATAAAATAGAGACCATCGCTTGGTGCACTGGCGGTGGTCAGGGTTATATCGATATGGCCGCCACCCAAGGCATTGACGCTTATTTGACTGGCGAGGCTTCGGAGCAAACCATTCATACCTCCAGAGAAATGAACATCAACTTTTTTGCTGCTGGCCACCATGCTACTGAACGATATGGCATCAAAGCCGTCGGTGAACATGTGGCGCAAACCTTAGGGGTAGAAGTGGTATTTGTTGATATCGATAATCCGGTTTAACCTTTAACCGTTATGACGATTAACCGTTATGACTATTAATAGTTATGACTATCAGCAGCTATAACCTGCAACAGCTATAATGATCAGCAGTCGGCGAATAAGAGAAAGAATACTGTGAAACAACCCTTTACCTGCAATGGATTGATTTTATTTTGGTTGGTCTGGTGCTTAAGTTTTAGTACGGCGGCCAACGCTGAACCTGTGCTGTTAAGCGATGAAATTGACCAATATCCGCTGGGATTAAAAATCGAATTACTCGAAGACAAACAGGCTAGTTGGACGTTGCAACAGGTGTTGTCGCCTGAGTTGGCCGAGCAGTTTGTTATAAGTACCTCGTCTGAACCCTCCTTTGGTTATACCGACTCGGCCTATTGGGTCAAATTCAGGGTTAAAAGTCAGTCATTAGTGAGTAAAAAATGGTTGCTGGAAGTGGGGGATCCGATGCTCGATGATATTGAAGTTAGCATCATTGAGACTGACGCGACTGGCACCAACAGCCGGGTGCTAAAAACGTTTAAAGCAGGGGATACACGTCCATTTGCAAGCCGGGAAATTGAACATTTGAATTTTGTTTTTCCCTTGCTGATTGAGTCGCAGCAAACCTTAACTGTGGTTGTTAGGGCCAAAGGGCAAGATTCGATGCATCTGCCATTAACCCTTTTATCCGGTCAAAAACTGATGGCGCAAAGTAACACCAGAGTGCTGTTGTTAGGGCTTTATTGTGGGGTGATGCTGGTGATGATGCTGTATAACATGTTTATTTACCTGTCGGTACGTGATAAAAGTTATCTGTATTATGTGCTTTATATCATTTTTTTCGGCACTGGGGTGTTAAGTGTCAATGGCTTGAGTAATCAATATTTGTGGCCTAACTCGGTTTGGTTGGCGAATCATGTCTTTCCTATTTTTATCGCTGCGGCCACGGGTTGGGCGTTGTTATTTTCCCAGCACTTTTTAGGTATTAACGCGCAGTCTCCTTATTTTTATCGTTTGTTTCGTGTGATGCAGTGGTGGATGGCGATATTGGCCGTTGCGTCGATAGTATTGAGTCCCTCGCTGTCGACTATGTTGGTTTTACTCTCTGATATTCCTTTTTTAATTTTATTGATGACTGCTGGGGCTTATAGCCTCAAGCAGGGATATCGACCAGCACAGTATTTTCTCTTGGCCTGGTTGGGCATGGTATTAGGTGGCGGTTTAGCCATTTTGTATTTCTTCGGCTTGATCCCCAGTCATTTTATCACTCGAAACAGCGCCCAAATGGGTTCTGCATTAGAAGTGGTGTTGTTGTCTTTTGCCTTGGCTGATCGCATTAACCTGTTGCAAAAGGAGGCCAATGATAAAGATAGACAGGCCAGAGAAAACGCCCTTATCGCGCAAAAAAATGCCGAGTTGGCCCAGCAGAATGCAGAATTAGCCACAGAAAATGCTGAAAAAGCCAATCAGGCAAAAAGCATTTTTATCGCTAATATTTCTCACGAAATCCGCACCCCGCTGAATGCGGTATTAGGTTATACCCAAATGCTCAGCCGAGTACCAGCATTGGCACAGCAGCATAAACAACAGCTCAATATTATCGAAAAATCCGGTAATCATTTATTGGCGTTGATCAATGATATTCTCGATATTTCGAAAATAGAAGCGAATTCTATGGCGTTGCAGCAAATGGATTTTGAATTGGTGGATTTGGCTGCGGGCATTGCGGTAATAGTGGATGGTCGCTGTGAAGAAAAACAGTTGAAATGGCAGTTCATTAACCAAACTCACGACCATATTCCAGTTTATGGTGATCAGGGCAAATTACGGCAAATATTGATTAACCTGCTGGGCAATGCGGTTAAGTTTACCGACGAAGGTACGGTGACGTTAAAGTTGTCTCGCGATGCACCAGATCGTTATCGTTTTGAGGTTATTGATACCGGCGTAGGGATTGCCCCTGAGTCTCAGTTAGAAATCTTCAATGCCTTCGGTCAAACCGTCGAAGGCTCTAGGCATGGCGGTACTGGCTTAGGGCTGGCGATTGCGACCCGGCAAGTGGCGTTGATGGGCGGACAGTTACAAGTTGAATCGACGCCCGGCAAAGGCAGTCGTTTTTTCTTCACTATACCTTTGCCAGCAGCTAGAGCACC
The DNA here is from genome assembly GCA_965277695.1 of Alteromonadaceae bacterium. Classification (GTDB taxonomy): domain Bacteria; phylum Pseudomonadota; class Gammaproteobacteria; order Enterobacterales; family Alteromonadaceae; genus JABSOG01. Next base: position 8,270 of record CBDIDQ010000037.1, read on the forward strand.
GATTGAGTCGCGTCATAATCGACAGGTTAAAGCGATTAAATTGGCACAAGGGGTCAATATTACCGCGTTAGTGGTAGATGATATTAAGGGTAATCGAGATATTCTCAGCCAAATGCTCGAAGATGCAGGCATTGTGGTGACATCTGCTCATAACGGTCAGGTGGCGTTGGATAAATTACATCAGGCAGAAACATTACCGGATTTGATTTTTATGGACATTCGAATGCCAGTGATGGATGGCGAGCAAGCTTTGCAGCAGATCAAACAAGATTTCAAAGAGAATAGCCCTATTTGTATCGTGGTGACCGCTCACGCGATGCAAGCGAATCCGAAGTATTATCTTGATCAGGGTTTTGCTCACTATATTGCTAAACCGTTTCGCTTCGAAGCGATTTATGACTGTATTCACCGTTTGCTGGCCGTTGACTTTGAATATTTGGACGAGGTAGATGACACGGCTGATAATTCGAACGGGGATTTCAGTGATTTGTGTATTCCCATTGGTCTTCATCAAACAATGACCGACGCCGCAGAGGGTTATGAAGTGACAAAACTTGAAGCCTGCTTGATTGAACTGGCGGATTTAAGCACACAAGGCAAAGGTTTTGCTGGCCACTTAAAGCAATATGTCAGCAGCTACAATATGGATGATTTATTGCTAGAGCTGGAAAAAATTAATCGGCAGTAACAAAAGCCCCACTAGGGACTGCATTTATCACTCCTTTCGATTATACCTATATAGTCAAAACTTACCGTTTGGGTGACTGACGTACTATTGATGTATTGTTGATTCACATTGGCGGTCATCTGTTACGCACCGGGCGTATTTTCAACGAAGCGCAAAGAAGATGCCTAACCACAGCCATTTGATTGCAGGGAAAGGGAGCATCAGGTATATTTGAACTCAAGCCGCTAAGCCCCAACATAAACCACGATACAAACCTTAATATAAAGCAATGAGCCAATGAAAAAGCTGCCCATCGGGAAACAAGAATTTAAAGGTCTGATAGAACAGAACTGCATTTATGTGGACAAAACCCAATACCTGTTGCAACTGACTGATTTTACCGCGCCCGTCTTTCTGTCCCGTCCACGAAGGTTTGGCAAGTCGTTAATGCTCAATACCTTCAAAGAATTGTTCAAAGGCAATAAGGTACTGTTTAAAGACACCTATGCTTATGACCATTGGGATTTTGCACAAACCAACCCGGTTATTCAGCTGGATTTGAGCAAGGTTAACGGCGACCAGCCAGAGGTGATTTCAGACAAGCTTTTAGAAATTGTCTTTGACGCCGCAGAGCTTATGGATATAGAACTAAAGGAAACCCCCTATCCTGATGTGGCTCTTAACAAACTGATCTTAAAGGCCGGAAAAACCACACCTGTGGTTATCCTTATTGATGAATATGACACCCCGATCCTCGAAAACTTAAATCAACCCAAACTCGATGCAATCAAGCAAGTCCTGCGCAGCTTTTACAAGATAATTAAAGCGAATGAAGCGTTTATTCGCTTTGTTTTTATTACTGGTATTTCAAAGTTTACTCATGTCGGTGTTTTTAGTGCCCTGAACAATCTCGAAGATATCACGCTTAACAGTGATTATGCGGCGGTTGTCGGATACACCGAAAAAGAAATTCGCCATGCATTTCCCAAGCAGATAGAACAGGTTAAAAATAAAACCGATTTAACGGACGATGTTTTTTGGGAAAAATTGGCCCATTATTACAACGGCTACTCGTGGGATGGAAAGAAGTTTGTTTACAATCCGTTGTCGATTTTGAAATTTCTCAACAGTGGTGGAGAATTTATCCCCTATTGGATGGAAACCGGTTCGCCCGAATTCATCGCAAAGTATTCACAAGATAAGCAGTTTAATATTTCGGATTTCGAACAACTTAAGGTGCCTAAATACTTTCTAAATAAGCAGGAAATGGATACCACTTCTCCGGAGAGTTTTTTAACACAAGCCGGCTATCTCAGCATCAAAGATGCAGACGCTGACAGTTACACCCTAGACTTTCCCAACAACGAGGTTCGGCGGTCATTTTGTGAATTAATACTCAATATTCAATATAGCGTACATGACACTGACATTCTTAATGTAAAATCCGGTCTTCGAAAAGCACTTGAAGCGCAGGATGTCGATAAAATCGTCGAACAATTCAAAATCATCTATTCATCCATTCCTTACGTTCACTTTGACTCGAATAAAAAGGAACATTTTTATTCTGCGATGTTATTGATGTACCTTCAAGCATCTGGGTTTGAAGCATCTCCTGAGCGGTTGAGCAATAAAGGACGACTTGACTTGGCTCTTCAATATTTATCCCCGCAATGTAAGCACAAAGACCAACCGCAGGTTTATATTTTTGAATTGAAAACCGCTGCCCCGCAAAAGGCTATAGAACAGATCATTGAGAAAAACTATGCGGGTGCCTATGGTAACTATCAAGTCACCCTTGTTGGTCTGCAAATTGACTTTGCTGAGCGCAATATTGTCAGCCATCAGTCAACCTCGGGTCTTGAATTGTGAATTTCAAAGAAAATAGTGCCAAAACTAAGCTTATCTAAAGCATTGATTTTATTGAAAAGAATTAATATAGATGGACTTTTTATTGTTATCAGGCCGTGACCCCGAATACCACCTAGAATATCCTAAGAGCCTGAGGGTAGACGTTGGTTGGACATATTTTGAAGTGACAAAAATCCCAATTTGTAGAGTATGTATGAAAGACGGAAAGTTTCCGCCTTTGTATTGATGAGAGTGATATAAATATCACCCAAGTTGTTGAATACACAGGGGTAATACGGTATTGTATCTAAAATTTTAATGGTGTTAGATGGATTTATCTGTGTTTAAACACGGGGGTTTTTCCGGCTAATAACAATGTTTTAGGGGAGTTGGATGAAAATAGAGAATATCGATACTATTACAACACTCATAGGTAAGCTGGATGCTAAAGTTACAGCCGCTTTAGTTGGGGCAGTCTTGGCTGGCATCTTTTCTCTAATAAATGCATATTTATCTCATCAACGACAAAAAAATGTTGTGATGCTTCAAAAAAACTTGATGATATGCATGCTACTGAGAATTTACTTCTGGCTGAAGTGTCTGAAAAATAGTCTCAATATTTAAAAGATAGCTTATCTTCACTAATTACCATCAAGCACCTAACTAATTACCTTGCAACTCGGACTTTTGATAAATACGGTGACCTAAACGATACCTGCAGTTTAATTTATGAACACCTGTGTATTTTAGAAGTAAATTTACAAATGATAGGCAAAACAAAAGGAATTTCTCAGAAAGAACTTAAAAAAGCTAGTGAGCAATTGTTTTGTGTAAATCAATCTTGGATTAGTGTTTTTTCTCATTTATATAAATTAGATGAATCCTCTAACTCAGAGAGGGAAGTCATACTGAAGTTGGAAGTAGCAATGATGGACGATTGGTATATCTTGGTCAAAGAAATATCTGAGTTATCGAAAATCATGTATGCAGCTCTATCTTTAGTCTCTGCATCAAAAACCTAATAAGTCATTCAAAAGGACAAAAAACAGTTGGCTTTTGCTCCTTCGTCGCTTATTTTAGCCAACAATTTTTTTTGCCTCTTAATGAGGCGTTAGGCACTTAGGGAATCATGGATATATTTTCACTTACCGTTGGATTTTTAGTCGGAAGCTTTACGGGAGCCGCTGGGAGTTATTTAGGAAACAAATATACTGATATCCGCAGATCGAAAGAGACCGATAGTCTCGAAGATCAGCAGTGGAAAAACTTATTGAGTCGGTTTCCTAATATCATTCAAGAAATGATTGAAGATGTGAAAAATCCAGATTTCATCGGAGCTCGAAAATTTATCATTACAGAGAGCAATACGAATGTTAATAAAACCGAACCATCCTTCGAATACCATACAGACGTACATCCAGAGCTTAATGCGGCAATTCTATATTTAGAGGATATTGGTTACATTCAAGATATTACACTAGGTAATTGTCCAATGTATCGCTTCTATGAAGGCTTTTACGAACGGCTAAAAAATGCCTGACAATAACCTAAATAGGGACAAGGTAAAGTTGGCTGTTTTGTTCACTCCGTTCACCTATTTTAGCCAACTCTATTTTGCCCCCTAAGTGGGCGTTATATTTTCATCATAAATGGAGTTTTACATAACATGAGTAGTATTGATTCAATGGTAGAAGAGTCGTCTTCATATGCAGAATTTCATGCAGAAAAGAGTACTAAAATTATTAATGAAAAAGGATTGTCTGAAGCCTTAGAATATTGCTCAAATCAAAGTATTGATCCTCCACAATGCTCTTTGACTGCGCAGTCTAAAAATGCAGATATGCAACGAGCCAAAGCAACTCGTATGCTGTGTGAAGTTAAGTGGGGGACTCAGGGTCGGGTCTTGAATCGTGCATTTCAATCGGCTGTGGGGTCGCTTGATCGACAATTAAGCGTTTGAATTATTGTGCAGCAGATTTTTACTAAACCAATAGTGAACAAATCACCAAATGCACCTGAGCCACGAAAAATTGCTATGTGTCTATTATTGGGCGTTATCACAGGCTCAGTAGCTTTCAGCATCCACAGTGTTCGCAAATGAAAAAGATTACGACCAGCCTTTAGTGAAACACTTAATACTCTGGTTAGGCAATTGACTGGTATGAACCAAGCCATCTAAAGTTAGCCATTTAGGGATTCAAACGCTTGATTGTCGATAAAACGACCTGACCAACAAACACACCTCCTTACCATAAACCTTTAAGATAGTCTGACACTGGGTTTTCTCAGCTAACAGGCTATTATATGATAAACAATCCAGCTAACCACAAGGATTGAGTGTCGACTAGTTATCAGTCTTTTGTATCTTTAGGAAGTTATTATGCCAATTAAAACCTTCAAGCTTGCACTATTGAGTTCCTTTTTAACTTTAGCCTTAGGCATGGCCGGTTGCGGTGATATGCCCGGTGGCGACAAACAAGACAACGCCGAAGCAGACAAAAAAGAAAAAGCCCCCATTCCTGTTGAAGTCGTTTCAATTTCTCGCGGCGATATTCAGCAAACCTACCGCACTATCACCACCCTTGAAGCTGAAGATGAAGCGCAAGTGGTGGCACGCTCTACCGGGTTGGTAGAATCGGTGTTGGTCGAAGAGGGCGATATGGTGAAAAAAGGCCAGTTGTTGGCGCAATTGGATGTTGAGCAATTAACCCTTGAAGTCGAACAGATTGAAGCGACACTGAACAAACTGAAAAATGAACTGACCCGGCAAAAATCGCTGTTCAGTCGAAAACTCGGCAGCTCTGATGCGCTGGACCGGGCACGATTTGAATATCAATCACAGCAAGCACAGTACAAATTATCTAAACTCAAACTCAATTACGCCAGTATCGAAGCGCCTATCAATGGCATGATCACCGAGCGGATGGTCAAACAAGGTAATCTTATTCGCGATAATGATCCGCTGTTTAATATCGTTGACCTTAATAGCCTCAAAGCGGTATTGCACTTACCTGAAAAAGAACTGAGCCACGTCAAAAAAGACCAAATCGTCTTATTGCATATTGATGCTTTGGGCGATCAGCAGGTCAGCGGCAAAATCGAGCGTATTCGCCCCTCAATCGATACCGATACCGGCACTTTTAAGGTAGTTGCCCAACTCAACAATGATAATCACTTTTTGAAAACCGGCATGTTTGGTAAGGTTGAAGTGGTGTTTGATGTACATCGAGATAGCCTGATCATGCAACAACAAGCGGTGGTGACCCAGGATAATCGCTCTCACGTATTCGTGGTCAAAGACAACAAAGCAATACAAATGCCGGTGACTTTGGGTTTTCGTCATAATGGTTTGGTCGAAATTATTGACGGCCTGATTGGTGATGAACAGGTGATCACCACCGGTCAGCAAATTCTCAAACATGAAACCAAAGTTGAAATTGTCGGACAACCTGCCATTGCCGAGGGCAAAACCGAATCAACCCCAGCCACTACCGCCGCTAACCTGTAACATAAAAGGGACTTTTGATGAACATTATCGCTACCGCAATTCGGCGACCGGTCACGGTTGCCATGTTTACTTTGGCCGCGCTGGTATTTGGTTTAGTGTTGGTCAATCGTATTGGTTTTAACTTATTACCCGAATTGAGCTACCCCACCTTAACCGTGCGAACCGATTTTGAAGGCGCAGCGCCGGCCGAAGTAGAAAACCTCATCACCCGTCAGCTCGAAGGCGTACTGGGCACGATTAAAGGCTTACGTCAGGTGCGGTCGGTGTCTAAAGCGGGGCGCTCGGATATTTATCTGGAGTTCTATTGGGGTTCTAATATCGATGTGGCCAGCCTCGATGTGCGAGAGAAAATCGAGCAAGTGCAATTGCCGCTTGAAGTCACCGCGCCGTCTTTGTTGCGTTTTAATCCTAATAACGATCCGATCATTCGTTTGAGCTTGAGTGCTGGTGCACAAGGTAAAAATGGCACAGAAGACCCGGCTGCTGAATTAAGTAATTTACGCCGTTACGCCGATTTGCAACTCTCCCGGCGGATGGAGACCATTGAAGGCGTGGCGGCGGCTAAAGCCTCTGGCGGGCTGGAAGACGAAATTCAAATCCTGCTCGACCAATCTCAACTGGCACAATTAAAGTTATCTCTGGCAGATATTTCCAATCGGCTGAAAACCCAAAATATTAATATGAGCGGTGGCCAAATTAGAAATGGTCAGCAACAATTATTGGTCCGAACCTTCAATGAATATCGTTCCATCGACGATTTTGCCAATACTATTGTATTGTCGCAATCGGGCAAAGTGGTGCGGTTAAAAGACATCGCGCAAATCAATTTTACCAGCAAAGATCCGACGGCGATTATTCGTCATAACGGCGAGCAAGCAGTGGAGCTGGCGATTTATAAAGAAGGGGATGCTAACACCGTTAAAGTGGCTGAGGCGGTGCACAAGCAAATGAAAAAAATGGAAGATTCGTTGCCTGAGGGAATGCAATTAACCGTGCTGACCGATGCCTCGACTTTTATTGTTCAAGCGATTGCCGAGCTGGTGTCGTCGGCAATGATTGGTGGATTGCTGGCGATGATCATCATTTATTTGTTTCTCGGTGAAGTGATGCCGACGTTGATTATTTCAGCGACTATTCCACTGTCAGTGATCATCACCTTTAACCTGATGTTTGGTGCCCAAGTTGATATGAATATTATGTCGTTGGGGGGATTGGCACTGGCGGTGGGGATGCTGGTGGATAACGCCATTGTGGTACTGGAAAATATCGCCCGCAAAAAAGAGCAGGGTTTATCGCTGGCACAATCAGCGCTGGAGGGCGCGAGTGAAGTCTCTGGAGCCATTACCGCATCAACTTTGACCACTATTGCGGTTTTTTTGCCGTTGATATTTGTCGAAGGTATTGCTGGACAATTGTTTGGCGATCAGGCGCTGACGATCACCTTTTCTCTGATTGTTTCGTTGGCTGTGGCATTGACTCTTATTCCAACAATGGCCGCTTATGGCCTTAATGTGGTTGAGCGTCAACCGGTGCTGGCGCGGAGCAAAAAACCGATATGGTTACGCGTTATCCTGTTTCCTGTTGAACTGATTGTGTTGCTGTTTGCTGGCGTGGTGTTGCTGATCAAGACGTCGGTATTTATCATTGGCAAGCTACTGGGTTTTATTTTTGTCCCTGCCAGAATGGCCTTTGACAGTGTATTCAAAGTGTTCAGTGCGGGGTATTTAATACTGCTTAAAGGGGCTCTACGGGCAAAAATTTTGACCTTGCTGGTCGCCTTTTCTTTATTAGGCGGCAGTTTGTGGTTAGCCAAAGATATTTCGACGGTGGTATTGCCTGAAATGGCTCAGGGCGAATTGAAAGTGCAAGTGCAATACTCACCGGGTACGGCGATTGAATTGACCGATGTGAAAGTGGTGGCGTTATCTGAAAAGCTGTTAGCCATTGACGGAGTGAAAGAAGTCTTTGCCACCGCAGGCGAAGGCAATAAATTAACTGCCAATCCGGAGCAAGAGGGGGAGAATCAGGCCGAGTTTAGTCTGTTGTTGGATAAGGGGATTTCTCGGGATAATGAAGACCACATGCTGGTGCAAGTGCGTCAATTGCTTAGTGCAGAGAGTCAGGGATTAACCGCTGATGCCCAACGACCGCAACTGTTTAGCTTTTCGACACCGTTGAGTATTGAAGTGTATGGTTATGATATTGATACTCTAAAATTAGCGGCCGAACGAGTGGCACAAAAGCTGGCAGCGTCTGACCGTTTTGTTGATTTACATACCAATATGAAGCGGGGTTATCCCGAGGCACAAATCACCTTTGATCAAGAGAAAATGGCGCAATTGGGTTTGTCTATTGAACAAGCCAATGAAGCAGTGGTTAATGCTATCAGAGGTAATAAAGCCACTCGTTATCGACTCAAAGAGCAACAAATTGAAGTGCTGGTGAGATTAGAAGATGGCGACCGGGATGAACTCGAAGACGTCGCCAACCTGATCATCAATCCGTTATCGCCGCGTCCAGTGCCATTGCAGGCAGTGGCGTCAATCGTCGAAACCCTGGGTCCGAGTGAAATCATGCGCATCGATCAGCAGCGTGTCATTCTGGTCGAAGGGCTGATTGCTTATGGTGGCATTGGCGAAGCGGTGGTAGCGGCGACTGCATTGCTGGACGATGTACGTTTGCCTTACGGCACTAATATTCAATTTGGCGGCCAAGGTGAAGAGATGCAGCGCAGTTACAGCTCTTTGCTGATGGCACTGGGGCTGGCGGTGTTTTTGGTTTATCTGGTGATGGCGTCGCAATTTGAATCGCTATTGCATCCATTTATCATCCTGTTGAGTATTCCGCTGGCCTTGGTGGGTGCGGTGGTGGCTTTGTTGGTCACTCGGACTGAATTGAGTGTGGTGGTGTTTCTTGGTTTGATTATGTTGGCGGGTATTGTGGTGAATAATGCCATTGTACTGATTGATAAAATTAACCAGTTACGCATTGCCGGTTGTGAAAAAATGGAAGCTACTGTTGAAGCGGCATCTTCTCGATTACGGCCGATATTGATGACGACATTAACCACCACGCTGGGCATGATCCCATTGGCGCTGGGGATTGGTGAAGGTACTGAAATTCGTGCACCGATGGCGATCACCGTGATTGGTGGTTTGCTGGCGTCGACTTTGCTGACCTTAATTGTCATTCCGGTGATGTATCAACTGCTTGATCGCAAAGACTATTCAAAAAATGTCGCTTTAGACTTAGCCAAATTAAACACGGCCAAATTAAACACGGCCAAATTAAACACGGCTCAGACCGCAGAGGAGGGTTAACCGATGTGGTTCACTAAATTAGCACTGACTCGACCCGTTACTATTTCGATGATATTTATTTGTGCGGTGGTGATGGGGTTGGCGGCGAGCCGTTTATTGGCGATTGAGTTTTTTCCTACCATTCAATTTCCCGGGGTTTTTGTTCAAGCGAATTATCCGGGGGGGTCGCCGGAAGAAATTGAAAAAAACATCACCAAACCGCTGGAAGAAGCGTTGGCAACGATGGGATCGGTTGAGCAGATGCAGTCGACCAGTAGTCGTGATCAAGGCCAAGTGTTTATGCTGTTTGACTGGGGGGTTAACGCCAAGCTTAAAGGTGTGGAAGCGCGTGAGAAGATTGATGCGATTAAATCACAACTGCCTGAAGATCTGCAACGGGTGTTTATTTTTACTGGCAGCACTAATGATCAACCTATCGTACAAGCGCGGTTATCGGCAGATACCGATTTAAGTGATGCCTTTGAAGTGCTCAATCGACAATTAAAACAACGGCTTGAACGTATTCCGGGAGTATCCAAAGTGGATATTCATGGAGTGGCCGCCAAAACCTACCAAATTGAACTGCTGCCTGAGCAAATGGTGGCTTATCACATTGACAGCAACGAATTGCTGTCGCGGCTGCAAAACGCCAATAGTTTGGTGTCGGCAGGTGAAGTAAAAAATGACAATGAAAGTATTCGTATCACGGTGAATCAGCAGTTTGGTTCACAACAAGATATTGAAAATCTAGTGATCAATGCCCGAGGGTTAACATTGGCTGACATTGCCAACATCTCTTATAGCAAAGACGATATTGATGTCGGGCGGCATTTGGATCGCAAATATGCGGTGGGGATCAGCATTTCTCGCGAAGCTGATGCCAATTTAGTTGCCACCGCTGAGGCGATTGTTGCAGAGATGAAAAAAATAGAAAACTTGCCAGATTTCGAAGGCATCAAACTGTTTATTATGGAAAACCAAGCCGATGGTGTGGTGACTTCGTTGCAAGATATTGCGCAATCGGGTTTGATTGGTTTTTTGCTCTCTTCGTTGGTGTTGTTACTATTTTTGCGCGATATCCGTTTGACCTTAATCGTCTCACTGGCGGTGCCATTTTCGTTGCTGATCACCTTAGCGATGATGTATTTTCTCGATGTCAGCGTCAACTTATTATCGATGATGGGATTGATGTTGGCGATTGGGATGTTGGTCGATAATGCGGTGGTGGTGAGCGAAAGTATCTTTGGTTATCGGCAGCAAATGCCCGACAAACCACTCGAAGCGACAATAAAAGGGGTACAGGATGTTGGTGTACCAGTAGTCGCTGGTACCATCACCACGGCGATTGTTTTTCTGCCAAATATCATTGGTGAGAAAGTCGATATCACCATGTTTTTGAGTCATGTCGCTTCCACCATTGTTATTTCGCTGGTGGCATCACTGTTTATTGCCACCACCATTATTCCGTTATGTTTAAGTAAAATGAAGTCCCGTAACAAGGTGGTGAGTCATACTGACACCGTTAAAGAGCACGGTAAATATTCGGCATTTTTATCCTGGATGATGGTGCATCCAGTGTATTCAGCGATGATTGTTTTGGGTTTATTAGGCTCTGCGGTGATACCGGCGACCCAGGTTAAACAAGAAATGTTTCCGTCCGAGGAAGATACCCGTTTGCATATTCATTACGATGTTCGTGATGGTTATGAAATTGACAAAGTAGAACAAGCGGTTGATCAAATTGAAGATTTTTTGTATGCCAATCAACAGTTACTGGATATTCAAAACGTTTATTCTTATTACACCGACGGTGAAGCTGGGTCGACTTTATTGCTGATCGACAATGAAAAAAGGACTAAAACCAATAAAGAAATTCGTGAATATGTTGAAAAGAACATGCCTAAAATCGCCATTGGTACACCCGCTTTCCCCAGTACTCGTTCGAGTGGGCAAGAGCCATTAACCGTCGGGTTAAACGGTGAGGATACCCAAACGCTGGTGAATTTGGCCGCGCAAATTGCCCCATTATTGAATAACCTCAAAGGCGTCACCAAAGTAACACCCGGCACGGTTAATGGCACACAAGAGGTGCGAGTGGTATTAGATCCGCAGCGGCTCAATCAATTGGGCTTGTCGCCGAGCAGTGTGGCGTCGAGTATTTCTATTGCGTTGCGTAAACAGCAGTTAAAAACCTTCCGCTCTGAATTTGGTGAGACTGATATTAGCCTGACGTTTGCCGGGCAAAAGAAAGCCTCGATCAGCGATTTGGCGGCGTTACCGTTGGAATTGCCCAACCCTAAGCCCGGTGGAAGCAAAAATGTACGACTCGATTCTGTGGCGCAATTGCAAATTAGTCAATCATTGCCGCAAATCACCCGTTATGACCGTCGTACCTCCGTCAGAATGACCATTGATTATGATGACACTACGGCTGAGGAAATCAGAAAAGCGGCTGACGAATTGATGGAAAACGTACCGTTGCCCACCGGATACAGCTGGGGTTTTGGTCGCAGCACAGATAGGGAAGAGAAGATTGCGAGGATCATGGGCACCAACATGTTGCTAGCGGTAATGATGATATTCATCGTCATGGCAGCGTTATTTGAATCGCTAATATTGCCATTGGCAGTTATCACTTCCATTGCTTACGCCGTGGTAGGCGTTTTCTGGTATTTCTTCCTGACGGGCACTGTTTTATCGATGATGGCGCTGATTGGCATCCTAGTATTGATGGGGGTTGTGGTCAACAACGGCATTGTATTGGTTGACAGGATAAACCACTATCGCGCCGAAGGTGTTGAAAAACGTGCGGCGATTTTACACGCCGCCAACGACCGAATCCGCCCCATTCTAATGACTGTATTGACCACTATTCTCGGCCTGTTGCCACTGAGTCTGGGCGAAACCCAATTAGGCGGCAATGGACCGCCGTATTACCCGATGGCTCGCGCCGTCATTGGTGGGTTAGGCTATTCGACGATTGCGACCTTGGTTTGTTTGCCAGTGATCTATTTATTTTTGGATTATGTACGGGAGTTTTTCGCTAACCTGTGGCATTCAGTGGGTCAACGCGGTACCCGCTGGGGTTTTGCTAATTTGCGGCTGACTTCACGGTTTAGGAAGTGATTGAGGAGCAAATAATGGATTTTGTACATCGAGTACACTACTTCAAATATTGACTTCAATGTACTACAATGATTAAAAGCTCCAGTAAGTTGTTCATATGCGTGAAATAGAAACAGACAAATTAGTTGTAGAGTTCCTTGAAAAGCAGGGCGTCGTCAAACATATCGATCTGAATTATGAGGATGTTGTTAAGTCTCTGGCAGCATCAGATACTCAGCCTGCGATGCCAACGGGTTTATATGGTCATAATGCTGACATGGCCACTAATATTGCGTCGTTTATTCAAACGGTCAAAATTAAAAAACAAAATCACCCGCATTCACCAGTAAAAAACCTCAGGTTGTTTTATTCAACCAATATAATGGTCCATTCAGAAAATGTTGGATTAATTATCAATGCCGTAAACCGACAGGAAATTGAGCGGGCATCAAATCTCAGTGACACCGAGCGGTGGCAAAAAAATATCAGTGTGCTTACCTCTTATTCTGAAAATGAAGTGACATTGATGCACCGTTTTGTAAAGGACAGAGCATTGTTTTTTGACAATAACAAAATGCTCGGTGCCGAAGAGATAACATCAATACTCGGTTATGGTGCAGGTAATCCCAGAAGAACCGTCTCTGAACTAATCAATCAGAACAAACTGATTGCATTCAAGCAAGAGGGACGATTTTTAGCGCCCGAGTTTCAGTTTAACGCTAAGGCTGCTCTGTATCCTGAACTTCAAGCTGTCATAGTTGCTGCAAAAGATAAAGGGTTTAGTCATTTAGAATTGGCTATGTGGCTATCTAGAAGTAGGCGTTTTATTCTAGGTTATCAAAGGAAAACAACAGACTGGTCCGGTCAGATATTTTCTGATGTACTACAAAAGATAGAGGAGCAGAGTCATAACGATGTAGAGGTTTTCGACGGCAAACCGATTGACATTTTGGCCAAGGGAGATTTGCAACTTTTTGATATTCTGGTGACCCAATGGCTTGAGCCCCATGCACTTGAGCATATGCATGGAATCATTGTGAATGAATGAAACGGGCATTCGTTTTAACTCATATCAGGTAAAGTCAAATGCCGTGCTTTATCATGTTTATACTGAAAAATATGACCCAACTACTTTTAACGATAGTGGTCGGGGGTTGCGTCGGTTTGACCCAATATTTAAATCTGATGGCAGTGTCATTGCCTCTTACTATGCCGCGTTTTCAGATCTCGTTGCCCTGAACGAAACCGTCATCCGATTTAACGATTCAAACTGCCCAGAATTGAGTTGGCACCCAGAAACCAATCAAGAAATAAATGATGGCCTGAGGACTTTCTTATGTCAGGTTATTGTTAAACGGTCGCTGCAACTGATTGATTTAGAAAGCCTAGAAGACATGCAAGGAAACAAGCCCATTGAATCTCTATTACATAGTGATGAAACTGCGTATCCAAAACTGCACATAGTGGCAGAATATCTAGCCCACAATTTTGAACAATATGATGGCCTGATTTGGGACAGTTATCAGCGTGGCACACCAAGGGAACGTGCCGTTTTACTATTTGGACATAAAATAAAAACAACCGACTTGCATATCAGTGAGGACAGTCCATTAAATTCTGCGGGTAACCTAGACCGATTACGAGATGCTATTCGAACAACAGGCTGTATTGTTCCAGAATGGTTGCTCAGATAGTGTCCGTCCTAATGATGGTTATGACCCTGTTTTTATTAACGCCAACTGGTCATCATGTTTTGACAATTCATAACTGTTGGCGGTGACCTTGCTGGCAAGCTCGTTGACTTCGGCTTTGGTTGCCATGGTATTTTGAAAGGTGTTCATTGATAAGATCAGGGTATTGAGTTTATCATTTACTTTTTCGAATTTAGCATCCATTTTTTCGAACTTTTCATCTACTTTATCAAATCGAGCATTCATTTCGGCTCTTGTGGCCAGTGTCGGAATAATCTGATTAAGGTTTTTGACATCGCTTTTAAGCTCTCTGAATTCATTAGAATGGTTACTCCACACATAAACACCCGCAGCGATAGATAAAGAAAAAAGCGTCGCGGCTATGGTCTCAAAGCTTAAAAATTGCCTTGAGGTTAGCGGGCTAGTGGTGCTGTTATCTACTGCTGAGCCAATTGGATTGACAGCTGAATTTATTGTTGATTCAGTCATGATTGAAGGCTTCCAAGTGTATTAGGTGACAATGTTGACAGCAAGTATAGCTTGGTTTAAGACGAGTTACCACTATTTACTCAGTGAATTGATACAATTGTATGTTTATATCTATTTTATTGTATAAAGTGCGACGTTTTTGTGGATCCAAAGGTTTTTGTGTTCTGCCTGATAACTCAGACACTTAATCTCATAGGGCTGGTGAATATTGTTGATGAATGGTAGAAATTTAACCCCTTGATAAGCACATAACCGTGCAACAATAAGCGTAAAAAAGGAAAACTATGAAGTATTTTATCTCAATGGCATGGGTTATATTGGCGACCGCCTTAACGGGTTGCGTCTCTACTGCAAGCAAGGTGCAAGCGCCGTCAGCAATAGCTGAAGTACAGGTTTTAATTGATCCCCAAGATTTTGGTGAAAAACCACAGATCCCCAGCGTAGACGAGATATTTACCTTGACTGATGAGCAGCAAGCGTCGTTTTTAACTTATTTCAATAGTCCGGACAATGTTTATTCGCATCCTCATTCAAGGGTTTTTAAGTTTCTTGAGAAAAAACTCTCCTCATTTAGTTATTACGGCAAAACATTCACCGCTCAGCAAACCCTTGAAAACAATACTGGTAACTGTATGTCGTTGGCGATACTCACCACCGCTTATGCTAAGTTGGCGGGAGTTGAGGCGGAATATGTCGAATCTGTCAGCAATCCGGTCTATGCCAAAGCGTTAAATTTCGAAGTGGCGTCTGGTCATGTGGTGACCAAGTTATATGATCCCACCTTTAAAGTGCAAAAGAATTTTCTTTATATGCAAAAGCCGCATATTGTGGTTGATTACTTTCCTGTGAATGGCAGCTGGCGGGGTCCACGAGTGAGTCATGATCGCTTTGTTGGCATGTATTATCGCAATTTGAGCTCTGATGCATTGCAGCAAGGTAAACCTAAATTGGCTGCTTGGTTAAGTGCCGAGGCGTTAAAATATGGACCAGAGGATCCGGCTAATGTCAGTTTGATGGCGGTGATTTATCGCCATCTTAAGCACTACGATAAAGCCGAAACCCTATATCAACATGGTTTGGCGTTGGAGAAGCAAGATCTGTATTTGCTGAGTAATTACCGGGTGTTATTGCTCAAACAAAATCGTTTGGCAGCAGCGCAAACTATTCTTGAGAGTATGGATGAGCTGGATGATCCGAGCCCGTTCCGCTGGTTGTCGTTGGCTGATCAGTCACTGCAAGAAAACAATATGACTTTGGCGTTAAAATACTACCAAAAAACCATCGAAAAAGCAGACTACTTACCCCATGGTTATGCTGGTGTTGCCAAGGTTTATTATTTGACCGGTAAAACTGAGCTGGCTGAAAAACTCATGCGTGAGGCACTGCAAAGAACCCATGATGATGAGGCACAAAAGCTTTATGAAGCCAAACTGGCAGTACTAGCGATGAATTAGGCGATGAATGAGGCGATGAATGAGGGCTTGGTCAAAGGCTATTGTCAGCTACTGCGATATATGATAAAAACCCTGCCAATTGAATGTATTCTCAGGACAAAGCAACACCATGACACAAATAGCGACACCAATAACAGCAAGAGCGGCGAAAATTAATCTCAATGAGCTGGCTAAGGCGATTAACGAAGCCAAAGCGATGGAACAGCAGCAGGCAGAAGCGGTGATCACTGAAATCCATCAGCAGCAGCCGCATTTGTTAGGGGCTATTGTGACGCTTAAACAGCTGGGTTATGAGCAAACGCAGATCCAAGTGTTGCTTAATATATTATTGGTGACTCATCGGGCGCTGAAACACGCCAATTTAAACATCAGACAAATCACTCAACAAGAGCAGAAAGCCCATTTGGCGGCTTATATAGATTTTGTTAAAAACCTCGAAGAGATGCTGCCATCAGAAAAACAGGCGGCGTTTGCGCAATATATTGATGGCCATAAAGAAAATTACCTGATGGCCTATGTTAATAACGTGATGTATGAAGCTGGATTCTCAGCAATGCCAGCGAAAAAGGGCAAGTTTCTGATCATGGCTGGTATCACTATTGTTAACAGTGTGGCGGCTGCGGTCGATAATCTTTAAGCTAAAAACTGTATTGTTGGCTGTCTTTGTTCTAGTCTCTAATGACATCTGCTGGGAACAGCAGAATCAATAGAAGCCAGGTAAAAGGCGGACAAGCCCATGTTACAAAAAACCGACAATATAGTTGATATCCTCAAAGCAACCGCTTTGACGGCTCCCGATAAAACCGCTTATATTTTCCTCAAAGATGGTGAGAATGATGAAGTTTGGCTCAGTTATGCCGAGCTTGATGCACAAGCTCGCTGTCTTGCTGCACAGTTGCAACGACAAAATCCACATATTGCTACACAACGGGTGTTGCTGGTTTATCCGCAAGGGCTTGAATTTATTACAGCTTTTTTTGCCACCTTATATGCCGGAGCGATTGCCGTGCTGGTTTATCCACCAACCAATAAAAAAATGGCGCAACGGCTTAATGGCATTATCGACGACTGTGATGTGGCGTGTGTGCTGACATCGGGCGATGTGATTGATGCCAGTATTAACGTTAGTGCCTTAGCTGGGCATCAATGGATTAATACCGACGAAATTGACATGAGTTTGCAAAGCCAGTTTATCGAGCAAGCTATTACGCCCGGACAACTGGCGTTTTTGCAATATACCTCAGGCTCTACCGGTTCGCCCAAAGGGGTGATGGTTAGTCACGATAATTTGATGGCTAATCAGCGGGTGATCGGCCAGCGGATGCAGATCAATGATAAAACGATTGTGGTTGGCTGGTTGCCGATGATCCACGATATGGGGTTGATTGGCAATGTGCTTGGGCCAATATACTTCGGTGGTACACTGATTTTTATGACGCCGCTGCACTTTATTCGCAAGCCGCTGTTGTGGTTAAAGGCGATCAGCAAATACCGGGCAACGGTCAGTGGCGGACCCAACTTTGCTTATGCTTTGTGTGCCGCTAAAATCCGACCGGATGAGATAGCTGAGCTGGACTTGTCGTCATGGCGAGTGGCTTTTAATGGTGCTGAAACAGTACATAAAGAAACTATCGCCCGTTTTAATGCGACTTTCGCCCCGGCTGGTTTGCGTCCTGAGTCTCATATGGCTGTTTACGGATTGGCAGAAGCGACCTTGTTGATCAGTGGCACCGAGGTCGGTGAGCTAGTTGACTGTGCTGATGCGCTTAGCCACGTCAGTGTCGGTAAAAGCTCATCGACTGATGTGCTCAAGATAGTGGATAGCGATAAAGGGATTGAGGTGGGTCAGGGCGTGGAGGGCGAGATTTGGTATAGCGGCCCGAGTGCTGCACAGGGTTACTGGAACAATGCCGAGAAAACGGCTGACACTTTTCGTGCGAGTCTGGCGGGGGATGAGCGTATGTACCTGCGTACGGGTGATACCGGTTATGTGCGTGATGGTAATCTTCATGTTAGTGGGCGTTTGTCGGATATGATTGTGATCAAAGGTAAAAATTACCATGCTGAGGACATTGAATGGAGTATCAATGACTTGCCTGGTGTGCGTAACAGCGCAGCGATTGCAATGAGTCATGGTGAAACAGAAAGTGTGGTGATTATTGCCGCTATCATGAAGGTAAAAAACGGTAAAATGGCAACAGTGGCCGATACTATCGGTGCTACCATTTTTGAAGATCATCAAATTCAACCGAGTCGGGTGATATTGATCCGCTTGTCACAATTACCGATGACTACCAGTGGCAAAGTGCGGCGTAAAACCTGTCAGTTGATGCTTGGCAATAATCAATTCGACATTTTGTATCAACATCAATTGGCATCACCACTAGCGGATATGACATTGCAACAAACAGTGTATGTGGCACCGCGTAATGATACCGAAAAAGCTTTATGTGATATCTGGCAACAGGAGTTGGCGCTTGAGCGTGTGGGGCGCGATGATAACTTCTTTGATATTGGCGGTAATTCGATTATTGCCGTCAAGTTGGTGAGTCGCATCAACAAGCAAATGGATAGTGATTTGTCGGTGGCTTCGCTATTTAGCTATAACAAGATTGCTTTATTGGCTGAGCAGTTGCAGCCCCGAGGGTTGAGCCGACGTTTGTTACAGCCTTTGTCGGCGATAAAAGACAATGATGCGCCATTGGTGTTTGCGGTTCATCCGGGGGGCCGTGGTGGCGCTGAAGTTTATCAGCGGTTGGCCAATGAGTTTGGCAATCAGTTTAATTGTATCGGCATTGATAACTACAACATGATCAACACCACTAAAATCAATTCATTGCGTCAACTTGCTCAGCTTTACATCCAGTCGTTGTTTGAGCACTACGACATAAAGGAACCGGTGAGACTACTTGGTTGGTCGTTAGGGGGCAGTATTGCGCTGGAAATGGCATATCAAATGGAACAAAATGGTTTACGGAATATCAGCGTTTGTTTGTTGGATACGGTGATCGAGTCGCCGCAATTAAAAGCGCTGATGACCACAGAGAGTTTACAATATCGAAAAGCCAAGGTGGTTAAAGACATGGAGCAAGAAGGGTACGACAGCAGTTATATTGATAATACCATTGCCAGTTATCTTAGCGAGGTAATGGTCAACCGCTGTAAATTAAGTGGCCAGTTGGCGCATACCCGAGTGACGTTACTCAAGGCTGGGTCACAAGCGTCGCGGGCAGATCCGCAAGAACTTCGCCTGATTATGACCATGCCAGACAACGGTGTTAGCCAATTTACCGGGTGTGAGGTCAACACCATTTTGCTGGAGCAGCGGCACCACAATAATATCCTTGAGGAAGTGGCATTGATTAAACAAGTGATAATGTAGCGGGGGATTAACATGAGAAAATTGGTTAGCTCGGGGTCTCATCTTGAAGCGCCTATTGGGTTTTCACGAGCGTGTCGAATTGGCAATACCATTGCAGTCTCAGGCACTGCGCCAATTAAAGACGCTAAGACAGTGTTTGAGGGGGATGTTTATGGCCAAACTCAATATTGTTTGGCGTTGTCAATCAGTGCAATAGAAGCGGTGGGCGGTTCGGTAGAAGCGGTGATCAGAACGCGAATTATGCTGACGGATATCAACCAGTGGGAAGCGGCAGCTAAGGCGCATGGTGAATTGTTTTCGACTATTAAACCGGCTTGTACTTTTGTTGAAGTAAACGGTTTTATTGACCCGCTGTGGCTGGTTGAGACTGAGATGGATGCGGTGTTGGATGATTAACAATTAACCGGTGTTGAAATAAAAATAATTGAAGCGGGCTGTTGTGTTTGCGGATGTAGCGGCGTTAATTGTTCCACCAGCGTTAAATCATACTCAGCAAATAATTTTTCCCAACTGGTCAATGTTCTAAAATACCATGGGGCAGGATTGCAAAATGCCGGGTTAAACCCGGCCCATGAACCTTCTCGCCAGCCATCTTGATAACGAGCTTCAGCACTTTTGCTACTAGCCGATATTGGGTGAATGGTTTGCACTATGAAGGTACCTTCGGCATTGAGTAAATTAGCTATATTGCCGAACAGGCACTCTACCGATTCTTTGCCTAACAGCGAGAAATTAGCGACGATAACATCAAACTGTTGTTTAATGTTGGCGTTTGACAAATCTTCAAAAGCCAGTGTTTCAAAGCGGTCATCTGATTGTTGTTGTGCATAGGCAATCAAATCCGCCACGCCATCAATGCCCATTGTGTCTACGCCAGCTTTGCTCAATTCTCTGACTAGCCAACCTTCACCACAACCAACATCAAGCACGGTTTTAGGAGTGCGTGATAACACCGCATCAATGATCGCTTGATTGGTAACCGCTAAACGGCTTTCAATTTCGCCGTCGCGGATAGCGCTGATCCAAGGTTTTACGTTGCTTTTCCAGCTGTCGATGATTTGTTGGTCGGTGAGGTTTTTCATTTTGATATTTCCTTTTGATCATAGATTTTTAAGCGTTGATGAATTTCATGTTCGACGGCAAATGAGATGGTTGAACTCATGATTTGAATGGCCTTAGCGTGATGAATATAGCGGTCGTTAAAATCATCATAGAGGTAATATAAATCACCAATGCTTTGGTAATATTCGTGGCGTAATGTATACATTTGCTGGCTTTTATTAAAATATTCATTGGCACGGATATAGAAATATTTGGCGTCTTTGTTTCTTTGATATTGTCGAGCCTTGAGTTCGTCCATTTTATCTTGTCGAGCTTGTGTATCGCGTATCTTTTCGGCTACGAAAAGCTGTGCATTGACATATTTAGCACCCCTTTGTAGCGTGTCAGCTAAGCGAAAGCAAGTGTAAGCCACCTGAGTGGGGGTGAAATGGTGAGGCGAATCAAACTGCTCTTCGATTTCTAATAGTTCTTTGGTGTAGTTGATGGCTTTATCGAGTCGATTCTGACAGTAAATTTCATTCATTTTATCGGTTTTAATCGCGATTATGCTGTCTTTTAGGCAGGTATTAAGGTTTGCGAATTCTGTGATCCAGTTAAACGAATTTGATGTTATACGCGTGAATAACTCGATGAGTGTTTCATTAGTGTATATTCCTTTAGGTAATATTGGCAGGTTATTTATTAGCTGAGTGATTCTCTCTTGAGGCTGTGGCTTTGTGATTGATAAGTGGTCTTTTATTTCTAATAACAACGTTAGGTAGATAAATTCATCTTTATTATATTTGGGTTGTGATATCAACAAGCTGAGCTGTTGCAGCATTTCCAGTCGATTGAGTATGGGATAGCGTTTTGTCAGACTCCGTTGTTCCAAGAGTTCTTTAAAAACAAATAGTTGGTAAACAGCGTCTCGACTAAAGCTATTGGCATATGGTGTGTCGGATTCAAAAGTAAAGAAGTCTTTAAGCTTTTCCAGCGAATCATCACGTTGAGACTCATTTGTGATTAAATGTTTATGGGCAAAACTAGTGATGATTTGTTGCAATGAAAAATAATGGTTTAAGTCTTCCTCACCTTTTATTTTGCCCTGATGACCAAAACGTAAACGATGCATAAAGGTTTTGTTACGCCAGGCAATGGTTGATTTTGTCGCGACAATACAGAGTTTCACAGCGGTAATAGATAACTTTGAAGAAATGAAATCGGTAATATTGTCTTTAGATTTTTGTTGATGGCTGCCTTTTTTTACACTTTTGGCGCTGTACAAAATAGCTGCGCGATCAATGAAATAAACGGCATACTCAATTAAAAACTCGATGAAGGCAGTTAAGTTTAGTGAATTCCATTTATCAACATCAATACCCAAGTTGTTTTCTTGGTATTTATCCTGGGTTTTTAACAGCACCAGTAAATCCAATATAGCAATGATGGATGTTGCGGCGCGACGCAATTCATAGGCGGCTTCTTCAAGTTGACCCGCTTGGCGCAAGTAGGTGACGTTTAAATTGATGAGGGTCATATAACAGAGTATTCGCTCAATTGAACAGCCGGAGGAGCGCTTTGAGGTGATAACATCACTACTGATATGTTTTGGATCATTCGGCTCAGCTGTACCAATCCAGATATCAATAAATTCATCTGGGTCTACTAATGATTCACCATTTTTTTTCTAATTCCCACAAAGAGTAGGAAAATGTCATTTTTGTATATTCATTGTCTCTTTCAACCTCTGCGAAGTGATGATAGCTCTCTTCATCGTTAATCGTTCCGCCTTTGTATTTCAACCATTTATCAAAGTAAATGCTGGTTGTTACCATAAAACTGAAAAATGATTTACTAATGGTCGTTTTGCTATCTGTATTTTTAAGGTAAACGGTTTCTTCTTTTTTATCTCTAGTTATCGCTTGTCTTTGACCTTTAACCAAGCTTTCAATCAGGGCTTTGATATTGACTCTGGCAAGGATCACCTCAGAGACATCAGCCAACGCTGATGCATTTTCAACTAGCGGATAATCGGGTAATTGCTCAGGAGAAAAAGTGGCTTCTAGGCTGGCTTGTGTTGAATATTTGACTTTCGAGGCTTCTTGGCGATAGAGGTTAAAATGCCTTAAATAATGCAGGCTGGTGGCGTAATAATAAGAGGCTTTATACAAGTAACCATTTTTGTAGAGTTCACTGCTACCCAAGCGGTTATGATCTGGTAAGTTTCCCCCTTTGAAAAAACATAAATCTCCAGTTTTATTATAAAATTCAGCTTTGATCAGCCCTAGGCTGGCGTGGGCGAATTGACCGTGTTTAATTTTAGATACGTAGTTTTTAATGTCTTCTGAAAGTTTGAATTGTTGAAATAGTGTTTCGAAATAAAATAATTCAGTTTTGAGGATGGTTAAGCTTGTATCAACGCCTGTACCTTGTTTTTCAGCTAACCAAGCTTTGGCAAAAGCCGCTTGATAGAGAATATTAAAACTCTTTGCCATAAATAAGGTATTTTCAATTTTTCTCTGGCCAATGAATCGGCTACGGCTTTGGCGAGTTGAGTGAATGCTTGGTCGTTCATCAAAAATCAGCTGTAAAAAGCGTCGCGACATCATATGGGCTTCATGGTAATACGCTTGGGCTCGCTCATAGTTTCTGGTGTGTTCAAAAGTCATGGCGATTTTTAACATCAATCGTAATCTAAACGTGGCCCAATCAGCAACAAATGAAATAGTCAGTTGCTGACTCTCTGAGGAATCTCTTTCAAGCTGTTGCAAGATCAGAATATGACCATTAAATGCTTTGTCTTCAGTATTGTCTGTTTTGCTCATTAATAATTGCTCAACTTTGCCATCAATGATCAAAATCGTTTTATGGTATTCCTTTCGGGCGGCGTCATACTCTTGATCATATTCATGCAGCTCACCTAAGGCGGCGCTGATTTCAGCCGTTGTACCTGCTGATGTTTCGAGCTTTTTGGCGTATAAGTCTTTAAGTGCTTGAGATTCATCGAGGGTGAAATTAAACGCGGCGCTGTCGGTGGGCGAGAGCTTGGACAGGTAAGCAACCTCTCTTGCAGTGCCACTTTTAAATCTAAAGGAATACATACCGTTTAAAAACCGGGTGCAGTAGTACCCCTGAAAAACCGTTAACCAGTTCGTGGATCAGTTCACGTAAATCCGGGGCGCGGTTGATATCGGCTATCGCGTCAATTTTTTCGAGGCTGTCCCAGTCAAATGCGCGTTGATGGAATTTTAGTAAATAGTCAGTGATAAAGAATACGGCAGTCACTACCTTATCATCGCGAGCATAGAGTTTACGTCCCAAAAAACTCTCTATACGGTCATAGAGACGTGAGGTCATTTGTATACGGTATAAATCAATATCGGTGAATAACAACACATCACGGCAGGAACCCACAATGTCTTTTCGAGTTTCTTTATCCATGTTTTCACAGGAGGAGTTCATTGTTCGATTGAACGGTTTAATAAAGTCGGCAAAAACTTCATTGAGTCTTTTGGGGATACCATGACTACGATAGGCTAGGTACTTAGCAAACTGCTTCAACAACAATCGGGTGGTTGGTGAACCTTGATCAGGGTTGCTGCTGCCACATAGATAAAACTGGCTGTTTTTGTTTTCTGTTTGTGCTGAAAAAAATTGCTGGGTTCTGATATCAATCAATGCTTGATCGGCAAAACGTTGTTCGGTTTTAATTTTACCCTGTGTTTTAAGCACGATAGTCAGTCGCTCATTATCTCGTAAATCTTTGAATAACCGTTCGGATCTAACTTGTTGCTGGCTGATGTATTGTTTTATTCGCACAAGTAGCAAGTCATCGGCAATATTGGCTTCATAGTCTGAGCTGTCTGTCAGCAATGAAGGCAAATAAATCGCTTTATCAAAAATACTCGGTAATAGTTGATCGCGTTTAGTCTGGTCAGCCAGCCATTCATCACGTAAATGACGACCACCAATTAAGATAAAGCGGCAGTGTTGA
>CBDIDQ010000038.1:0-6482 GCA_965277695.1 Alteromonadaceae bacterium
TTGACCTCACCAATACCAGCAAACTCAGGTTCTTTTGCCAAAAACCGGATTAATCCCTCGCCGTCGTGAGGCAAGGTAACTTTGCAGTCGGTTGGTTGCCGAAAATGACACTCTGCAATTTCGAAGTCGCCGTGGGTAGCTTGCACAACTTGCCGTTCCCCAGTAATTGACCAGTGCTGTCCTACCAAGGGTTCCATCGGCAGGCATTCAGCCGGAGCACTCACCACAACTATATAACGGGCTGACCGGACACGATCATTGGCCAGCAATGGCACACCGACAAAGCAGGCAGAACGGTGATTGCACTGCCTGACACTGGTAACACGAAGGTTTTCTGTAACGGTCATAACGACTCTCCGAGTCCCATTTCAACCAATACCTCGGACAGTTCCTCGAATCGCCGGAGCTTGGCTTTCAGCTCCAGTACTTCTGCTTCCAGTTCAGCGATTCGGCGGGACTCCATGCTTTGTTTCCGCTCGGTTCGGTCATGTGTTTTTGGCTGGGTAGCCGCTGCCTGAGCAGCTTCCGTAAGGTCAGGCAGTACCCGTTTCTGGCGCAAATCCAGTTCTAGTTGCGCTAGTAATTCTCTAACTTGAGGGTTTTGCTTTAACACCGTTTTTGAAAAGCCGCAGCCTTTGGCAACTTCCTCGCGGTTCAGTTGACCTCGATAGATGATTTGCGTGTAATCGTCGTTGCTCATGCCAGCTTGCCAAAGCAGGAAGGCTTGAACACTTTTCTCGGCAGCGAGCGGGTTCATGGCAATACCTCCACACTACTTAGGATTGCTTGGGGCTGATACCCCGCAGAGCTGCACCAGAGCATTAACGTCAACATTGGGAATGTTCTGGGCATTAGCCAGTATTCGCTCAATTAACTGAAGCTGTTCATTTATCTGTCTTTTTTGCACTGCATTCTCAGCCGTCAGTTTTTTAACCTGCTCCGCTAACGTCACATCCTTCTGGGTGATCTGCTTCAAAATTTGTGGGGATGCACCCCGTAGCTCGGATTTCTTGTGGTCATACTCGTTCCGGATGCCAGTATAAGTGTGCAAGGTTTGCCGAGTTGTTTGGATGCTTAACTCATCATGAACAGCTTGCGCTAATCGCTCCCAGGTTAATTTAGTGCTCCAGCCTCGGATCAGGGCTTCAATAGCCCGTTGCTGTTTTGAGGTTAATGATGGAAAAGCCATGCCTTATACTCCAATACCGAATTTAGTCAGCAAGTTTTCTAATGGTTTATTGTCAGGTTCCGGTTCAACACTGGAATATTGGGCAATACACTTCTGCATTTCTGCGTTTGCATCGGGTAGTAATGCTTTGACTTCTTCTACTCTGCGATTGGCTAAATCTGTGACCCTGAATACGCCATCGTCGCCACTATAACGAATGGGTGATCCTTCTTTTATGTCCTCTCTTTTCATTAAACCGATCAGCTGTTCCAGCATTGCCGTGTTTTTAAAGTGCATTAAAAACCATCGTTGCTGATTGTGATTCGTGCCCAGCGTTTTACAGGTTTTTACTTGCTCCAGACGAGCATGTTGAACTGTTAAGTCTTTCTCTAAAAGCTCGATGGCTTTCTGGTCACGGTTCACATGAACACACTCAGGGCACAGTGGACAATGGCTGAGAAAGTCATTCAGGTAATTGCAGGGACTCACTGACAGATTCTGGGTACAGATACCTGTGGATGTAACTGATGTCCAGTCTTTGCCAGTAACATCTTCATATTCTTCTTGGGTAATAATTCGGATAGGCTTTTTCTCTTCAGTTGAATTACTCATAACGAAGCCAACCTGCTTAACCTTGTCGGATTCAGGCGTGTGGTCATAAACGGCATTCTGCTGAATATCTTTTCGACCAGACCACATAGCAATCACCTCCTCAGACAAACCACTCTGTTGAGCCATTGTATTAAGCCAGTGGCGGAACTGGTGTGGGGTTATTTTAAGATCAGAGGCAAAACCAAATTCTGTAAAAATGGAAAAATCATTTTTATTACTAATCAAAGAATGGAACATATTTCCTAAATCAGCCGGTTCGATACCGAACAAGGTTTGACTTAATTGGTAACTTCCATGCGATGAGAGTAATTGATTGCCCGTAAAACAAAACAGCGCATTGCTAAGCTTGACTCTATTTTTATTAACCACGCGATAGGGAAACGCAGGTATTTCCTGCTTTATAAATTCTATCCAATTCCGTTGAAACTCAGCTACCGTGCGTGTTGAACCCAT
Source organism: Alteromonadaceae bacterium (assembly GCA_965277695.1). Lineage (GTDB taxonomy): Bacteria > Pseudomonadota > Gammaproteobacteria > Enterobacterales > Alteromonadaceae > JABSOG01. The sequence continues at coordinate 2,234 of CBDIDQ010000038.1, forward strand.
TAATAGCTTAAATATATTTTTTTGTTTTGGATTATTTATAGTTAATAATGTTCCTAACGTAACATACATAAGCCCATCGTTATTGTTTATTTCGCAAATAAGCTTGTGCTTGAAGTTGGCTTTACCTTTTTGACCTACTTTTATTGTTTGATCCTGACCATCATAAAAACCCAATAAATAACCTAGCTGAAACATATTGACGGGCTTGTTAATATCAATATGTTGTAATTTATCTGGACTGGGTTGGAAACTACCTAACAGTTCTTTAACAGGTGTATCAGGGCACTCATAAAAACGACACAACACCCGTGCAGGTTCACAAACTATATTCAGGTGTTCAAGCGCCCGTGATACAGGTTCTTTCATTGCTGCCAGAATGTGATTGTCATTGTCTTTATAGCCTTTCGAGCCGTTCCAGTCCAAATAATAAACAGGCTGCTCCGTCCATTGGTTTTCTCTTTTAACGGTAGCAGTACGAGATTTTAAGGTTTGTTTGTTTAATGTTTGCTGTTCCGCAGCTACACGGTTAGGAGACGCCATTGCCAATGTTGCCATACAGCAAACAAAATGATATCGCTGGTCTGGATAATAAAGCCCCTCAATAAGCTGACCGCCTTCAAGTATTAAGTCGTGGCTGATCGAAGCCAACGCTTTCAATGCTAAAGGATCAGGCATCTTGTTCTGTTGATTGTTAATCTGCACATCCAGCAGGTGGCGTTCACTTCCTTCAAGTCTTAGTATATTTAAAAATTTGGAGATAAACCCATTTTTTTGACACCACCGAAGGAAGGTAGCTGACGTTACAACCCATAAACTTTTATTGTCATAAAAAAATACATCCATCTGTTTTTGAGTGACACTAAATAAACTATCGTATAGCAAACTAAAACTTCTTTTTGCTCCGGTGAGATAGTTTGATATAGTTTTTGGTCTCATCTGTTTTTGCTCTAAATGCAAAATATAGCTCATCAAAAGCTGTCTGTAACGGTCTGGAAAATGCTGATCTTCACTATAAACATCTTTTTTACATGGTTTGGGTACTTTTTGTGGATCAATAAAATAGACATTATATGTTTTCCCAACACTAGGCTTGATAGTCCAAAACCAATCATCCCAACTGGCGGGTTCTCCTTGATGATTGGTTTTATTTAAAAGAGGCACTTGTTTCTGACTTTCAATAAAGGCATCCACTTTTTTGCAGTATTTGTTAAGCATCATGACTCAACTCCTTTTGCAACATTTTGTCACAAACCTCAATTGTTGCTTTAATATAACGAATCTGAACCCCTAGTCGCTCAAGGAATACAGGCGGTTCGTGCTGAATACGATAGTTATAACACTGTTCAGCTTTGTTCAAAATGAATCGGTGATCAGCAGTCAATAGTGCTTTAAAATTGTCACACCCATAGCAGCATATTGGTCGATTGGTTTCGGTACACTGGGCACAGCGATGTGTACTTTTGCACTGCCCTGATTCGTTCCCTGACTCATCACTGATTAAAGACGCTTCATCTTTTACCGTTTCAATATCCACGGAAAAAGCGCGTATTAAATAATCATTAGCTACAAACCGATCATCAATATTGGCTCGCTGTTCGTTGCTTAAATCAATATAAACCTTTGCTGCTAATGGAGTGTTACCCAGCAACCTAGCAATTTGATAAATATTTTTTCCACTCCGACTAGCATTAGTGCCGACAGTATGACGAATACGGTTATTACCAATAACTAACTCTTTTACAGGAATTCGATCAGATTTTATATTTAAGCGCGAAAACAAATCAAGAATACTTGTATTCAGCGTTGATGAATCTTTATGAAATGCGTCACTATTTACACCTAACGCGGCTAATAATTGCTCCTTGCTGGCAAATTCCGTTGAAAACAAATATTGAGTAAAAGTCAAAGGACAATTTAACAACAGATCATTAAATTCTTTTTCATTTAAGTTGATACCTAAAACCCTCAATCGTTCTTTTAAACAATAAGAATAAGCTTGGCGATACAGTAAAATCTCTTTTGAGATAGACTGGCTGACCAAAAATGGGTATTTTTCAACAGCAGCACGAAAACTATTTCCTTGCTTCACCTTCCAAAGCCTAATATGCAGCTCCTTGGTATCTGAAAATCCGCATTGATATTCCAAAGAAGAATCATCAAAGTCAACCCCAACCGGAAGAATATCATTCCATTTTAGTTGCACTAAATTAGCTGGGCGACGTACTACCACCTGTAGCAAGCGAGCCATAATATGAGTAGAAAAGACAGTTAAGCTTGCAGGCGTAGAAACAGTCGCCTTACTATTTCCAATAAAATCCTGCATTTTTTGGTTCATGGCAAAATCAAAAGAGCGACTTTCAACATCACTTAAGGCTCCCTTTAGTGGATCATAAACGGTACTCTTTGTTTGTTCACATGGCACATCCTTTAGCCAAGAATATAAACCTAAATGGTGTTTTGGGGAATATTTATATAAATACCGGCTGAAACTCTTAAGTCTTCTTTGTATGTTGTTTGAATAAGTCACCCAATAGCTTTGTATTGTTGGCACATCAAAACTAGGAATATTAAGGCTTTTTAACATATAATTAACACCATTGACTGTACAAAAACTTAGTTTTTCAGCCATAGCCCCTAAACTCATTCGAATATCCATTTTGGCGTCTTCAGTAAATTGACTCTTTGAGAGCCAGTCTAAATATACAACCATACCTTTTTTACGACCGGCTTTAAGCATCCAGCGGTCATCAAACGCATTGAATGGGAAGCCGTCTTTAGAGACAAAATGACCTTCATCACTCTCTTCAAGTAATGTTGGTTTGGCTGATAAGTTTTTCGTAAGTTTAAGGTCTAACATTGTATTCATAAGTCAGACTCCGTATTCATTATCTGTTCTTGCCGTTGTTGTTGAATATCCCTGACAGACTCGGCTATTTTAAACTCGTTATAGACAGCACCCATTTCTGAAGTTCTTGACCAGCCCATTGCGTATTTGCGTAGTTTCTCCACTTCTTCGCCATGAAGACCTAACGCATCGGCCTTGTCACTGAATATCTCATTCCATTTGTGTCTCAGCAAATGAGGATGAACATTATACCCCAGTGCTTTCGACAGAGATTCAAACAAGGTTTGGTAAGCACTGAGCGTTAGTGGCTGACCAGCCGTTCCCTTGTGGTTCATTTCTGAAATAAAAATCATGTCGTGAGTATTTGCAGCAGGATACCGGCTCCTTGTCCCTTCAATGTATCGTTGAAGTTCACGCATCAGTTCTGGTGAAACAAACGCCCGATGCGCTTTGGTTTTTTGGGATGGGCGATGCAGTCGAGGGTCTTCATTATCATCTGGCCTTCGGGCAATCAGGATTTCATTAAAGGCACCAAAGAACTGGCAGTCTTCAATCTTTAATTTTGCAACGGCACCTCTACGTAAACCTGTTTCAATGAACAGGGCAATGATTAGGTAATTACGCAATTTGGAATGTTTAAAGGGATTATCAGGCGATGTCGGCTGAATAATATCCAGCATCCTGAAAAAAACCTCATCAGGAAGCACCGATTTATTGGGCACAACGCAGGTACGGTTGAAGTCACGCAGTGATTTTTGGGCTTCCTCCAAATACTCACAAACAAAGTTATAACGATGTTCTACTGCTTCTGGCGGCAGGTTATCCGCATGATATACACCATTCAGATAATGAATAAAATGTTTTAGCCGATGAATGCGCCGTTTGGCTGTGCTTGCCGTAACCCTCTCCCTTGCAACGGTACTGGCATGGATAGCGTTCTCCAGTGCTTTATCACTAAACGGTTTGATGGAAACAACATTGCTGAAGTCACCACCTTTCCTGAATTGAGCAACACTAACGAACGCACTCAATTCAGCGCGACTGAAAAATTCACCCGCCCTGACCCTTGCTGACACATCAATAGATTGAGGTAAACTTCTAAAATAATTCAGGACAAACCGCAGGTCGTAAGCCCACAATTTTCTAGAATTTACAGAACCACCCCAATGGTACATATAGCAACTAACATCGGGACAAACTGGACAGGCATAGTCATCGACTAAGGTAACAAAGGTGCTTCCATGAGCGTGGCCAACGTGAACATTAATATTGAAAGGTTCTTTTCGCCAAAACATCGCAAAACTCCTTACCAAAAAATAAGGTTAGTTACTGCTATATTGCGGTTTTGGTAATTATACAGTGAAATGTAAGAAATACATTAGATTTTGTCATTCTATCAATGGG
>CBDIDQ010000039.1:0-119250 GCA_965277695.1 Alteromonadaceae bacterium
TTGTGCTTATCCATTATTCAGATAATTACACTAATTCGACCAACTATGATGCTATCACGGTAACGAAGCAAACCGACTTGTACAAAAAAGTGCTGGAACAAGATGAAGGCGGCATAATTGAGGAGTTTAATGCGTTTAATGGCGAATGGTTATTAAAGATGCTTACCGTTAATACGAATGAACGCAAAGAGAAAAAGAGCATCGTAGGTGCTTATAAGTTTGTTAATTGTTTGCTGGCTAATTCAGATATTACTTGGGTACCGTTATCTGTCGCTGAAATGATCCGTGTGGCAGGTAATATTGGTCTTAAAATGTCAGACAGTGATTTTTCACGCCATGTTCACAAATATAAAAAGGGCGCGATTTCTGATGATGTCTTGTTTGTTGGTTTTAAAGACCAGCAAATGTACTTGCTACCACTTGAAGTTAAAGCGGGTCAAAAGCAAACTCATACCAAAGGGGTTGCGCAAGCTAAAGAGCTGGGTCGTTATTTGACTGAGGATGTATTAGGGCGTAATGACTTGGCTGGTTCGTTATATCGAGGTTTGTTTATACGACAAATATTAATGCAGGTTGATAAATATAAACTCTATAACTTGTACAAAAAAGATTACTTCGAACCCTTGTTGGCAAGCCGGGAGTGGTGGCTGCAAGGCGACTACACATTAGCGACACTTCAGCATTATCCGGCAGGCTTTTTAGTGGCTATGGTTGAGAACGATACCTTTTTTGAAGCTGAATTTAAGGAAATAGACGATATTCTGCAAATTCAACTGCCTGTTAGCTACTTGAAAGACTTTATCAGCACCCCATTGCAAACCATGATGCAAGGCGCTTGTTCAGCAAAACTTTGTCACATAGCCGATAAGTACTTATTAGGCTCAAATGCGGTGAGTGAAGGTGTTGGTGTCGGTACGAAAAGTCAATCAATTAAAAGAGATGTCATGCAGCAAAATAACGAGAAAACAATAGAATTGGCCGACCTAGCGAGAATCACACCGCCACCGGTAGAACCTGCTACAGCTACCAACTCAGAGAATCTCAAAATACTAGTTGGCCATAACATAAGGGATGACGAGGAGGTATTTTGGGAGCCGACAAATACAGCCAAATTCATGAATACCAATTCAGGTATCATTGGGACTATGGGGACGGGAAAAACACAATGCACCAAATCTGTGGTCACTCAACTTTACCGTGATCAGCACCTGAATATTGATAGCAAACCCATTGGCATACTTATTTTTGACTACAAGTCGGATTATGTTGATGACAAGTTTTTGGCGGCGACTGCTGGTAAAAAATATAACCTGTACAAGTTACCCTATAACCCGCTTAGCCTGTTCGGCGATACGCCAATGTTACCTGTACATACCGCACGAGGTTTTGCTGAAACTATGGGCAAAGCCTTTGGTTTAGGACAAAAGCAGCAGCTGAAATTGCGTAAGCTCGTTGGTGAAGCCTATGAACAGGCTGGAATTCATAAAGCCGATCAATCTACTTGGAGCAATCCGGCTCCTACTATTGCCGACGTGTGGACATTATTTGAAGCCAGTGAGCCGACTGAGGATTCATTGTATGCTGCACTTGAAAGCCTGTCTGAATTAGAGGTTTTTGAAGATAATGTATTGCATTGCACCAGCCTTTACGAGTTAGTTGACAGTGTTACTGTTATTGAACTCGCAGGTTACCCTCCAGCAATACAAAACTTAGTTGTCGCCCTTACACTTGATCTTTTTTACTCGCAAATGCAGAAAAAAGGCAAACCAGAAGTGCGTGGTGACTTTCGGCAAGTGACAAAGTTGGTGTTGGTAGATGAGGCTGATAATTTCATGTCACAAAACTTTCCTAGCTTGCGAAAAATACTCAAAGAAGGCCGGGAATATGGTGTAGGGATGATTTTATCCACTCAAGATATCACTCACTTCAAAACCAGTGAAAACGATTATTCAGCTTACGTATTAAGCTGGATTGTTCATCGGGTTGGTCAAATTAAAAATCAGGATATCAAATCGATTTTCAACAAGGATGATAAAGCAGATCAAGATCAGCTGATGAAAACGATCCGTGACCTAGATAAGCACTATAGCTTGTATGTTGATGGCAGTAAGAAAATAACCAAAATAAAAGATAAAGCATTTTGGGAATTACTGAATGAAAACTGATGAGTTTTGTGTCTGATTTAACCTCTTTTCAGGAAAACTTGACTAATGTTTATTTATACAGTATATATATAACTAATACTCATGGTTAAACATACAGCATCTTTAGTATTTGAGCTTTGCTTAAGGGTGAATGTAATGTAACATTGCCGCCCCTATGTAACATAACATCCGGTATGAACAATGAGTGTTGGCGAAAGCGGTAGAATAGTATTAGAGATAGATCCTTTAGTGAAAAAACAACTGTACCAAACCCTCAAAACAGAAGGGTTGTGTATGAAGGATTGGTTTTTAATTCAAGCTAATCAATTGCTGACTCAAGAGACGCCACCGACACAATCAAGTTTACAAATGAGCCAGACAAAAACGGAAGGAAATGTTAACAGATGAACTTAAACCGAAAAAAAACGACTTTTGGTCGTCATGAATCATTTGCCTTGCGTTATGGTTGGTTGACCAAAGGTTATAATGCTTATGTCGATGGGGTCTCTTTTGGTGATGATGCCACTGTTGAACTAGGTGTTGGCAGAAACATGGTAAATGCTATTAAATATTGGTTAAAAGCCAGTCAGGTTGTTGGTGCTGATGATCAGCTAACGGCATTGGGGCACACTATATTCCACCTTGAAACCGGTTATGACCCTTACCTTGAAGATGAAGCCACAATCTGGTTGTTACATTGGTTACTTGCTAGTAACCCTGATCAGTCGACCGGGATTTATTGGTTTTTCAATAAATTTCATAAGCGCGAATTCTCATCAGAAGAAGTGCAAACGGCACTGGTCGATTTTAGCAAAGAGTATCTTGGAGGCAAAACTAGCCCGACCACAATCAAAAGCGATGCTCAACTGATTTTAAAGATGTACACCACACCTAAACTAAAAGTAAAGAGATCAATCGAAGACTTGCTTGACTCGCCATTAAGCTTACTCAGGCTTATCACAAAAAGCGCTGATGATAGTAGTTTTGTGTCAAAACCAGAATCGAGAAGTCAGCTGCCGATAGGGATTTTTGGTTTCGCTATCAGCCAATATTTAGCAGAGTTAGATCAAAAAACCATTCCTCTGGAAGATTTAATGTACGCGAAGGATGATCGTGTTGCGCCTGGTGCAATATTCCGTTTGAGCGAAAATGACTTGCTCACCAAACTTGAGAACGTCGTCAAAATAATGCCTGGCAAATTTCAAATAAGAGAAACCGCAGGTATCAGCCAGCTATATGTCATTGGAGATGAATTAGATCCTAATGCGTTTTTGAGCCTCCATTATCAGCCATTGAACAAGTCCCCATTGAATAAAGAAAATGAAGAGAAAGCGGCATGAGCATTTCAAATAAGATAACAGTTAACACTTATTATACCCGCTCAATCAATATTGAAAGGGATCTCAACTCAACAGAAGTTGTGAAGTCGTATATACCTACATCACGAGCGATAAGAACGTTAGATCGTGTTGCCGAGTCTTTCAATGACGATACCAATCCAAGAGCATGGTCTCTTATTGGACCTTATGGTTCAGGCAAATCCTCATTCTCCTTATACTTGAGCCATGTGTTAGGTGACCCAAAGAGTGAAGCCACCATCGCCGCGTTTGACTTGTTATCACCATATCAACAGCTCTTGAGTGACTACAAAGCAACAACAGAGCAGACTAAAGGCTTTTTAAAAGTGCTGATCAGTGGTGCGCCTGAGCCATTGTCAAAACGATTGATGCAAGGCTTAGCCGATGCTGCGCAAGAATTTTGGCGTGATGCCCGAGGCAAGAAACCTGAGATCATTAATAAGCTGCAAGAGCAAGCAACACTGTCTCGAATCGATGGCTCCCAAGTAATTGCTTTATTGACTGAGCTACAAAAGGCATTGGAAAAGAAATCCAAGGGCATCCTAATTGTTATTGATGAGCTGGGTAAATTTCTTGAATATGAAGCTCGCCACTATGATGCTAATGATATTTTCTTACTTCAGTCCATTGCTGAACATGCCTGTAAAGGCAGTACAGTTAATGTTTTCTTGTTCGTACTACTGCATCAGAGCTTTGAACAATACGCTAAAGGATTAGGCGAATCACTGAAAAAAGAATGGGCAAAAATTCAAGGTCGTTTTGAAGATATTCCTTTTTTGGAAGGTACAGAGCAGACGCTGAAAGTCGTCGCCAAAGCCTTTGATTATAACTTACAACCAAGTGAAGTCAGTGAGATTAGTCAATCGGTCTCGGCGATAGTTAATATTCTGGATGAAGAAAAAGCACTACCAGGCGTATTGAGCGTTGAAGAAGCTGAAAATCTATTTACTAATTGTTATCCACTACATCCGGTGACCGCATTAGTATTGCCTTATATTTGCCAAAAAGTCGCGCAAAATGAACGCACCCTGTTTAGCTTTTTAGGCAGTAATGAACCTTTTGGTTTGAAAAAGCTGATTAGTGAATTCAGTGCCATTGGTGAATGGGTGATGCCTCACCATATCTTCGATTATTTTATTACCAATCAACCCGCAGCACTGGGTGATCATATTACTCAGCGGCGTTGGGCCGAGGTGATGACTGCGGTAGATCGATTAGATGATACCGCAGACGAACAACTTAATTTTCTTAAAACTGTCGGTTTGTTTAATATCATTGGCGCTCAATCAGGGTTAAAGGCATCAAAGCTGATTTTGACTAGTCTTTTTGGTGAAACTGAAGTACAAACATTAGCTAAAGCGCTTGAAGATAAAGCGGTATTGCAATTTAGAAAGTTTAATGCTGAATATCGTGTATGGCAGGGCAGTGATTTTGATCTCGAAACTGCGGTGCAAGAAGAGCTTGCTGTATTAGGTAAATTCTCGTTGGCAGAAGCGCTAAACAAAAGAGCAGAGTTACCACCCATTGTGGCAAGACGTTATACTATTGAGACGGGAACATTGCGTTATTTTACCCCTACATTTATCGATGCTCAAACTTATAAGAAAACTATTAAGAGTGATATAAAACCTCGTATCATCTTCTTCCTAGCGACAGCGAAAGATGACAAAGATGTCTTCAATGATAGTGTGAAAACGTATTTTGGTGAATTGGATTTTGTCGTCCTATGCATGAATGCACCGCAACTAAAAGAAGCAACGGCAGAAGTTGAAGCGTTGAACCGGGTGAGAATAAGCAGGCAAGAACTCAATAACGACAATGTGGCTTACAAAGAATTCAGCGTACGATTCGATGCCGCGATTAAAGTTGAGGGAGAGTTACTTAAATCCTTATTGGATAACCCACAAAGACTTGACTGGTTTTATGGAGCCGATCAATTAGAGATAAACAATAAACGACAATTGCAAGAGTCATTAAGTGGGCGTTTGAAATCCATTTACAGCAAATTGCCTATCATCAAAAATGAACTGATTAACCGAGACAGTCCGTCGCCGCCAGCGGTTGCCGCTCGTGGTAAGCTTTTGGCTGCCATGTTGCAAAATAGTCGTATGGAAGAGCTGGGTTTTGAGAAAAACCCGCCAGAGAAAGCCATTTACCGCTCATTTGTTAAAGCGGTTGGTATTCACAGGCAATTGGACAATGGCGAGTATGTTATTACTGAGCCTTCGTTGGATGAAGCAACTGATCCATTGAATTTCAGGCATGTCTGGCTGCGAGTGAAGAGCTTCATTGAGTCTACGCAAGAAAAGGCCAAGCCACTTACAGAACTTGAACAAGAGTTGACCAGACCACCGTATGGTTTAAAAGCCGGGTTGCTGCCAATTATCTATGTGAGTGCTTTATTGGTCTATAAAGATGAATTAGCTGTTTACTGTTTGCGACAATATAAACCAGATCTGGCTCTGGAAGACATCGAGCGATTTATAAAGCGTCCTGATGAATACACAGTACAGTATTTTAAATTAGAGGGATTAAAAGAGTCGATTTTTTCCCAGTACAACCAAGCGTTATTTGGGTTGGATGGTACAAAAACAGAAACTGGCGAGGATCGTAAGCTATTAAGTTTAGCCAAGCCGTTAGCTAAATTTATCGAAGGTGATTTACCGGACTATACCAAGCAAACCAAAAATATTTTACCTGATGCATTACGACTTAGAGATGCCGTTAAATACTCAAAATCGCCATTAGCACTCATCTTTAAAGAAATCCCGGTTGCATTAGGATTCAAAGAGTTAGACGAAACAGACGAAAGCATCGCGGCCATTGCTGGTTTATCGCAGAAATTAACTGATGCGTTAAGGGAATTAAAACATACCTACGCAGGTTTGCTCCAAAAAGAGCAAGAGTTATTGGCACAAGCACTGGGGTTCTCAACTGAATTATCGTTAAAAGAGTTGCGTAAGCGGATTTATGGCAAAATTTTCGATTTGGCAAGTTTCACTATTGATGAAGTAGGGGTAAAGGCATTTATTAGGCGATTGACCAACAAACTGGATAGCGATGAAAATTGGCTGGAAAGTGTTCTGCTTTTCTTGGGTCATAAACCTAGCAAAAAGTGGACGGATAAAGATCGCAATATCGCCGAGTATAGATTAAACCAATTTTCCCGACAGATATTAGATCTACAATCGCTTTGTTTACAATATGATAAAAATCACAAACAAGGTGATAATGATTTTGACGTTGTATTACTGAAAACGGTGAAGAAGGGTCAGGGAGAATTAGATACTGTAGTCACTATTGATAAACAGACAGCGGGGATAATTGCAGATGCTAAAGTACAAATAGTAACTGCTTTGGATGAATTGCCGGATAAAGAATCAAAGCTGGCAGCGCTTGCTGATCTCGTCAACGAATACCTGTTAGAGTACAACACTACCAACACAAAAGAGTCAGATATTAATCACGATCTCGCTAAGGGGGCTTAAATGAGTAGCCAACACTTTTCTGAAATAGCAAAGAAAGAAAATGTCAGACATGTACTGGGTTTATCCGGTGGCAAAGATAGCGCAGCATTGGCTATTTACATCAAAGATCACTACCCGGAAATTCATCAAAAGATGGAATACTTTTTTTCTGACACCGGTGCAGAGTTAAAAGAAGTCTACGAGTTCATTGACAAGATGGAAGGTTATCTGGGTAAAGAAGTGATCAGGATAGGTAACGAAAGAGATTTTGAATACTGGCTGAGAAAGCACAACGATTACTTACCATCGCCCCGTGAACGCTGGTGTACCCGAATGATGAAGATAAAACCCTTTGTTGATTTTATAAAGGATACCCCGGCGATTTCATATATTGGCATTCGAGCGGATGAATTTCGCGAAGGTCTCAACACTGCGGGTAAAAAACCTAATTACTATAGTTTGGACCATGTTGATGCAGTCTATCCATTTATTGATGATAGTCTGGTCAGGGACGATGTTTTTCGGATATTGGAAGAATCAATTGGTGTCCCCGAATATTATAAATGGAGAAGTCGCTCTGGCTGTTACTTTTGCTTCTTCCAAAGACAGGACGAATGGTTGGGATTGAAGCGCAATCACCCCGAATTATTTGAACAAGCCAAGGCGCTAGAAAGCCGCTCTCGCAAAAAATGGGTCTATGGTGATGGTCTGATTGCCATTGGCAATGGCAATTATACCTGGAGTAGCACAGGCACCCTTGATGAAATGGTTGCCCGAGCAGAAGCCGCAGAAATGAAGAATAAAGCGAAGCAAAAACCGAAATATTCACGCTGGCAGGATGAAATCAGATATAACGCTGAAGACGACGATCCTGAAGAGCAATCTTGTTTGATTTGTTCACTTTAAAAAAGGACTATATATGCAAATTGATAAAGTATTTGGAGCAGACCCTAAAAGTATTCACGAGCTTTTTCTTGGCAAAGGACATCAAGGGTTTTATATTCCGGCTTATCAGCGCGAATACGCTTGGGATGCGGAAGAAATAAATAGGCTATTGGATGATTTGATCCATGGTATTGAGCTGTACGCTGAACATGATGATGCTATAACCTTTATAGGTACTGTGATAGCTATTCGCGATCAACAAAATGTAACTATTAAACCGTACGTGCACGGACATTTACCAACAGATGTAATGACTGTCATTGATGGCCAACAGCGATTAACGACTATTGCACTTTTGAGTGTGGCACTTCACCAGCTGCTTTCTCTTGCAGCTGAAGCTATAAGAGCAAAAAATATTTATTCACCAGAAATAGGAAGATGGATTGATAATCGGTTGAGTATTATATCTGAAAGATTAAAAACAATGTTTGTTCTTGATAAAAATGCTTTTGATCCAATTAATCGATTTTACCCTAAAATAATAAGGGCCTATATTGATCAATGGTCCTATGATAGTTCAGATTTAAAATATGATTCACCCGTCGCGAGCTTCCTTGCGCAGTATATTAAGCATTGTTTGGATCAGGATCGTATTTGGTTTCCTAAAAAAGATTTCAAATTCAATGTGGACTCAACGGTTGTCAGTGAAGATTTACGAGCAAAACATGAAAAAATGAATGAAAACTTTGGGATTATTATTGGTTTTTTGAAGAAATTATCAAAAGATGGTTGTTTTGTCGATAAAAAGGACCGCGAGGTGATTTTCACACCACTGCAAGACATTTTGAATAATAGAGATGTACAGCAGCGTTTATTAGAAGGTGGAATTGAAAGCAATGTTATAACGTATTTAAATGAGAATGGCTTGTCAGACCCAAACAGTGTGAAGTTGCTAGTGTTTATTCGGTTAAATATTATTGCACAGTTTCTAACAGAGCGTACTGCTGTAACTTCTGTTGTTGCTACAAATGAAACCTATGCATTTGATATGTTTGAAGCGCTGAATACAACAGGTGAGCCTTTAACAGCATTTGAAACATTTAAGCCGAAGGTAATTGACTTTGAAGGGCTTGATAAATATGAAAGTTCAGAGTCAAGACGTTTTTTGACGAAAATTGATAAAATACTGGAGCAATATAAAAAAGCTGATGATAAACATAAAGCAACAAGCCGGATTTTAATTCCATTTCGAATGTTGGAAGAGGGAGAAAAACTATCGAACCATTTGAGTGAACAACGTCGTGTAATAAATAAGCTTTATGACAAGGCTAAGACAAAAGAGGATAAACTAAGATTTTTAAATAATTTTAGCAAAGTTGCTGAGTTTATGGCTAACTTTTGGCCGGATGTTAAGAAAGAAATTGTGGACTTGAGTTTATTGCCTAAGGTCAAAAATCCAGCGCAAACAGCTTTGTGTTTACAAGTACTTCGGGAAGCTAACCACAACATAACAATACCTATATTAGTTAGGTATTATATTAACGCTGTTGAGCAAAATAATGAAAGCGATTGGTGTGAGTTTGAAGAAGCAATTAAAGCCGTAACTGCTTTTTTTGTGTTGTGGAGAGCGTCACGAACCACGACTGATAGAATTGATTCATATTATAGAGAGGTTGTGAAAAGTGGTTGGGTTAGCAAAGATGGTGAAAGACTTTGTGAATCATATTGCAACAAGAAGGCAGAAGACGCTATACCATCAACGATGGATTTAAAATCAGCGTTGAAAAGTATATTATCCGAGCAAGGTCGGGCCACAGATATTGAAGAGTGGGTGAGCAGAGTCATATCTAACCCTATTTATAAAGTTAGTCAGCCTTTAACTAAGTTTTTCTTATTGATTGCATCAAACTCGACTGTAGCATCACGGGATAATCCCGGTATGCTTGAAAATGCTGTAGCCGATCACAATAAGACCCTTGATATTAAAAATTGGCAATATTTTTCAAGTGTTGAGCATATTTGGCCTCAGAGGGCCAGAAATGGATGGGTTAATGATTTGGATGAGTTACCAAATGAACATCTTATTGGTAATCTTGTTTTGTTGCCAATGAAAATAAACGCATCTTTTTCTAATCGGACTTGGATTGAGAAAAAGGCCCTATTTGATGCTATAACTGAAAAGGCTGAAAACGAAAGGGCTATAAAGCTCAATAGTGCTAAAAAGCAATTTGATTTGGCTGACAGTACAGTGAGCCTATTGACTGACTCTCGATTTATGCATCAATTGGAAGCTTTGGTTTCTATTGATGAATTTGATAAAACTTATGTCAATGAGCGTAGTAAAAACTTAGCTAATATTGTATGGCAACAAGTATCTAAATGGCTTGAACCTAATAGTGATTAACTATTAAATTTTCGCTTATTTTCAAGCGGTGGCAATGCAAAGTTGCCGCCATAATCAAAAAAGTCGATATCCTGATCTCGAAGCTTAATCTTAATCCTTTCAACAAGTAATGGCTGTTTTTTAGTCCAATCGTCATACCGCATCAGTGAAACTTTGCCGGAAGTGAAGTGAACCTTAACTAGTTGGAACAAATCAATATCGCCATAAAGTTGAGTGGCACAACCAATATAAATCCTTAACTCCGGCGGCAGCTGGTTGATCCACTCTCTTTTAATGATCCATGAATGGTGTTCGTTAAACTCGCCTTTTTGTAGTTGTTGATAGGCTTCAACAGCCGCTTCTTCAATAACAGACGGAGATCCGACTGAAAACAGCACTTCGGTGGCCAGTTCGGTAGCGTGAGTGTAGGAGTCGAAGAAGAACTTGATGTCGCGTTTTAGCGATTCAGGCATTTTGGTGTAAGCCTTTCTTCTTTCAAACAAGCCTAATGCGAAGTAAACCACCAAATCTTCTTTTCTCTTACGCTTGGCCAGTTGGAAGTCATCTTGGTTATAGAGCTGTTGTAAGCCATCAAAAGCCTTTTTATGTGAGCCTACCAATCGCCTGATATCTTCACTGAATTCGAATTCTTGGTTAGCGGGGATCCGACCTATATCGAGGGTTAATTTCCAAAAGTCAGCAAAAAGCTCTGGGTGTTTTTTGATAGTGTTGTTGATTTTAGTTACTTGGTCGAGCGGCAACTTATCTTTAAACGTTAAGGTATTCCAAGTTTGCTGTGTTTTTTGCCGACCGAGCAAATAATCCTGTTCTTTAATTTTGTCCTTAAATACATAAAAAATGCCTTGGCCAACGGCTATAGCCGTTTCGCTTAATGTGTTTTCAATATAGCCCTTTAACTCACCCTGACTGTAATATTTTTGGAACGTATTTCTACTGGTTATCACCCCATCTTTATAGGGGGTAAACTGGCTGACAACAGACTCTCCGGCTACCATCGCTGAAATGACTAGAAGTGTGTCTGCGAAGGCATAAGCTCTGTTGATAGTGTCACTACGCTCTTGTTTATCCTCTATTACATTGATGACAAAACCCAGATTGACAATATTACTGTTAATTAATTCCCCTTCTGGATTGTGCACGGGATCCCACGCTGAAACATCAAGGCCGTGCGCTTCCAACTCTCGCTTATCATCACCTTTGCCACAGCCGTAATCGAGGATTGAATAATCGCCATCTAAGTAACTATTTTTTGCCAGTGTTTGCATCGGTGCAGACAGCTTATTCCTTTCAATGGCAGTTAGGTGCCTGTCTATTGTTAGGTCTTCGTTTAATTCTGTTGTGGATGTTGTTTTGCCATTGATGGCTGAAAGCCTGCCAATTGCAGTGAGCTTCATTCCCTTAGCATGTATTTTATTAGTCCATTGCTTGCGAAAACCGATTTGCCTGACTTGCACATAAAGACCAGCCTCCTCACCTTCTGCTGTTATTGCTTCAAAGTCGCTATAGAGCGGGTAGTCTTGTCTGACAAAACATTCTTTTCGGTGCAATATTGGCGGGTTTTCAGATTTGGAATAATCAGCAATTCGATGAGATAGTTTACTTAGATCAACAGTAATGCTTTGAGCGAGTTCAGGGTATGCGTAATCATCGAATCGTGGGTAGGACAAAAACGCCAACTTAAAATCGCGCCGATAAAGCTTAACTATGTTCCAAGGGGATTCTAGCTTGAGGTTTTTCTCTATCGTGAGTATGAGCTGCAATAGTGCTTGCGGATAACTGTCCATTGCTGATTTGTGAGTGTAGATAGAATCAGGCAACTTTTTACCTACTTCCACTTGTTTTACCAAAGATTTAAATTGTTGAAAATCAAATGCCATTTTTTTTCTTATTTTTTAACCAAGATAGACATCATTTTACAGATTACAAAACGTTGTTCAAGCCGCCCGTATCTTTTAACCGCAATGGGCTTGAGTGACCAGCAAATTGACGGTGCTATTCGAATGTCTTGGTGTCATATGACTGAGGCGTTGCCTATTGATGCTTTGGTTGGTAAGTTTAGAAGTTTGCTTTAGGTTATTCAGGGGAGGATTTTACAAGCCGCAAACGCGAATGGATTTCGCGTCTGATTGTCGGTTTGCTGGTCTCTAGAGCCGGGTAGTATACGATGTCGATTATCATTCCTCTTCCAGCTGCTCTTTCAGTTCGAGGATAGCGGTTAATTCGAGTCCGGTGATGCGTGCGATAAATTGTGGATCAACATCTTCTTTGAGTAAGTTAATGGCGACCTCTTTTTTACCTTTCTCTAGACCTTCTTCAAAATCTTTTTCTAGGTCCTCTTCATGGCCTTTCTCAGTGCCCATGGCTCGTAGTTGTTCTGCTGCTGCCATGAAGTCACCTCGCATCGATTCAGGTAAACGCTGGACGTTTATAATAAACTGTTCAATATCAGTTATATTGCCAACAACCAGCAAATCTTTAAAGGTTGTTCTAATGAAATTCAGCGCGACTGAATCACTTAACTCCATTGATTTCAAATCGCCTGTTTGCCATGGCAAGTAGGGGTTAATATCTGTACTTCGGTTGCCCAACATTTTGTCTACTACCATTTCAATCAGATGCTGGCGTTGCAATTCGTCATCAGGGATTTGATTTTCGTCAAATAGAGGAACTGCTTCATTAGACATACTGCCCATAATGGCAAGCGGAGCATCGAAGGAGCTGGTCAAATCCATTGAACCAGGAAAAGGTATTTGTTTGTTATGGTAAAAGACTAGCGCATACACAGAGGGCAGCAGACCTTTCATGTGTCCTTTTTGTTTCTTTTTTAATAGGGGGCGTAATATATTAAACAAGTAATGATATACCCTAAAAGCCATAAAGCGGTCTGGCGTCGATTGATGTTCAATCAACAAAACGACTTTGGCTTCGCTATCAGTTTCGTTATCTATTTCACTTTCGACAACATCGCCTTTATTATGGTGGCAGGTAAAGACTAAATCGCTGATCACTTCTTGCTGCTTCCTATCAATATAGGTACCTTTTTCAAGTTTTAGCGAACTCATATTTAGCACGTTTCGTATAGACTCTGGCAGGTGGATCTGGAGAAATGCCTCCGCGACGACCGGGTTTTCCATGGAAGTACGGAAAATTTCATTATAAGCCTTTGTCAAATCAGCCATCTATGTAACCCCCTTGTAATATCACCAAACAATAATTATGGGACGTAGTATCACAGATAACTTGTTTAATTACAAACTATACTTCATGTTTTGCTTGTATCTGATTTGGCTTGTTATTTATATTTGGGTCTAAACCTCGTCTAAGGTAGGGGATTGAATTCAATCAAGCCGGGATGGGTGCATGACACCTCTGCTACAACTATAATAGCTAGTCTGACATTAAAACGAGGCAAACTATGGATATCAGCAGTTGCGTTTCCACTAAAAATAATACCCCAGCGGCTACTGCGCAAATTATTGCACAAATAAACGCCCACAATACCACTGCCCCTTCATGGTTATATATTAGTTATACCTGCACTCATGATGCTGATTTGATTGCCTCTGCGTTGCGTGAGCGCTATCCGGGTACGCCGATACACGGGTCTAGTTCACATGCTGGTGTGATGACGCAACAGGGTCATGCGGCGGTGGATGGTTATGCTGTTGCTGCTTTTGCGTTGTGGGACGAAGCCGGTAGCTATGGTGCGGGTGTCTGTGAGTATGCAGATGACCATACTAACGGTTGTGACATTGAAAGTGCGGTCAACACGGCAATACGTAGTGCGATGATCCAAGCGGGCAGAGAAGGCGAAGCGCCAGTCGCTGTTTGGTTACATACTGCGCCCGGTCAAGAAGAGGATATATTGGCTGCAATTACTCGGGTCATTGGTCAAAATGTGCCCGTGCTAGGCGGGAGTTCTGCCGATAATAACTTCACTGGGAATTGGTCACAGATAGTCAACGGGGAGGTGTCTGAAAATGCGATTTCATTGTCAGTGCTTTATCCTTCTTCTGCGATCAGTTATCAGTTTCATTCCGGCTATAAACCTGCCGAGCACAGTGGTATCGCGACCCGTTGCGATGGCCACATACTTTATGAAATTGATCATAAACCTGCCGCAGAAGTTTACAATCAGTGGACAAATGCTATGCTGGAGCCATACCTCGGCCAGGATTGTGAGGTATTGTCGCTCACCACCTTGCATCCGATAGGCAGGATCGCCAGTTATATCAATAGCATACCGCAATATAAATTAAGTCATCCGGGCAGCATTCGTCAAGATGGTGGGATTGGCCTGTTTACTCAGGTACAAGAAGGTGAGCAGTTGTGTCTTATGTCAGGCACCATTGATAGCCTAGTGACTCGTGCCGGACGTGTCGTCAATAGTGCGATTGAGCATTCTCAGGTTGATAAAAGTCAGGTTAAAGGCGCGTTGTTGATTTATTGCGCAGGCTGCTTGCAAATGGTTGCTGATCAGATTGATACCGTTTCTCAAGGCGTCAACGAGGCGCTGAACAATCAACCTTTTGTTGGGGCTTATACTTTGGGCGAGCAAGGCTGTTTTCAAGAAGGCGTTAATTTGCACGGTAATCTGATGATTTCTGCGCTGGTTTTTTTATAAGTGATTTTTATGGTCGTGTTATGACAGTCAATTCAGAAGAAGAAATACGTGAACGTATGCAGGAGTTGGACAGGTTAAAAACCGATGAGCAGTTCAGGCGTGAAGAGGCCGAAGCGCTGGTCCATGGCTTATCGGTGATCACCAATGCCAGAACTATTGAAACGGTTTTTTCAGCAACCATCGATACGTTGCGATCGTTTATTCCTGTCGACAGTTCTGGCATCCTGAAGTTCGATCAAGCTGGTGGCTTTTCTGCCATTGTCAGTGATCCGCCGGATATTTTAACTCAACCTATTGCTGCAAATCCAACCCTGCTTAGAGCATTAGATAGGGGAGCTGTCAACGTGTGTAATCTGGCAATGGCACCCGGATGTGAAGGTTTACAGCTAAATGGACAATACCACTCTGCGGTTTTATTCAAGCTAGAGTCACCGCATTTCATTGGCTTATTGTATTTAGGCAATATTGAGGTTGGGGCATTCAGTCAAAAACATTTAAAATCGCTGGTGAATTTCACCCCGTTGATGAATCAGACCATGCAACAGATTTTTTATGTTGAAGATTTAGAAGCAAAAGTCCACAGCAGAACCTTAGAATTAGAGCAGGCATTAGAAAACACTGAATTGCTGGCTAACGAGCGGGCAAGACAGTTGACCAATAATGAAATTTTGGCTTCTTTGGGCCGGACAATCCAGGGGATCGCCCACGAATTTAATACTCCCGTGGGTATTTGCATCACCTCATCAAGTTATATCAAACAATGTCAGCTGGCGATTGCTAACGATTTACACAGTGGCGTCATTTCAAAATCAAGATTAAAGCGTTATTTGGGCGAGGTGGATAATTCTGTTGATTTATTGACTGGTAACTTGCAAAAAGTGGCTGATTTTATTTGCAACTTCAAAGAGATAGTGGTTGAACAAGAGTTTGATGATGTGCGGTTATTCAATGTCGCTGATTACATTGTCAGTATTGTCGACACTAAAAGAGCCCATTTTGCCGAGGCAAATATTGAGCTTAAGCTAAATTTAGATTCTGATATTAAGCTGTCTATTTCACCTAATGCGTTGTTGCAGGTGCTCACCCATTTGTTGACCAATACCTTGTCACATGCGTTTGGTTTAATCAGTGAATCAGCCCTGTTAACGGTGAGTTTAAAACAGAGTAAAAACTTTGTGACGCTAGAATTTAACGATAATGGCAAAGGTATTAAAAAATCGTTGTTGGATAATATCTACGAGCCGTTTTTTACCACTTCAAGATTTAAAGGCAAACACATTGGTCTAGGTTTGCATATAGTTCATAAACTGGTTATAGAACAGTTGGGTGGGGCGATTGATTGTGATGCGGTCGAAAACCAATATTGTCGCTTTGTGATTAAAATACCTAAGGGGAGCATTAACGCCTGAACATCATCCGGTAGATGTAGTCTACGGTCGCTGTGGCTTCCTACGCGAATAAATTCGCGTCTACGGCGTTGGTGTGACGTAGACGCTATTTGGTTGGAGCTAAGCCCTAAAGCGACTCAATCTCGGCTTTTTGCTGTTCCAGCTTGGCTTTAGTCACTTCAAACTCTGCCAGTTTGGCTTTTTCTTTATCGATGACCGCCGCAGGGGCTTTGCTGACAAACTTCTCATTCGATAGCTTGCCAGATACCCGACCCAAATCAGCAGAGACTTTATCTAGCGCTTTTTGTAAACGCGCCAGTTCGGCATCTTTGTCGATTAAACCCGCCATGGGGATCAACAGCTCCATTTCGCCAATAAGTGCGGTGGCAGACATTGGCGCGGTTTCATCAGCGGTCAATATTTGCGTTGCTTCTAGTCGAGCCATGGCGTTTAAGAAGGTTTGGTTTTCGTCAAGACGACGGTTGTCTTCATCACTGACATTACGTAGCAAGATGCTTAATGGTTTGCTTGGCGCAATGTCCATTTCACCACGAATGTTACGCACGGCGATGATGAATTGCTTGACCCATTCCAAATCGTCCATTGCCGCTGCATCAACGTTATCAGCGTTATATTCAGGGAATGATTGGACCATGATGCTGTCACCTTTAACTCCTTTGAGTGGCGCAACACGCTGCCAAATGGTTTCGGTGATAAACGGCATGAACGGGTGCATCAGTTTCAACAAGGATTCCAACACCGAAACCAGGGTATGACGGGTGCCTCGTTGTTGGGCTTCGTTGCCTTTGAACAATACCGGTTTGGTCAGTTCTAAATACCAGTCACAGAATTGATTCCAGGTGAATTCATAAATCACTTGGGCAGCAATATCAAAACGATAAGTGTCCATCGCTTCACGAAAAGCCTGCACACTGCTTTGAAATTGACCAATGATCCATTTGTCAGCCAATGACAATTCCATAGGTTCATCACCTAAGCCACAATCATGCTCTTCGGTATTCATCAACACGTAACGGCTGGCATTCCACAGCTTATTACAGAAGTTACGATAACCGTCGAGACGTTTCATGTCCCAGCTGATATCACGCCCGGTTGACGCCAAAGCAGCCAAGGTGAAGCGTAATGCATCGGTGCCGTGAGCTTCAATACCGTCAGGAAATTCTTTTTCAGTGCGCTTTTTGATTTTTTCGGCGGCTTTAGGATTCATCATGTTGCTGGTGCGCTTTTCGAGCAGTGCAGGCAAGGAGATGCCGTCAATCATATCCAGCGGATCAATCACGTTACCTTTGGATTTAGACATTTTGTCGCCGACTTCATCACGAATAAGCCCGGTAACATAAACGGTTTTAAACGGCACTTGTGGTTTGCCGTTTTCATCTTTGATGAAGTGCATAGTCATCATGATCATCCGGGCAACCCAGAAGAAGATGATGTCAAAACCGGTGACTAATACGTCGGTAGAATGAAAGGTTTGCAATTCTTTGGTATTGTTTGGCCAGCCTAAGGTGGAGAAAGACCACAAAGCAGAAGAGAACCAAGTATCGAGCACGTCGTCATCGCGTTTTAGTACTACGTCGGCACCTAGGCCATGTTTTTCGCGCACTGCGGCTTCATCACGACCGACGTAAACTTTACCGTCTTGGTCATACCAGGCCGGAATACGGTGTCCCCACCATAATTGACGCGAGATACACCAATCTTGAATATCACGCATCCACGAGAAGTACATGTTTTCGTATTGCTTAGGCACAAATTCAACTTCGCCATCTTCAACCGCTTTGGTGGCGACTTCGGCCATAGGGCCGACGCGAACATACCATTGGTCGGTCAACAGTGGCTCAATGACAACACCAGAGCGGTCGCCATAAGGCACGGTCATGTCGTTATCGCTGATTTGGTCGAGCAGGCCCATTTCGTCAAATTTGGCAACGATGTTTTTTCTCGCGACAAAACGGTCAAGCCCGGCAAATTCTGCTGGCAATGCGCCGTCGTAATCATCGCTTAATTCGCCATTGCTGTTATAAACTTCGGCAGTGGCTAAAATCGCCGCACTTTTGTCAAGAATGTTGATCAGCGGCAGGTTATGACGCTTGCCCACTTCGTTATCGTTAAAGTCATGGGCCGGGGTGATTTTGACACAACCAGTGCCTTTTTCCATATCCGCATGATCATCGCCAACAATCGGGATACGACGATTAACCAGTGGCAACATCACATGTTTGCCAATCAGGTCGTTATAACGCTCATCTTTAGGATTAACCGCAATACCGGTATCACCAAGCATGGTTTCAGGACGCGTAGTGGCAACCACCAAATAGTCTTTGCCATCAGCGGTTTTTTGACCGTCAGCCAGCGGATAACGTAAGTGCCACATGTGGCCTTTTTTGTCTTTATTTTCGACTTCAAGATCAGAAATAGCGGTGTGGAACTTTGGATCCCAATTGACCAGTCGCTTACCACGATAAATCAGGTCTTGTTCAAACAGGCGAATAAACACTTCTTGAACCGCATCAGACAAGCCGTCATCCATAGTGAAACGTTCCCGTTCCCAATCAACCGAGTCACCTAGGCGACGCATTTGATTGGTTATGGTGCCACCGGATTCGGCTTTCCATTCCCAGACTTTATCAGTGAAGGCTTCACGACCAAGCTCATGACGAGTCGGCCCATTGGCCGCCGCCAACTGACGCTCAACTACCATTTGAGTGGCGATACCGGCGTGGTCAGTGCCCACTTGCCATAAGGTATTGTTGCCTTGCATTCTTTTATAGCGGGTCAGCGCATCCATAATGGTTTGCTGAAACGCATGGCCCATATGCAACGAGCCAGTGACATTTGGCGGTGGAATGACGATGCAATACGGGTCGCCTTCACCTGAGGGTTTAAAGTAACCTTGGTCTTCCCATTGTTGATAAATGTCGCTTTCGATGTTCTGTGGATCGTAGGTTTTATCCATGATAAAAAATTAAACCTTAAAAATAAGTAATAAATAATAATGGTTAACTATTCTGGGTCGCCATCTGAAAACCCGCCTGACGATAGTGTTTATAGCGCTCTCGGGCGGCCTGTTTGGCGGCGGCTTCGAGGGGCACAAAATCAATCACTTGACGAAACTGCTGGCTAAAAGGCGGAATAAGAGTGGCGAGGTTAATCAGCACTGCCCGGCGGTTAGTTGGCGGTTGCCAGCTGATCTCAACCGGTGCACCACTGCCCGGACCTTCGCCCGCAAGGTTGTGGGGCACAAACGCATCGGCGTCAAACGCCCATAGATGTTCATCAATCAGGTGAGCGTGTTGCTGTGACTCGGTGAAGATAAAAACCCGTTTACCGCTTCTGAACAAATCGCCCGCCACTTTGCAAGCCAAATCAAAATGAGTCGGCAGGTTATCTGCCGACTCAGGTTGTTTTGCGGATTTTTCCTCGGGAATAATGTAAAAAGTTGACAACATTAGCTGATGGTTTCAATCCCGGCACGGTTAAGCAAGAATTGGGTCAGTAATGGCACCGGACGGCCAGTTGCGCCTTTTTCTGCGCCGGTACGCCAAGCGGTGCCTGCGACATCCAAATGCGCCCAGTTGTACTTTCTGGTGAATTTCGACAAGAAACACGCCGCTGTAATTGTGCCAGCAGGCAATCCGCCAAGATTACTGAAATCAGCAAATGGACTTTCAAGCTGGTCCTGATACTCATCCCATAACGGCATCCGCCAAGCACGATCACCACTTTGTTCAGAGGCATTAATCAGCTCATGAGCCAAAGGATTGTGCGAGCTTAATAACGCACTGGCATGTTTGCCTAAAGCGACAACACAAGCACCGGTGAGGGTTGCGACGTCGATAACGGTTTCTGGATCGAAGCATTCGACATAGGTAAGTGCATCACACAATACTAAACGGCCTTCGGCGTCGGTGTTCAACACTTCTACCGTTTGACCTGACATTGTGGTTAATACATCACCAGGGCGATAAGCGTTACCACCGGGCATGTTTTCACAACCTGCCAGTACGCCAATCACATTGATATCGAGATTAAGCGCACCCAAGGCGGTCATCGCACCGAGCACTGCTGCGGCACCGCCCATGTCGTATTTCATTTCGTCCATGCCATCGCCGGGTTTGAGTGAGATCCCGCCACTGTCAAAGGTCAATCCTTTACCCACTAAAACGATAGGGGCGATACTTTCATCGGCACCGTTGTAGTGAATAATCGACATTTTTGATTCGTGAACAGAACCACGACCGACTGCAAGGTAAGAGCGCATTCCTAATTCAAGCATTTCGGCTTCACCAATAATATTGGTGGTGATGCGTTTATGTTGTGCCGCCAGCTCGACAGCCTGATCCGCTAGGTAAGCTGGGGTACAAATGTTCGGTGGCATGTTTGCCACGTCTTTACAGTTGCGTATGCCCGTAGCGATGGCTAAACCATGATTGATGGCTTTTTCGCCGAGAGTTAATTCGCGCCGGGTCGGTACATTAAAAACAATTTTTCGCAGTGGTCGACGGGTTTCGTCTTTTTTGCTCTTGAGTTGATCAAAGCTATAGAGACCGTCTTGGGTGGTTTCAACCGCTTGGCGGACTTTCCAGTAAGTATCGCGACTTTTAACATGTAACTCAGTTAAAAAGCAGACTGCTTCCATTGAGCCAGTTTCGTTTAATGTGTTGATGGTTTTGGCAATGATCTGTCGGTATTGGCGCTCGTCGAGTTCGCGCTCTTTACCACAGCCGACCAATAATACTCGTTCACTCAGTACATTGGGTACGTGGTGGAGCAATAGCATTTGGCCAGATTTACCTTCCAAATCGCCACGGCGTAGCAGGTTGCTGATATAGCCGTCACTGATTTTGTCGAGCTGTTCAGCAACCGGAGACAGACGGCGGGGTTCATAAACACCAACAACGATGCAGGCGCTGCGTTGTTTTTCCGGACTGCCACTTTTTACGCTAAATTCCATGAGGTCTCCTAATTTAAAACCTTTTTATTTGTATGGTAGATAATTTACCAGTGAGCTACACTTACGCCTCAAAGGTTGCCAAGGCTAGGAGATAAAGACGAATTTTAGTCAATTAATTCGTCGTAACCGCGCTTTTAGCTGCTTTTAGGCTGTTTATTGAGGTTTCAATAAACCTTATACAGGCCATAGTTTCACTGTAAGTGTAGCCGCATTCAGTTTAATAAATGCTAAAAACACTCAGTTTACTCAAAAATTCGCTATATACCAGTAAAAAGACAAGTTTTGTAAGGTTTTAATGTGCTCGTTTTTCGTTATTTAATTGCTGAGGTATTCAAATCCCAGCTGTCAATTTTTTTAGTGTTGATGACTATCTTTACCAGTCACAAATTTGTGCGGATCCTCGCAGACGCCTCAGAAGGCGATATTCCCGGTCAAGTCGTGGCCTCGGTGATTTTGCTTAACCTGCCACAATTGGCCGGATTGATATTGCCACTGAGTGTTTTTCTCGGTGTTTTGCTGGCTTATGGGCGAATTTACGCCGACAGCGAAATGACCATTTTTCACGCTTGCGGCATCAGCGAATGGTATGTCACCCGCGTAACCCTAGTTTTCACCTGTTTTATGGCGGTATTGACCGCTGTAGTGACGCTGTATTTTTCCCCCATGGCGGCAGAATATGAATATCAAGTCAAAGAAAAAGCAGAGGCTAATTCGGGTTTGTCTACGGTGATCGCCGGACGCTTTCAAGAAACCGGAAACGCCAAAGCGGTGATGTTTGTTGAAGGTATCAACGCTGATAATACCGAGCTGCAACGGGTATTTGTGGCGCAAATGAACGGCAAACAAAAAGACGGTATTGTGCTGGATAACCCGTTAGGTGGTCACAATCGTAATACTATTGTTTATGCTAAATCGGGTCATGTTGAAGATGAAGCCAGCGGCGAGCAAAAACTGGTATTGAATCAGGGGCGGCGCTATCAGGGCGCTGTGGACCAGCCTGATTACGAAATTGTTGAATTTGGTCAGTACGAAATTCAAATCAGAGAACAAGCGGTTGAGCGCAAACGGCGTAAAATCAGTGCTTATCCTACCTCGGCCTTATTGGGCGACCCACAACTTGATGCGCAGGCTGAATTTCAGTGGCGTATTGGTATTCCTATTGCGGTATTCATTTTGACTTTTATTGCAGTGCCGATGAGTTCTGTTAAGCCCCGTCAGGGTAAGTTTGCCAAAATCCTACCGGCTGTTTTACTGTATTTGGGTTATTTTATTTTATTGATTGTCGGCAAATCATGGATTAATGATGGCAAGGTGCCAGCGGCTATTGGGTTGTGGTGGGTGCACTTAACGGGGCTGTTTATTGGTTCGTTTTTAATTCTCAAAGGGCGGCCGATTGGCACCTGGTTCAGAGCAACTTGGTTGGGGATGAAGAGCTGAGCATGAAAATAATAGATAACTACATCGGTCGCACTATTTTGTCGTCGACCATGCTGACTTTGCTGATTTTGACTTGTATCAGTGGTTTATTTCGTTTTATTGAGCAGCTTAAGTCGGTGGGCAAGGGCGACTATGATGCCCTTCATGCGGCGTTGTTTACTATGTACAGTATGCCGACGGATATTGAGGTGTTCTTTCCGATGGCGGCGTTAATCGGTGGCTTGGCGGGTTTGGGATCATTGGCCAGTCATAGCGAACTTATTGTGATGCAAGCGGCGGGTTTATCGCGTTTTAATATTGTGCAATCGGTGATGAAAGCGGCGCTGGTGATGATTATTATGGTGATGATTATTGGCGAGTGGGTGGCACCTTCGGCGCAAAAAGTGGCTCGACAAATTCGGGCGCAGGCGATTTCTGGTGGTAGTCTAATCTCGGCGCAACAGGGGGTATGGGCCAAAGACGGCTTGAACTTTGTTCATATCGGCGTGGTTGAAGATACCGGACGGCTCGATGAGATCACCGTGTACAATTTTAGCGAAGACCTGATATTACTAGGTATCACTAATGCCAGTTACGGTGTCTTTGAAAAAGACCATTGGTTATTGTCCGGGGTGACGCAATTGGCGTTGTCGGCGGCTAAAATAGGCAAAACCGAACAAGACACCATGAAGTGGTATTCGACCTTGACCCCAGACAAACTCGGGGTGGTGACCATCAGGCGACCTGAATATTTAGCGTTGAAAGATTTGGTCGATTATCTTGATTATCTCAGGGCTAATAAGCAGGATGCCGGGCGTTATCAACTGGCGTTTTGGCGCAAAATATTCCAGCCCATCACCATCGCAGTGATGTTGTTTATGGCGTTATCGTTCATTTTTGGCCCGTTACGCAGTGTCACCATGGGGGCGAGAATTCTACTCGGTATTATTACCGGCTTTGCCTTTTACATGACCAACCAAATCTTTGGGCCGATAGCATTGGTTTATCGTCTGCCGCCGATTATTGGCGCGGTGTTGCCGAGTCTATTGTTTATCGGGGTGTCGATTTATTTTATTCGGCAACGGACCTGATCATTTACAAATAGCCATTATCAATTAAAGCAAGCGTTAGCTTTCGCGATAGATGCGTCTATTGGCTTCTTTGGTGAGTACGACGGTGCGGGTTTTGGCCAAATAGTCTTGTAGCGATTGTTTATTTTTCCAGTCAAGCAGCACCCATAGGTTACCAAGGCCGGCGAGAGAAGCATAGAAGCGGATAATCGCCTGAGCCATAGAGATACCTTCACCTTGACGATTGACCACCCGTAAACGCCAAGCGCGCATTCCAATGGTTTGACCGCCTTTAATCCAGAAGTAAGCAAAGAAGCAGGTCAAACAAGTGAGCAGATAAAGCGGATAAACCCAGGTATCCCCCAAAAACGCAGCGGTATCTTCATACTGGCTAATATCAATCCATTCAAATGCCACCAAAATTTGCGTGGTGATCATGCCCGCCACCGATGCCAACATGGCAATCGCGACGCCAGTCAATAAGTCATAAATCCACGAAGCAAAACGACGAAGAAAAGGCGCAGAAGGAAATTGCTCGTTAGTGTCGTCAATAGCTGGTTCAGTTTGCTGCTCGGTCATGGGTGTGGTTACTCTTTGCTGTTACAGGCGAAAAATTAAAAAAATGGTCTTCAATCAAATCGGGTTACATTTAATCGCCTAGAGAACGCGAATGAATTCGCGTCTACGGCGTACCCGCTCTGTCGTAGACGAGGTTTCAACCTCGTGAGTGTTGAGGGATAATTGTAACCTTAATTTGCTCCATATGGTCAGAGCCAAAAAATTAAAGGCAAATTTTAAAACAGCGCAGTTTAGCAAAATAAAGCGCCAAGCAAAAGCACTGTAACAGCAGGGGTTAAGCCTGCCATAGCAGTAAAAAAAGACAATAAGATTAAATAAGCAGCAGTCAAAAAGAAATGGCAAAAAAACACTTGCGACAGTCAAATAGATTCGTATAATGCCCCCATCTCCTAGCGAGATGTTTGAAAAAGAAATGCCAGCGTGATGAAATTGGTAGACCATCAGAGCGGAGATTCAAAATCCTTCTGACGGTAATTCACAATACAAACAGAAATGCCAGCGTGATGAAATTGGTAGACATAGGGGATTCAAAATCCCCCGTTAGAAATAACGTGGCGGTTCGAGTCCGCCCGCTGGTACCATCTCCTAACGGAGAATAGAAACCGACCTTGAGTCGGTTTTTTTATGTCTGTAAATCATATCGAAGTCGAATGCCAGCGTGATGAAATTGGTAGGCGAAGCGGAACCGAGCACATACTTGCTGCTCGCAGTTCGCTGAGGTGAGGTCAGGGATGACCGATGTTATCCTGCTCCATGGATGGAAGTTGATGTCGTACCAAGAACAACGTGGCGGTTCATCACTGCCCGGCGATTACTAACCTAGTTCACCTCTGCAGCAACACTAATGATTTAAACGTCCCTGTGGCTCTCCCTTCGTGCATCCATGCACTCATTTCAGCAGACTGCGAACATTCTGTTCGGTCCTGCTTCATCCACTGGTACCATTTCTTTTTAGAGAATAAACAACCGACATTTAAGTCGGTTTTTTTATGCTTAAAATTCACAACTGCCCGGCGATTACTAACCTAGTTCACCTCTGCAGCAACACTAATGATTTAAACGTCCCTGTGGCTCTCCCTTCGTGCATCCATGCACTCATTTCAGCAAGCTGCGAACATTCTGTTCGGTCCTGCTTCATCCACTGGTACCATCTCCTAACGGAGAATAGAAACCGACCTTGAGTCGGTTTTTTTATGCTTAAAATTCACATTTTGAAAAGCGGTTCATCACTGTTAGGCGACGACTAACTGAGCTTACGTCTGCTGCAACACTGGTGATTTAACCGTCCCTGGGGCTCTCCCTTCGTGCATCCATGCACTCATTTCAGCAAGCTGCGAACATTCTGTTCGGTCTTGCTTCATCCATTGGTACCATCTCCTAAACGGAGAATAGAAACCGACCTTGAGTCGGTTTTTTTATGTCTGTAAATCATATCGAAGTCGAATGCCAGCGTGATGAAATTGGTAGGCGAAGCGGAACCGAGCACATACTTGCTGCTCGCAGTTCGCTGAGGTGAGGTCAGGGATGACCGATGTTATCCTGCTCCATGGATGGAAGTTGATGTCGTACCAAGAACAACGTGGCGGTTCATCACTGCCCGGCGATTACTAACCTAGTTCACCTCTGCAGCAACACTAATGATTTAAACGTCCCTGTGGCTCTCCCTTCGTGCATCCATGCACTCATTTCAGCAAGCTGCGAACATTCTGTTCGGTCCTGCTTCATCCACTGGTACCATCTCCTAACGGAGAATAGAAACCGACCTTGAGTCGGTTTTTTTATATCTGTAAATCATATCGAAGCCGAATGCCAGCGTGATGAAATTGGTAATTTTTGTAGGGTGGGCAGGCTTTTTTTGCCCACGCGTAACCTGGGGTTCTGTGGCGACCGAAACCACGCGTGGGCATGAACGCTGTTGTGCTCCTGCACAGCGCCTTCCCCTACATCCATGTAGGTGAAAAAATGTGCCCACCCTACCCATTTGCAATCAATTAACCGTGGATACTCAAATTCCTGGCTCTGTGGTGACCGAAACCACTTCTGCCATCTCTTTTGAGAATAAACCACTAACAATAAGTTAGTTTTTATATCCAAGGGTTAATCAATTCAACTTCGCAGCTGTGAAAATCTTTGGTGTTTCTTGTGGCTATTTTGGCAGCGTGACTTTTAGCGATTGAGACAATCATTAAATCTACCGCATCAATGTGAAACCCTGCCTTTTCACGTTTAGCAGCAATATCGCCATACAGGTAAGCGGCGTCTTCATCGAATGATAATATTCGCCCGGCAAATGCTGAACTTAGGAAATGGCTGAAATTAGTTTCCAAGTTGGCGCGACGTTTTCCTATTGGCAGCCGAGCTAATCCTCTTTGTATTTCCGCGATGGTTATTGTGGTTAAGTAAAGGTGGATGAATTTTTGCTGGCTAAGCCATTGTTTAACTTGGTTATCGGGTTTTTCACGCATCAATTCTGAAATCACATTGGTATCAAGAATAATCATCAATCAAAATCCACGACTTGCCTTGTGGAACCTCGCTCAGGTAAATCAATATCAATGCCTTGCGTTGAACCAAAATACTGCTCGGCTAGTCCGACGATATCTACAGGTTTAAAATCACTTTGATTGGCGGCGACTTGCAAAAGTTGTCGTGCGTAAGTTTCCAGTGAAATGCCCGATTGGGCTGCTTGTACGCGAAGTGTTTCTTTGGTTTTGTCTGGTAAATTTCGAACGGTAATATTAGCCATATTGATTTCCTAGCCATTATGATTGCATTGATCACAGTGTAATCAATGCATTCAATAGCGTCAATGCGCCACTTATTCCCCCACCTCTTTAATAATATAAGGCAGCAACTCGCCAAATTCGGCGGCCATCAGGGTGAAGTCGGCATCCATTTTGGCTAGCTTGTCTTCGTTGGGGATGTCTTCGTTTTGCTCTTTAATCAACTCGCCAAATTTGACCCGTTTAATCGAGATGTCATCTTGGATGATAAAGGTAATGCGTTCTTGCCAGTTTACCGCCAGTTTAATCACTTGTTTGCCAATTTCCATGTGGCGGGTGACTTCATCGGCGGTTAGGTCTTGCTGTTTTAATTTGACTGATGCGCCGTCTTCTTCTGGGGATTTTAATTCGGCTTCCATTTCGAACTCAAACTGTTTTGGCAAGGCACGGTCTTTTAACCAATGGGTCAATAGCAATTCGATAGTGCCGTCTTTGCGGATAGGCTCAACGGGCAGGGTGCCGATGGCTTTTCGCAGCAGTGACATAAAGTCGTCAGCTTTGTTTTTGCTGGATGTGTTGATCAGCAGTAGCTGGTTATTGGTGTCGATATAACCGCTGACAAAAGATGATTTGGTGAATGCTTGAGGTAACAAGGAATGAATGATGTCTTCTTTGATTTGCTCTTTTTCTTTCTTTTTTACCGGGCGACTTTCGGCTTTTTCGATGTTGGCCACTTTCTCTTCTAGCAGGTCTTTGATCACGCTGGCGGGTAAAATCTTTTCTTCTTTTTTCGCTCTTAAATAAATGTTGCCGTTAGCCACATGGGTGTAAGCATCGGTATTGTTACCAAGCGCAGAAGTCCAACCTGATTTGAATAAATCCAAGGTGCCACAAGGGGTAAATTTCAATTCATTCAGCGATTTCTCTAATTCCTCTTGGGAAGTGTCAAAAGCTTGCGTAAACTTGAAAAAGTAAATATTTGAAAACCACATAGGTTGAATTTTTCCTTAAGAAAATGGATGGGCGACATGATAGCGAAGTTACTTATATTAAGCATCTCAATTTTTGCCATTGCCAAGGTATTACCCGGGGTGAAGCTAAAGAATTTCTGGACTGCGGTGATAGTGGCGGTGGTCTACAGCATCGTCAGTTTCTTGTTTAACTGGTTGTTGGTGATATTGTCGATGCCGTTTATTTTGGTCACCTTTGGCTTGTTCATGTTTGTGATCAACGCTTTTATGTTATGGGTAACCGACAAAGTGCTTGAAGATTTTGAAATTGATAATCTCAAAACCACCTTGCTTGCCTCTGTCGGCATTACGCTGATCAGCACTGTGCTGAATTGGATTTTTTAACGTTTGATTTTCTTGATGATATTACTGGTCGAACGTTGATCTAATAATTCAGGAATTTCAACTCTACCGCCGTTGGCAAGCACAAAGTCGGCACCAACAATTTGGTCAATCGTGTAATCACCGCCTTTGACCAGAATGTCCGGTTTCACCTGCTCGATGAGCTTGCCTGGGGTGTCATTTTCTGCTATCGAGCCAAATGGGATCACCCAATCGACCGAAGCCAGTGCTGAGAGTACCATCGCTCTGTCTTCAAGTGGATTAATGGGGCGTTCAGGACCCTTCAAACGAGAAATGGATTCATCATTATTTAACCCGACCACCAAGCGTTGACCCATGGCTTTGGCTTGCGCCAGATAACGCACGTGACCTGCATGTAAGATATCAAAGCAACCATTGGTGAAGACGATGGTCTCACCGTTTTGTCGGGCAAATTCAATATGTTGTAGCACATCAGCAAAAGGTGCTTGGTAATGTTCGCCAGTTTCGACCAAATATTGACTGAGTTTATGGCCCAGTTCTTCTGGTGAAACAGTGGCTGCACCGAGTTTACTAACGGCAATACCAGCGGCTAAATTGGCCACTTCCACTGCATCTCTAGCTTGCATTCCGGCCGCCAACATCACGGTTAATGTGGCAATGACGGTATCACCAGCTCCGGTCACATCAGCGACTTCTTGCACTTGGGCAGGAAAATCGTGCTTTTCTTTATTGGTGATCAGCGTCATGCCTTGTTCAGAGCGAGTCAATAACATTGCACCGATACCAGCGCTGGCAATAATTCGCCGGGCTGAGTCAACAATAATTTGTTCAGAGCCAGTTTCACCCCCTGCGGCGGTAAATTCGCTGAGATTAGGGGTGATAAAGTCAGCGCCAGCATATTGGCGTAAATCTTTTGATTTGGGGTCGATCAATACGGTTTTACCCGCTGTTTTGGCGACTTCAATCATTTGTTCAATCAGGGTGAGTGAGCCCTTGTTGTAATCAGAAAACAATACAAAGTCATGTTCACTGATAATGCTTTGCAGCCGTTCAAGCAATAACTGGCTATGGGCCTGAGTAAACGTGTCTTCTACATCCAGTCGAACCACCTGTTGATGGCGACTGATCACCCGCATTTTGGCGATGGTGGGATGTTCTTTTTGCACCACCAGTTGTGATTCAATGTTCTCATTGACTAGCAGGTCTTGCAGGATTTTGCCGTATTCATCATCACCAACAATACCAAGCAAGCTGACTTGACCATCCAGATGAGCGATATTTTTTGCCACGTTAGCGGCACCACCGGCTTTATCTTCGAGCTGATTGATTTTTACTACTGGCACCGGGGCTTCTGGCGAAATACGGCCAGTATCACCGAGCCAATAACGGTCTAACATCACGTCGCCGACAACCAATACTTTGGCTTGGGAGACATTGTTGAGTAACGATAAATCCATTAGCTTGGCTCCGGTATTAACATGTCCATGGCTTCACATAACCAATGACCAATAAACATATGAGCTTCTTGAATTCGGGCGGTTTCATCATTGTTGATAATGATTGATAGTTTGGCGATATCTTTGACTTTGCCGCCATCACGGCCAGTTAACGCGACGGTGTAAGCACCAATCTCATTGGCCGCAGTAAGGGCTAAATTGATGTTATTACTGGTCCCTGAGGTGGTCAAACCGACCACTAAATCTTCGGGTCTGCACAACGCTAGCACTTGTCTTTCAAACACCGTATCAAAGTGATAATCGTTGCTGTGAGCGGTCAGAATGGAGGTATCTGTGGTCAGCGCCATTGAAGCCAACGGTCCGCGTTCTTTTTTGTAACGCACGACAAATTCAGCGGCCAAATGTTGGGCATCGGCAGCACTGCCGCCATTGCCAAACCAAATCACTTTACCGCCTTGTTCTATGGTCTTTTGGCATTGACTGAAAAACTGCATCGCCTGTTGTTGATAATCCTGCATAGTATCGAAAGCTCGTCGATGGCGCTCAAGACTGTGTAAATAGCTGTCTGATATTTCGCTGATACCCTTGGGGTCACTCATTATGCAAGTCCTGTTTTTTTCATAGAGGGTTGTAGACGGTTGATTATCCATAATTTGTCAGCAGATTTCGAGCGGCTTCGGGTTTTTATCTAATAAATTGGCAATAAACAGAACGATTAACAAAGGTTAATTAAATGAAAAATACT
This sequence comes from Alteromonadaceae bacterium, assembly GCA_965277695.1. Lineage (GTDB taxonomy): Bacteria > Pseudomonadota > Gammaproteobacteria > Enterobacterales > Alteromonadaceae > JABSOG01. The sequence continues at coordinate 30,570 of CBDIDQ010000039.1, forward strand.
CTGTTTCTGGTATTTACCCTATTACTAAAGTCGCTTACAATGATTTTACTGTAATAAATGGAAACAGTTTAAGAAAAGGCTTTCTTCATAAAAAATAAAATAATGAAGAGGAAAGACAATGTTAAAAAACCTGAAAGTCAGTGCGCTGACATTCATCATACTACTGTTCAGTGCGATGGTGTTTGTCGCTAAAGCAGGCGAGGTGGTGAGTCTATGTAACGCTTGTAGCCCATCACAAATTGAAAAAATCGCATTGAAATCCCAAACCTATGGTGGCAGGGTTCATGTGGTGGATTTTACCACTGGGCAAGTGAAATCATTCGACGTTGAACATGATTTTGAACCGGGTTTCGAGTTCCATTACGCCATTCCTGTTACTACCTCCAATGAAGCCTTCACCGCTGCCAGAGCCGTTAATCGTCTTGATGCTATTGCTGGTATATTGGGATCCCTTAAAAATGCGTAAATTAAATATCATATTATCCAGCTCAGCAGTTGTTCTCGTATTAACCGGATTCAGCTTATTCTCGCTCAATGTCTTAGGTTATACCCAAGTGATAAAAGCCGAGCAGCGGATTGATTTCATTAAACTGATTGAGCACGAAAACTTGAGTGATAATGTCCTAACAACCTTATATATGGGTTTAAAGGCGGATTATTGTGGCTTAAAAGCAGATCAGCGCCAGTTGATTTTTAAATACACCTTAGCTGATGAGTTTGGCGTTAAGACCCGGGCGATTGAAACGCTTTTTACCACCACATTGAAGGCACAACATGACAAGTTTTCACTTGATATGTGTCAATAATCATTTATCCAAGGCGTTAATAAAATGAAGAAATTAATGATGGTATTGCTTGGTGCTGGTGGTCTGTTTATTGTTGCTGGTTTAAGCGTGATCTCGTTGCATTTGTTTGAATTTAATCAATTACTCAGAGCTGATATGCACATCGGTTTTGTCAAGCTGATTGATAAAGAACAGGTGCAAGATAAAGTGATGTCTGTGTTATACAGTAATCTTAAGACCGATTATTGCGCTCTTAAAGCGGCTCAGCAGCAGTTGATTTTTAAGTATACGCTGGCTGAAGATTTCAATAGCAAACTTGGCGAAATGGAAACACTTTTTGCTACTACGTTGAAATCGCTTCACCAAAGTGATTCCTTAGGTTGTGTTGATACCGCTTGAACCGTGATTTCTAACTGATGTTTGCGTATACTGACAGCCAAAATAAACTGCTGCTGTCCAGAGCAAAAAGTTAGCGCAAAAGTTGGAGCAAAAATGCCACATAAGTACTTGTTCTTTGTGTCGCAAAATTATAGTTATGCCATTCTTCGCCCGTTGCAGGCGGCTATTATCGCCAGAGGGGATGAGGTTGCTTGGTTTTTACACGGGCATATCAATGCTGATTATCTCAGAAGTAACGAAAAGCGCTTGCTCACTATCGATGACGTGGTGGCTTATCAGCCTGATGCTTCTTTTGTGCCAGAGAACATGATCCCCCGGTTTATTCCCGGTCTTAAAGTCTCGGTGTTTCATGGCTTCGATCCAGGCAAAATGAATCGTCGTGGCACTAACGACCACTTTCATATCCGAGAATGCTTCGATTTATACTGTACCCAAGGCCCCAATACCACAGGGCCGTTTAAGGCGATGGCTGAACAACTCGGTTATTTTAATGTGGTTGAAACCGGTTGGGCGACATTAGACCCGCTGTTTGATTCGCAGTCTTGTGCTCAGCAAATCCAAAGCGACGACAGACCGACTATTTTAATGTGCTCAACCATGTCAAAAGACTTGCGCTGTGCCTCTCATCTGTATGAGCAGGTGAAGCAACTATGTCAGAATGATCAGTGGCGTTGGTTGATTCAGTTTCATCCTAAAATGCCGATTGAGATCGTCGACCAATATAAGGCTCTACAAAACGATAACTTGACGTTTGTTGAAACTGATAATGTGATCCCACTACTACAACAAGCCGATGTGATGCTGTGTGATACTTCGTCGGTATTGTTTATGTTTATTTTGCAAGACAAGCCGGTGGTTACCTTTAACAATGCCGCACCCGGTCCGCATTTGCTTGATTTTAGTGACGCTGATGAACTTGAAAACCAGTTGACTCACGCCTTAACTCGACCGCCCGAGCTGATGCAGCATATTAAAGCGTTTAACCAGCAACTCCACCCTTATCAAGACGGTAATTCATCTAACCGAGTGCTGGACGCGGTAGAGAATGAACTCAAAGGCATTAATCCGCCACGGCGCAAAAAACCGCTGAACTTAGTACGTAACTTTAAAAGCCGCAAGGCACTAAAATACTGGAAATTTTAATGATGGCTCGTTGGTTATATTCGCTGGTATTGTATTTGTTGATGCCGCTGATTTTGCTGCATTTGTGGCGGCGAGGTAAAAAAGCGCCAGCTTATCGACAACGCTGGAGTGAACGCTTTGGTAAAGTTGGCGCGGCAAAAATCCGCCCCGGCGGCATTGTTTTTCATTGTGCTTCTGTCGGCGAAGTTGTAGCAACCACGCCTTTGATTAAGCAGGTGCAACAGCAATACCCGGATACGCCAGTGCTCGTCACCTGTAATACGCCAACGGGCACCGAACAAATTAAACGAGCGTTTGGTGACAGCGTACAACATGTTTATTTGCCGATGGACTTTCCTCATGCGGTGAGCCGTTTTTTATCCCGGGTGAAACCCAAGCTATTATGTATTGTTGAAACCGAATTGTGGCCGAATCTGTTTAGCCACAGTCAGGCAAACGATATTCCGGTGATGGTGATCAACGCGCGGCTGTCAGAAAAGTCGATGCAGGGATATCAAAAAATAGCGCCGTTGACTCGGGTGATTATGAAGGGGATCAGCCAACTGGCAGCCCATGATGCTCAGGATGCTGAGCGTTTTATTCAATTGGGCTTGGCTAAAAACAAGGTGGTGACCACCGGTTCGATTAAATTCGATATTAACATTAATGATGAGGTTAGAGGTCGGGCTGAGCGGTTAAAACAGCAACATCAGGCCAATCATCCGGTATGGATAGCAGGTTCGACTCACCCGGGCGAAGATGAATTATTACTTGAGGTGCACAAAGAAATACTCGTCGATCATCCCGATGCGTTATTGATTTTGGTGCCTCGTCATCCTGAGGAATTCGACAATGTTGCTGGGCTGGTGGCTGAAATGGGATTGTCGTTACAAAGAAGAAGTGCTCATAGCAATAACCATTCAAATTCCGATTACGGTAATAATGAAAAGCCTGCCTGTCAGGTATTGCTTGGCGATACCATGGGTGAGTTGTTAACCCTCTATGGCGCTGCTGATGTGGCTTTTATTGGTGGTAGTTTAATTGAGCGGGGCGGTCATAATCCTTTGGAAGCTGCGGCATATGGGATGCCAGTGATCACCGGACCACATGTGTTCAACTTTTTGCATGTTTATCCTGCTTTGCTCAAAGCGCAGGGCTGTTTGCAAATTTCAGCGGTCGATGAGTTACCAACCTTGTTGTTACAGTTGTTCAACAGCCACAGCCGCAGTGAACGAATTGGTGGTCAGGGGGTGTTGTTTGTTGAGAAGAATCAAGGTGCGATTGCGAAAACCACCGCTTTGATTGGGGCATACCTTTGAGATTTGTGATTTTCTCAGGCTAATTATTTTTTCGTTCCTCTAACTTGCGTTTGCCTGATCTTGTCTTATAGTCAATGTTACGTTTTGTAAACAAACACGTTAAATCAGGGATTTAGGCTGTATTTATTCTTGGTTTAGCGATTTAACTGTGTCACAAAAACAACAAGGACTCGCCAGTCATGCCTCAAGAAATCGCCAATACCCAGATCGATCCTAACAGCACTAGTAACACAAGTAACAACACCACTATTGATAACTACAGCTACGATAGCCAAAACCACTGTCTCAGTGAGGCGTTGGTTAACGAAATCAAAGAGAAAAACGCCGCGTCACTCAAACCCAATAGTGATCCCCTTAGTCGCCTCGGTGGTTGCTTGGCTTTTCACTGCACCGCCAATCTTGACGAGCGAAAAGTCACCGAAACCGCCTCAATGGCCACCTTATACCGGGGTTATGAAGCCTTGCTACCCGGTCGTGATTTGGCCAAAGTCGGTTTGGTTAGCTCAACCGCATCGGGCATTTGTGGCGGCGTTCATGCCACTGCTTCGGCGTTAAGTTTAGAGATGGCACTGGGTTTGAACCCGCCACCGCTGGGCATTGTATTACGTAACCTATTGTTGAGTTGTCAGTATCTGAATGACAATACCATGCACCTTTATGTGCTGTGTGGGCCGGATTATTCTCAAGCGGTGGTAGAAAAAACCAACCCAGAAATATGGTCTAAAGCCTTGCAAGCAAAGACCAAAGGCCAACATATCCACGGTTACAGCCGCATCAGCGACATCATGGTCGACTTGAACAAACCTGACGGCAAACTGTATAAACAAGCGCTGAACATGATCCAAATCGCCCGTAAAGCGTATACCATTATTGGCGGCAAATACCCTCATTCAGAATCCATTGTACCCGGCGGCGTTGCCATCACCGCTGATCGCGAAAAAATCAAAGCCTATAAAGAAACCCTAGCTCCGTTTAGTCATTACACCCAAATGACTGCGGCATTGTGGGATGATATTTTTGACTTTATGTTGGCGGCGAACCCTCGTTATGAAGAGGTGGGTAAAAGTCAGCCAACCATGCTCGATTTTGGTCAATGGGACCATGAAGAATTTTATGACGGTACTTATCTTAATTGCGACAAATGGGGCGAAAAACGCTGGTCTACGCCCGGTGCGATTGTCGATGGTAAGTTAATCACCACCGATTTGAGCCGTCTCAACGCTGGGATGGAAGAGTTCGTTGATAACTCTTATTACTCCACTTGGGTGGAAGAATCTGCCAAACATTATCAAGTCAAGACTGACCCATTAGGTAACAAACTGAGCCCACACCATCCTTGGAACAAAAAAGTCTTGCCGATGGGCAAAGGTGGGGCTGCTAATGAACAGGCTTACAGTTGGGGTAGTAGTATCACCTGGGAGCGCCATTCGTTTGAAGTTGGTGCTTATGTGCGGATGTATTTGACCGCATTGGCGCAAAAAATCCCGGCCAGTCAATATGTCAACTCAACGGGTAACAGTTTGGAATTGATGTTGCCTGATAAACCGGTTATCAGCTGGAAAGTGCCTAGCGTGTGGAACGCCTTTGAACGTAATCGCGCCCGAGCTTATGCTTTGTCATTTAATCTGGCAGTAACGCTAGAAAACACCGAACGCGCACAAATGTTGCTGGACCGAGGCGAAACTCAAGTGTCGGTGCCAATGGTTGAGCCGCCAATGGATAAGCAATTGGGTGTTGGTTTATGGGGGGCAGGACGTGGGTTTTTGGCCCATTGGGCAGTGCTCAATCAAGGCAAAATTGAAAACTATCAAATCTCTATTCCATCTCGGGTTAACGCCAGTCCGCGAACACCTTGGGGTGACATGGGGCCTTGTGAAAGAGCAGTACTGAATACCCCAATCATCGAAAGTAAGTTCACTGATGAAAAGGATTTTGCTGGTATTGATATTCAACGGGCGATTCAAAGCTTCGATCCATGCATGAGTACCACCACTCATATCCTGCTGGAAGACTCAGACACTATTGTAAATGGCGTCATTGATACGAGTTTTCCAATTTAACATCACACCACCAACACAATAGAGGGAATTAATGATGTCACCAAGCAACAATTCGGCCTTGAGTGGTTTTGCCAGGGTTAAAGAAATACTCAACAATATTCAGGGCGAAACCATTCCTGACTATCAAGGTTATCGGGCCTTTTGGCTATCGATAGTGACTTTTCAAAGTGTGGAGCTGTATGGTCAGCGGATGATCAGTCCACCAGACAGTGATGATGCGCCAGACGCCAATGCACCGGGGCCAAGCAGTTGTTGCCATGGCGGTGATGACAATCCGGCTGTTGAAGCGGTTAATACTCAACCCAGTGGTACGGTGACAGCGAATTGCTGGCCCACAGAAGGCGAGGGTGGCAGTGGCGGGGGCAGCAGCCAACGTAGTGAACGTTCTGGTATTATCAGAGGGCTGCGGGGGGAATATCCTTTTGATGGTTCAGTTTTTCCGCCGTTATTGTGGGATGCTACCCGGCGGGCGACAGCAGGCGAGATAAAATATATCGCCGCTTGGATTGATCAGGGTTGTCCGACAGAAGAACCGTCTTGTGATGATAGCCAAAGCGATAAACCGCAATCGTCGATTATATTAACCACCGACTGGCAGGAAAAAACCGCGTTGGCTTGTGGTGATAAACATCATAAAGTCTCAGCCAATTCAACCAATGTTGATCATGGCAGTGTTAAAGGTATTAGCGTTCGCAAAGAGATCAGCACCCTCACACCCACTGAACTGGCCCGTTACCGCGAAGCAATCGCCTGCATGTTTCAATACAATGCTTATTGGCAAGATGAGCGTAGCTTTGATCATTGGGCGCGGATGCACGCCAACTCTTGTCAACACGGCTGGGAGCAGTTTTTACCCTGGCATCGTTTATATCTGTACTTTTTTGAACAAACCTTACAAGACTATGACCCACTGATCACCTTGCCTTATTGGGCTTGGTCTGATTATGCCGATTGTAATGAAAGTAGTTTTAACAACAGCGTACCAGACCTTGGGGTGATCCCGAGCGCCTATCACTGCTGGTTGACTGAAGCGGGTTTGATTCAACTCAAAGACAGCAGGCTGTTTAGTGATAAAGAATTAGCTAGGCTAAGTCATTTGTGCGCCAGTGGTGACACTTTTAACTCAGGTTTGCGGTTTTTAAATGCTGCCAAGATCGAGTACAGCATTGTTAAAAATGCCGATACGGGCACGGCGGCTTGGTCGGACAAAATTCGCACGATTTACAACGTACTGATCTCGATTAATCCGTTATGGTTTCCTAATCGTTGGCCCGGGTCTGCCGGGTCACCTGCCAGTTATCCGACTAAAGGCAACATCGACAACTTGTTGGCATTGAGTGATTGGGCTGATTTTGGTGGTGGGCCGGAATATGATCATCATTATGGCGATCTAGAGAAAGTGCACAATGGGATGCACCTTTTCTCTGGTGGTTCCAATCCGTGTTTTCCTCGCAATGGCAATACCCAATGGATTGAAATGTACCAGCAGCTGGGTATTTCACTACCAGCCGATCAGCAAAACCGCGAGAATCCGCCTTATGGTTGGATGACTGATAATCGTATTACGGCATTCGACCCGATTTTTTGGGCACATCATGCTAATGTTGACAGGCTCTGGGCACGTTGGCAAGAGCTGCACCCAAACACTCAACCGATGGAGTTGGATGGGGCGCTGGCACCATGGAACTTGACGGTTAAAGACAGTTTGAGTGTGAAAAAACTGGGTTATGAATATATGCGTGATAGCTTCCATTATTCGACCAATAAAGAGGTGGCGATCACTAAATTTCATGCAGAAAAATGCCATGTCGGTCAGGATGTACTGGATACCCATAAAAAGGTAGATATTCGCTTGCACCGGGTGAAACGCGCTAATGTTGGCAACGTGATTATTCGATTGTTCCTTAATTCACCAGATGTCGATACGACCACACCGATGGCAGGCAACGACAACTTTGTTGGTGAATTGCAGACGTTTCATGGTAGTTGTTTTGGTGGTCCTGGGCACTGCGGTATTCCGCCGGATAACAGCCGCAAGTTTGATCAACGGCAAATACATCACAATGAACCGCTGAACTATCGAGTTGATGCGACCCAGACGGTGCAGCGATTACTGGCTAAAGGCGAGAATGACCTCAGTGTGCATATGGTCGTGGTTGGCGTCAGCGGTGAGCCGGTAGATGACGCCTTGTTTATGGATGGCGTTTCATTGAACTTTTTTGATTAAGGAAGGCGGATAATGAGTACTTTTAAAATTCACCCCAGTATCGGCATTGCTCGGCTGGGTAATAGCGATGATTTTTATTTGGCCCCGGAACAACCCGGCGTTTTACCGATGGAATGTGATCAGGATGGCATAGAAATGACCCATGAGGATGGTCAGCCCCAGCGGGTTGAACATTTTAAAGATCAGGATGACTTATCAAAAGTTAAACGCCAAGCGGCTCGATTCAAAGTTTATCATTATGGTGATGACAATGATCAGCAAGGCGAAGAAATTACCATTGATGGAGAATATGAATTCATTGTGGTCACCAGTCGAACGGCGCCGAAAAAAGTGATGGGCAAAGTGACCGACATCAACTGGACAGTGCATCTGGCAAACAAAAAATCAACTTGGTATGACTTTGAAGAAACCGCCGGGATGCACGGTTATAAGCCCAAGCATCCGTTGCGTAACCCCAAAGTGACGCAACCCGAAAAACGCCGACAAATGATCACCGACCCGGGTCCACAAACTGTATCGCTGGCGCATCGCAACGCGCATTTTAGCAAAGGACAAAACCCCGGGTATCCGCAAACGTTTCCGCCCGAAGACATCAAACCGCAGACAATCAACACCTTAGGCGAGTTGAAAGTCAATCGCCAAGATGGTCATCAGCGTTTGATTGTGCTCGGTGGTAAAGGGCACTCTGGTTCGACTGGCACCCCGGTGATCACCAGTTTTGTCAATAACGATGGCTGGTTTGATGATATTTCAGATGGTCCGGTGACGGCTAATATCAGTTTTATCTATATGGAGGTTTCTTATAACGGCGATAAGAAAATTGAAACCCCGACAGCATCGACTATGGACGTGCAAGTGCCGGCTTGGGTGGTTGTCGGTTACCCCCGTTATGTGCCGCAGATGGCCGATATGATCACCTTAGACGAAACCATGTATGACGTTTTTGTGCGTAACATGGCTTACGATCCACAAGTTTATGGGGTGCCACCGTTTGATAAGGCCAGCAATAGTCCTAAAACTGAAGAGCAATGGCGTATATGGCGTAACAATGCCAGCTACAATCCTGGCTATTATCCTAAATATTATAAAGAAATCAATGCACTATTGAGTCGACCTGATGATTTTAGATACGTTTTTGATTTTGACGCTTTTGGTGGTGGCGATCCGCATAACAAAGGCACTGGTGGCAATTTGGATTTGAAAGCCTTATCGATTCCGCCACGACTCGGAGAAGACCCGAACCGTCAAAAGCGTGAATTCATCCTCAGTATTATGCGTCAAACCGAACAAAGTAATGAATATTATCGTCGGCCTAATGTGACCGCAGATTATAATCTCAATGTTTCTGTGGATGCCAATAATAAACCGCGTTTGATGCCGATGCTGTGTGGTAATAATCCTATTAGTAATATTGCTGCTGACAAATTTTTGTCGATGACGCCGACTCAGTTGTTTTTTCTTAGGCAGTGGGCAGATGGCAAATTTGTCAATGAATGTTCGGAGTGGGGCGAGGGTAATGAACACTGTAAAAACCCTTGGTTTTATCCGCCAACCAGCGGCATTGGTATTGACCGAGGGGTTTTAAGTAATATGCTGGGTGGGGCATTTTGCCCGGGTGGTGAGTTGAGCTGGCTGGTACTTAACCCGGCGCTTTACAGCGAACCTTACCGGATCAAACACGCCAATTACCTAGCTGGTCAACTCAGTTTACCAGCGGCTGTCAGTGGTGGCACTGGGCCAAACATCGCAGGTGGCATGGAGCCGGGAGATTTAACCAAGTATATCGGTGTGCCTTGGCAGGCGGATTTTCACGAATGTACTTATCAGAATATCAATGTCACCTACGATGATTGGAATAATATTTTTCCGGCATCGACGGGTGATCCGGTGCAAGAGGATATTGCCTATAACATTCCTTGGTGGCCAGCTCATCGTCCGCTGGTGGTGAACTTAGCCAATGGTAGCCAAGTTTATTGGTCTTCGGGTATTGCGACCAACTATGCTGGTGATTTACAAATGGTAGAGGCGTGGAAAGATATGGGGTTCATCAAGCATGATAAAGGCAGGCTTAATTATCATCAGGTTGAACGTAATAACAGTGCCGTTGGCGAGCCAGTTGCGCCAGGTGATCGGATTTTAGGTCAAACCAACGACCAGACCGCAAAATTGACAGCAGATAAAAAACTCAGCCTGTCAAAACGAGGACATGAATCATGAGTTCTATACATAATGACAGTCACTTGGGTGTGCCAGAGATTTTGCTCGGCACTTGGACTTACCGCAGTTTTTTAAGCGATCCAGATATTAACGCTGATTTTGACTCACTGGAATTTGGCCGAGGTAATATTGAAATTAAAGCCGCGCCGATGCAAACTTTCGACGGTAAAATTTATGGCACAGGCTGGCAACTTAAACTCAAAGGGTCAATCAACTACGGCAATCCTTTTGATGTAAGGTTCCAGGGCACTGGCATTATCGGTGGTGCCGAATGGGTTTATGACTATCGGGGATATTTAATTCCTGAGTGGGTTAATGGCGTTGAGCAACGTCCGGCAATTGTCGGTTCTATTGTTCGCACTGTGCCACATCCTACCGGACCTAACGGCAAGTCGACCGCACCAGCAGGTGTTGTTGCTCAATGGATAGCGGTTAAACAGGACCCGGCTTAGTCTATGACTCAACAGCGGTTTGATGTGGTTATTATTGGCGGTGGTGTGGCAGGTTGCGCCACCGCTATTTCACTTAAACAAGTTATGCCGGGCTTATCTGTAGTGATTATTGAGCGTAACCGGGATGAGCCAAAAACGACCAGCAGAATTGGCGAAACCTTACCGCCGCACACAGTGGTGCAATTACAGCAATTGGGTTTATGGCAAAGTTTTAATCAATGCGGCTTTTTGCCAGCCTACGGTACCTGCGCCGCATGGGGCAGTGAAACCTTGCATCACAACGAATTTATCACCTCTCCTTATGGCCACGGCTGGCACCTCAACAGAAACGCCTTTGATGATTGGCTAGTGACACAAGCCCGTCAGCGCGATATCGAATTTATTCATGATTGCAAGATTAACCGTGGGGTTGAACAAACTGATGACGGTTGGATTTTGCCCTTGTCTAATGAAGCACAAATCCACTGTCAGTTTGTCGTCGACGCCACCGGACATCGAGCCAGTTTTGCCGCCTCGCAAGGGGCAAAAAAAGTGCTTGATGATCAACTGGTGGGGCTTTTTCGTCTATTTGAACTGGATGATGCCACTAAAATTGACAGCAGTGCTATGGTCGAAAGTCACCAAAGCGGCTGGTGGTACAGTGCGATGTTGCCAGACAATCGCATGGTAATGGCACTGATGACCGATGCCGATATTGCCCATCAAGATCACAGTCAAAAAAGTGATATTTGGCTGCAAACGATGCAAGGTACGACGCATACTAAGCAACGCTTTGAGCTGACTCAAATAAACCCAACAAGCAACGAAACACCCACCGTCATTGCGGCTCACAGCCAATGCCTCGACAAACTGGCAGGAGCAGGCTGGCTGGCAGTCGGCGATGCGGCACTGACCTATGATCCGCTATCCTCACTTGGCATTTTCAAAGCCCTACGCATGGGCACCTATGCATCTTATGCGATTGCTGATAGCTTTAAAGGCATTGATCAATCATTGAACAAATATCAGCATGTGGCTAGGTCGGAGTATCAGGGGTATTTGGCGAAACGGCGGGAATATTATCAACAGGAACAGCGGTTTAGCGAGGCGTTGTTTTGGGCAAGAAGGCGTTAGGTTTGTGGCGTTGTTTTATGTTTACCTAGCGTAACCACCTTTCGTACGGTATTTTTTTTCAGCGCATCAGTATAGGCATCAGATAGGCGGCGCAGATTATCGGCTTTACGTTGGGCAATTGTTTGGTCGTTTTTTAAAAGCATAGTTTTCTCCATCGCTCTGTCCATCGGGGCCGAATGCACACCAGTAACTGTATTTAACTCACCAGCGTAGCATTTTGCAAACCTCTGTAGAACGATGTTAAGCTCTTGTAAGCCGCTGAGGCGGTATATAATTGGGCATTTTTGAGGGTGCAGTGAGCCTCTATGGTGGTCATTAATATTAAACCTAAAAGATTAAGACTACCCAAGGCAAAGTTATCCAAAGGTCTTACAAAGGACTTGTTTTGCTCTCTGTTCGCTCGCAAGTCAAATTTCACCTCATACGCCTTATCAGTTAATCGGTGGCCAATGTGTTGCGCTATAAAAGTTATTTCGCCTGGGCATGTGTAAAAAGCCGCACCCTTTGAAGTGACGATTGACTCTAACAACGCCAAAGGGTGCTGATTACCACTGAGGCCCAAAACGATTAGCATATCATTTGCTTGCCAAACAATTTCATTCAAATTATCAACATTCACGAGGTTGAAACCTCGTCTACGGCAGAGCTGGTACGCCGTAGACGCGAATTCACCGAGATGTCGGACCATCACGTTTTTTTGATTATCAATTGTTACCCTGTTTGATTGGTGCCAAAATAACTATCTTCATACAAGTTCTTGTCGATTGGATCTGTTATTTACAGATATGAGTAAAGTCGGTTAAAGTAAATGATATTAATTTAAAATTCAATATTTTTATAAAAGTATAACTTATAAAAAAGGACAAACATGCCCGCATTTAACTGGCTCCACCTCACTGATTTGCATCTTGGAACACACCCAGGCACGAACACTCAAGCGCACCTGTGGCCCAACGTTCGTGATGCCTTTTTTGCTGACCTGACAGAACTGCATCAACAATGTGGACCGTGGGATGTGGTTTTGTTTACTGGTGATTTGGTGCAGCGAGGCGATGAAGCTGAGTTTGAGCAACTGGATCATTTGTTTGATCAACTCTGGTCGCATTTGAATAAGTTGGGTTCGACGCCAGTATTGTTGGCGGTGCCGGGTAATCATGACTTGACGCGACCGAAAAAAACATCGGCTGTGCGAACCCTTAACCGCTGGCATGATGAGCCAGAAATTCAGCCCGAGTTTTGGCAAGACCCTGAATCTGAATATCGCGAGGTGATAACCCAAGCCTTCGCTAATTATCAACGCTGGTGGCGTAACACCCCATTAAGACAGTCATTGACCATAGAGGAAGGTTTGTTGCCCGGAGATTTCAGTGTTAGCTGGCATAAAGATGGCTTGAGCATTGGTTTAGTCGGGCTCAATACCACATTTTTACAGCTTACCAGCGACGATTATTTTCAAAAACTGGTGTGGGATGTTCGCCAATTGCATCAAGTTTGCGATGGCGATGCGGCGAACTGGACCCAACAACATCATGCCTGCCTGTTAATGACTCATCAACCCCCGAACTGGCTCAGCGATAAGGTTGGCGGGTCGGTTTATGCTGAGGTGAACCCGGCGGGTCGTTTTGCTACTCACCTGTTTGGTCATATGCATCAAAATGAAACTCGCCGTTTCAGTATCGGTGGTGGCAAAGAGGTGCATCAATGGCAAGGTCATTCACTGTTTGGTGTTGAACAGTTTGATGGCCAAACCATCGAACGTGCTCATGGTTATGCCGCTGGTTGTATCGAAATCAACACTAGTACTGGCGAAGGTAATTTGCGTCATTGGCCGCGCAAAGCGGTTTATGACGAGACCAATGGTTGGCGGTTTATTCCGGACCACGACAGTGGTGTGCTCGGCAGTGACAATGGCACTAAAGCACAAGCCATCACATTGTTAAAACCTTGGTCGGCGGACAACAAGGGCCTAGCAAAGCCACCAACCAAACCAACCCTTCAACAGAGCCAAAGTGACGAGCGTTATAAACAGCACTTTTTAAAGCAATATCAAGCGGCGATGTTAAGGGAGTGCGACATTATTCATCTCAACGGTTTGCCCGAAGGCGATCAAGAGATGGCGATGCAAAAGATTTTGCTGCGCCAACTTTATGTACCACTGCGAATGACCATTGAGGTGAATAAAGAAGAACTACTAGAAAAGCTGGAATTACAGCGTGAACAGCAACGATTGCATAATGCCGGACGTGGTGTTGGAAAGAATTTAAAGCAAAAGTGGGCAAACTGCCCACCCGGCGTAATGAGTTATACCGGGAAGCCGTTGATGTGTTGCTCAATTGGCGTGCCGAAGTAGACGAACCGCTGGATTCACGCGAAGCACTGCCGCAACTGGAGTATATCGCCTATGAAATGTGCCGCCGAGGCGTACAGCAATTACGTCGAGACGAGCTGATCGAATTATTCGAGGCAGTACGCAACGACTATCCTAATATTCGTCCTGTCGCGCAACGCAGCCCGGAAGCTTTTTTGACACTATTGGAGGCCCGAACTGGCCTGATAGTGGAAGTCGGCGAGCGGCGTCATCATGGTCACATGCAACCTGTGTATGAATTTCGTCATTTAACCTTTCAGGAATATCTCGCGGGACTAGCGTTAGTTCAGGGTCACTTTCCTGGTCATAATAGCGATAGTTATCTGGCCGAGCGCATTGCACCGTTAGCTGGGCAAGTGGTTAAATCTAAGGGTGAGTATGGCGGCGTGGAACTAGCAGTCACCGAAAACTGGCGAGAAGCGTTACGGCTGTGTATCGCCTGTTGTAATGACAGTGATGTTGATAAAGCCTTACTGGCGATTTTAACCCCGCTTGAAGGCGAGCAAAGCGAAAAAATCCAAAGACCCAGAGCCATATTGGCTTTGCTGTGTTTGGCCGATGAACCCAATGTTTCTTATGACGTGGCGATGCAAGTTATTTCGGCATATATCAATATTTTGGTAGTTGAGGATTATGATTCTATTAGAAAAACAATAGCTTATAAGGCCGCAAAAGAACTGGCGGTTTCAGATTGGCAGCAATCATTGATTGAGCCTTTAATTGCTGAACTTATGCGGATTGATGGTGAACCTCGGAGTGGGTTGGGGAGCTTTATTGGCAATATTCTGGAACCTCAATTATCGGCTGAAGATTTAGTCTCCAAGCAATGGATGGAACAACAAGTCAGCTATTTACAGCAAAGTGAGGCGAAGGCTATTGAAGCGGCTTTGACAATTATACAAGTGGCGTTTAGTGGCAAGGTGCAGATGGTGGTGGGTTTAATGGATGCATTGCTGGCTATGCTTGATAAATCGAAAGCATCAGCACATGCGGCAGCTTGGGCTTTATTGGAGTTATCTGAAGGTCATAAAGGTAATCAGGTTTGGCAACCGGAAGCAACCGAACTGAATAAGTTGATTGAATACTTAACCCGTTCAATGGCTGATGGGGAGGCGCTTGAGTTTATCTTATGGACTATTGAGAATGCGCCGACTCAGCAAGCGGTTTTGCCTTGTACCAAACTACTGAAACATCCTTACCACAGAGTACGACAAGCTGCTTTGATGGCATTGGCCAAAATCAATGAAGAAGAAACGGATGTCAGATTATTGTTTTGGCTAGACCCCCAGGAACCCATCACTCAAACCTATATTGACAGGGCTTCACAAGCATTGGACATACCAGAAGCAGCAGTCATCACCCGGCTAAAAAGACTGGCGCAAAAGTATGATTTGAGGTTGGCTCCAGGTATTTAGCTTATTCTTCGAGCAGGATTTTTGTCCATTAACCACGTATACTGAGGCAAATAGGCTGAGGCAAATACGCTACCTGCTCAGACGGAGAAACATTATGCAACAAGCCATTTTTGAACCCAGTGTAACCAATGAACAAAATACGTTAGAAACCGCTTTAAGCCGGGAAGCGCAGGCTAAACAATGGTTGGCGGAAAATCGCGAAGCCATTGAAGCATACAAGGAAAAGCAAGCAAAACAGGGCACTACCTTTGCGCAATGGGCTGGCCAGATATAAATGTTGACGCAATTTTGTGTTTATCAATTCAGAGCCAGACCTGTACTGGTGCTGACAAATACAACATTTCATGAAATAGAACAAATTACAGCGCAACCACTCGTCAGAACTTAGGGAGCACATAATATGTATCCAGTAGAATACAGTTCGCTTGGCGGCAATGCTGATGATATGTTTAATACCGAGAGTACCTTAAAGGTCATAAGGCAAGGTTTGCCAGTGAATATGGTCGCTAAAACTTACAAACAATGCAAATAAAAGTGTAATTTAACAAACGCCAATATAAAAAGTGATTGCCCTATATTTTCTGTAGGTGTTGTGGAGTATCATTTATGGACAGTTGTTTTTAGTGTCGAGTACCTATAAGGCATTGTGATGAAAATTATTTGGACAGATTATTTGAAATACAGAGTGAAACTCCGTGGTTTTAATTTGGCAAATATTGAAGAGATAATAAGGTATAGTAGCGAAAGGTATTACGATACATCAACAGACCGATGGGTCGTTATTGGCAAGGATTCAAGCATTTTGGTAATGATCCCCCATGAAATCGATGAGGGTAGCACAATCACACCAATTACCATTCATTCAACCACTCGTCAGCAAGTTAAATACAGAGTGAAAAGCGGAAGGTTTAAAAAATGAACGAACCCAAATTAGCTTATTTCCAAAATGAAGATATTTTGCACTTGTCAATATCCGATGAGGCAGAAATGGATAGTGTTGAAATCAGCCCAAATGTTACCGCTGAATTGAATGATAAAGGCGAACTTATTGGCATTGAGATAATCGATGCGAGTTCTTTTTTAAGAGACTCAATTTTGGAATCAACTCAAGCCAAATTATTACAACTCACTCGTCATGTCGCGTAAAAAGAAAAGATAAAGTTAACCTCTGGCCTAATTATCCTTTTACTTGCATTGTTAGGTTTGTATGAATAATTGGTTAGTTTGACAAAAGGGGCTGGTGGCGATGCCATCGCGAGCTGGAGCTCGCTCCTACCCTACGCCGCGATACATTTCCAGTCGCCATATCCCCCAGATGCAGGTAGAATGCCTCCCTTAAAATTGATCGCCTAAAACAGGTTGCAGTGTAATGAGCAGAAAAATTGAATTATTGGCCCCCGGTGGCGATGTTGACGCCATTAAAGCCGCGATAATTGCCGGCGCTAATGCGGTTTATTGTGGTTTGGCGGGTTTTAATGCCCGAAACCGGGCGACCAATCTGTCATTTGATGAATTAACCGGGGTATTACGACTGGCACGACAATATGAGTGTCAGGTGTTTTTAACCCTCAATGTGGTGATCTTAGAACACGAAATCGGGGCGCTGATAAAGCTGCTCAACAAGCTGGTTAATGCCCGTATCGACGGCATTATCGTGCAAGATTTAGGTGTATTTGAGCTGGTCAAGCGACATTTTCCTACCCTTGATATTCATGCTTCGACTCAGTTAACCACCCATAACGAAGGCCAAATTCACTTCTTGAGTAAAATAGGGGCATCAAGGGTTAACTTATCACGAGAATTAAACCTTGGCGAAATCAAAACCTTAACCGGCGTTGCTCATCAGCAAGAGGTGCTGACAGAAGTGTTTGTACACGGCTCTTTATGTATTGCGTTTTCTGGACAGTGCTATTCAAGTTCGGTTAGTGTCGGTAACTCAGGTAATCGGGGGCGTTGTAGTCAGGCGTGTCGTGATGAATATGAAATCACCGCAGCGGGTAACAAGTTTCCGCTGAATTTAAAAGACAATACCGCTTGGTTTGATTTACCCGAGCTGGTGGAAGCTGGCGTTGATTCGTTAAAAATCGAGGGCCGAATTAAAGGGGCACATTATGTTTATACCGTGGTCGACAGCTGGCGCAAGCAAATTAATCGGTTTGTCGAAACCGGTCAATTACAGCAAGATGATGGCAACCTGTATAAAGTCTTTAATCGTGATTTGACCAACTCCTTTTTTAAGGGAAACCTGACCAAATCGATGTTTATTGATAATCCCCGCGACCACAGTGTTAAACACGCCGTAGACAAAAGCAATGCGATATCAGTGGTCCAAATTCAACAAGTCAGCGAAAACCTGCACGCCGATAAAGATGCTTTAGGTGCTGAGCTTAGAGAAAAAGTGAAGTCGCTGAGTATCGATAAACCTGCTTTAGTGATTGAATTCTCAGGTAAACTCAATCAACCTTTGGCCGTGACGGTGACCCGTAACGATCAAACTTTTGTGGTTCATTCTCAAGAGCTATTAACCACTGCGGGTAACTCGACCTTGACCCAAGCGGTGCTTGAGAAGCGCTTTAAAAACATCGATAGCAGCCAATATCGCGTTGAACGTTTTGGTTTTGCACAGCTTGAGACTGACTTGAATTTGTCTTTCAGCGCCTTAACGGCAGTTAAAAACCAGCTGGCGTTTTTACTCAATGACTCAATTGAAGTCATCGCCCCGGTAGCAGTGCCACCGCTGACCAGCCATGCCAAATTGACCGACAAACCGCGTTTATCCTTGCTGATCAGTGATGAGAAAGATTTGCATCTGTGCGATGTCACCGATGCCGATATTTACTTTAAATTGCCCGAAAGCTATAAAAAAGGTGATAACCGCTTTATCAAGCTGTTTAACAGTCATCCAAGGTTAATCCCGTGGTTTCCAGCGGTATTGATTGGCAAAGATTATCTTGAAGCGGTGAGGGTGCTTGAACAGGTGCGCCCGCAGCGGATTGTCAGTAACAATACTGGCATCGCCTATAAAGCCTTTGAACTGGGCATTGACTGGATTGCTGGGCCATTTTTAAACACCACCAATTCTTATGCTTTGTTGACCTTCAAAGCAGCGTTGAACTGCTCAGGGGCGTTTATTTCTAATGAAATCAATCGTCAGCAAATCAAAAATATCAAACGTCCAGAAAACTTCAAGTTGTACTACAGCATTTATCATCCGATTTTGATGATGGTCAGCAGGCAGTGTTTTTTCCAGCAGACCGTAGGCTGTAAAAAACCATCGATTGAAGATGGTTGTATGCTCAAGTGTGAAAAAGCCACCACTATCACTAATGTAAAGGGCGTTTCGTTTGCGGTTGATAAACAAAAAGGCGGTTATCCGAGCATTTATAATGACGAGCAGTTTTTAAATCTCGATGCGGTAGACGACTTTTCAGACTTATTCGATGGCTTTTTTATTGATTTAACCGATATCGGCTCAGGGTCAAAAGCCAAACAAGATAAAGTGCAGTTGATCAAACATTTTGAATCGGTGTTAAACGGCGAGCAAGTCTCACAAACCCAGCTGAATGAACTCATCAGCGTCTCCACTCACGCGCAATATGCACAAGGGTTATAATACTGATGACAGCAGATCCCCAGTACCCGGTAATGTATTCTTTGCGCCACTGCCCTTGGGCCATGCGGGCTCGAATGGCGGTATTGCTAGCCAAGCAACCGGTGATGTTACGCGACATTGTACTTAAGCATAAACCTGCCGAACTGCTAGCAGCATCACCAAAAGGCTCGGTGCCTGTGCTGGTTATTAGTGATCAGGAGGTTATTAATGATCAGGAGCTGCTCAATGGTGAGCAAGTGATTGAGCAAAGTCTAGATATCATGCTGTGGGCGTTAGGTAAAACTGATCCCCACAACTTGTTGTATAGCGATGACCCAAAAGCGTTACCTGCGATGCTGGCGCTTATTCACACCAGTGATACAGATTTCAGAAATAAACTGAAAAAGTACAAATGTGCTGCCCGCTACCATGACCCAGATGAAATCGAATACCGCCAGCAATGCGAAGCTTTTATTGGCGAGCTAGAACAACGTTTAACCGCCCATCAATGCCTAATGGGCGACAAACCCAGCTTGGCTGATTATGCGCTGCTGCCGAATATCCGCCAGTTTGCTCGGGTTGACCGCAAATGGTATGTACAGGCACCTTACCCTAAGCTGCAAAACTGGCTTAACGGACATCTGCAAAGTGCCTTATTCTCTAAAGTGATGACTCAGTATCCCCAGTGGCTCGATAGTGGTGAGGCTTTTTTGATTGGGGAGTGAATGTTTGGTGCAATCAATTTTTTGGCTCCGACCATATGGAGCAAATTAAGGTTACAATTTCCCTCAACATTCACGAGGTTGAAACCTCGTCTACGGCAGAGCAGATGCGCCGTAGACGCGAATTCACCGAAGTGTCGGACCATCGCGTTTTTCAGATAATGAAATGCAACCCTATTTGATTGGAGCCAATTTTTTGTATTAGCTATGCCGCTACTGCCCAATGCTGGTCAACTTCTTCCAACAGGATTTTTATTGCCGCTTCTTTCGCTTCTGCATCCGACAGCAAGTCGAGAAAATAGCTCACGGGGTTATTTTTTTCCAAACTTTCCATATACAAAGATCTTAATGCTGCATCTGTCGTTCTGGGAATAGATGATTCATTTTTCTCATAACGAGCAATGGTTTGCTCTGATACACCAAATCGAACCCCCAGCACTTTTTGGGAAACATTTAGTTCAATACGAAGAAATCTGAATTGCTGGTGTGTAAGTGGTGCATTATTATCAACAATAGCTTGCGCGATAGCGCTATGTAATCCATTCATGTCATCGATACTGCTATATTCTTCACCATCAATTTCTTCAATGATAAAGCCATTTTTTAGATAAATATTGGGTAAACCGCATTCGGTGTAGTGATACATAATTGTCTTCCTATTCCATCCAAATTGTCACTAAGATTGAGCTTGGATTGTCGTGATGATTCTTGAGTGCAACGACAAGCTCAATAATTTTACCTGCTGCCATGCCTTTTAAATTAAATTTCCAATGCCCATTAGGTTCTAAATAAGGTCCTTCTCTAAATACTGAGCGTTTACTCCACTTGATTCTTTGGGTGTGGTTTTCAGCCAAATCATTAATGATTTTTCGAGCTGTTTTTTCTGTTAAAGGTAATTCGTCAACACCTAAGGCTTTATTCTCGCTCATTGGTCACCTGTTACTTTGATACCTACCATTTTGATAGGTCATCTCATTGCTGTCAATCAAGATTTTTTTGTTTGGCGGTTAATTGCCATCACCCCCGCCGTAACGTCTCAGAAGGCAATTCGCCAAACAACCGAGAATACTCCCCAGCAAAACGCCCTAATTCAACAAAACCCCAGCGCAGCGCAATGTCGACGATCCGAGTGGTTGCCGGGTTGGCTATCTTCAAGTCGCGTTTTACCCCGTTGAGTCGAACCAGTTTAAGGTAGCGCACTGGGGTGACGCCGAGTTGCTCCTTGAATCCATACTCCAAGCTGCGTTCTCTTAATTGCGCCACTGTGCATAACTCGGGAATAGTTGGCAAATAACTGGCATGGACCTTGAGATAGTCAATCACCTTTCGTACCCCTGATAGCCGTCGGTTGTATGGGGTTAACGGCTGTTGATTTTGTTGCGTTGAACTGAGCAAATCAATGGCCAGCTGAAAAAGTTGTGCACTGAATAAGCGACGTATATCAGGGTTATGTAACAATTCAGGTTGTTTGCTCAGCTGTAACAGAACTTTGTTTAAGCCGCTTTTGTAATAGGCCAACGCTTTGGGGTGTACCGAGCTGGCCTGACTGATAAACCATTGGGGTGAAGCTGGGCGTCCGGTGAGGATTTCGGTATGTTTAGCCAGCAGGGTTTTATCCAAAATACTGCCGATATAATCAAGTGATTCGCTGGTGCGCAAGTTCCATTCGCTGCCTGTTGCTTGCAGCAAACTATTGTCTTTAAATTGCTTGCCACAAAAGCGCATCGCTGATGCACTGCTAAACAAGGTGGCCAATGGCACAAAATTGGCTGGTGGGGCGGCTTCTATTTGTACCTCCGTGCTGAGTTGTTCACGAATGAGTATCACCCCATCCAGATATATTTCAGACAAACTGCCTTGAAGTTTGCCTGGCTGGAGCTGCAAATAACGGCGGTTGCGACCGATTTCGCTACTGGATAGTTCTGCAATATCGACCTTTTTCAACTGTTTGAAAAAATGCTTTGGGGTTTGCGGAAATTGCATACCTTCGATGGTGTTTGGTTGATAAATTGCGTCAGCGAAAAGCGCTTTTGAGTGGCTAGGGGACAGATGAGCTTGCACACCAGACAGATTAAATTGATTATGGGTCAAATTATTTGCAAGTAGTTGTAGGTTATTATGCAGGGAATTTTAACTGATCTAGTCACCAACAGGCAACAGTCTTGGTGCAATCGTTTCATCTACTTGCAGCGCATTATTCGCTTTCATTTTTATTAAATCCTAACAGAAACAAATAGTAGAGATAATAACATGACTAAACACAGCAACATTACGCTTGGCAATGAACGCCCGAATATCCTGATGATCATGGTTGACCAAATGCATTATCCACGATACACAGAAGGTGGCTTCAATAAAGGCATTAGCGATATTCTCGGCTTCAAACCGATGGACGAAGACGATAAAAATGCCTATACCGAAAACTATCCGGGCTTTACCGCCCTGCGTAATAATGCGGTTGTGCTTAAAAACCATCGCATTGCCACATCAGCCTGTGTGCCCAGCCGGACGGCGATTTTCTCTGGCCAATACGGCACCCAAACCGATTCAACCCAAACTGATGGCATATTCAAAAGTGGCACGGATGATAACTTCCCGTGGCTAAACCCTCAAGCCATGCCGACTATTGGTAGTTACATGCGTTCGGGGGGTTATAATTCGTTTTACATGGGCAAGTGGCATATCTCTGGCGAAAAAACCACTAGCCTAGAGGAATATGGTTTTGCTGATTGGGAATTAAGCTACCCGGATCCGCACGGATATTTGCCAAATAACCTCGGTTTTTACCGGGATTATCAGTTCCGTGATTTAACCACCAGCTTCTTGCGTCGTCAGGGATTGGGCCAACCTTATAATATTGCTCATGCTCAACACAATGCGAAGGATGATGGTACTGACGGGCCAGCAGAAACGACAACGCCTTGGTTTGCTGTCTGTTCTTTTGCCAATCCTCATGATATTGCCAGCTACCCGGGTTTACCGAGTAAAGTGTGTGATGACAGGGTTGATGACAAAAGATATACCTTAAAAGTGCCCGAACAAGGCAAAAAAAGCAATGCGTCGATCACTGGTACCATGAAGTTTACCCTCAATTCGCTTGGCCTTGAGCAAAATAATGCCCAAGTTGCTCCCTCCTGGTCAGAGGATATTCTTACCAATAACAAACCCGATTGTCAGTTTGACTACAGCTATAAAATGGGGTTGAGTTTGCTGGCCGGGCCTGTATTGGGTTCTCTCGAAGAACAAAAATTTGACAGCAGAGAGGACAAATTGAGCAGGGCGGTTAAATTATGCCTCAAGCCTAACGCGACCGGTCTACCTATAGCGATGACGGAAGATACTGAACTGGCGAGCAAATCTTTCATGCAATACTACGCTTACCTATTCAGCAGATCTCGGTCTCCCTGAGAAGCCCTATATTCAAGGGCTGTAGCGGCACTAAAAATAAACCTCTCCCGCAAACGAGCAAGAATTTTTTTGAAAAAATCTCAAATTAATGTCTGCACGACAGATAGTGCCAGTATATAATGCGCATAATTATTATATTGGTAATGGAATCATGAAATTAAGACCAAGAATCGAAAATTATCAACCTGACTTTAAAATTAAGAAAAACCTGAATTTGACCAGCCTCATCGCGAAAATTAGTCATGAATTTCGCCTCATTCCTGATAATCGGCGACAATCTCATTGTACGTATAAACAACACGACGTGATGATGGCGGCCTTAGCCTGCATGTTTTTTCAGCAGCCCTCTTGGCTCCAATTTCAGCAACAACTGGAGGCTGGGTTGAATGATAACAACCTGTCGTACTTATTCAATGCCACTGAGTTACCGCAAGAAACCCAGACAAGGGATATCCTTGATGAAATTGATAGCGAGCAGTATCGTTCGACATTCAACACATTATTCGAGCAACTGCGGCAGGATAAGCAGTTGGACAAATTCCGCTTACCACTGAGTCTGAGCGGTCTTTTCTATGTCGCGATTGACGGCAGCCAATACCACAGTTCAAAAAAAATTCAGTGTGAATGTTGTTTAACTAAGGTACATGGCGACGTAACGACTTATCAGCATCAAGTTTTGCAAGGCGCGGTGATGCATCCCGAATCTCGTCAAGTTATTCCGCTGATGCCGGAGCCGATCCTGAATACCGATGGGGACAAGAAGCAAGACTGTGAACACAAGGCAACACAACGCTTTCTCACCAAACTCAGAGAAGATCACCCGCGTTTACCCTTGCTGATAGGCGGCGATGGTTTATTTAGTGACAGCACGATCATCAAGCACACGCTGTCGTTGAACATGCACTACATTTTCACCTGCAAGCCCGGCGACCATACGTATTTAATGACGTGGCTAGCGGACTACACCGATGACTGGCCTTGGATTGAACATACTGACAAGGGACATTTGCATCGCTATCGCTGGCGTAACGGGGTGCCCTTGTCAGGGCAGTCAACGGCACCAGAAGTCAATTTTCTTGAATACGAAGATGTTAATATTGAAACGGGTAGAGTCTACCGAAATAGTTGGGTAACCGATCTTGAAGTGACCCGATCAAACGTCTGGCGACTGATCCGAGCTGGGCGGTGTCGCTGGAAAATCGAAAATGAATGCTTTAATACCTTAAAGAATCAGGGCTACAAAATAGAACATAATTTCGGACATGGCAAAAAATATCTGTCTCAGAACATGTACCTATCAACGCTGTTGGCATTTTTCTTACACCAGATACTGGAGTTGTGCGACGAAGCCTACCAGCTGTGTCGAAAGATGTATGGCTCGAAGCGAAATTTATGGGAGCATATCCGGCAAATCACGAATATGTTTATTATTCCAGATTGGTACTGGCTGTTTGCTTGGTGCTTGGATCCGAAACATAAGGAATTTACGTTAGACGATAGTTAACCGAATCTAGGTGAGATGTTTACCCCCCTATGCGTTTAATTATGTAGGATCGTGCCTACCTGAAACAAAAATAACGCGTGTCTGATTTGGATTTCCTTGTGTCCGAAACCGATTGTCAACAGGTGAATGAGGTACCAAATTACGTTCCGTTTTAGTTGAGCGAGAATCGCTGTTACCTATTGAGTGAAGTTGACCAACATATCAAATCAGTGTTGGATGCTTTGGAAGAATCCGGTCAAGCTGAAAATACCATTGTTATTTTTTGCCCTGACCACGGTGAGTACGCAGGTGCGCATCATATGATGACAGAAAAATGGTGCACCGGTTATGATGATATTCTTCATGTGCCGATGGTGGTTCGATTCCCTAAAAAATATGATGTACAAAGTGATCACAGTGGTTATGACTTGAGACAAATAGAGCAACCGACCAGTCATGTTGATATCCTGCCAACCATTCTCGGCCTTGCTGGTATTAACCTCAAAAAGGAGTTTACTAAAATGGAGCGGGGCTTGAGTTATAATAACTTGCAGTGGCCTGTAGGCACCGACTTGAGTGCACTGATCAGAGATAACAACCCGGCTGCCATAGATGATCGCGAAGGGGTGCTGTTCATTAATTACGATACCATCACTGAACCTTTAGATGTGGCAGCGAGCGAGGCACAATTCGAAGACGGTGAAATCACGCCTTTTGAAGTGTATTGCGGGGCGGTGGATAAACTCAGAAAGAACGAGCATAACCGCTATCCGGGGGAAGCGGAAAATTTGGCCGAGGGACCCGTGACACAACCTTGTTATGTGCATTGTGTGGTTGATAAACATGGCTGGAAATTGGTGCGTTATTTTGATCTCAATAATAGAAAGCTGAAAAATCAATACGAATTGTATAATTTGAACGAAGACATTAACGAGCAAAATAATCTGGTGGTCTACAACGACTTTCCCACAGCGTATGAAGGTGGACCTATGGGTAACCGGGATGCTACGGCAATTGAAGCAAAAGCCAAAGAAATGAAAGTGTTGATGAAAAAGCTGGAAAAAGAGCTGCTCGGTCCAATTAAAAAGGCCACCCCAATGGTTTAATTATTAACTGCAATAATTGCGCTCAACGCCGGGTTTTCAACCGATCACCGGGCGTTGACTGCGATCATTTCCTCGCTCCAACACTTACCTTAACTGCAACGAAAACCACGTGACTTTAGAGCGCTTTTCTATATAATTAGCCGTCATTTTTATTGAGTTAACTGCCAACGAGCAGACGGGAATATGACATGCGCAGCCTTTATTGTGGTCAGGTAGACGAAGCGAAGATTGACCAAGAAATTGAACTTAACGGTTGGGTCAACCGTCGCCGAGATTTGGGTGGGGTGATCTTCATTGATTTACGTGATCGTGAAGGTATTGTTCAGGTGGTTTTCGACCCGGATCGCAAAGAAAGCTTTGAACTGGCGAACAGCCTGCGTAACGAATTTTGTATCTCTATCAAAGGTCTGGTTCGAGGTCGTCCAGAAGGTCAGATCAATCGTGAAATGACCACTGGCGGCATCGAAATTCTTGGCAAAAGTATTACCATCCTCAATCGCTCAGCGCCATTGCCGTTAGACTTCAACCAAAACAACAGCGAAGAGCAACGACTTAAATATCGTTATCTTGACTTGCGTCGCCCAGTGATGAGCGACCGTTTGAAGTTCCGTGCCAAAGTCACCAGCACAGTGCGCAGCTATCTTGAAAACCAAGGTTTTTTGGATATTGAAACACCCATTTTGACCAAAGCGACACCAGAAGGTGCCCGTGATTATTTGGTGCCTAGCCGTACTCACAAAGGAAACTTTTTTGCTTTACCGCAATCACCGCAGTTATTCAAACAACTGTTGATGATGTCGGGTATGGACCGTTACTATCAAATCGTTAAATGCTTCCGTGATGAAGATTTACGGGCTGATCGTCAACCTGAATTTACCCAGATAGATATCGAAACCTCTTTCATGTCTGCCCGTGACGTCATGGACATCACCGAAGGCATGATCAGCAAAATGTTCAAAGACTTGCTCGATGTTGATTTAGGCGTATTCCCGACCATGGCTTATTCAGAAGCGATGGCGCGTTTTGGCTCAGACAAACCAGATTTGCGTAACCCGCTTGAGCTGGTGGATGTGGCTGATATTCTTAAAGATGTTGATTTTAAAGTGTTCTCAGGTCCAGCTAACGATCCAAAAGGTCGTGTAGCAGTGATTAAAGTCCCAGGCGGCGCGACTAAATTCTCGCGTAAAAACATTGATGCCTATGGTAAATATGTCAGCATCTACGGTGCTAAAGGGCTGGCGTACATTAAAGTGAATGATCGCAGCGCAGGCATCGAAGGTTTGCAATCACCTATCGTTAAATTCCTCGACGCAGACAAAGCCGAAGCCATTCTTGAGCGCGTAAATGCGCAATCAGGCGACATGTTATTCTTCGGCTCAGACAGTGAAACTGTGGTCAGTGAAGCTTTAGGTGCATTACGCTTGAAGATTGGTGAAGATTTAGCGTTGAACAGCGACGAGTGGAAACCCCTATGGGTTGTTGACTTCCCAATGTTTGAAGAAACCAACAACGGCATCACCGCTTTACATCACCCGTTCACCGCACCATTAAATGCCACTCCAGAAGCACTAGAAAAAGCACCACTAGATACGCTGTCGAATGCTTATGACATGGTACTTAATGGGGTTGAATTAGGTGGTGGTTCGGTACGTATTCACCAAGAGGAGATGCAGGCTGCTGCGTTTAGAATTCTTGGCATTAGCGATGAAGAAGCGCAAGAAAAATTCGGCTTCTTGCTTGAAGCACTACAATTTGGTGCGCCACCACATGCTGGTTTGGCCTTTGGTTTAGACCGTTTGGTGATGTTGATGACCGGCGCGACTTCGATTCGTGAAGTGATGGCCTTTCCTAAGACCACAACTGCTGCCTGTTTGCTGACCGATGCCCCGGGCATTGCCAATTCAGCAGCACTGGCTGAGTTGGGTGTGGCTGTCGCAGTAGAAGAGTAGGCGGAGGATTTATCCCCGCTTGTTTTATGGCTTCGATACGCAAGCGGGCATAAATGCACCGCCCACATAAACTGACAATTTGGAGTTAAACGATGGCAGGTCACAGTAAATGGGCAAACATCAAACATCGCAAGGCGGCTCAGGACGCCAAGCGTGGCAAAATATTCACTAAAGTCATTCGTGAGCTGACCGTAGCGGCCCGTGAAGGCGGCTCGGATGTTGATGCCAATCCACGTTTGCGCATTGCCGTTGATAAAGCGTTGGCAGCGAATATGACCCGCGACACCATTGACCGCAACGTCAAACGGGGTGCTGGTGAATTGGATGGTCAAATTGTTGAAGATGTGCGCTACGAAGGCTATGGCCCGGGTGGCGCTGCTGTGATCGTTGAATGTATGACGGACAACCGCAACCGTACGGTTAGCGGTGTGCGTCATGCCTTTGTTAAATCTGGTGGTAACCTCGGCACTGATGGTTCGGTGTCTTATCTGTTTGATAAAAAGGGGGTGATCAGCTTTGAGCCCGGTACTGATGAAGACCAAGTAATGGAAGCGGCATTGGAAGCTGGCGCAGAAGATGTGATCACTAACGACGATGGTTCTTTGGATGTTTACACTTTGCCGGAAGACTTCGATACGGTTAATGATGCCCTTAGCGCTGCTGGTTTGACTGCGGTTGAGGCTGAAGTCACTATGGTGCCGTCAACCAAAGCTGAATTGGATGCCAAACAGGCGGCCAAATTTATGCGTTTGGTGGATACCCTTGAAGAGCTTGATGATACCCAAGAAGTGTTCAGTAACGCCGACATCAGCGATGACATTTTAGCTGAAATGGAATGACCATTATACTTGGTATCGACCCTGGTTCTCGGCTAACCGGCTACGGCGTGATAGCGCAACAGGGTAATAAATTATCCTACCTCGGTAGTGGCTGTATTCGCGTCACTGCCGACACCTTACCAGAGAAGTTGCAAATCATTTTTGCTGGTGTCAGTGAAGTCATTCGTCAATTTGAACCGCAATTATTTGCTATCGAACAAGTGTTTATGGCGCGTAATCCTGATTCAGCATTAAAGCTCGGTCAAGCTCGTGGTGCGGCTATTGTTGCGGCAACGACGAATCAATTACCCGTCGCAGAATACTCTGCCAGACAAGTCAAACAAGCGGTGGTAGGTACCGGCGCTGCGGATAAAAAGCAGGTGCAGTTGATGGTTAAAACCCTATTGAAGCTGCCCGGTACACCTCAGGCTGATGCCGCTGATGCACTGGCGGTTGCTATGTGTCATGCCCATTCTCACCAAAGTTTATTGGCGATGGCGGGACAAGTGAAAAAAGTGGTGCGGGGTCGATTGCGTTAGCCTTAATTAACATAATCATTCAGCGTAATTGTTGACTCTGTGGGTGAGTGGTACCAAACAGGGTAGGAGGGCCGTCTCGGCGCGATTTGTGCCGAAGGTGCAACATTTTTTGAAATGGCTGCGCCATTTATCGCGGCGGGACGCCCCTCCTACCATGAATTATCCACAAGCTGCATAGTTACTAATTAACTACTAATAACGGACAACGAGTTAAAGAAAAAGTCATGATTGGAAAATTAAAAGGCATTATCGAAGAAAAGTCAGCACCGGAATTGTTGCTTGACGTCAATGGCGTCTGCTACGAAGTGCAAATGCCACTGACCAGTTTTTATCAACTGCCAGAAGTGGGCGTTGCCACCTCGGTATTTATTCATTTTGTGGTGCGTGAAGACGCTCAGCTGTTATACGGTTTTGCCAGCAAGACTGAGCGATTACTGTTTAAACAATTGATTAAAACCAATGGCGTCGGTCCCAAAATGGCATTAACGGTATTATCCGGCATGTCGGCAGAGCAGTTTGTGCGTTGTGTATTAAACGAAGATGCCACCACCTTGGTAAAACTACCCGGTGTCGGCAAGAAAACCGCTGAACGCTTGATCATCGAACTCAAAGACCGACTCAAAGACTGGGGTGTTGAAACGATGCCAGCAGCCACTGCCGCCAATGTGATTGATGTGCCTTTTGAAATGCCGGTTAGTGCTTTTGATGATGCGGTCAGTGCTTTGATTGCACTGGGATATACTCATATTCAGGCAACTAAATCGGTGAACAAAGTTTATGTTGAGTCACACAGCAGTGAAGAAATGATTAAACAAGCCTTGAAGGCGATGTTGTAAATAAGCAGGTAGTCGAAAATGATAGAAGCTGATCGGCTGATCCAAGCCACTGCGAGCGCCGAAGATGAAACGATAGATCGGGCTATTCGCCCCAAATTACTGGCCGACTATGAAGGTCAGGATCATGTTCGTGAGCAGATGGAAATTTTCATCGAAGCGGCCAAAATGCGCGGCGAGCCTTTAGATCATCTATTGATTTTTGGCCCACCGGGTTTGGGTAAAACCACCTTGGCTAACATCGTCGCCAATGAGCTAGGGGTGAATCTAAAAACCACCTCAGGCCCGGTGCTTGAAAAAGCCGGTGACTTGGCGGCTTTGCTGACTAACCTAGACGAAAACGACGTATTGTTTATCGACGAAATCCATCGTTTAAGCCCTGTGGTCGAAGAAATACTTTATCCGGCGATGGAAGATTATCAGCTCGATATCATGATCGGTGAAGGTCCGGCTGCCCGCTCAATTAAACTGGATTTACCGCCGTTTACCTTGGTTGGTGCCACCACCAGAGCAGGGGCATTGACTTCACCTTTAAGAGATCGTTTTGGGATTGTACAGCGGTTGGAGTTTTATAAAGTCGCCGATTTGGCCAATATTGTTGGTCGCTCAGCCCATTATTTAAACCTCAGCCTTGATCACGACAGTGCCACCGAAATCGCTCGACGCTCAAGAGGCACCCCACGAATTGCCAATCGTTTGTTAAGACGAGTCAGAGATTATGCCCAAGTTAAAAACAATGGTCAGGTAGATGAAGGTATTGCAGAAAAGGCGCTAGACATGGTGAATGTCGATAAAGCCGGATTTGATTTCATGGATCAGAAGCTATTGACTGCCATCATCGAAAAATTCATGGGTGGTCCAGTCGGCCTCGATAACCTCGCCGCCGCAATCGGTGAAGAACGCGATACTATAGAAGATGTCATCGAACCTTTCTTAATCCAACAAGGCTTTGTCCAGCGCACCCCGCGCGGACGCATCGCCACCCAGCGGGCTTATCAGCATTTGGGGTTTGATTATAATCCCCAGGAGTAGGGGTTGGTTTGGGTCGTTGTACTTGTTATAAGGCTTGATGGGCTTTTCAGGTTATCTGGAGCGCTTTGTTCTTTTTAAAAGCAAAAGCACTGGACCACGGAGATACGGAGAAGGTCAAAAGCAGGTCAAAAGCAGGTCAAGAGCACAAAATAGGGTTTTAAGTTTTTTGTTTTGCTTTTCTCCGCGCCTCCGTGTCTCCGTGGTAAATAATGCTTTTGATTTTTGAATCAAGCGCTCCAAATGCCTTGAAAAGCCCATCGACTGTGCAGCAGCGTTAAAGTAGTGCCTTAACTAAAAAAGCAATAGCCGATGATTTTCGCCGATAAAAAAGCCCGCTCAAATGAGCGGGCCAAAAAACAAGTTTAAGGGCCGTAACGCCCGGGAAGTTGAGAAAGGTCGAAAATCTAACAAAACGACCTCTCATTATCTGATCTCGAAATTTCAATTCCCAACTGATATTTCGTTTGCGACTGTGCAGCAGTGCAATTGTTCAGATAACCTCAGTGTAATACCATATTTGGTTCCCGGCAAATGAATTAAATTAATAATTTGGATAAGAAAATCTAATGGGTTTAATTTCATCTATTGTTGGTGTTAAAAAAACACCAAAACTGGCTAAAAACCGCGCAATTATTAGCCTCAGCCAAGGCTAAAACAGCGCTGTCAGAAATAAAATTTAACGAAAATATGCAGATAAAACATTGAGTCTCGACACAATTAAGCTACCATAGCAATTCGAATTAATGGGGGTGGTTGTGAGTCGTGCTGAATTCAGCTTTCAGGTCCGGGTATATTATGAAGATACCGATGCTGGAGGTATTGTTTATTATGCCAACTACCTGAAATTTTTTGAACGAGCCAGAACCGAATGGTTCAGAGAATTAGGTGTCGATCAGGCGCAATTGCTGGCGCAAAATATTGCTTTTGTGGTTCGTCATGTTGAAATGGACAATCGTCGGGCAGCTAAATTTAACCAGCTATTGACCATCACCAGCCGAATTTCTCAGCTGAAAAAAGCCAGTTTGATTTTTCAGCAAACGCTAACTTTAGCTGATGGCTTGGCGCATGGCATTGATAATCTGGCTGAACAGACCATTTGTACGGCGCAATTTAAAGTGGCTTGTATTGATAACCAAAAAATGAAACCAATCCCCATTCCGCTAAATATTATTGAGGTACTTGAAGTTGTCCGCTGAATTATCTTTCTTTGACTTATTTTTACAGGCCAGCATATTGGTTCAGGCCGTGATGCTGACCCTGCTGGGCATGTCAATCACCTCCTGGGCGATGATCTTTCAACGCATGAAAGTACTTGGCAACGCCGAAGAACAAGCGAAAAAATTTGAAGACCGCTTTTGGTCTGGCATCGACCTAGCCAAACTCTATAACGAAGTGGCCGCCAGAACGGCAACACAAACCGGCCTCGAAGCGCTGTTTAAATCGGGCTTTAAAGAGTTCTCCCGTTTACGTAACCATCATATCGGCACTCCTGATGTGATCCTCGAAGGTACCCATCGCTCTATGCGGGTGGCGCTATCTCGTGAAATTGAAGTGCTTGAAAATAATTTGCCATTTTTGGCCACGGTTGGCTCTATCAGCCCTTACATCGGTTTGTTCGGCACTGTGTGGGGCATCATGAATTCATTTATTGCCCTCGGACAAGTGCAGCAAGCGACTTTAGCTATGGTGGCACCGGGTATCGCTGAGGCGTTGATTGCTACGGCGATGGGGTTATTTGCAGCAATACCAGCTGTGATCGCCTATAACCGCTTTTCTCATAAAGTTGAACGGCTAGAAAACAGCTACGGCAACTTTATGGAAGAATTCTCTAATATCCTTCAGCGTCAAGCTGCCAGCATGTCGGCAGCTGGTGCGAATAAAACAGTATAGGGTGAGTGATGTACGTCAGAAAACGCCGTCGCCCTGTTGCGGAAATTAACGTAGTTCCCTACATCGATGTGATGTTAGTGTTGTTGATTATCTTTATGATCACCGCACCGTTAGTGACTCAAGGAGTTAAAGTCGACCTGCCTAAAGCAGATGCCAAGCCCTTGTCTAAAGACACCAAACCACCGTTGGTTGCTTCGGTAAAAGCCGATGGCAGCTACTATTTGACGGTGGGCGACAACAAAGAAGATTCATTGTCGCTTGAGGATGTGATGACGCTGGTCGCAGCACACTTAACCGTAGAGCCTGAAACCCCTATAATGGTCAACGGTGACGGTAACGTTCCTTATAAAAGTATTATTGATCTGATGGTGGTGCTTAACAAAGCGGGTGCCCAATCGGTGGGACTGATGACTGATAACCCTGATGACAAATAAATTTGATGAAAACAGAGACTAACTAGTGCCAACGACTAACTTCACTTTTGCCATTTTCAAATCTTTCGGCCTGCACATCTTTGTTGGTGTTGTCCTGATCGCCAGTGTTAGTTTTAAAGCCGCCGAGAAACCCAAACCTCAAGTGATCCAAGTTGAGCCTATTTCGTCTATTGCTGTCGACAAAAACAAGCTAGCGCAACAAGTTAAACAAATTCAAAACGAAAAAAAACGCAAGCAACGGGTTGAAGAAAAACGGGTTGCCGATCTCGAAGCCCGTGCCAAAAAAGCCCAAAGAAACGCCTCAAATGAACAAAAACGCTTAGAAAATCTCAACAAGCAGACCAAAAAATCCCAGGCCACTAAACGCAAAGCCGATGCCGCAGCGAAAAAAGCCAGAGAAAAAGAAAAACGTGATATCGCCAAAGCGAAAAAAGCCGAAGAGCTAGCAAAGAAAAAGCTGCAAGAAAAAGACATTGCTGACAAAGCCCTGGCGGATACCCGAGCGAAACGTAAAAAAGAAGAAGCAGATGCCAAAAAGGCCAGAGATACTCGTTTACGTAAAGAAAAATTAGCCAGAGAAGCCAAAGCGCGTAAAGAAAAAGCCGAACGCGAACGTGCTGAGCAAGAAAGAGCACTGCAACAACAAATGGCAGAAGAGCAAGCCCAGCGCAATGCCGCCAAGAAACAACAAGTGATGGGAGAAGTAGCTAAATACAAAGCCTTGATCCAACAGCGGGTGCAACAGAATTTGATTGTTGATGAAACAATGAAAGGAAAATCCTGTCGTTTGAACATTAAATTGGCCTTCAACGGTCTAGCTACCAGTGTCAAGATCCTCGATGGTGATAGGAACCTGTGTAGTGCAGCACAAAATGCGATATTAAAAACAGGAAAACTGCCGATCTCGAAAGACCCGGCAGTATTTGAAGAATTGAAAAATATTAATTTAACGGTAAGACCGGAACTTTAAGCGATGATGAAACAGCTATTAAAAACCACCTTGAAAACGACTTTAAAAACCGCATTGCTATGTTTGGCACTGGTACACACCACCATCGCCCATGCAGCACTAGAAATTGTTATCACCGAAGGAATTGACACCGCCCGTCCCATTGGCATAGTGCCATTTAAATACCAAGGGCAGGGCACTGTGCCGCCTCGTATTGTTGATGTGATCAGCGCTGATTTGCGTCGCAGTGGTAAATTCAATCCGATTGCCGAAATTAACATGCCGCAAAAACCTTCTCAAGACAGCGAAGTCGATTATGCCAGCTGGGTATCAGAAGGCGTTGAAGTGGTACTGGTCGGCTCCATCAAAGAATATTCGATTGACCAATACATGGTCACGTTTGAGTTGATAGACGTATTGCGCGGTCAAATCACTGGCGGTCAGGCGCAAATGCTCAGTAATGGCGAGTTAGTACAAAGTAACGACCATGTACTCGAAACCCCGCGTCAGGTGGTGATCTCTAGCAGTCAATTTCGTCAGTATGCCCATCGTATCAGCGACATCGTTTATGAAAAACTAACCGGGGAACGAGGCGCTTTCAGAACCCGGATTGCTTATGTTATTGTGCGTGACAGCCAACCTAAGCCTTTCCAGTTAGTGGTTGCTGATTATGACGGAGCCAATGAAAAAAGCCTGTTACGTTCGAAAGAGCCGCTAATGTCTCCTTCATGGTCACCCGATGGTACTAAACTGGCTTATGTGACTTTTGAGAACCGTCAGGCACAGATTTATATTCAGGATATTTATACTGGTCAGCGCAGTAAGTTGAGTTCATTTAACGGTATTAATGGCGCACCACAATGGTCACCGAATGGCAAAGATATGGCAGTGGTTTTGTCTAAAGATGGCAATCCAGATATTTACATTATTAACATTCAAACCGGCAGTTTACGCAGGGTCACCAACAATCGGGGCGTAGATACTGAACCCTCGTGGTCACCGGACGGAAAAAGTGTGACTTTTACATCTGAACGGGGTGGAAAACCGCAGTTATATAGCGTAGATTTAACCACCGGAAGAAAGAAGCGCCTGACTTTTGATGGCGAAATGAATTTGGGCGGCTCAATTACCCCCGACGGTAAACAGTTAGTGATGGTTAACCGGACCAAAGGTCAATACCATATTGCTAAGCAAGAATTTAAAAGTGGCGTGTTTTCAGTGTTAACTAAAACCCGACTGGATGAGTCACCGAGCATCGCACCGAATGGTTCGATGATCATATACAGTACCCTGTATCGTGATACTCAAGTGTTGGCACTTGTGTCGATAGATGGACGTTTTAAAGCACGGTTGCCAGTAGTCGACGGACAGGTTAAATCACCAGCGTGGTCGCCGTTTTTATAACCCGTTGATGAACAATAGCTCAAACAATTACTCTTACACTTTACTCTCTTACTGTTTGTAGTTAAGGGATGAAATGAAACAAAATAAAATAAGGATCTTAGGATGCAACTGAACAAAGTGCTTAAAGGATTGCTGATAGCAATTCCTGTTTTGGCGTTAACGGCTTGTGGTTCAACCTCTAACGTTGACTCTGGCGCTGCAAGCAACACTGATGGCAACGGCAGTGGCTCGTCTCAGACCACGACAGGCAATGGTCAAGGCAACAGCAACGTTGACGTTAATACTATTAGTCGTGAAGAACAATTGAAGATCGATCACGAAAACAAGCAAACCGCACTGCGTCAAGAACACACCATTTATTTTGAATATGACAAAAATAACGTCACAGGTCAGTTCTCTGATATGTTGTCGGCTCATGCAGAATTTTTGGTTAAAAACCCTAACGTTAAAATCATGATCGAAGGTCATTGTGATGAACGTGGTACCCCAGAATACAACATTGCTTTGGGCGAACGTCGTGCCAAATCAGTGGCTAAATACCTGACTACACTCGGTGTGGCACAAAGCCAGATCTCCATGGTGAGCTATGGCGAAGAAAAACGAGCTAATAAATCAGGTACTGAAGCGGGTTTTGCTCAGAACCGTCGTGCGATTTTAGTTTACTAAAAAAGTTGGGTTAACATCTTGAGTCAGTCTTTGAACACTCTTAAACGGGCGATGTATGTGGCCCTCGTCGCAGCTAGTTCTTCACTTTGGGCTGCTGCGCCGATCACTGATAACAATAGCGACACGCTTAACGCCCGGCTGGCAACGCTGGAACGACTGATGCAGGCGCGTAACCAGTCGCAGCTAGGCATTCAGCAACAGCTGGACACCTTGCTAGACGAAGTTAACCAACTGCGTGGCTCGACTGAGATACACGGTCATAAACTCGAACAATTGGTAGAGCGTCAACGAGAGCTTTATCAAGAGCTTGAAGACCGTTTCTCTCGCTATGCTGCCAGTAATGTCCAAGCACAAACCACCCCTGCGGTAGTCGTTACACCTGCTGCCAACGGCGCTCAGCCGATCACTTACAGCGAGTCAGTCAGTGAAAATGCCGCTTACGATAGAGCAACCAACCTGGTACTGAAAGAACGGCGTTACGATGAAGCCATTCCAGAGTTCAGGGCGTTCATCAAGCAGTTTCCTGACTCAGCATATGCTGCTAACGCCTATTACTGGTTAGGGCAGCTGTTGTTTAACAAAGGCAGTTATATTGACGCTAAAGCCCAGTTTGATCAGGTAATGAACTATTACCCTGATTCGAACAAACGGGATGACGCGATATTAAAACTCGGTTTGATTGCACTAAAGAGCAATGATAAAGGGGCTGCCAAAGTCTTTTTTGATCAAGTTATTGCAGAATACCCGGGTTCAGCCTCAGCAAAACTGGCTACTGCACGTTTACAGACAATCAAGTAAATAGACGGTCTTTGATCAGCAGATGGCACAATATCAGCGATTTTTCGCTGCTTTTTAACCACTAGCGCTGGCTTTTTAAGCGAAAGGCCAATAAAAGCAAGTTTTTTAAAAAAACAGTTTGCAACCCGGCGTGAAATCAGTATTATACGCCTCGCTCTCGGGCCATTAGCTCAGCTGGTAGAGCAGTGGACTTTTAATCCATTTGTCGATGGTTCGAGCCCATCATGGCCCACCAACTTTTTTTAAAGAAATTGGTATTTGAGAGTCGGTTGAAATACCGCAATGATGTTGTAAAACGTCAATTGAAAAGAAGGTAAAAATTGTTAGCGGGCCATTAGCTCAGCTGGTAGAGCAGTGGACTTTTAATCCATTTGTCGATGGTTCGAGCCCATCATGGCCCACCACTAACAATATTGTATTTTAAGGTAGTGGACTTTTAATACATCAATAGGTCGATGGTTCGAGCCCATCATGGCCCACCACTAACAATATTGTATTTTAAGGTAGTGGACTTTTAATACATCAATAGGTCGATGGTTCGAGCCCATCATGGCCCACCACTAACAATATTGTATTTTAAGGTAGTGGACTTTTAATACATCAATAGGTCGATGGTTCGAGCCCATCATGGCCCACCACTAACAATATTGTATTTTAAGGTAGTGGACTTTTAATACATCAATAGGTCGATGGTTCGAGCCCATCATGGCCCACCACTAACAATATTGTATTTTAAGGTAGTGGACTTTTAATACATCAATAGGTCGATGGTTCGAGCCCATCATGGCCCACCACTAACAATATTGTATTTTAAGGTAGTGGACTTTTAATACATCAATAGGTCGATGGTTCAAACCATCATGGCCCACCAATTCTCAACAAGAGAATTCGGCTAAACCTAACAATTAATAAGTAAATTCTAAGCGGGCCATTAGCTCAGCTGGTAGAGCAGTGGACTTTTAATCCATTTGTCGATGGTTCGAGCCCATCATGGCCCACCACTTAGAATAAACGAACAGTAAGTGGACTTTTAATACAGTCATAGGTCGATGGCTCAAACCCATCATGGCCCACCACTTAGAATAAACGAACAGTAAGTGGACTTTTAATACAGTCATAGGTCGATGGCTCAAACCCATCATGGCCCACCACTTAGAATAAACGAACAGTAAGTG
Source organism: Alteromonadaceae bacterium (assembly GCA_965277695.1). Taxonomy (GTDB): domain Bacteria; phylum Pseudomonadota; class Gammaproteobacteria; order Enterobacterales; family Alteromonadaceae; genus JABSOG01. The sequence continues at coordinate 68,845 of CBDIDQ010000039.1, forward strand.
GACTTTTAATACAGTCATAGGTCGATGGCTCAAACCCATCATGGCCCACCACTTAGAATAAACGAACAGTAAGTGGACTTTTAATACAGTCATAGGTCGATGGTTCGAGCCCATCATGGCCCACCACTTAGGATAAACGCAACACCCCAAAGAAATATGCATATCTATCAGGGCCATTAGCTCAGCTGGTAGAGCAGTGGACTTTTAATCCATTTGTCGATGGTTCGAGCCCATCATGGCCCACCAATTTTATGATACCCCAAAGCAGTGGACTTTTAATGCATCGATAGGTCGATGGTTCGAGCCCATCATGGCCCACCAATTTTATGATACCCCAAAGCAGTGGACTTTTAATGCATCGATAGGTCGATGATTCGAGCCCATCATGGCCCACCAATTTTATGATACCCCAAAGCAGTGGACTTTTAATGCATCGATAGGTCGATGGTTCGAGCCCATCATGGCCCACCAATTTTATGATACCCCAAAGCAGTGGACTTTTAATGCATCGATAGGTCGATGATTCGAGCCCATCATGGCCCTCCACTTCCGAACTAAATTCAATTCTAAATCACAACGAAGCCATTAACTGTAGGCGGGACTTCAGTCGCGCAAGAGAGCCTAAGCGACCGCAAGCCTCCGGCTCACGTCAACCCCTCAAAGAAGCTTTTAATACATCACGGCCCACCACCTTCAAACTCAAAGTAGTGTGCACTGTGTGCACTGTGTGCACGTTAATCCAAATAAAATCCTCTATAATTCAAAACCAATTAACACCAATGATATCCTTGCTAACCTTTGATATTTTTACGTGCACAAAGTGCACCCTACTTGCTGCTTGATTCTCGCCTTTTTACAAACAATCGGGTATAATCCGCCGAATTCAAAGCTTTTCAACGTAACATTTAATGAGCAATTTATCAGTACAGTATTTCGACGAATCTTCTTATCAATTTCCTGCTAAACCTGCCACTTTGGAGGCTGCTGAAAAAGCCGCTTACAAAGCCAGCATAATCAAACTGTTAAAAGAAAAAGACGCAGTATTGGTGGCGCATTATTACACCGATCCAGAGATTCAGGCATTGGCCGAAGAGACTGGTGGTTGTGTTGCTGATTCACTGGAGATGGCGCGTTTTGGCGCAACCACCGATGCTAAAACAATTATCGTCGCCGGTGTTCGTTTCATGGGCGAAACCGCAAAAATCCTCAGCCCAGAAAAAACCGTATTAATGCCAACCCTCGAAGCCACCTGTTCACTGGATTTAGGTTGTCCAGCAGATAAGTTCTCCGAGTTTTGTGATGAGCACCCAGACCACACTGTGGTGGTCTATGCCAACACGTCTACCGCTGTTAAAGCGCGAGCTGACTGGATAGTGACTTCGAGCATCGCTCTTGAAATCGTTGACCACCTAGACGCTCAAGGTAAGAAAATCATCTGGGGACCAGATCGTCATTTGGGTTCATATATCCAAAACCAAACCGGTGCCCAAATGCTGATGTGGCAAGGTGCTTGTATTGTTCACGATGAATTCAAAACCAACACCTTAAGAGAGCTTAAAAAAGCCCATCCAGAAGCCGCCGTATTGGTTCACCCAGAATCCCCTGCCAGCGTGGTTGAAATCGCCGATGTGGTCGGTTCAACCTCACAGTTAATCCAAGCCAGCCAAGATATGGATAACGAAGCCTTTATTGTCGCCACCGACAACGGCATCTTTTATAAGATGCAGCAACTGGCTCCCAACAAAACCTTCATCGAAGCCCCAACGGGCGGTAACGGCGCAACCTGTCGCAGCTGCGCTCATTGCCCGTGGATGGCAATGAACGGCTTACAAGCGATTGAACAAGCCCTCATTAACGCCGACGGTCACGAAGTCTTCGTCGACGAAACTATCCGCGAAAAAGCCCTAGTCCCACTAGACCGAATGTTAAGCTTTGCTGCCGAGTTAAAACTCAAAGTCAAAGGAAATGCTTAAATTTTAAACCAACCCAGAAAAACTGTCATAAATCACAGATAAGCCTTGATATCCAAGGCTAAATTCCATAGTATAGCCGCCGCGTTCAGCGAGTGGCTTTGGCTTTATTTGCTGACAAAATAGCAGAATTAAGGTGAGGTGTCCGAGTGGCTGCCAAGGGGGTTAAATCACACCTCGGGCGGGATTCTTCAGCCAACCTGATTTGAAGTGTGGCGCTAGACACAATAAACATAGCGGAAAAATAGAATTAAGGTGAGGTGTCCGAGTGGCTGAAGGAGCACGCCTGGAAAGTGTGTAAACGGCAACGTTTCGAGGGTTCGAATCCCTCCCTCACCGCCATATAAAACAACCCGCAATTTGCGGGTTTTTTTATGGCTGTGAGAATGGTATGAGAACCTTGGGTTCGACAAAAGCTTGCCGGGTAGGAGCGGAGTCCCCGCCGTGATATTGGCCGCAGGCCAATCATAATGCCGCTATGTAACAATCATCATCGTTTATTGCCTAATTGCGATGGGTTTCGCCTCTGGCTCTCGGCAATTGCTCCCTGCATTGCCCTACCAATCTACATCCATATAGTTGACCACATCCTACCGTAAATCGGCCTGTTTTTGAGGTTGCCTTGTGGAAAAGTGTTCTGCTTATCTATCGTTATCCATAAGCTGAATAGTTACAAAAAAAAGGCACCAATCAAACAGGGTAACAATTGATAATCAAAAAAACGCGAATGAATTCGCGTCTACGGCCTACCAGCTCTGCCGTAGACGAGGTTTCAACCTCGTGAATGTTGAGGATAACTGTAACCCTAATTTGCTCTATATGGTCGGAGCCCAAAAAAATGAAATATATGATCATAATATTGCTGTTCTTCGTTTCATTTCAGTTAAAACGGTATTTTATCGTTGAATGGAATATCCTTCCCGCTATCAGATTCGGTTATGACTCCTGAGTGGTAAAATTTGTTGATCTCCGGCCTGATGTTTTCTTTAACCTACTCTATTTCTTTTGTATAGTGTATGCTTACACTATACAGTCAAAAACCTGTTTTCACGAAAAAGCACAAACTAATCACTAGTAAGAGATAAGGCGCAAGGCAATGCATTTAGTGTTTACAGATGACATGTTACGTAATGCTTTTGAAAGTGATGTTTGGCATATGGCCTTACCAGCTGATGCTAAAGCTGACATTTCAAATATATTGGATGATCTGGCGATTGCTTTTAGTCAAACGGATATAGAGCGGATCCCTTTCTATCAAATAGAAAAAGTAGCTGAGCATGAATTAGCCATCATAGTTAAAGGAAATACAACCCATAACTTGGGATGTATTGGTTGTTTATTCGATGGCGGTAATGTTGTTGTTACATTTCAGGCATATGCCTCTTAGTGGTTATCATACCCGGTGAAACAGTAGCTAGTGCAAAAGTATCAAGTGAGAAATTATGATGAATAATCGAAGTTTAAAACGGCCAGTCAGAACTGTCGGCGAAATACTTAAACAGAATTTTTTAACGCCGTTGGATTTGAATATTACCCAAGCAGCAAAATATTTAGGTGTTACCAGAGTGACATTATCCAACTTGATTAATGGCGGTAATTTGTCTGATGAAATGGCCAAAAGGCTGTCTGTAGCGACACAAACTAGTGTTGAGTATTGGATTAATGCTGAACATATGCGCCGGGCGTATAATGCCGCTCAGATTGAAGTTGAAACTACCCGGTTTCCAAATGTCGCCTGAAAGCCCGGGCTATTGCAGTTCTCACCAAATTAACCTTTTATGAGCCTGTGCCGGGTTTGATGGTGGGTTACGCTTCATTTGTGCCAAATGCCGCTCACCCATCTTGACATTTCATAACCAGTAATCCATAGCCAGTAAAACAACAATTAACAAAACTCAATCGCAAACAAAGAAGAGACTTTGCCTGGCGTTGCGCCGTGCGTACTTTACCTTTTTTGGCCTGAACAAGAGCGGCAGAAACACCTGTTGGCTGTTTTCTATGCCTTGGATATTTGTGCCGCCGCTGGCAGAGCCGCCTCCAGCGGTATCGATTTAAAATCAATTATTTCGCAAGATCTGAAGCATATTTTAGAGGGAAAAGCGCCACAAATATCAACAGCCAGCTATGGTGAAATCTGGCCACGCTTTCAACAAGCACTTGAAGCGCAAGGCGCAGCCGCTGTTGCTGATTATTTGCAACAGCTGGAAACCCAAGGTGCGCAAAGATTGAACGAAGCCCGTATCATTATATTAGGAGAAAAAGGAGCGGGTAAAACCTGTCTTGCCAGAAGGCTGATTAACCCGGATGCAGCGATGACTACACCGCAAAGAGAGTACCGCAGGTGTTGATACTTTGCTCTGGCCGCTGGAAGATGAAAATATCAATGCGCGTATCTGGGATTTTGCCGGGCATACGGTGACCCACGCGGTGCATCAATTCTTTTTATCGGAGCGATGTCTGTATATTGTTGTTTATGATGGCCGTACTGAACAGCGCAATCGGCTGGCATACTGGCTAAATCACATGAAAAACTATGGCGGCAATTCATCAGCGATTATTTTAGTCAATGAACAAGACCAGCATACTGTTGATATTCAAATCAATAACTTAAAAGAGAAGTACAGTATTGCGGGGGTTTATTCTTTTTCGATAAAAAACGACACAGAAGCCCTTGAATCATTTCGTGATGAAGTCGCAGTGTATATAGGCAATAATCCTTCATGGAACAAACAGTTGATCCCCAAAAACTATTTTCAGGTCAAAAGCGATTTGGAGGCGCTTTTCAGTAAAGAAAATAATGATTCGGGCAAAGAGCATATCAGCAAAAAAGAATTTGAGGCTATCGCTCGCGCTCATGATGTCGATGATATCGACCAGCTGTTAATTGATCTTCATGCCTTGGGAGTCAGCCTGTGGTATCAGGGCATGGAAGAATTTGACACCCTGGTATTGAATCCTGAATGGATTAGTCACGGCGTTTATCAAATAATTAATTGGGTCAATGATAAAAAAGTCCATGCTTTATCATTGAGCGAATTTGCCAACGTTTTTGCCGATGATGCCGAGCGTTTTCCTGGCTGTCATCATCAGTTTCTGTTCAATTTGATGAAGCATTATGAACTGGCTTATGAAACAAAAAATGCAGCCTGTTTAATCATCCCCCATTTATTGCATGAAGACCGCCCTGAAAGACTCCCTGACTTTCCGGTGGGTGAAAGCTTGATGTTAAAATACAAAGCAGAACAACCTTTGCCGCCGCATACTATTTCGCGTTTTATTGTTCGGCATAATCAAGAGATAAGAGCACAAAAGCATGACCACTTGGTTTGGCGTTATGGTGTGGTATTGGAAGATGGCAACGGCAGTGTCGCCTTGATACGGGAAGATGACCGAACTATCAGTGTATCTGTAAAAGGCCAAGATAAAACCCATTATATAAGCCGATTAAGAGAAACACTAAACGACATCTTTAATAGCTATAAGAGCGAGAAACCTGAATTGCTGTATCGGGTGGAACGTTATGGGATGGTTGCTGATAATCTAGATGAGAAACATCCGTTATGGCTGCCAGATAGTAAGATTTTGAATCATGCCACCGACCATAAGCTTTATTATGAAGATATCAGCAAACAGGATATTGACTTAAATAGAACAGCCAATCAATACAACATCTCGGCAAATAATGTCATTTTGGGTGGACATGGACATACGCTGACAGAAGACAAATCAACTCATTTTAATTTTCATCATTGCAATATTGGCTTACAAGGTGGTTTGAATGAATTGGCGCAATATTTAACAGAAGCGGGTAGCAAAGAAGCTGCCACCGAACTGGAAAATGCCGCAAAAGCGCTGGAGCAAGCAGAGCAATGTACCAGCCAAGAGGATATTAAGAAAAAAGGCATCGCTAAAAGATTAACGCGTTTGGTAGCGGATTTAGGCGATAAAAACTCCAGTTTGCATAAATCAGTCGAAGGCATAAAACATGGTGTCGGTATCGCACAGGATATCGGCAAAGGTTACAACGACCTTGCACAGTGGGTTGGCCTGCCACAAATCCCGACACCTTTTTTGAAAAAGGAGTAGATTCAACCGCCAAAAGTGTTTTTCCAACGCTTTTTCGGATTGTCGAATTTTACTTTGGTTGGGTCGAAGTGGGCAGCTTGGTATGGGTGGTAGTTTTTGGCGTGACCGATAAGCCAGCTTACTATATCTTCGTGCTCTTCGTGATGAGGGTCGTTGACAATTTCAACCAGGTTGTAATAGCCGGGGATCCCACCACAATCTTCTGGCGGGCAAGCTCGCTCTCCACCAGTGCAAATAGGATACTTAACTTCTTGTTGTTTCAGAAACATGCCTTCTAGTATTATCTTGTGTTCCCAACCGTCACCAAAGTCATAATCATAGTTCGCTTCGATACCGGGCTGGGTAAAGAATTCGACTATGCCAACCTCTGCGCCTGAGACGATATCGCCGCCAAATTCATCGGGGGTACCAATCAAAATCGGTTGTTTTCTTTGGCCTGATGACAAGCGAAATGTATGTAAATGATAATCAAGCCACCCCATTGAATCTTGTATTGCGACGTGTAGGTCCCAAAAACTATAAGTTGATGGCACTTCAATGCGCCGCCATATTGATGGCTCTATGCCACTGAGTTCAATTTTGAACTGATAAATCGTTTTAATTTTCATATGCTTTCCACTATTTGTCGATCATGACCCTTAATTAATAAATATAATCATGGTATTTACATTTAATATTTAAATTTTCGAGTTTTAAACAGTATAGTGGTGTTGTGATGGGCGTCAATTCATTTATTCGCAGTTCGGTTCTTTTCTGCTAAGTAATTGTCAATAAATTTATGTTTTGATGGTCCTAGAACATTCGTTTCAAAGGTACAGAATGAGAAGATATAAAATGAGGAATTATTATGAATAATCGAAGTTGAAACGACTCAACTCCCAGATGTTGCTTAAACGCTTATAGAAAGGTTGATAAATGCCACCTCAATCAAGGTGGCGTTTTTCAATGTTTTGAATCGGGGTTTTTTCTGCCAGATTAGCAGCTAAAAATTAACTAGCGTTCATCCAGAATCGTGAATTCAGGCGCTGCCAGAAACTTACTGGCAACTGGATTAACTTATTGATTAATAAGCCTTACCACTAATGTGGCATAGCGCTGTTTAGCCATAGTATGGCAACGAAACTGCGTTTCTGGACAGACACTAACTATTCACCAGCCGACCAATAAACAATCGGGTTTCGTTGGCATTGGCCAGTTGGGTGTTTTTTTCACCTTGGGAATCGGTGAAGATCACTCGGTGTTTGTTAACTGAAATAGAATGTACCGGTGGTACAATTTGGGTGGTGTTACTGCTAAAAAATGTTGTCATAATTAAACTCACTAAAAAACGCGGGGTCTACCTGCGTGTATTGTTAATAAGCCTGATCACTGTTTTGGTGGTTCTGTTGGGATCGCATCTCTGGATCCAATCGTTCGCATACCTGCAATGTGACGTAACGTCACTGCGGTTTTCACCGTTCAATAATAAAGCTTTCGTTGTTTTTTCAGTTAATTCGCTGGATTAAACTAATAGCGCTGATAACTGTGGATATAAGGTGGCTTTCTGGACTTTCACTGGACTTTTACTGGAAGTAAGAGTGGTAAGAGGACAAGGAGACATTTAAATCGTTGGTCATAGTATCGACTGTTTGATCAATAAGCAAGTTTTTTGACCACTTTTGACCACTTTTGACCAATTAGTCAATAAAAGCCAGTTGTACCACAGCTGGTGCAGATTATTATATCAATAATCTACACCAACTTTTGAGTCAGAATACTAGAACTGATAACCCAGTTTCAAGTACACAAACCCACCATCATAACCAATTGGTGAGCGACGAGGGTAGGGCATTCCTTGCGATACTCGGGTGTCAATTTTGTCTGGATATTCGTCAAACAAATTGTTAGCCCCTAAGGTCCAAGTTAAACTGTCGTTCATGTGATAAGCCACTGAAAAATCAACAATAACCTCAGCACCCACTTTCTCGGCACTGCCCCTTTCATCCAGCGTTTCACTGTAATAATTCGCTCTGGCAGTGATGGTAAAATCACCGACATTGTGAATAATTGTGCCGCTGAGGTGATGGTCAGGCAGGTTCTTTTCAATGTTGCGAATGGTGCTGTCAGAAACCGGGTTGAGTCCACCCACTTGGTTCTGACTCTTCACTTCAGTGTTGTTGTAGTTGTAGCCCAAACTGAGTTTTGAAGCACCGCCACCGCGCCAATCCATGCTATAAGTGGCAACAATATCCAAACCGGATGTTTTGGTGTTCAGCGCATTGGTGTAGAACGACAAGTTGCTGAAATTTGGATTGCCAGACACAGGCAAGAACTGGGTTTTGGTGATGCGATCATCAACATCAATTTGATAGGCATCCACCGTGACGTTAAGCTCGTCAGTCAATTCAGCGCTAAAACCGATGCTGAAATTCACTGAATCTTCGGCATCCAGCTCTGTGCCACCTAAAGCCAGCGCCAGCGGATCGGTTGGTTTAACGGTCCCCTGAAAGGTTTGCTGACCAGTTACGCCATCAAAGGTGCTGACAATCCCGGTATAATTGGATTGCCCAGGTGTCGGTGCTCTGAAACCCGTTGAAGCCGCTGCCCGAAAGGTAACCTCGTCATTGATGTGGTAACGGGTTGCCAGTTTGAAGTTAACCGTACTGCCAAAGTCTGAAAAATCCTCAGCCCTGACTGCCGCCTGAATGAACCAGTCATCGCTGACATCCCATTCTAAGTCGGTGTAAATCGAGGTATTTCGGCGTTTGAAGTTACCAGCAGCATCGGCGTCAGTACCTGGCATCCCATTGGCTGAGTTACCAGGAGTGGCATAGTTTTCACCAGTTACCGGATCAATCAAGGTGGAGACTTCTGCCCAAGGACCGGGCTGCCACGAAGCGGCATCACCTTCGTACATGGTGTACTTTTCTTGACGCCATTCAGCACCAAAAGAAAACACTACGTCATCGGTTAGCGGTAGTGAGAAATCGGCGTTGACGCTTTTTTCTGTTTGCTTCAAATCACCGGGATGGAATACCGACGGTGAATCAGGTCCCCAGGATGGATTAATGGTATCGTTAAGGGTATATTCCAGCTTGTTTGAACCATAGTTGGCACTGATATCAAAGGAGATATCGTCACCAAACGCACCTTTAATACCAGCGATTTGACTGAAATCTTTTTGGTCGCCTTCAAGAAAAGGGGTAAAACCAGCAGGGTAGGTATCACCCCAGCTAAAGTTGCCTTGTGATGGGTCTTGGGGGTTAACTGGCACCGGGGTTAATACACCGCTACGGTTTGGCGCACGGTAAAAGAAACCGTAGTTGCCGTAGGTATCAGCGTAATTACCAAAGGTGTAAAGTTCCATATCTTGATTAAGCTCATAACCGGCATTAAACACGGTTCGCAAACCATGGCTTTCTGGACGACCCCAGTTCATTGCTGGGTTTCTTGCACCGGGTACCCCAATCGCTGCGGCATGTTGAAAGCCTCGGACTAGTTTATCGTTGTCGGTATACTCTGCACTTAGATTCAAAAAGCCATTGTCGGTGAGCGCAAAGCCGATATTACCAGCGATTTTATAAGAATCTTCGCCTTCATAAAATTGCCCAGCCTGCACCTGCAATTCGCCACCTTCGTCGTCATCCCGCATAATAAAGTTCATCACCCCGGCAATCGCGTCAGAGCCATATTGAGCGGCTGCACCATCACGTAATACTTCGACATTTTTCAATGCGATGCTGGGGATCATACCGATATCAACAGCCTGCGAGCCGGAGTTCATGGCTGCGCCAAAATGGGCGATGAGAGATGAGCGGTGACGTCTTTTTGAGTTGATTAAAACTAGGGTTTCATCAGGCGGAAGGCCGCGTAATGAGGTCGGACGGACAAAGGCGCTGCCGTCTCCGGTTAAAGGGGTTGCCGAGAATGAAGGCACCAGTACTTTAAGGGTATCGGTCATATCACCAAAGGCTTGCACATCGAGATCTTCGGCGTTGAAAACATCGACTGGTACGGCGGAATCAGAAACTGTTCTGGGGGTTGCCCGGGTGCCTGTGATGGCAATTTTTTCTATTTTGGCTGTTGTTTCATTGGCGCTATCTGTTTCGGCAAAAACAGATCCTGACAGCAACATGGCAGACGTGCCGAAGGTCGAGAGTATTGCCAATGCCAAGGGGGTCTTTTGATTATACATAGTATCCCGTTATTGTTTTTTCATGATTTTAGATTAATGGTCTGATCAGATGTTCTGGTTAGGCATCCAAATCAGTTTAGTCGAAAAGCAGGGGCAATGGCAAAGCAATTATTTTCGCTAAAGTGTCATAAAACGCATTTTAACATTTGAAATTAGATTAAATGCATTTCAAATTTAGGTCTAAATGTTAAGATTGAAATCAGCAGAAAAACGGTTGATTTCAGCTGTGAATTGTAAACTATTATCACTGTTTTTAACGGTTTTACGGTGTGTTTAAACACTGCGAACAAAAAGCAAAATTGTCTTTATTTAGGGCGCTTTTATATCTGGCACTTATTTCGGATTTTTGCTTCTGAAAAAGGTAAAGATATATTATATCCTTGTTTTACAGTGAGTTATGGTTTTTGTTCTGGATCTAAAAAAGTTAATTATTTTACTTCAAACGCTACCTTTTGGAAAATTCCTGTGTTACAGTTTGGATGTGGTACAGCAACTTGTCCATAAAAAGAGTGCGCTATAGCGAGTGATCCGCTATGGCACTTTTACCTTTGATTATGAAAAAATAAATGCACATTTAAGTGCTAATTAAAAACTAGAGGTTTACATGTCTGATACAAATATTACACAACAGCTGTTGGATGCAAAAGCGGCAAAAAATTTAACTTTCGAACAGTTAGGCGAAGTGATTGGTCGTAGTGAAGTCTGGACGGCATCACTCATTTATGGACAAGCATCGGCATCGACCGATGAAGCAGTGGCGTTATTATCGACGCTTGACTTGGATTCATCACTAGCTAACAACTTGACCAGCTTTCCGGTTAAAGGTTTGGGTGGGATTGTGCCCACTGATCCACTGGTTTATCGTTTTTATGAGATCATGCAAGTGTATGGATTACCACTAAAGGATATTATTCAGGAAAAATTTGGCGATGGCATCATGAGTGCGATTGACTTCACCCTTGACGTTGATAAAGAAGAAAACCCAGCAGGTGATCGTGTTGTTATCACCATGAATGGCAAGTTCCTCGGCTATAAAAAATGGTAATAGCCCATTTTCCCGGCTGATCTGACCGGGAACACTGCTTTTCAATCATTACTACGCTGTTTTTCATCGTTCGCATGTCATTAAAGTTTTAAGCAGCGCAGGTAAAGCAATAAAAACAATATTAACGGAGCAAGCTTAATGTATTACGAAACAATCGAAGCCGGTGTGAAAATGGCGGAAAAAAAGAAAGTCTTTCTTAAAGACAATTTTATTGGTTATATCATGTCCTCAGCGTTGGCTGGCATGTATATCGGTTTTGGTATCATTTTGATTTTCTCAATCGGTGCTGGATTTGCTGGTGAAGGCAGTCCGGCGGTGAAATTAGTGATGGGGGCGTCGTTTGGTATTGCGCTTTCTTTGGTGATTTTTGCCGGTTCTGAGCTGTTTACTGGCAATGTGATGTTATTTACTTTTGCCTTAGCTCGACGCAAGGTAACTGGTGGTGAAGCCGCTGGGGTATTGATATTCTCATGGCTGGGTAATTTATTGGGTTGTTTGTTGTTGGCCTTTATGGTGATCCAAGCGGGATCGATTGCTCACAGTTATGCATTTTTTGCCAAAGTGTCATTAATCAAAGTCAACGCACCAGCGATGGAACTGTTTGTTCGAGGGATTTTGTGTAACATGCTGGTTTGTCTGGCACTGTGGAGTGCGATCAGAACTAAATCTGACAGTGCTAAATTAATCATTATATTTTGGTGTCTATTTGGCTTTATAGGTACTGGGTATGAGCATAGTATCGCCAATATGACTTTGATTGCTATTGGTATTTTGGCTAACCCTGATGTTGCTGGATTGACTTGGAGTGGCTTTTTCTATAACTCGCTGTGGGTGACACTGGGTAATATTGTCGGTGGTGCTGTTTTTATTGCTGGTTTTTACCTAATTGCCAGCAAGCACAAGCTGCTCAAGTTGGATGAAGGTGCTGCGAATAGTGCGACTATTGCCGCTGTAAAGCAGAGATAATGTTAAGAAGGTAGGGCTCAGTGCCCTGCTGTTTTTGCTTTTCTATTTAGACATTTTCCCCGGCATAAGCTAGAGTGGCGTTAATTTTTAACAGGGCGATGCTGTTGATTATTGGTAGCTTATGTCGTCCGCTCATTGATGAATTTTTCCATGTCTGAGAACAAAAAGCCTGAAAATAAAAACCCGGCTACCGCTTCTGTTGAAGCGATGTTACGTATCTTCACTATACCCGAAGCACCAGATTCCACCTTGGGTCAAATAGAGCAGAATATCTCACAGAACCTAGATGGTTTTTTACGTGATCATATCGTCGCTATTGAAAAGCCCTTGCGCGAAATTGAAAAAGACTTCAGCCAATCGGTGATCCCCGAACAACCAATGTATGTATCTGACCACGGTCAGGAGCTAATGGATAAGTTAGTCGCTCATTCGGTTCATACAGCTTCACCAAGTTTTATTGGTCATATGACCTCGGCCTTGCCCTACTTTTTATTACCTTTGTCGAAAATGATGGTGGGGCTTAATCAGAACCTAGTCAAAATCGAAACCTCTAAAGCTTTTACCCCGCTCGAACGTCAAGTGCTGGGGATGATGCATCATTTGGCTTATGGCAGAGATGAGGCTTTTTATGAGCAGTGGATGCATAGTGCCAATCATTCTTTGGGAGCTTTTTGTTCTGGCGGCACAATTGCCAATATTACGGCTTTGTGGATCGCCCGCAATAATATCTTTAAACCGCAAGGTCAATTTCAGGGCATTGCGCAAACAGGTTTGTTTGGTGCACTTAGACATCATGGTTATGAAGGCTTGGCTATTTTGGTGTCAGAGCGTGGTCATTATTCATTGAGTAAAGCCGCCGATGTATTAGGCATTGGTCGTCAGTCGTTAATTGCCATTGAGGCGGATGAAAATAATAAAGTTCGGGCAGATTTGATCGAACGCAAATGTTTAGAGCTACACGATAAGAATATCAAAGTGATTGCCATTGTTGGCGTTGCTGGCACAACTGAAACGGGCAATGTTGATCCACTGGATGAGTTGGCTGATATCGCCGAGCGTCACAACATTCATTTTCATGTCGATGCTGCATGGGGTGGCGCAACTTTGCTATCGGCTAAATATCGCCAACTGTTAAAGGGTATCGAAAGAGCGGATTCAATTACCATTGATGCTCATAAACAAATGTATGTGCCAATGGGTGCGGGCATTGTGTTGTTTAAAAACCCCAGTGTTTCGGATGCGATTGAACATCATGCCGATTATATCCTGCGCAAGGGCTCAAAAGATTTGGGCAGTCATACCCTCGAAGGTAGTCGACCGGGTATGGCAATGCTGGTGTATTCGTGTTTGCAGATTATCGGACGCCAAGGTTATGGTTTGTTGATTGATCAGGGGATGGATAAGGCGCGTTACTTTGCCTCGTTGATTGGTTCGGATGACGATTTTGAGTTGATCACCGAGCCGGAGTTGTGTTTATTAACCTACCGTTATGTGCCTGCCCGGGTGCAAAAGTTTATGCAACAATGCCAACCCGAACAGTGCCATAAACTTAATGAGTTGTTAAACGAGTTGACGCGGTTTATTCAAAAGCGTCAGCGTGAAAGTGGTAAGTCTTTTGTTTCACGTACCCGCTTATTACCGTACAAATATCAACGTCAAGAAGTTGTGGTGTTTAGGGTAGTATTGGCCAATCCATTGACCACGGAAACGATTTTGCAGCAGGTGCTGGTAGAACAAAAACTACTGGCTCAGCAAAGCAAAGAAGTTTTGCCGAAGATTTTGGCGATGATTGATTAGTCTGCCATGGCACTCGTTTGGCTGGCTGTTTGGCTGGCTTGGTGATTGTCGCTGCGGTTATTGTCTAGGTTACTTTGATAGGCAATAGTCGCCACGCTCTGGGCAGAATAGTTGATGCCGTAATGGGCACCGCTTTGAATATCATTCACCAGCTGGTAGGCAATATAAGTTTGGGTTTCTTGGGTGAGCTTGATCACCGGGTCTTGAGGTTTGTGAAAATTATAAGTGAAAGTGTAGCGCTGCATTTGGGCGTTACTCTCAATGCTGGTAGAAGCGGATGCATTGAAACCGGATAATAATAAGGTGACCGCTGCCACAGATAATACTTTATTGATAATTTTCATGACTTAACCCTCGTTGCTTGAATGATGTTGCTTATATCTAAAGATAGGCAAATTGACAAAAAAGTTTAATTCACTCTGTTGCCAAATGTGACCAGTGTCAGCTTTTCAATTGACTTGTTACATCTACGCCGTTTAGCGCAAAAAAAATCCGTTTAACGCAGGGCAAAGCATAAGCCAAATTGTTGATTGGCAGTATAATAGCCAGCACTTTACCAGTAACCACTCAAACAGACAGGGCTCATAGTGATGGATAAATACGATGTTATTGTTGTCGGCGGCGGAATGGTGGGCGCAGCAGCCGCCAATTTGTTGGCCGCTGCTCAGTTGAAAGTGTTGGTTATCGATTCTTTCAATGCCGCTGAAATAACCTTTGCTGAAGCGCCGGGATTACGTACTTCTGCATTTAATCGTTTTTCGATTGAGATCCTGCAAGCGGTTGGTGCTTGGCAACATGTCACTGACGCTCGCCGCTGTGCTTACACCGGTTTGCAAACCTGGGAAAACGAACAACAACCACTGTGCTTTGATGCTAGTGATAGCGGCGTTGATTACCTCGGCCATATTCTTGAAAATAATTTGGTGCAACAGGCGTTGTGGCAATGTTTTGATGATTCGCAAGTGACGGTAAAAAGCCCGGCAAAGGTGCAGGCTATTCGCTATGTTGGTGAAGGGGTTGATGAAGGGGTTGATGAAATAGTCGCTACACTGGATGACGGCAGCGAAGTCAGTGCGAGTTTAATCATTGGCAGTGATGGGGCTAATTCTGGTATCAGAACACTAGCCAAGATTGGCACTGATGGTTGGCAATATCAGCAACATTGTATGGCGGTGACGGTTAAAATGGATGAACAACATCCGCCAGTGACTTGGCAGGCTTTCCACCCGAGTGGTCCTAGAGCCTATTTGCCGTTGTTTGGTCAGTACGCCTCGTTGGTTTGGTATGACCACGCCGACCGTATCAAGCATTTAAAACAGCTGCCAAATGCGCGGTTGAGCGATGAAATAACTCAGGCTTTCCCGTCACGATTAGGCGGTTTTACTGTACTGGATAAAGGCGCTTTTCCACTCACCCGAATGCACGCTAAACATTATGACGCTAAACGTATCGCTCTAGTGGGTGATGCTGCTCATACCATCAACCCATTGGCAGGGCAGGGGGTTAATCTGGGCTTTAAGGATGCTGCCAAGCTCGCTGAGTTGGTTATTGCCGCATTTGAACGCCAAGCAGATATTGGCTCAGTCGCTTTATTGAAGCAGTACCACCAGGCGCGTTATACGCCTAATTTGCTGATGATGTCAGCAATGGATGTGATGTACTGGGGGTTCTGTAACGACAGTAAGGTGTTGTCCGGGCCTTTATCTGCTGGGTTGTATAAGCTGCGCAATTTAGGCTTGTCGCTGGCTAACAAGGCCGGACCGCTGAAACATCAAGTGATGCGTTATGCGATGGGGCTGTAAACCCCGTCGGCATCTACGCTTATTTACTGCGCTTAATCAAAATACGTTTATTGGTGTCGTCTTTACCCATATAAAACGCATTGAGTGCACCACGTTCGATGGTAACTTTCTCGCCCGCTTTAAGTTTGAATTTAGTATTGTCAAATTGCTTCCATTGCTGGCCGTTTTCCAGTGTCACTATCCATTTGCCACGTAGGCTTTTTTTCGCCTGAGTCACTGAGGCGATGAGTTTATCGGCTTTGGCTTTAACCACGACTTTATGCTCGATACCAAAATCATCGTTATGATCAGCCCGCTGATTGGTGATGGTCTCTATGCCTAGCTTTTTACTGTGACTGGCAGTGGTTACTGCTGCTTTTGCTGTTTCGGTGTAGCGGTCGATACCGCTAACTACATTGTCATAACAAACCACTCGGGTTTGGCTATCTTGTAATTTGGCGCAGGTTTTCAGTTCGTCATGCAGGTTGGCCGCCTGAGTGAATGGCGCTGTCAATAGCATTGATAATGCGGCTATCGCTAATTTCATTGGATGGTTTCCTGTTATCTCTTAACTGTCATGTGCGGTAACTAAAAAGCCTTTTTCAACTGAAAAAGGCTTTGATTTTATGACTCTTTTTTGAAGTTTTAGCCGATTTCATTGAAATCGGCTAATCGACGCATTAAGCGCGATTTAGAACTTCATTGTTACGCTGGCGTTGAAGTAACGACCAGTAACGTCATAGGCTTCTGGTACAGTGTTGATACCAGTTGAACCGTTGAAGAAGCTTTGGTTAGCAACTTGTGGCTCTTTGTCAAAGATGTTACGAATACCAAAAGTACCAGTGATTTTATCAGTTAAGTGATAAGTCGCTGAAACGTCATGGTAAACAACTGAACCGAAAGTACCGAACTGGTCAAGACGCAGTGGTTCGAAATCAGTGAAGTTAAAGTTGCCGCCTTCTACTGAATCGACTGAACGATCCCAGTAGCGCATACGCCATGAAACATACAAATCATCAATTTCATAACCGAAGTTTAAGTTAGCACGGTTGTCTGGGTTAAGGACTTCACCAGCAAAATCAACGCTGCTGCCATCTTCGATTGCGGTTTGAACGTATTCACGGGTGTGGTTCCACAATAAATCAGTAGTGAATACACCTGGGCCTAAGTCCATGCGATAGCTGATTTCAATATCAACACCAGAAGTGTCGATGTTGTTTTCATTACTTGTACCAGAGTGAACTTCAGTCAATGCACCGTTAACGTCACGAGTCGTCGCGCCATTACAGTTAGTGCTGAATGCACCAGATGCCGTTTCGAAACAACGATTCAGTACAGTAGTACGTGAAGTGGTTGCAATCGCATCTTCAACTGAGATGTCATAGTAATCAACCGTAATATCCAGACCTTCAATGACCTGCCAGACGAAACCAACACTGTAAGTATCAGCCGTTTCTTCTAATACATTTGGATTACCACCAACAGTACCACCAGTTGATTGACTTTCAAGCTGAGTCAATTGGAACTCACCTTGAGCGGCAACACGATCAGCAATTGAGCTAATGGCTAAACAGTTAGCACGAACAGTTGCAGACAACCCGTCGCTACCATCAGCTTGTAAACCACCACAAGGATCGCTCACAGTACCAAAGGTTTCACCACGGCCACCGAACAAATCAGCGATGTTAGGTGTACGAACCGCTTTCGCTGCTGATGCACGTAATTTCAACGTTTCGATTGGCGAGTACTCAATACCGACGTTCCAAGTGGTTTGGTCACCAACAATTTCATGGTCACTATAACGAGCAGCCAAATCAAGCGAGAAGTCTTCCATCAATGGCAAGACGAATTCAACAAATACGTCATCTGTTACGAAGCTACCGTCAGTAGATTCAGATTTGTTAGTACTTGAAGAACCAGTTTGCGCCAAATCGCCTGGATCGTACGCGCCTTTCTCTAGTCTGTGCTCATAACCGAAAGCCGTTGCAATAGCACCGCCAGCTAATTCGACTGGTAATTCACCAGTAACTGAGGCAGCAACAACAAATTGCTCACCAACACCACGGGTTTTAGCAGGAGAACGAACATAATCAACTGCATCAGGTGTAACACCGCCAGCTTCAAACAAGTTCAAAGGCACACAACCTTGTAAACGAGCTGATTCAGAGACACAACGCAAGCCGCCGTTAACTGGATCAACTTCAACATCTAATGCAAGAGCTGCACGTTCAACGTTGATTTGACCGCCATTGTCTTGAGTTTGATCAGTACGACCCCAAGTCATATAAGCGTTTAATGACCAGTTGTCATCAATGTTCCAATCGAAACCTTGAGCGATACGGAAAGTTCTACGCTCTACATCAGTAGAACGAGCACCAAACTCAGCCATACGACGAACAAAACCAACTTCGTTGATGTTAGTCACGCCATCTGCTGCCAAGTTTTGACGCAGTAAATCAGGAACCAATGGTGAGTCAATGCTCATGCCACCGTTACCACCACGATCGTTAAACCAAACATCATTAAGTACGTTTAATGGTGTAGGCTCAATGGTCGAGTTGTTAGTTTCTGCTGAGTTGAAGTTAACCTCGGCAAAGTAAGCAACGTCATCATTAATTTCTTGATTAATAGTGAAAGCCGCATATTGACGCTCAAGTGGTGTACTCAACTGACGGAAAGCCGCACGGTTGAAACGGTTACCAGTACCGCTGCTTGAGAAATCAAATGGTGTACCATCGCCATTGTAACCGCCGATACGAGCACCTGGTGGGAAAGAAGAGAACAAGTTGCCGACTTCTTCGTTACCATTTTCGTCAAGGAAAATCGCTTGGTCAAAAGTAGAGAAGTCACGGTCAGAAGAGTTCAGACCTTTATCATCATCGTAACCAGCAGAGAAAGTGGCAGAACCTGTATTCCAGCTACCACCGGTAGTCAGTGTCAGGCTGAGTTTTTCACGGTCGCTTTCTGAAGAAAGACCGGTTTGAGCGCTAAGTTCAACACCTTCAAACTCTTTACGAGTGATGATGTTTACTACACCAGCGACCGCATCAGAACCATAAATGGCTGATGAAGCACTTTTAAGAATATCAATACGTTCGATCATTGATGTTGGGATGGCGTTCAAATCTACCGCATAACCAACAGAAGGAGACATACCAGATACGAAACGACGGCCGTTAACCAATACCAATGTACGTGAAGAACCTAACCCACGTAACTGAGTGGTTTGCAAACCGATGGTAGAACCTGCAAAAGTATTGTTTGACTGACCAAGGCCAGTGATTGATACCGGAGATTGGTTTAATACGTCAGCAACGTTTAAAGCACCAATTTCAGCAAAGTCAGCGCGTGAAATGGTTGTGATTGGAACTGCTGACTCAATGTCGGTACGTTTGATGCGTGAGCCTGTTACGGCAATTTTTTCTACTGCTTCTGACTCTGCTGCGATTGCAGTGTTAGTACTGAGCAGTGTAGTTGATGCGGCACCGAATACGACCGCAAGGCGAATTGACTTCGCGATTTTTGAATAGGTATACATGTGTGATCCCTGAATTTACTAGTAAAAGTTTGTGTAGATATTTTGTTTCAACCGTTTATACGGCTGTTTTTTTACTATTGGTGTTACAACTTTTCTGTTGCCAAAATGTTGGCTTATTAGATTAAGGTAGTAGACCTCGGCGCTCATATTACACAACAGTGGGTTGCAGGGTCAACCTCAGTGTGGGGTCCAGATCAATATTTAAAGTGTAAGTAGTTGTGTAACACATTAAACCGTCATACTAATATAGTAGTATCATGTTTGACCCTGTTAGAACGTAAAAAAGCCCGATAACACAAGGTGTTATCGGGCTTAAATATGGCTGGGATACCAGGATTCGAACCTGGGGATGACGAGATCAAAACCCGTTGCCTTACCGCTTGGCGATATCCCAATTGAACTTTTCTGATTTTAACTAGTCGTGGGTTAAAATCCTTTGTTTAGGTAATATAAATGGTGCGAGAGGAGAGACTTGAACTCTCACATCTTGCGATACTGGAACCTAAATCCAGCGCGTCTACCAATTCCGCCACTCTCGCTTTTGCTAACGCTTCACCTAAGTAGAGAGCCAACGTATTCTAACTAACCTATTCACTTTTACAAGTGCTTTTACAACCATGTTTAAATGGTGGCTAAGGCGGGACTCGAACCTGCGACCCCATCATTATGAGTGATGTGCTCTAACCAGCTGAGCTACTTAGCCATGCCTTATAAAAAAATGGCTGGGATACCAGGATTTGAACCTGGGAATGACGAGATCAAAACCCGTTGCCTTACCGCTTGGCGATATCCCATTTGTTTATTTTTACTGACATTAAAGCGTGTCAATAAATGGTGCGAAAGGAGAGACTTGAACTCTCACATCTTGCGATACTGGAACCTAAATCCAGCGCGTCTACCAATTCCGCCACTTTCGCATTTGTTCTGTCTGATTAACACTTTCTTCGATTAAGAAGGACAATAAACCACCGTTCAAAATGGTGGCTAAGGCGGGACTCGAACCTGCGACCCCATCATTATGAGTGATGTGCTCTAACCAGCTGAGCTACTTAGCCTTTCATTGCTTGGCTGTGTTAACCAAGTGGCGCGTATTATGCTGATAAGACCTGAGTGCGTCAACACCTTTTTACGCAAAAATGCGGTTTTTATTTTGTTTGATTAAATATCAATCGGTCCTTGTTGGAAAAAGCAAAATCAGCGAGATTATCGCTGATTTGCACGGGAACACAGTTAAATGCGTCACCACTGAGCTGAGTTATTTTTTTGTTTTTGCTCTTCTCTGTGCCTCCGTGGTGAATAAGCTTTTGCTATTAATTGTAAATTTAGCGAAGCCTTGCTAGACATTAAAACGGAAGTGGATCACATCGCCATCTTTAACAATATAGTCCTTACCTTCTAAGCGCCATTTACCCGCATCTTTGGCACCGCTTTCACCATTGTTGGCAATATAGTCATCGTAGGCGATGACCTCGGCACGAATAAAGCCTTTTTCAAAGTCGGTGTGGATCTTGCCTGCCGATTGAGGTGCAGTGGCATTGACCGGGATGGTCCAGGCTCGCACTTCTTTTTCTCCGGCGGTAAAGTAGGTTTGTAAATGAAGTAAATCGTAACCGGCGCGAATAACACGATCTAAACCCGGCTCTTCTACGCCCATCTCTTCAAGAAACTCGGCTTTATCTTCGTCATCTAGCTCTGAAATTTCTGATTCCATTGAAGCGCAAACAGCGACCACCACGGCATTCTCAGCAGCGGCAATTTTTGTAACGACATCAAGGAAAGGATTATTGTCAAAACCGTCTTCATTAACATTGGCAATATACATGGTTGGTTTGATGGTTAAAAAGTTGAGATAGCTAATGGTGGCTTTCTCTTCTTTGGTCAACTCAAGCGAGCGTAATGTTAAGCCTTCATCGAGGTGAGCAGAGACTTTGGTTAATGCGGCAGCTTCGGCTTTGGCATCTTTGTCACCACCCTTGGCTTTTTTGCTGACTTTATAGGCGGCTTTTTCAGCGGTATCCATATCTGACAAGATCAATTCTGTGTTGATCACGTCAATATCTTCTGCTGGGTCAATTTTTCCTGCAACATGGATGATATTTTCATCTTCAAAACAACGCACCACATGACCTATGGCTTCGGTTTCACGAATGTTGGCTAAAAACTTGTTGCCCAGACCTTCACCTTTAGAAGCCCCTTTGACTAAACCGGCGATATCGACGAATTCCATGGTGGTCGGCAGGACCCGTTGTGGGTTGACGATTTCAGCCAATTTGTCCATTCGTAAATCGGGCACTGGCACTACGCCAGTATTTGGTTCGATAGTACAAAATGGAAAGTTGGCTGCATCAATACCCGCTTTGGTTAATGCATTAAACAGGGTAGATTTGCCAACGTTGGGTAGCCCAACAATGCCACATTTGAATCCCATGAGAGTTACCTTTTAGTTATAAATGAGTTAAATGAATAAATGGAGTAAAAGAAAAAATGAATTATCGTTAATGCGAATTTAATTATGCCGCATCAGGGTCTGCGCTTTTTAGCGCTTAAGCTTACGCCTTAAACTTACGCCTTAAACTCAGGGCTTAAATGAGTGCAGTCGTTGCTGTGCTTTTACCAGTCCGTCTTTGGCCAGAATATCAAAGCAACGGGTCGCTTCATCAATGGCGTCATCAATGAGCGTTTGTTCGCTTTTTGGCGCTTTGCCCAGCACCCAGCCAGTGACTTTTTCTTTACTGCCAGGATGACCGATGCCAATGCGCAGACGGTAGAAGTCTTTAGCATTGCCTAATTTGCTAATAATGTCTTTTAGACCGTTATGTCCACCATGCCCACCTGCCTGCTTTATTTTCGCTATGCCCGGGGGCAAGTCAAGTTCGTCATGGGCGACGAAGATGTGTTGTGGCGGAATTTTAAAAAAATTAGCCAGTGCAGCGACAGATTTACCACTGAGGTTCATATAAGTGGTGGGAATGAGTAAACGGTATTCCTGACCATGGACGACAATCTTGCCGGTCAGCCCGTGATATTTTGGCTCAGCTTTTAAAACAGTATTATGAAATGAGGCGAGTGATTCGATGAATTGTGCCCCGGCGTTATGTCGGGTATTGGCATATTCGGGGCCTGGATTTGCCAGACCCACGAGCAGTTGAATGGAAGAACTCATGATTGCACCTTTAATAAAACTTTAAACAGAGCAAGCTTAATCAATCGCGTTTTCAAATTCTTGCCATCCAACATTTAACAGTGGCTGATATTACTCAGCAGCCGCTTCTGCTTCATCTTCTTCGTCATCAGCTGCTGTGCCACGAGGAGTATGAATGTTAACCAAAGCCTGATCATGTGCTTCGCCTTTGCCCAGTTCAACCGAAGAAACACCTTCTGGTAAAACCACATCAGAGATATGCAAAGATTGACCGATTTCAAGGTTAGCTACGTCAACTTCAATGAACTCTGGCAAATGAGCTGGTAAACAAGAAATATCCAGTTCGTTAGACAGATGATTTAACACGCCACCTGCTTTAAGTGCTGCATTGCTATCTTCATTGATGAAATGTAGTGGCACTGTAGTGTTGAACTTGTGGTCAGCGCTAACACGTTGGAAATCCATATGCATGACGTTTTGTTTGAACGGGTGGCGCTGCATATCTTTAATGATACACTGGATAGCTTCACCGCCAACGTTAACCGTCAGGATATGCGAGTAAAAACCTTCGTTTTCTTGCGCTTTGATCACATGTCTGTGCTCAAAAGACAATGAAATTGGATCTTTGCTTTCACCATAAATAATTGCTGGTACACGGTTCGCGTGACGAAGGCGGCGGCTCGCACCTTTCCCTTTGCCTGTGCGAACTTCGCCATCTAATGTATAGATTGCTTCTGACATTGTTTGTTACTCCAAAAAATAAATCGACTAGTAAATCGAATAGTAAAAAGTTGTTCTTCTTTTGCGACCAAGGAAGAACCGATCCCCATTAAATTGGGGCGCGGCATAATAGCACGATTTGTTGGATAAATAGAAGGTGTTAATTTGATGTGAGTGATTTATTGTTGGTTTTTATTAAGTGCTACAGCGGGGTTGTAGCTTTGAACACAGGGCTAAATGAGTGTTGCAGTGTGTGCATGATACCAATCAACATCGCTACTGCACCAAACCCGACGGGATATAAGTGTCCGTCAAAAACACCTAAATTGATTTCTTGGCTACCGCTGGCAGCCGTAAAGACGACAGTTAATAAAAAAATCGCTTCATCGGTGGTTGGGCCAATAAAAACAATACGACTGCCATATCCGGCAGCGCTCGTTTTTTGTAACCACTAGCTAAAATGTAGAAAACCACAACAGAAAAACCAATGGACATGCCGAGTAAAGTAAAACTCACTTGCTTACTTCTTTGCAGGCGTAAGCACCAACAAGCGTCCCAACAATACAACCCAATGTTAATATCACCAATACAGGCGAGTTAGGAACCAACTGATGAGTAACCGTTGAAGCCCCAGCGATACCAACAAAAAGAAAGCTGGGACGCGCTGCTTTTATTACTGAGACAACTTCATTGATTGAATTATTTAGTGACTTTTCCATGAGAAATCCCTGTTATTACCTTGTGACTAACATTATATGACTTGAGTGATTTTGTACAGTTTATGATGGGATAATTAGTGTTTTTATTCGTTTAGAGTGAAAAAATGCTGTTTGAGAAACAGACTGAAGTGATTAATAAAAACAAAAAAGGCGAGAATAAATTCTCGCCTCAATGGATTGCAAATGTCGATTAATCAAACATTTAATCAAACATTTAATCAAACATAGCCGAAATAGACTCTTCATTATTAACACGGCGAATAGCCTCAGCGAGCATATCACCTAAGGTTAATTGCTTAACTTTGTCGATGGCGAGCATTTTCGGGCTCAGTGGAATACTGTCGGTGACAATCAGTTCATCAATCACTGAACTGGCGATGTTTTCTGGGGCGGCACCAGAGAAAACCGGGTGTGTGGCGTAAGCGAAAACGCGTTTGGCACCATGTTTTTTCAGCGCTTCTGCGGCTTTACATAAAGTACCGCCGGTATCAATCATGTCATCTACGATAATACAATCACGGCCTTCAACATCACCGATAATGTGCATTACCTGGGCAACATTGGCTTGTGGACGACGTTTGTCGATAATAGCAAGGTCGGCATCGTTGAGTAATTTGGCGACGGCTCTGGCGCGGACAACACCACCGATATCAGGAGACACCACAATAGGGTTTTCGAAATTACGGCTCTTCATGTCATCAAGCAAAATGGGTGTACCAAAGACATTATCTACTGGCACATCAAAGAAGCCCTGGATCTGCTCAGCGTGCAAGTCAACGGTTAATACCCGGTCAACCCCAACACTGGAAAGGAAGTCGGCGACCACTTTGGCCGTAATTGGTACCCTAGCAGAGCGTACTCGACGATCTTGACGAGCATAACCAAAGTAAGGAATAACAGCAGTGATACGACCCGCTGAAGCGCGGCGCAGTGAATCGACCATGACAATGAGTTCCATCAGGTTGTCATTGGTTGGTTGGCAAGTTGACTGAATAATGAAAGCGTCGGCACCACGAACATTTTCGTTGATCTCTACTGCGATTTCACCGTCGCTGAAACGCCCGACAGAAGCATCTCCAAGTGCAATATCTAAACGTTTGGCAACCCGAGCAGCTAATTTGGGAATAGAATTACCGGTAAATAGTTTCATATCTGGCACAGCAGGATCCTCAGTACATAATAGTTTGATTTAAAGCGCTGATTGTCGGCGAGACATTCAACCCCTTGGCAACGAATAATGAAACGTTATCCGGCAGGTAAGTCTTTGCTTTTTCAGCAGCTTTTTGCGCACTGCGCTGATCGCCAAAGACGCTGAAAACACAAGCTCCAGTGCCTGTCATACGAGTCGGGGCGTATTCTATCAATCGGTCTATG
Organism: Alteromonadaceae bacterium; assembly: GCA_965277695.1. Classification (GTDB taxonomy): domain Bacteria; phylum Pseudomonadota; class Gammaproteobacteria; order Enterobacterales; family Alteromonadaceae; genus JABSOG01. Next base: position 94,157 of record CBDIDQ010000039.1, read on the forward strand.
GTATTGGCAACCTCGGGGTAAAGCTTTTTAACCAGTGTTTCACAATCGTTATGGCTTTGTTCGAATTGATAGGCTTGTGGTGTCAGTGTCGGGGTATTTCTGATCAAACCCGGATGTTTGAAGATTTCAGCAGTGGCAATATGACAATTAGGTTGTGCCACCAGATACCAATGTTCAGGGGGAGAATAAGGTGTGAAAACTTCACCAACCCCTTCAGCAAAGACAGATTGACCATTAATGAATACCGGAATGTCCGCCCCGAGTGTCAGGCCGATACGGGTTAATTCTGCGGTCGTTAAATTAAGCTGCCACAGTTTATTGAGTGCCAGCAGTGTCGTTGCGGCGTCTGATGAACCACCACCGACACCACCGCCCATAGGCAACACTTTATTTAAATGGATCTTAATACCTTGATCAGCTGCATATTGGTTTTGTAATAACCGGGCGGCACGAATGATTAAATTATCTTCGCCTTCAAGTTCGGGCAAGTTACAGCTTAAGCTGATGTTTGGGTCTTGGCTGGTTTCAAAAGTCAGGGTATCACTGATGTCGAGAAATTGAAAAATGGTTTGCAGCTCGTGATAGCCATCAGCTCGCTGACCAGTCACATGTAAAAACAGATTGATTTTGGCCGGTGCCGGTAAAACCAGTTTGCTAGGGTTAGTCATTGATGAGTTCCCAATCCTTAATGGTGATGGTGATCTGCATGTCGTTGCCAGATAAACGGATTTTTTGCGGCAATTGCACGGATTGTTGCTGGTTGATCTGTATACTTAAAGGGACTGTCATATATTGTTGATAGTCGATTTGCCAAGGCTGAAAATTACCATCAAGTAAACGGATTTGGCTAACCCGGTTATATTCATCGAGCAGCTGAACTTGCTGGTCTTGGTTGTTTTGGCTAGTAGCCCCTTTCATCCAATAGCGTAATTCGTTAACGGGTAGGGCAATGCCAGTGGTTCGTGCAAGTAGTCTTTGTGGATTATTGGAAGTCACGGTTTTACTGTCGGCCTCTAACGTCGCCGAGTGCTGATCGCTAATCATTTTCAGCACTGAAATACCCATGAACGTGGTTAAGCGAAGATCCGCCCGACTGTGGTCCTGTGTCCAGTTAAGACTAACGGATTGTTTTTTTTCTGGGCTTTTGAATAGTAGCTTACCTTTAACTCGCCAATGTTGCAGTTTTTCAAGGGTCTGCTGACGGGCTTCGCGGCTGTGGAAATTGGCCGTTTCTTTATCCCGAGGAATTTGTTGACAACCGGGAACAGTGATAACTGCTATCAATAGAAATAAGTTAAATCGAGACATATAGGGTGGTAAATAGGTTAAAGTTGATTTTTTCATGGTTTTATACGCAGAATGTTTCTCATTATCTTTTTTTATGCGGCCATTTCTCGTAAAATTCAGCGTCCAAATCTACAGTGAACCTTTTATTGAATGACCATAATTGCTTTAGGTATTAACCATAACACTGCGCCTGTTGAATTGCGGGAGCGGGTGGCTTTTTCACCGGAACAAATGGCTAATGCGTTACAGCAGTTGTCTGGCAGTCTGACATTAAGTGATGCCGTGATTTTGTCGACATGCAACCGCACCGAGATTTATTGTAGCGGCAAACAGGCGAATACCGAAGAAATATTAACGTGGTTAAGCCAGTTTCATCAGGTTAGTCAAAGTCAGCTGAGTCAATATGTGTATGATTACCATGAGTTGGATGCCTGTAAACATGTGATGCGGGTTGCCTGCGGATTGGATTCACTGGTGCTTGGCGAGCCACAAATATTGGGGCAAATAAAGCAGGCTTATGCTCACGCGAAAAGCGCTAGTGCCATCTCTTCATTATTTGAACGACTTTTTCAGCATACTTTCTCTGTGGCCAAACAGGTTCGCACCGAAACTGATATTGGTGCCAATGCAGTATCTGTGGCTTATGCCGCAGTGAATTTGGCCAAGCATATTTTTGGTCAACTTAATGATGCCAAAGTGTTACTGATTGGTGCTGGTGAAACCATCGAACTGGTGGCGCGGCATTTGGTTGAGCAGGGTGTCAGTGATATGACGGTGGCTAATCGAACTTTGGCCCGTGCCGAAACGTTGGCAGAGCAATTTAATGGTAAGGTGATTGCCTTAGCGGCTGTGCCTGAAAAATTAGCCGAAGCGGATATTGTGATCAGTTCGACGGCCAGTACCTTGCCAATTATAGGCAAGGGTATGGTCGAAGCGGCATTGAAAAAACGTCGTTATAATCCGATTTTTCTGGTTGATTTGGCGGTGCCTCGGGATATTGAGGGCCAAGTTAGCGAAATTGAAGATGCTTATTTGTATACGGTTGATGATTTGCAAATGATTGTCGGTGACAATATTGCGTCAAGAACCCAAGCGGCGGCGGAAGCTGAAACCATCGTGGTGCAACAGGCTGAGGATTTCTCGACTGTGTTGCGCTCGTTGAGTTCGGTGGACCTAATTCGTCAATATCGTAACCATTGTGATGAAATAAAAGATGAACTGTTGGCTAAGGCTAAAAGTCAGTACGCCAATGGCAAAGCGCCAGAAAAAATCATTGAGGAGCTGGCCTACAAACTGACCAACCGATTGATGCATTCACCCACTAATTCGCTTAAAAACGCCGCTAAAGCTGGTGAAACCGAGCAATTGCACTTGATAAAAAATGTCCTTGGAATTTAATAAATGAATAAATCAGTTTACGCGAAGTTAGAAGGGTTAATCGAACGTCATGAAGAAATTCAGGCGTTGCTTAGCGATCCGTCGGTGATCGGCGATCAGGACAAATTCAAGACATTATCCAAAGAATACGCTGAGCTTGGCGAAGTGACCTCAACGTTCATTGCTTATCAAGAGGCTGAGGGCGATTTTGCGGCTGCTGAGGAAATGTTAAAAGACGAAGATCCAGATATGCGTGAAATGGCGCAAGAAGAATTCAAAGAGGCCAAAGCGCAGATTGAAAAGTTTGATCAGGCGCTTGAGGTATTGATGCTGCCAAAAGATCCCAATGATACCCGTAATTGTTATCTTGAAATTCGGGCGGGCGCTGGCGGCGATGAAGCGGCGATTTTTGCTGGTGATTTGTTTCGGATGTATAGCCGCTATGCTGAATCGAAAAAATGGCAGCTGTCGGTGGTTAATGCCAATGATGGCGATCATGGTGGTTATAAAGAAATTGTTGCCCATATCTCTGGTGACGCCATTTATGGCCAGTTGAAATTTGAATCTGGTGGTCATCGGGTACAACGGGTGCCAGAAACAGAATCTCAAGGGCGGGTTCATACCTCGGCCTGTACGGTGGCCATTTTGCCAGAAATTCCCGAAGCAGAGGCTGTTAGCATTAATCCGGCAGATTTACGAGTCGATACGTTCAGGGCTTCTGGGGCTGGTGGTCAGCACGTTAACAAAACCGATTCAGCCATTCGTTTGACTCACTTACCTTCGGGCATTGTAGTGGAGTGTCAGGAAGAACGTTCGCAGCATAAGAACCGGGCGAAAGCGATGTCGATGCTGGCCTCACGAATTCAGGCGGTTGAAGATGAGAAAAGACGGCTGGAAGAAGAGACCACACGTCGCTCTTTGGTGGGTAGTGGTGATCGTTCTGAACGCATCCGCACTTACAATTATCCTCAAGGACGCTTATCCGACCATCGCATCAACTTGACACTGTACAAGCTTAATGAAGTAATGGAAGGCGATTTGGATTGTGTGATCACTCCGTTGACGGTTGAGCATCAAGCCGATATGTTGGCGGCTATGGCACAAGATAATTAATATGAATCTTGTGCAAGCGGTTAATTTTGGCATTGAACAGCTGAGTACCGGTTCTGATGGTGCTAATGCTGGCAGTGAAAAGCTCGATGCTCAATTATTGTTGTGTTCAGTGATTGGTCAATCGCCGACTTATCTGTTGACCTGGCCTGAAAAGGTGATGGATGAGCAGCACAGTGAGGCATATAAACAATTGATCCAACGGCGTAAGCTGGGTGAACCGGTGGCTTATTTGACTGGTGAGCGGGGTTTTTGGTCGCTTGATTTAAAAACGGATAGCTGTACTTTGATCCCGCGTCCGGATACGGAGTCTTTGGTTGAATACGCCATTGAACTGGGGTTGGGGGACAAAGCAAAAATACTGGACCTTGGTACAGGCACAGGTGCGATTGCATTAGCTATTGCTAGTGAGCAGCCGTTGTGGGATATTCACGCCTGTGATTTGAATGCTGAGGCAGTAAAATTGGCGCAATTTAATGCGCAAAAAAACGCTTTGGACAGCAGTCGAGTGACGATAATCCAAAGTGATTGGTTTGCTGCTTTTGAAGCTGACCATTTGGCCAGTTTTGATTTAATTGTCACTAATCCGCCTTATGTTGATAAAGATGACAATCACCTTAAACAGGGTGACTTGCGATTTGAGCCAATGAGTGCTTTAGTGGCTGCCGATAATGGGTTTGCAGATATTGTACATATTGTGTCGCAGGCTGGTCGATTTTTGACACCGGGTGGTAGCTTGATGGTAGAGCATGGATTTGCGCAAGGTGAGCAGGTACGAACGATATTTCAGCAGCAGGGTTTTTCTGGTATCTTGACTAAAACCGACTTGGCTGAGAATGACAGATTTACAGTGGGTTGCTGGTAGCTTCTCTATAGTATCAACACCCGTTTCAATGTGGTTTCCAGGGTGTCTCAATATAGTCTCAGGCCGGGTTTGACGGGGTTGATGAGTTAATCAAATAATTCATATTAACTTTGCTTTATCGGCAGATAGGTTATATAAATAGTACTTAACAGTGTTAAATTTAATATGTGATCGAAGGGTAGTTTATGGCTAATGAATTCCTGTTCGCTGATGATGTAGAAGAAGAGGATGTTTCTGCACATACAGGTTCCTGGAAAGTTGTAATTGTGGATGATGAACCAGAGGTTCATGCGGTAACTAAATTGGCACTGAGTGATTTTACTTTTCAGGGCAAACCGTTGGAATTTCACAGTGCTTATTCGGGAGAAGAGGCGCAAAAGGTGATCATGGACCATCCCGATGCGGCGATAGTATTATTGGATGTGGTGATGGAAACGGATGACGCGGGATTGAATGTTGCGCGTTTTGTTCGAGATGAAGCCAAAAATCCCCATGTACGTATCATCTTACGTACCGGTCAACCTGGTCAGGCTCCTGAGCGTCAGGTTATCCTCAATTATGATATCAATGATTACAAATCTAAAACCGAGTTGACGGCGCAAAAGTTGTTTACGGTGATCATGGCGAGTTTACGTTCGTATCGTGACATCATCTCGTTGGAACAGAGTCGTTTAGGGCTCGAAAAAATCATCAAAGCCTCAGCGGACTTGTTTTCAGTCCACTCGATGGATAATTTTATTATTGGCATTATTCAACAATTAACTTCGATTTTGGGTTGTGCTGATGAGGCGATGTATATTACCTCGTCGTTGGTTGCAGGTTCTACCCGTCCAGAATCTTCTGATTCACTGACGATATTCGCTGGCCAAGGTGAATATGTTAATGATACTGGTAAACCTATTTCAGAAGTGCTTAATGACGAACTGCTTAGTGCGGTAGATGAGGCACTTGATACCCACTCTATTGTTTATCGGGATAATTATTTGGTGGCGTATTGCTCCAGCAAATATACCGAAGGCTCGTTGTTATATGTATCGGGCATTCCTGAGCAGTTGGATGATTCAGCTAAGCAGTTGATTGAATTGTTTGCCCAGAATGTGCAGATTGCTTATGAAAATGTGCAGCTACAAAGTGAGTTGGAAGACACCCAAAAAGAGATCGTTCATCGTTTGAGTGAAGCGGTTGAGCAACGTTCATCAGAGACTGGCAATCACGTTAAGCGAGTGGCTTTAATCTGTTATCAGCTAGGTACTTTATATGGGCTTAGCGAAAAGAACGCTGAAATTTTAATGCACGCTGCCCCTTTACATGATGTTGGTAAAATTGGCATTCCAGATTACATTCTTAATAAACCAAGCAAGTTGATTGGCGAAGAATGGGAAACCATGAAAATGCACGCCACTAATGGTTTTGATATTCTTAAAGAGTCAAAACGACCGATTATCCAAGCGGGGGCTATCATTGCTCGTGATCACCATGAACGTTGGGATGGCACTGGTTATCCGGTAGGTAAAGCTGGAGAAGATATACATGTTTTTGGTCGTATCTCCGCATTAGCTGATGTTTATGATGCCCTTAGACATAGCCGCTGTTATAAAGAAGCGTGGGATGTTAATCAGGTGATTGATTTAATTTCAAATGAAAGTGGCAAACACTTTGAGCCACGTTTGGTTGATTTGTTTATCAGTAACCTTGATCGTTTTGAAAAAATTCTTCAGGAATATGAGTGAACGACAATTAGACAATTAATAATTAAGAGAAGAGAAGAGAAGAGAAAAACAAAAAAGCCTCGTCAATTGACGGGGCTTTTTGTTTTAACCACTAGCGTGTTATACTTTGCGCCAATTTTTTTCAATATAATCCTGACATATCATGTACTTTGCCGTAAAACACATTCACCTGACCTGCGTGGCCTTAAGTTTGGCTTTATTATTTATTCGTTTTTTCTGGATGCTCAGGCAATCGCCGATGCTGGAGAAGAAATGGGTTAAAGTTGTGCCGCATATTGTTGATACCTTTTTGTTACTCAGTGCTTTAACTTTGTGTGTACTGATCAGCCAATACCCCTTTGTTAACGGTTGGCTTACTGAGAAGCTTTTTGCCGTGATTGCCTATATCGTGATGGGTTATGTTTGCCTCAAAGGTCGGACTGTGACCTTACGTTGGGTCGGTTTGATTGGCGCGTTAAGCTGGATAGCGCTGATTGGCAAGTTAGCAGTGACCAAACAAGCGATTTTCTTGGGTTGATGTGGCATTTATTTCATTAGTTATTTAATGCGCAACCATTGAATTGAGCTGAACCGTGCATATATCTATGTGCCGTCGCTATCTTTATTACGGTGACGGCTGGATATAGAACCAGCAAGGTTAAAAAAATGCAAGGCCAAGAGAAGGAAGTGAGCAACCAGATGACTGAAATACGCTTGTCGCCGGGAACATTAAAGCACCCGGATTTATTGACTGATATATTGCTGTTTGAACAAAACTGGGATAAGAGTGTTGATCTACACCAATGCATGGCTTTGGTGGTGGATATTGTCGATCAGATTGCCGCAGCTATGGCTGACGGGGCTGAAGTGTTTACGCAGCAAGGCGTAGATACTGAAGTACCGGGTTCACTGGCATTGGTTAAACTCAATTGTTTATTAGATCACTTTTACCTCGATTTGGCTTTTAGCAGTACCCCTCAACGTATTAATGAGAGTTTGCTTAACTCATTGTCTTACGTTATTCGTTTTCATACTGGCGAGTCGCTGAGTATGTCAATCTTATTAAATCATGTGGTCATAGCGTCTGGGTTTGACAGCTCATTAGTGGTGGTCGATCATGAGATTTTGTTGCGAGTGACTTTATCCCCGGGTGAGTATGTATTGATTGATGCGTTCAGTGGTGAACTGCACAGCTTTGATCACCAGACTGACCAAACGGTATTACCTTGCAGTGCTGATAATGATTATCGTGTGCTGGATGGCATGAGCTTGCTACAGATTTACTTAACTCAGCAAAAATTAGCCTTTACCGATGAAGGCACTTTTGAAAAAAGCGCTGTGCTGCATTGAGTTATTGATTCAAACCATGCCGGATGACCCTTATCAGCGCAGAGACAGAGGGTTTTTACTCCATCAGCTGGATTGCTTCAAGTTGGCTCGGGATGATTTTGAGTTTTTCATTGAGCAATGTCCGCAAGACCCTGGGGCACAATTGCTGAAAATGCAGCTCGAAGAGTTTGAAGGCAATGAACAAACCGTTCATTAAATCATAACAGCTCTGCTCATTTTGACTGCTTTACCGCTGATGCCGCTCGCTTATTGCCCGAGCGGCACCTTACCCATTGAAATAAACTCAGTTATCAGTATATTAAACCGCATAATATAAATTATGGTTGGGATGACCCGGCTATAACCACTCCATTTTATCTGCAATCGAAGCGCTTTCTCACTAGCTGACATTGCGACCAACCAGAATCAGGATCACCCATGTCAAAAGATGTATTGATCACCAATGATGCCACGGTATTGGGGCTATTAGCCATAATACTGGGTTTTGTTTTTTACACCTCCAATAGCAAACACGCTGGCTGGATGGGTTTTTACAAATATATACCAGCTTTATTAATGTGTTACTTTCTGCCGTCGTTATTGAATACCTTTAATATTGTTGATGGCAGTGGCTCCAAAGTTTATTTTGTTGCCTCCCGTTATTTGTTGCCTGCGTGTTTAGTGCTGTTGATTTTGAGTGTCGACTTAAAAGCGATATTGGCATTGGGACCGAAAGCCTTGATCATGTTTTTAGTGGGGACTTTAGGCATTGTCATTGGTGGTCCCACGGCGATATTGATTGTGTCGAGCTTTGCCCCGGAATGGGTCGGTGGACAGGGACCTGATGCGGTCTGGCGTGGCATGACAACGGTAGCGGGTAGCTGGATCGGTGGTGGTGCCAACCAAGCGGCAATGAAAGAGATTTATGAAGTCAGTGACAAGATTTTTTCTGCCATGGTGACTGTTGATGTCATTGTCGCCAATATTTGGATGGCGGTGTTATTGATCATGGCGGGTAACGCCAAGAAAATTGATGCGGCTACCGGGGCTGATACCTCTGCTATTACTGATATTAAGGAGAAAGTAGAAAAATATAAGGCTGAAAACGCCCGAGAGCCAGAATTAAACAACTATATGATGATGGTGGCGATTGGTTTTGGTATCACTGGTTTTGCTCATTTGGTCGCTGATACTATTACACCTTATTTCAGACAGTTTCCTGAGTTACAAAAATTCAGTTTTCATAGCACCTTTTTTTGGATGATTGTGACCACCACAACGATTGGTATTATTCTGTCGTTTACCAAACTGCGTAACCTCGAAGCTTATGGTGCATCCAAGGTTGGCACGGTGTTTTTATATGTTTTAGTCGCAAGCATTGGAATGCATATGGATGTGCTGGAAATATTCAAGCGTCCTGAACTGTTTGTGATTGGTGGTATCTGGATGTTGGTTCATGCGACATTGATGTTAACAGTGGCTAAATTTATTCGTGCGCCATTATTTTATATGGCGGTGGGTAGTCAGGCGAATGTCGGTGGTGCAGCTTCGGCACCGGTTGTTGCCTCAGCATTTCATCCTTCGCTGGCTCCGGTTGGTGTGTTACTGGCGGTGCTGGGTTACGCGGTGGGCACTTATGCGGCTTGGTTCTGTGGTTATTTAATGCACACTGTGGCTCCTTGAGTCTTAAAAACGAGAATGAATTCTCGTCTACGTTTGGAGCTGTTCTGCCGTAGACGAGGTTTTAACCTCGTTAATGTTGAGGGATAACTGTCACCTTAATTTAAAATAATTTAAACAAGAGAAAAGATAATGGGTCAACAAACCATAACTATTGACAAAATCAAAGTCGCCAACGATTTACCCTTTGTATTATTCGGCGGTATGAATGTGCTGGAGTCGCGTGATTTGGCGATGCGCATTGCTGAACACTATGTTGAAGTCACTACCAAGCTGGGTATTCCTTATGTCTTTAAAGCCTCTTTTGATAAGGCTAACCGTTCTTCGGTGAACTCCTATCGTGGTCCGGGCATGGAAGCTGGGTTGAAAATCTTTGAAGAAATCAAAACCCAGTTTAAAGTGCCGGTGATCACCGATGTTCATGAGCCCCATCAGGCGGCACCTGTTGCCCAAGTGGCGGATATTATTCAGTTGCCGGCTTTCCTTGCCAGACAAACCGATTTGGTGGTGGCGATGGCAAAAACGGATGCGATTATTAATGTTAAAAAACCGCAGTTTCTTGCCCCTCACGAAATGCGTCATATCATCACCAAGTTTGCAGAAGCCGGTAATGAAAAAGTGATCTTGTGTGAGCGGGGATCTAGCTTTGGTTATAACAATCTAGTAGTTGATATGCTGGGCATGGATGACATGAAAGCGATGGCACCGGTGATGTTTGATTCGACTCATGCCTTACAGCGTCCTGGTGGTCGCACAGACAGTGCTGATGGCAGGAGAGCACAGGCAGCCGAGTTATCTCGGGTTGGCATGGCACTGGGCATTGCAGGCTTGTTTATTGAAGCTCACCCTGAGCCAAATAAAGCCAAGTGTGATGGACCTTGTGCGTTACCGCTGGATAAACTGGAACCGTTTTTATTGCAAATGAAACAAGTGGATGATTTGGTGAAGAGTTTTCCCGCGCTGGATACGTCGGCGAATTAAAAAGGATTGTTTTAATAAAGGAGCAGAGAAAAGTAAATAAGGGAAAAGCAAATAGGGGATACAACAACATCTGCTTCCGGTCTGATTATACAGGGTAACCCGGTTGGGGGTAGGTTACCCTGGATAAGAGAGACAGAATAATAAAATGACTACTCGCTGACGCTTGAGATCACTTTATCATCCTTGATTGGCTGGCTCGAAGCCAGTTCAACGTCTAAACTTGGCTTGTTTGTTGCTGTCGCCATCATCTGTGTTAGATCGTTATGTAAATCAACACTGATGCTGGAAACGACCAGATTCAGATTTTCTTCCAGTGAAGTGGTTAAGGTTTTTTGTGCATCTGTTGCCGTTACTGCTGTATGTGTCGCTGTATCTTGGAACGTTGATGCTTCAACAGCATTAGCGATTGGGGCGTTAATAGCTGTTACAAATGTTAAAGTGAATAATGATTTAGTTAATAGGTTGTTTTTTTTCATGTTCTCTGTCTCATAGAGTTAAGTTAATAATATTAATGCAAACAACAGTGAATAACTATTCATCATAATGAATTCGAGCTTGGTTGGGGTAAGCCGTCTTCGATAAAAGCTAAACTTTTGTTGCCTTGCAGGACATAATGTAGTTGAATGCACAAAATTAATAAAACGATAAAAATTAATGAAAATGCATTAGAAAAACTAATGTGTTTTAAGGTAGAGGAACTATGTCCCGACGATTACCTCCGCTGAATGCGCTCAAAGCCTTTGAGGCTGCGGCTCGACAGCTGAGTTTTACCAAAGCAGCCGAAGAACTTTTTGTCACTCAAGCGGCTGTCAGCCATCAAATAAAAGCGTTAGAAGAGCACTTGGGGATCAAATTATTTATGCGCAAGAATCGCTCTTTGCTGTTGACAGAGGAAGGGCAAGGTTATTTTTTTGATATTAAAGACATATTCAGTCAGCTGCTCGAAGCGACCGAAAAATTGCTGGCCCGTGGGGCCAAGGGCGCAATTTCGGTCAGTTTACCACCAACCTTTGCGATCCAATGGTTGGTGCCCCGATTAAATCAATTCAGTGAACTCCATCCAGAAATCGATGTTCGCATCAAAGCGGTCGATCAAGACGAAAACTCTCTAACCGACGATGTGGATATCGCGATTTATTATGGCCGAGGAAACTGGTCCAATGTCAGCGCTGACAAACTCCATACGGAATACCATATTCCGGTCTGTTCACCGATGCTGATGAATGATGCCAAACCACTTAAGACCCTAGAAGATTTGCGTCATCATACCCTGCTACATGATATGTCACGGGGCTCTTGGAAAGAATGGATGAAAAGCGCCAAGATGAAAGGGCTTAATGTTAATCATGGGCCTATATTCAGTCATTCATCAATGGTGTTGCAAGCAGCCATTCATGGTCAGGGCGTTGCCTTAGGTCATAGTGTATTAGCCAAACCAGAAATTGACGCCGGTCGTCTGGTTTGCCCGTTCAATCAGGTACTGGTGAGTAAAAACGCCTATTACGTGGTATGCCGAGAAAGTCAGGCCGAATTAGGTAAAATATCAGCATTCAGAGATTGGATGCTATCAATGGTCAAAGCAGAACAAGAAGAGTTCATCGATGGATAATCAACAACATGTTTGTGTCATTACAGCTACTAAAGGCACACCAATCGCCCGTTTTCTTTTTGCCCACGGTGCTGGTGCAGGAATGGATAACGATTTTATGTTAAAAGTCGCCGAGATGTTGGCGGCGCAACAGATTGAAGTGGTACGGTTTAACTTTCCCTATATGCAAATCATGAGCGAAAGCGGTAAACGCAGACCACCGAACCGAATGCCTATATTACTCGAATATTTCGCTGAACAAGTCAGTCAACTCGATGATGGCTTACCACTGTTTATCGGCGGTAAATCCATGGGCGGACGAGCGGCAACTATGCTTGCGACCGAGCCTGAGCTAAAAAACGCCTTAAAAGGCGTCGTCGCACTCGGATATCCCTTTCATCCATCGGGTAAACCGGATAAATTACGCATCGACCATTTGCCAGCGCTACAAGTCCCTGCATTGATAATACAAGGCGACCGGGATTCGATGGGCAGCCAAGCCGAAATTGCAGGTTATGATTTGCCCGACGAGCTAGAGCTGGTGTATTTGACAGATGGTGAACATAGTTTTAAACCGAGAAAAGCGTCCGGTGTCACCCTGCAAGATAACTTGGTGACAGCTGTGACCAATATGGTTAGATTCATTCAGCAGCATAGTTAGTGCCTGTCCAGAAACGTAGTTTCTATCTGGTAAATATCAGGACGGGCGCTATGCCGCATTAGCGGTAAGACTTATTAATCAATAAGTTAATGAAGTTATCCAGTCATAAGTAAACTTCCGGCAGCGCCGGAATTTATGATTCTGGTGGTTCGACATTTCGATGAACACTAATTAAGGTTAGAAAAGTAAAGCGCATATGATTAAAATCGTGTTACTCGTTGGTGCCTTATTCGCCCTGTTATCCGTAGGTTTGGGGGCATTTGGTGCCCATGGACTCAAGGCTAAAATCAGTGCTGATATGCTGGCGGTTTTTCAAACCGGTGTGCAATATCAGTTTTATCATGCCTTAGCTTTATTATTGTTAGGGTTGTTAATGAAACAAATTCCCTCACCCTTGCTGGTGTGGTCAGGTGGTTTTATGATCACCGGCATTATTATGTTTAGTGGCAGTTTGTATATGTTGGCATTGACCGGCAATAAATTGTTCGGTCCCATTACCCCACTAGGCGGGGTGTTTTTTATCCTCGCTTGGTTGATGATGTTTTTGGCGATTTTTAATGCCGAATAACGTAGAAGTGAAAAATTAATGAATAGTTTGTTGTTGTATTGTCGTCCAGGTTTTGAAAAAGAATGTGCGGCAGAGATTCAAGATAAAGCCGATGGTATGGCGTTTTATGGTTTTGCCAAAACCAAAGCCAATAGCGGTTATGTGATTTACCAATGCCACGAAGAAGGTGTTGCTGATACATTGGCGAGAAAGCTTAAATTTGACGATTTGATTTTCGCGCGGCAGATGATTGTCTGCCATGCCTTGATTGAAAACATGCCAGTTGATGATCGCGTCAGTGCAATTATCGACGAGAGTTTGGAGATGACGGTTTGTGGTACTTTATTTGTCGAAACGGCGGATACCAGCGAAGCGAAAGAGCTGTCTAAATTTTGTCGAAAATTTACCGTACCACTACGCCGGGGTTTACGTAAGGCCAAGCTGTTGTTACCCGATGAGGTCGAACATCGCCCGACATTACACGTAATGTTTCTGAGCACCGACAGTGCTTATGTCGGCTACTCTTACAGTTATAATCACTCGCCGCTTAGCATGGGGATATTGCGATTACGCTCCCCTGCTGATGCACCGAGTCGTTCGACCTTAAAACTCGAAGAAGCGTTTTTAACCTTTGTTCCAGAATCTGAACGCGAAACCCGTTTAACCTCAGGGCTCAAAGCGGTGGACTTGGGTGCTAGCCCCGGAGGCTGGACCTATCAGTTGGTACGTCGGGGTATGATTGTTTCAGCGGTAGATAATGGTCCGATGGATGAAAAATTAATGGACACCGGTCAGGTTCGGCATTATCAGGAGGATGGTTTTAAATTTACCCCTTCACGTCGAAATATCCATTGGTTGGTATGCGACATGATTGAAAAGCCCAATAAAGTGGCTAACCTGATGGCTTGGTGGTTAATTGAAGAGTACTGCCAAGAAGCGATTTTCAACCTCAAATTGCCAATGAAAAAACGCTATGATGTTGCCAAAGAATGTTTTGCCGAGATTGATGCGATGCTCAAAGAACACGGGGTAAAATACAAGCTACAAGCCAAACATCTATATCACGACCGCGAAGAAATCACCGTGCACTTGCGTCGGGTGTGAGTAACATTCTCGTCTATGTTGGATCCACTCTGCTGTAGACGAGGTTTTTGATTTTGTTATTAATGTTCATTATTAATTGTTCATTATTAATTGTTAATTTTCAGCTCTCGCTATCATTCCTCAAAATTATGGTCTATACTTCGCGCCCAAAATTTCTGTTAAACCATTTACTTTTACGGGGCATATCATGGCTTTAGAACGTACTTTTTCAATTGTAAAACCTGACGCAGTAGCAAAAAACCTGATCGGCGCTATCTACGGTCGTTTCGAAACTGCCGGTCTGCGCATCGTTGGTTCAAAAATGTTGCACCTTTCACAAGAGAAAGCGCAAGGTTTCTACGCTGAGCACAGCGAACGTCCTTTCTTTGGTGCTTTGGTTGAATTCATGACTTCAGGTCCGGTAATGGTCCAAGTACTTGAAGGCGAAGACGCTATCCGTAAAAACCGTGAAATCATGGGTGCGACTAACCCAGCTGAAGCTTTAGCGGGTACTATCCGTGCAGATTTCGCTGATTCAATTGACGAAAATGCGGCTCACGGTTCTGACGCTGCTGCTTCTGCGGCTCGCGAAATCGCTTATTTCTTCACTGAAGAAGAATTGTGTGCCCGCACTCGTTAATTAAGCTGAGCGATTAATTGTGAAAAAAGGGGGCTACGGTCCCCTTTTTGTCGGTTAAGGCAAAACTGGCAATTGCTGAGCAAAAAGTATACAATCCCTGCGTTTTATTATCCCCAGTTTTTTGTCGAGGAACATCATGGCCGAAAGATCAAGCGAAAGCAATAGTGAAGGTATTAGCGAAAAAGCGAGTAAAATCAACCTATTAGATTTTAATCGTGAAAAAATGAATGAATTTTTTGCCTCCATTGGTGAAAAACCGTTCCGCGCTAAACAAGTCATGCAATGGCTTTATCGCTTTGGTGTCGACAATATTGATGAAATGACTAACCTGAATAAAGCGTTGCGCGATAAACTCAATCGCCTGTGCACGATTGAAGCACCGGTGATCTCCCGGCAGCAAAAATCCACTGATGGCACAATCAAATTTGCCTTAATGCTTAAAGGCGGACAAGAAGTTGAAGCGGTGTGGATCCCCGAGAAAGAGCGAAAAACCCTTTGTGTTTCTTCCCAAGTCGGTTGTGCCCTTGAATGTACTTTCTGCTCGACTGCCCAACAAGGGTTTAATCGTAATTTGGCGGTGAGTGAAATCATCGGCCAGGTATGGCGAGTGGCCAAAGAAATTGGCATGGTCGGTATCACCAAAGAACGACCAGTGACCAACGTAGTGATGATGGGCATGGGTGAGCCATTGCTTAATGTCAATAATGTCGTACCTGCCATGGACTTGATGATGGACGACCTCGCTTTTGGCATGTCAAAACGTCGTGTGACCATTAGTACTTCTGGTGTTGTTCCGGCACTGGATATCCTCAAAGAAAAAATTGACGTGGCTTTGGCGATTTCGCTTCATGCGCCAGATAATGCGTTACGAGATATATTAGTACCAGTTAACAAAAAATATCCGATAGAAGAGTTTCTTGCTGCATGTCGTCGTTATATTGATGGCTCTAAAGCTAATGAGTTTGTCACAGTTGAATACGTCATGCTTGATGGTGTTAATGATTCGATGGAGCAGGCCCATCAACTGGCGAAAACGTTGTCGCAAACCCCATCGAAAGTAAATCTTATTCCTTTTAATCCGTATCCGGGCACGCCATATGGCCGTTCAAGCAACTCGCGTATGGATCGCTTCTCCAAAGTGTTGCAAGAATATGGTATTACCACCATTATTCGTCGTACCCGTGGGGATGACATTGATGCGGCTTGTGGTCAGTTGGTTGGTGAGGTTTTGGACCGAACCAAGCGTACAGGTAAGCAACAACCAAAAGAACAAGCAAAAAAACCAGCGAAAAAAGACGCAATTGCCGTAAAAATGGTATAGGTTATGACGGACACGGGCATAACACATAGAGGTTAGGGTTTTTGAGACAGTTTTTTCGCTTAGCGACAATTAGGGTGATTAACCGTGCGTTGATGGCCATGTTGTTTTTTACTGTGCTAGCTGGTTGTGTCCAAAGTGCCAACTATAAAAACTCCGGCAAACCGACGACTGAACATCGTATTAATACCGATGAGGCAGCCGAAACGCGTATTGCGTTGGGGTTGCAGTATCTTAAAGTCGGTGAAATGAGCAATGCTAAATTCAATCTTGAAAAAGCACTGAATTTTGCCCCTGAGTTGCCTGCCGTCCATACTGCCTTTGCTTATTATTATCAGCGTGTTGATGAAAATGAACTAGCTGAAAAATCCTACCTTAAAGCATTAAGCTATGACTCGAATGATGCCGATGCGCTGAATAATTACGGCGTGTTTCTGTGTAAAGTTAAACAATACACTAAAGCCGAAAATGCCTTTTTAAAAGCGATTAAGGTGCCTAGTTATTTACAGGTGGCGCAAAGCTACGAAAACGCCGCAATATGTGCGCTGGAAAATCTAAAGTACACCGAGGCGAAAAAGTATTTTGGTTTATCGTTAGATCACAGTGCATTGAGGGCCAATACTTTGATTAATATGGCGAGTTTGAGCTATGCCATGGGTGATCATCAGGATGCGCAAAAATATACCCAACGCTTGTCGAATATTGGGGTTGTTTCTCCTCGGGTATTATTGCTCAGAGCTTTGGTTGAATTAAAGCTTGGCAATATTACCCAATCGAAAAAATATGGTACGACTTTGGTTTCGATGTATATCAAATCACCCGAAGCGTTAGCTTATTTGTCGAAGAAATTTGATAACACTGAATTTGAGCAGCAGCGCAAACGCTATCTTAAACATCAGTATGATCAGTTTAAAGCCACACAAACGACTAAAGCTGACAATCGTCAGTCTACCTTCAAGGGTGACGGTAAAATTGCCGTGGCGAAAATCAAACGTAAAATCATGCCTCAGGCTGCGGCTAATACCGCTGAGCCGGAAATTAACGTTGTTAAGCCGCAAACCTTGCCTCAAGAAGTCGTTGTATCGCCGACGAAAGCGCCGACATTGACTCAGTTGATGGCAAATGCGGATGCGGTGAGTGAGACCAGCGGGGTGAGTGCTGCGCCAGTTTTATTGGTGTCAGAAACCGCTGAGCCCGTAACAGCTGAGCCCGTAACAGCTGAGCCCGTAACAGCTGAGCCCGTAACAGCTGAGCCTGTAACAGCTGAGTCTGTAACAGCTGAGCCCGTAACAGCTGAGCTGATGACTGTCGTGGCAACAAAACCGCAAAAAACGACTGAGATGCCTTTTCATGTGGTTAAAAAAGGCGAGTATCTGTATGATATTTCTATTAAATATAATATTCGGTTGAAACCGCTGATGCAATGGAATGAATTAAGCGAAAATGCGCTACTTAAGGTGGGGCAGAAAGTGTATCTTAAGGATCCACGTCTTTATCATGTAATTGTACGTGGTGATACCTTGTTCGCGATTTCTCTGAAGTATAATGTCTTGCTGAAAAAGTTATTACAATGGAATGACCTGAACGTGAATACCCGGCTTAAGCTGGGGCAGCGAATTTTAATCGTAAATCCAAAGCACCCCCTGTTATGAGAAAAGAACTGACAAAAGAAGTGCCACAAGAGTCAACATCAGCGCTAAAAGAACAGCTAGCACAAGAGCTGCCAGAAAATATCGAAGTCATGACGCCCGGTGCTATGCTTAATGAAGCCCGGGTGTCATTACAATTGACGCCGCTGGATATTGCCAAAAAGCTCAATCTGCGGGAGTCGCTGATCCTCGCGATTGAAGAGAACGAATTTGATGAAATGACATCATTGACGTTTACCCGAGGGTATTTAAAAGCTTACGCCAAATTGGTTCATGTGGCTGATGAGGACATTCTCCAAGCTTTTGATTACTGGAATAATGCCGGCCAACAGCAGCTCGAAATGCAGAGCTTCTCGCAAAGTGCCAGTCAACGTGCACAGGATAATTTGGGCAAGATCATTACTTACTTTGTGTTGGTGGTGATTATTGTTTCGGTGATGATTTGGTGGTTTCAGCGTAATGATAGTCAAAGCGACAATCCACCGATGATTAATACTGACTCACAGAGCCAAGCGGTTACTGCTGAGCCGATTAAGAGTGAGCCGATTAAGAGTGAGCCGATTAAAAGCGAGCCGATTAAGAGCGAGCCGATAAACAGCGAGCCCGCGACGCCAGTCGTTGACGACCAACCTGCTGCTATTGATATCGCCATTGAACAACAATCGCCCGCTGAAACCGCAGTTACTGAGACTATCGAAGCTGGCAGTGTTGAAGTCAGTCGTGTTGCAGTTGAAACGAACATCGATGAAACACCAGCTGTTGTTGACACACCTGCCATAGACCCTGATGGACCCGCGTTATCTCATCTTGAGTTACGTTTTAGCGATGATTGTTGGATCAATATTGCGGATGCCAGAGGTGAACGCATTGCCATCGGCACTAAAAACAAAGGTCATTTAACCAGTGTTTATGGGGTACCGCCGTTTACCATTAAGCTAGGTAACCCTAGCGTGGTCAGCATTGAGCTTGAAGGAGAGCAGCGGGCTATCCCTTATTACCCTAAAGGCCGTGTGGCCAATTTTGAACTAGCGCTTAAAGCTGGTAATTAACAATTAACAATGATCTCCCAACATTAACGAGGTTAAAACCTCGTCTACGGCAGGGTTGGTGTGACGTAGACGAGAATTCATTCTCGTTTTTCAGACGATTAAATGTAACCTTATTTGATTGGGGCTAAATTGAACCATTCAGATTAACCCAATAGAAGATGAGTAGACATGTTTGCACAATCCCCTATCAATCGCCGTAAATCCACTCGAATTATGGTGGGTAATGTTCCCATTGGTGCTGGTGCGCCGATTGCCGTCCAATCGATGACCAATACGGATACTTGTGATGTGGCGGCAACAGTGGCGCAAATCGAAGCCATTCAACGAGTTGGTGCCGATATCGTTCGAGTCTCTGTGCCAACGATGGATGCCGCCGAAGCGTTTAAACTGATTAAGCAACAAACCACGATCCCATTGGTTGCCGATATTCATTTTGATTATCGTATTGCGCTTAAAGTGGCGGAATATGGGGTTGATTGTTTGCGGATTAATCCGGGTAACATTGGCAATGAAAGTCGTATTCGTTCGGTGGTTGATGCTGCTAGAGATAAAAATATTCCTATTCGCATTGGCGTTAATGGTGGCTCACTGGAAAAAGATATTCAAGAGAAATACCAAGAGCCGACACCTGAGGCATTGCTTGAGTCGGCGATGCGCCATGTTGATATTCTTGATCGACTGAACTTTGATCAGTTTAAAGTTAGTGTGAAAGCCTCTGATGTGTTTTTAGCGGTGGGTGCTTATCGCTTGTTGGCTAAACAGATTGAACAGCCATTGCATCTGGGGATCACCGAAGCGGGTGGTTTTCGCTCTGGTGCGGTGAAATCCTCTGTGGGTTTGGGGATGTTATTAGCCGAGGGCATTGGTGATACCTTAAGGATTTCGTTGGCGGCAGACCCGGTGGAAGAAATCAAAGTTGGTTTTGATATTCTTAATTCACTGCATATTCGCGCTCGTGGGATTAACTTTATTGCTTGTCCGAGTTGTTCACGTCAAGAGTTTGATGTGGTCAGCACCATGAACCAACTTGAAACCCGACTTGAAGACGTAATTGATCCGATGACGGTTTCGGTGATTGGTTGCGTGGTTAATGGACCGGGTGAAGCATTAGTTTCTGACATTGGTCTGGCCGGTGCGAGTCGTCGCAGTGGTTTGTATATTAATGGTCAGCGACAAAAACTCCGTATTGATAACGATGATGTTGCTGGTCAACTGGAGCAGCAAATCCGTGATTTTCTTGCCAAAAGAGCCGCTGAGCCACTAATTGACATTAAGCAAGTTGACTAGTGTGGTCACTATTTAGTCAGTCAAATTCCAAGGTTTACGTTTGCCCTTAATATGCCTATAATACCGGGCTATTTTTTCTAATCCTGTCAGGGCGTTATTGTAGACGTTGCTGATCATAATCTATTTGATGGTACCTTTGTGGCGAAATCTATCCAGGCAATTCGTGGTATGAATGATTGTCTGCCGACTGAAACTCCAGTGTGGCAGATGGTTGAAACAGTGATCCGTGATACGGTTGCTGCTTATGGTTATTCGGAGATCCGCTTTCCCATCGTTGAGTCGACTGACCTGTTTAAACGTTCTATTGGTGAAGTCACCGATATCGTTGAAAAAGAAATGTATACCTTTGATGATAGAAACGGCGACAGTTTAACTTTGCGCCCAGAAGGGACCGCATGTTGTGTCCGAGCGGGCAATCAACATGGTTTGCTATATAACCAGGAACAACGGTTATGGTATATGGGGCCGATGTTTCGTCATGAGCGACCGCAAAAGGGGCGTTATCGTCAATTTAATCAGTTCGGTTTGGAAGCTTTTGGCATTGCCACGGCGGATATTGATGCCGAGGTTATTTTATTATCTGCACGGATGTGGCAAAAGTTGGGGATCGCCGAGCATGTTCGCCTTGAGCTGAACACCCTAGGCTCCAGCGAAGACCGCGCTGCCTACCGGGAAGCTTTAGTCGCTTTCCTTGAAACCCACAAAGACCAGCTGGATGAAGACAGCCAGCGTCGCATGTATAGCAATCCACTGCGGGTACTTGATACTAAAAATCAGGATATTCAAGCTCTGTTAGTTGATGCCCCTAAGTTGTCGGAATACATGGGAGAAGCGTCAAAACAACATTTTTCAGATTTGTGTGAACGATTGACGCAAAATGGCATCAAATACCAGGTTAACGAAAAGCTGGTGCGTGGTTTGGATTATTACAACCGCACCGTTTTCGAGTGGATCACCGATTCATTAGGCGCTCAGGGCACGGTTTGCGCCGGTGGTCGTTATGATGGTTTGGTTGAACAACTCGGTGGCAAGACAGCCCCTGCGGTCGGTTTTGCCATGGGCCTTGAGCGCTTGGTATTGATGATGGAAGCCTTGGTACTTAAAGATGACAACAACAGTGATTTGATTAGAGCGACTGTTGATGTTTATTTTGCCGCTTTTGGTCAGGCAGCTGAGATCAAAGCCGTGCAAATCGCCGAGTCTTTGCGTGAATGCTTACCGGGATTACGTATCGTCAACCATTGCGGTGGTGGCGGAATGAAAAAACAAATGAAACGGGCTGATAAGAGTGGTGCTCAGATAGCACTGATTCTTGGTGACGATGAATTGGCTGATGATGTTGTTACGGTGAAACACCTGCGGCAAACAGATGTCGACAATGAAAGAAAAGCCCAACAACGATTATCTATTGAGCAGTTACAGACTGCTTTGAGTGAATTGAATTAAAACTGCTGTCGATGTTCAAATCATCCAGTAATGTAAGAAGAAGAGGAAGTAATGGAAATTTATTCAACAGAAGAGCAACAAGAAGAAGCGATCAAAAAAGCGGTCAAAGACAATTGGCTGGTAGTGCTGATTGGTGCCGCCATTGGTTTGGGTGGCGTTTATGGCTGGCGCTATTATGATGCCACTAAAATTGCTGAGCAAGAGGCGGCTTCTGATGCTTATCGAGTGGTTTTTGAACAAGCGGGTAAAGATGGCGAAGATGTTCTGGCGCAATCAAAACAGTATATTGCTGAGCATGACAATAAATCATATACCGTGATGATGGCGCTGTTGGCGGCAAAAGAAGCGGTCAAAAATAAAGACTTGGATGAAGCGGCTAGCCAGTTAGGCTGGGCGGCTGATAATACCAGTGAAGCCAGTCTTAAAGCGGTGGTATTGGTGCGTTTGGCGCGGATCCAAACTGAACAGCAAAAATATGACGATGCTTTGACGACTTTAAATCAAAGCGTACCTGAGTCTTTTGTGGCTAAAGCTGAAGAGCTTAAAGGCGATATTTATCTGCGTCAGGGCGATAAAAATAAAGCCCGTACGGCGTACTTATTGGCATCTGAAAAGGGTGGCACTGAGGGTAATAACGGATTACAGTTGAAAATTGATGATCTGACCGAAGCCGGACCTGCATCGTAGCGTTTTGTTGTCTTCGATTAAACAGGGTAACAATTGATAATCAAAAAACGCGAATGAATTCGCGTCTACGGCGCATCGGCTCTACCGTAGACGAGGTTTTAACCTCGTTAATGTTGAAGCATGTTTTAGCTCTGCCGTAGACGAGGTTTCAACCTCGTGAATGTTGAAGCATGTTCTATATGCCCGGCGCTCTTTTATTATATGAATTCATTGATTCGCCCGGGTATTATCACTCAAGAATCTTGAGTATTAAGCGTACAAACAGTAGAGGTTTTGTGTGAAGTTATTTAGCAGGCTATCGTTAGCGGCGGCATTAGTGATTGGGTTAGCGGCGTGTTCTTCATCTGATGATGATGAAGATATCATGATTGCAGAGCTAACCGATATAGAGGAAAAGTTTGAGCCGAAGATCAACTGGCAAGAGCAAGTGGGTGGTGGTGTTGAAGGACATTTTTCTCGCCTGATGCCAGTGCTGAATAAAGAGGTGGTTTATGCCGCCAGCCGAGAAGGCATCGTATCGGCGTTTAGCTTTGTCAGCGGCGATGAATTGTGGTCGGTAGATATACGCAAAGAAGCGGGTGGTTATTTAAGTGGATTGTTCAGCGAAAAAGCTTCAGCCCGAGTATCCGGTGGATTAACGGTTGCTTATGATAAAGTTTATTTAGGCACTGAAAATGGCGAAGTGATTTCACTAGATGCCACTAATGGCAGTATTGTTTGGCGTAAACCGGTTAAAGGTGAGGTGATTGCACCGCCTGCGGCTGGCGAAGGTTTGATTGTTGTCAATACTGGTGCTGGCTATTTGGTTGCATTACATCCTGATAATGGTGAAATGCGCTGGGAATACGAACAAGAAGTGCCTTCATTGACATTACGTGGGATCAGCACACCCTTGGTTGACAATGGTGGGGTTATCTTCGGTAGTGCTAATGGTAAATTGAATGTGGTGATTGCCGATTCTGGTATTGAAGCGTGGAAACAATCGGTGGCGACAGCGGTTGGCGCAAGCGAATTAGAGCGCTTAGTTGATGTTGATTCTCAGCCTGTTGTGCTTGGCGATACCATTTATTCACTGGCTTACAATGGTAACTTACTGGCGGTTAACCTGCGCAGCGGACAGATTAAGTGGAAAAAAGAATATTCGTCTTATCTTAATTTATCCATGAGTGGTTTCATGCTTTATCTGACCGATTATATGGGTCATATTTATGCCGTTGACAGTCGCGATGGTTCAGAAGTGTGGAAACAAAACAGCATGACAAACCGGGGATTAACCGGGGCGTATAGCCATGGCGATTATGTTGTGGTTGGTGATACTCAAGGTTATCTGCACTGGCTGGATAAAGACAATGGTGAATTTGTTGCCCGAATTGAACTGGATGATACGGGTCTTTATGTTGAAGCAATAGGCAAAGACAATACCATTGTGGTACAAACCCGGGATGGTGAAGTTAGCGTTATTAGCGTACCTTAAAAATTCCTTGGTGGGGCTATCGAACCACTGCGTCTACGATTTTTATATTCTTACCCGCCCTTAGTGGCGGTTTTTTCATTTTTCGAGGTTATTCATGTTACCCGTTGTTGCACTTGTTGGTCGGCCGAATGTTGGCAAATCGACCCTATTTAATCGTTTGACCCGATCACGTGATGCTTTGGTCGCTGATTTTCCTGGGTTAACCCGTGATCGCAAATATGGTCAGGCCAGTTATGAAGGATTTGAGTTCATTGTGGTGGATACCGGTGGTATCAATGGCACTGAGGTTGGTATTGAAATTGAAATGGCTGAGCAGTCACTATTGGCGATAGAAGAAGCGGATGTGGTGATGTTTCTGGTTGATGCCAGAGAAGGTTTAACTGTTGCTGATCAGGCGATTGCCAATCATTTACGTAAACAAAACAAAAGTGTTTTTGTGGTTGCCAACAAAACTGATGGTCTTGACGCTGATACTGCGATTGCTGATTTTTATCAGGTTTCGCTGGGCGAAATTCATCCTATTGCGGCTTCTCATGGTCGTGGTGTGACTTTGCTGCTTGAAAAGACTTTATTGCCTATTATCGAAGTGGAGAGTGAAGACGCTGATGATGAGTTAGAAAATGATGAAGATCAGTATGACGAAGATGCCGTAGAGGAGACGCCACATGCTGATAAGCCGATTAAATTGGCGATCATTGGTCGTCCTAACGTTGGCAAATCGACTTTGACTAATCGTATTTTGGGTGAAGATCGGGTGGTGGTTTATGATGCCCCTGGTACTACTCGGGATTCGGTTTATATTCCGATGTCACGTAAAGATCAGGAATACGTATTGATTGACACCGCTGGGGTTCGTCGTCGTAAGCGGGTGACTGAGGCGGTAGAAAAGTTTTCAATTATTAAAACTTTACAAGCAATCGAAGATGCTAACGTGGTGTTGTTGGTCATTGATGCGCGTGAGGGCATTAGCGATCAGGATTTGACTTTATTGGGTTTCATTCTTAATGCTGGGCGTTCTTTAGTGATTGCGGTGAACAAATGGGATGGGTTAGAAAACCATGTTAAAGACGAAATTAAGAGTGAGTTGGACAGACGCTTGGGTTTTGTTGATTTTGCTCGCTTGCACTTTATCTCGGCGTTGCATGGCACTGGGGTAGGGCATTTGTTTGAATCTGTTGAAGAGGCTTATCACTCGGCTACGCAGCGTATTAATACCTCTATATTGACGCGGATTATGGATATGGCGCAAAAGGATCACCAGCCGCCGTTGGTTCGTGGGCGTCGGGTTAAGCTTAAGTATGCTCATGCTGGTGGTTATAACCCGCCG
>CBDIDQ010000040.1:0-16648 GCA_965277695.1 Alteromonadaceae bacterium
TGTCTCGCCCATTCCATTTTTAGCCACCGGACGAGCCCAAGAACATCATATTATTAGTGCCAATACTCACTCAAAATCAGTACTTAGAGTAGCGGCGCAGCAGTTGATTGATGCCAACCCGGATATGTATTATTTGCCCAGCTACGAGCTGGTAACAGAATGCATCAAAGATGCCTGGGGAGATGACCATCGCCATGTCAAACCCGCTGCGGTTGAACAGGTGGTTGAAATGTTTAAAGAAATCTTTATTAAGGCGTCTTCCAAAGCGCTTACGGAGAAAACAGCGTAATGGCCCTATCACAAGCAAAGCAAAATGAAAGAATTAGAGAAAAGCTCAATCATCGACCGATTAACGAGGTAGTCGAAACCATTGATGATCACGTCTATGCCCTGTTGCCAGATATCCATCATGACTTGCGTTACTATTATGAAAATGAACAGTGTTATGCCGAGTTAAATCGGGTCAGTCAGCAGCGTTTTCAGCGTAAGGAGGTACTACCGCAAAATAAAGGGCAAGAAAATGAATTTAATCAAGTGCTCAAACAACGCTTGCAACACGTTGTTCCCGCTGACTTATGCGATTATTTTATTAAAGAAGCTGCCAAATCCAAAGAGGCTATTTATCATCCGAATTTTATCAACTCATTGTTGCCACTGATTTTATCTGACGAAATTGACTCCCTGCTATGTTCTTACTTTAACAGTGAATACACCTTGCTGTGGTTTACTTATATTGATACCCCAGCGCAAAGCGATGCCGAGCCACCACATTGGCACTGTGACGAGGGGCCAGACAAGCAACTAAAAATGCAGATTTTTCTTAACGCCTGCGATCAGCAGCAAGGAAATACCCACTTTTTGTCTAAGGCGACTACTAACCAGCTCAAACATGCTGGTTATATCTTTGCCGACACCAACAAAAACCCTCAAGACATTGAACCTTTATGCCAAGACAGGGCGATAGCTATTGCCCAAACCACCCATGAAGATTTAGCAGCCGGCGATGCCTTGTTATTTAACCCCAATAAGGTCGCCCATTGCCAAAAAGCCCCGGCAGTGACCAACCGCCATATGCTTGAATTGTGCTTTATTCCCTCCCCTTATCATTGGAAACACACCAAAGATAATGTGCTGCACAGCCAAACCAAACCGGTCGAATTTAGCGGACAAGCAGATAAAATTCTCAAGGTGGTTAATCGCCAACCCGGCGAAGTGTCAGAGCGGGTGCTGGTCCCCGCTTGTGGTGAAATCAAATCACCCGAGCAGTTGAATCTGTGGCTACATAATATGTATATCGATGCCAACTTCGCCGAGATGATGTTTCAACGCTTGATCGAGGCTGACCCTAAACTCGAACACCTCAATACCACAGCGGCTTTACTCGAAACCCTGAAAATGTCCTTTAAAGGTAGCATCAATTGGGAAGGCGAATTGGGCATTGAGAATATGCGTAACCTATCACAAGTTGCCACTTATGAGCTGGAATTAAAAGACAGCCTTGGTCGTTATGATCAAAGTAATAAACCGTCCAATAGCGGCATTTATTGGCCTATCCCCAATCACCCGACCCATCCTGGCACCAAGTATGAGTCAATCCCTTATGTCAAAAAATATCCAATCATGGATGCCAATACCCCTATCGGCTCAGCGGGTAGCTGTTTCGCTCAAGAAATTGCCATGGTATTTCAGGAGACAGGTCACAACTATGTGATCACCGAAAGAAATGATGATCCATCCTCTGGCATTATTATCGACAATTATCATCCGGGCGATAAATATGCGATCTCTTGCGCCAATTACGGCATTATCTTTAACAGTCCCAGTTTCAAACAGTTGGCTGAAAGAGCCTTTGCTGTCAAACCAACCAAACAATTACTGTTTCAACAACCAGATGGTAGCTGGGTCGATCCTTATCGTGAAAACGTGATGTTTATGACCCACGAAGCTTATGTCAATGATTACGAAAGCCACCTTGAGGCGACCCGTGATGCACTAGAGCAAGTCGATGTGTTTATTATTACGCTGGGATTAAATGAGTGCTGGGAATTCAGAGATGGCACCGTCATGTCAAGAATGCCACGGGCTAATAGCTATCCGCTGGTCAAACATAAAGTGCTAACCGTACAGGAAAATGTCGACAATATTCAAACTTTCTTTGATATCGTCAAGCAACATAACCCTCAGCTAAAACTGATCATCAGTGTATCACCAGTGCCATTCATGGCCACCGGTAGAGCCGATGAACATCATGTGATCAGCGCCAACGCCCATTCAAAAGCGGTGCTCAGAGTCGCCGCTGAGCAGTTAGTGCAAAATAATGAGGACATGTATTATCTGCCCAGTTATGAAATGGTCACAGATTGCATTAAAGAGCCCTGGGCAGAAGACGAACGTCATGTGAAAAAATCAACGGTAGAAAAAGTGGTAAAGATGTTCCAAGAGATATTTATTAAGGAGTAGCACTTATTTTGTATTAATTGCCACAAGAGTCGCTGGGCTTTTCAGGTTTTTGGAGTCCTTCGTTCTTTAAAAACAAAAGCATTTAGACCACGGAGACACGGAGGCACGGAGAAGGTCAAAAGCGAAAACAAAGAAACATGCTTTTGATTTTGCTCCTAACTGTTAATTATTAACGTCAAAAACCATCCGCAGTTTAAAAAACGAATGGGTAGAAAACCCCGCTTTAAAATGGCCAATTTGCCATTCTTTATCGCTCGGTTGCATCCATTCGTTTTTATTACATCTCGCACCGATATAATACCAACTCATACCTTGTGCCTTCATATGTTGAATGGCTTGATAATGAATGATATGACTGACAGGCTGATCAAACAATGCCCGGTCGTATGCACCGACGGCATAACTTGCCATGTAGTGAGTACAGTTAAATAGTGCTGCACCAATGAGTTTTTTAGAGCCTTTTTCGGCATTGGCATAAGCAAACACCATAAAAGCAGCGCCAGCATTTACCGCCTTTTGTTGCAATTGCCAAGATTGATCTGAACGAGTTCTTTTACCAGCAACAGTTAAATGTAACGATTGAAAAGCAGTTAGCTCTTCATCTGTGATGGTCGTTTTGACTTCGACTTGCCAAAGCTTTCGCGCTTTTTTAATATGGCTACGATATTTATCCCTGATCAATGGCAAGTAAGCCTCATCAGATAACGTTAAGTCGCAATATAACTCTTCATTAAAATCAGCTTGAGCACCCTTCTCTGCTGCTCTTTCGTTTAACAGCGAAAACCAAGATTCAGACACACCGGGGATAAAGTGAAATTGCGAAGTGAAGGTTTTAATCTCCAGATTTATCATCAACTGAGTCAAAAAATCAAAACACTTGCTATAGAGCTTTCTTTTTTGTTTGCGAGAAAGTGATTGCACTAAAAATGGCGGCAGGCTATCAGCAGAGTTAGCCCCAAGAACACGCTCCCCCGGATAATTTTTAATCATTAACGGCAAAATACCACAAGGCTGATTATTGACGGTGAGTAATAAAGTGAAAGCAGTTGCTGTTGGATCAGCAAAGTTTAAATAAGCCTGGTGGTAATCAATGATCAGCGGATGATAATCCACTTCGGCATCTGGGCTTTCGGACAATAATTTTACACAAGCTGCCGGGTTGTCGATTTGAGCGTCGAGTTTGCTCTCAATTAAGGCTGATTCAATCAACCCTAGCAGTGTCGCTCTCACCCCCTTACTCCTGCCTTTTCTCTGGCCTTTTCACCGGCAATAACGACAAACTCAAAATACTCCGCCCCACTGCGATAAGTCCGACCAACCGTTTCAAGATAGTTGGTGCTGATACCCACTTCATCCAATGAGCTTTGATAGTCTTGCGGCGAACAAAAACGAAATGGATAATCTTGCGGTGCATACGGTGAGCTTTCACGCTGAATACCGTTAAGGGTGCAATTGTCAATCAATACCGCCGGATGATGATTTTTAAACGCATCACTGGCGGTTGATGGGGTATAAGAAAAGTATTTTCCGCCCGGTTTAAGACAACGGCTTACTTCACCGAGGCATTGGTCAAACGCTTGTTGTGGCAAACAATTGGTAGAAAACACATCGACAATGACATCAAAATACTCATCTTCAAAGGGCAGTGATTCAAAACTGCCTTGTACCAAAGTCGCTTGAGCCTGCCATTGCTTGAGCATCAAGTCGGCAAAATTAATGGCGTTTTGTGATAAATCAATACCATAAGTATCAAAGCCTTCTCTAGCCATCATCCATAAATTGGCCCCGGAGCCACAACCAAGCTCCAATATTTTGACGTTTTTACGTTCATCACGCCCGGTGCGACAAAAAAACGTCCGGCCTAAAAAGCGTAATAACTCTTCGTTGGGATATAATCGCTGAGCTTTAAAACCCTCGGTCAAGTAGGACTGCTCATACCAATGCTTGGTTTGCTCTGTAAGGGTTTGTTCAGTAAGAGTCTGCTCAGTAAGCTTGTTATTCATCATCACCCTCTTTGAGCATACTCATCAGGTAACACTCTTGCTCATCGACTTCTTCTAATACCCGCTGATATTTTTTCTTCGCTTCATGCATATAAACCTTAAAGATATCAATGGCTTTATTCATGGTCTCAACGGTGGCTTGTTCATCAGCAAAGCCATAAAGGATCATTCTAAACACCGATTGCACATAAGTTAATGAGCCTTCGAGCATAAAATAAATATGACGATAACGGGTATAAGCATAAGAGAAGACGTAACGAATTTGATGCATCAGTGCGGTCGCCAGTTCAGCACGGGTGGTGAACTCTTTGTCTACATAACTGATCAGTTTGTCGCAAACCTCATTGAATTTATCAATCGCAATCCAATCAATATATTCTTGCTCATTAAAGTCACGAGACAAATATAAATCCGATTTGATGTGCTCAATCATTTCCTGTTTGTCAGTGAGCGACGACATCACCAGCATGTCATCCACTCGCAGCGGTTCAGCGTTTTTAATTTTCGCCCCATCAGAGCAGTTATAACAATTCACTTTAGGGAAAGAATCGAGCAAATATTCCAAATGTAATCGACCGCAATTGAAAAACGCCGGGCTAAACACTGTGCCACCAAAATTGCCATCAACAACAATTTCACCAGCACGAAGCAAGTTACCCAACGCCTCTTTTTCTTTGCCATCTTTGGTGTAATACATACTGTTTTTGGAGTGATGTTGTTGCGGGTCTTTATAACCGGCATCAACACCAAACAGATAAATCTCTTCAAAACCCATAAAACTGGCAAAAGCCAGCGCAGTATTACCCACCTGAGGATTACAAAAACGCAACTGCGCGTAGTTCTGATTTTTATCCATAAAATCACAGGCAATAATAGTTGATGGTTCCGCCGTTTTATAACCGATACCACTCCATTTAAACAGCTTCAAACAATCCGGATGCATAATATTAACGGTGAGCAGGTTAATCTGCTTCATCACATCATGATCGATAAACTCGTTATAGTAATCGTAAGTAAATTTGGTTCTTTCCAGCGCCAGATGAAAATCAGGAATAATGCCTTGCTTGAGCAAAGTCGGCAAAGCCGAGCCACAGCTGAAAATAATCGCTTGGCCTTCATATTCTTTAATCGTTTCAATCGCCTGATCCAATGAAGGACCATTAGCCAAAATAAACGCAGGCACACCGCGCCATTTACGTGGTAACTGAGCATTGCGTTTTAATATCGGTGCTTGATTTTTAGCATTGGCAAAGTCATGGGCAATACTGATAATACCATCATCAAAAAAGCCCCAACCCATACTGACCATATGAAAATCATGGTTAAACTGCTGAATAATTTTGGTCAGTTTGGCAGATGGATAATGCTGATATAACAAAGCGTTAACCGCATTAAATGAGCCTTTATCCTTTAATTCATTAATGAAATCAGTGGTAAATTGCTCGTAGCTGACACCCAAATGAAAAAAGATATAACCGTCACGTTCATCGATGGTTTCAAGAATGTCCTTCCAGTCACAACTGTACAAGCTGGCAAAAAACCAATCCCGGTTGGGCTCGCAAATATACAAATGATCGATGGTAATATCATTGAGCAAATGGGTTAAGTGATACCCCAGTCCGACACCAAAGACCACCGCAGATCCCAAATGCTCAGGCACTTTGCTCAATGGCTCTAGCTCTTTTTGTGCATCCAAAAATACATGGTACATTTCATTGAGATATTTAGTGTGGATAAAGGTGTTTTGTACATCCTCGTTAAGACTAAAGGCCAATGAGGTAAATTGCGGATTTTCGATTAATCGATCAACTTGCTCCCGGCACTGAGCAACGGGATCATCACTGTATAACGGTTGACCACTTTCTTCATCAATTAAATTGGCTGCGCCAGATTTGGCACAAAACAAATTGAGGGTTTTCGGTCGGTAGTGACGGAATTGTTCTGCCACCTTCGGCAAATATTTGCCAAAGGCGCGGATATTTTCTTCGAATTTGAGTGGCATCTGACGTGCTAAGTCTTTTTCGAGTTTGGCTTTTTGTTCGAATTGCGCCATTTGTGCTTCGGCAAAAGCGATGATTTCATCGAATTCAAGGGTTGATGGGTCTGACATTGGCGGTGACACCTTTTTAAATGCGGTTTTGCGCTTTAGTTTACGTTACAGATGGGCTTTGTAGGCGGGTAATGCTTTTTTTTCCGCCTTTTTGATTGCCCGAAGTGCGTTTCTGGTAGTAACTCGCTCTGCTTCAACCTGCCCGAGATAGTGTTGATCGGTAGCCTCTATAGATTCATAAAGCTGGCCAACAATCTTTATCTGCTGTGGATTAAGTGTGGGAATTATACTTGATAAGTTTTCTAAAAATAAAGCCCGCTGTTCAATTAAGTCCAGCGGTGCTTGCCATACTTCTTCATCATCATCACGAGGTTGATAGAGTTTAGTATTGCAGGCTTTGATATCGTCAATCAGTTGGTCGAAATCAATCATAGTACCCACTAGGCCCTTGTTTAACCTTTTTGGGCTTGTAGTGCCAGCCCTTTTTCGACCTCAGCTGGTGGAATAGCATCCCAGCCGCTTTTGATCTCCAACATTAACTGCATCACTTCAACCAAGGGTTCAGTGGATTTTTCAAGGCTGGCGTCGGCAATACGAATATTCATATACTCATACAAACCACCAAGGTTTGAGGCCACTTCACCGCCAACTTCATAGTCTAGCGATTCCATTAAAGCGTGAATAATTGCCGATGCCTTGGACAAATTCTCAGATTTGCCTTCAAGGTCATTGCGTTCAATACAACCCTTACCTTTAGCCAGCCGCTCCAACGCGCCCTGCATCAACATTTGAATGATAGTATAAGGGTTGGCACCAGCGAGCCGGGATTTGACACTCTCCTTCTGGTACGCATTGATTTTTCGGTTCATCATAAGAACTACACCCTTTTTAGCGATTGTTTAACTTTCGATTATTATTTCTGTCTGGTAAAGCCAGGTAAATTATCCAGTGCCGACGTAATAGCTGTCCCTTGTGAACGTAACCCAGCAATCAATACATCCAGATTGGCATATTTTTCTCGCAGCCTTTTCTCAAACAGTTCCATACGATAAGCATGGTTATCTCGGTCTGCGGTAACATCCTTTTTCTGTGCATTCAACGCATCTTCTTCATCTTTAATGATGCCACCAGCTTGCAAATACAAGTCAAGTGTATCACCTAATACGGTGGCTACACCGCCAGGTCCTGCAAACAAAGTGCCAATGTCGTCATACGACTCAGTTAAAGCCTCATCCAGCGTAGTGATAGCATCGGATTTGACTTCCAGCTTGCCGCCTTTATCTAGCCCAAGGCCGATATCATAAACCGTTTGCAAGCTGCCTGCACCAGAAACAAAAGTGCCCATTTGATTGATCAGGGTATTTTTTAAACCCCTAGCAGTCGCATCAGCCGTTTTTGAACTCACCACCAATGACAAAGTGTCCATCACCGTATTAAAGGTTTCGACAAACTTTGTAATGGTTTCTTTCACAAAATCCTTATCGGTAGCGATATCCAGCTTTGCAGTATTACCCGGATCGGCTTTTAATAAAGTGATCGTAGTATCCTGAATGGTATCGGTAAATGTATTGGTTGCGCTACTCGCCGCAATGCCATCAATGGTAATTGAGGCATCTTTTGCCTGATCTGCGACAGCAATAAGCATGCCACCGTTACCACCGCCATTGGCGATTGTCGACACCCGATCCAGCTCGGCAATATTATTGGTGACCTCCAGATCATTGCCAGTACCTGTTTCATCAGAGGTAAATACCAGTTTGGACAAGGGTGTCGCCCCACCGGTATTAATAATATTGGCTGAAACGCCGAAGTTTTCCGCTTGATCGTTTATCGCAGTTCGTAATTCCGCCAGAGTCGCACCAGCGGCTATTGTCACATCAAAGGTCTCGGCCCCCGCCTTAAATGTCAGGATACCACCAGTGGCACTTACCACATCAGTGGTAGCAGAATAAGCATTAGTATCATCCTGCACCGCCCGGCTACCTTGTGCTAAGTTAAGTACATCAATTTCGAAGGAGCCAGCGGTCGCTGTATTTTCAGAGGTCACCGACAGCACATCACCATCAGCGGGTTGTGTTACCGTGGCTGTGCGTTTTTCAAAGTTGCTGATGTTTTTAAGCACATCCATTTGAGTGTTCAATGCACTCAAACCAGATTTCATTTGACCTAGAGCGGTCAGTTGTAGTTCCGCAGCCGATTCTCGCTTATCGAACCTGGCTATTTTTGGCAGGTTCTCGGCGTCAACCGTTGCTGAGATGATAGCTTCAAGGTCTAACCCCGACCCCACGCCAGCTGATGTAATACCCGCCATAATAAACCTCTACACTTTTATGATATTCATTCTGTATGACTGCTGTGAACCGGATTGTTTAACCCGTTACAACGACTGCTCAATATCGAATTGTTTTCAAGCTTAAACTGTTTATCGGCTAAGCTTAAAAATAGTTGAATCAATTGCGCTTAAATAACGGCAATACTACCAATCAACGAATCAGAATACGTCTATTCAAGCGACTTATATTATACAGCTTATGTGTTGAGACTTTCATTCACTATTTTGATTAGCTATTTATGTAACTCTTTATGTGACTATTTATATAAACAGCTAGCGGTTGATCACCTCATACTTTGGATTCGAATAGCAATCCCTGTGCCGAGTCCAACTCTTGTGACAAATCACTGATTTTTTGTGCCACACGAATAAATTCTTCTGATGGTATTTGTCGTATCACGTCATCGTTTTCTTTATCAATGACTTTAACCACGACTTGTCCAGCTTCTTCGCTGGCTGAAAACTCCAACTTTCTAATCTGTAACGATGAAAGTTGTGCTGAGGAATCAGATACCTGTTGCAAACTACGCGTTAATGTTTCGCCTTGTTGCGTTTTATTAGCAGCTTGAGCTGCACCTTGTTCTGTTATTTCACCATTAACTTCACTATTTACTTTGCCATTGCTATCGGCACCAGAGCGTAAAGCTTCAGCCTTATGCTGTGCTTTGTCTTGCGTCTCACCCTGAGAAAACTTTATAGCTTCGGCTTTTGCCGGTTCTTTTGCTTCAACCTCGATTGAGTCAGTTTGCCTCATTACCGAAGCAAGCTGCGATGATTTTGGCTCACCAAGCGCTGTCGATAAATTATTAATAGACACGAGTCACCTCCAGTTCATTTGATCATCATCTCATTAGCATCACATTGCCATTGAATTGTCATTAAAATAGCTACATCAGGAGCAAAACAGGTCGTCCACAGCAACCTCTTTTGTCCTTCAGTACATAATCAATAATAGCACGGCGCTCAAACAACAAATTATCCCAACAGAGATAACGCTGCTTGTGGTCGCTGATTGGCCTGAGATAAAATTGACGTACTAGCTTGTTGCAAGATTTGTGATTTAGTCAATTGCGCAGTTTCTGCGGCAAAATCGGCATCACGAATACGAGAACGTGCAGAGGACAAGTTTTCAATAACATTGGTTTGATTTCGAATGGTTGACGAGAAACGATTTTGTACCGCACCCAATTCAGCTCGTTTTGCATCAATCGCACCAATCATAGCATCCACAGAACCTAGCATGGATTGGGCTTTATCAACTGAGGTGAACGACATTGCACTGAGATTCGCAAAAGAAACCGATGCGCCGCCGCCAGTACCAGTGATATTGGTTGCTGCTAACGCTAGCTCACTCATTGAGAAGTTGACCACACTCAAGTTAGTGCCATCAAAGCTGGTAATACCTGTCATGGTCATACTGATAACCTGACTAGCATCAGCACCAACTTGGAATTCAGCAGTGAAAGTACCATCTAACAAATTAGTACCACCAAAGCTGGTATCACTTGAAATACGGTTGATTTCTTCACCTAGCTCACGCATTTCTAGCTGCAATGCAGCACGGTCACTGGTGGTGTTTGAACCATTTGATGCCTGTGAAGCCAACGTACGAATTCGTTGGAACATGGTAGTCATTTCGTCCAGTGAACCCTCGGCAGTTTGCGCTAAAGAAATACCGTCATTAGCGTTTCTGTTGCCCTGGGTTAACCCGTCGATTTGACCAGTTAAGCGGTTAGAGATTTGCATACCGGCAGCATCATCGGCAGCGCCGTTGATACGTAAACCAGATGATAAACGTTGAAATGATTTGTCTAATTGATTGCCTGAGTTAATTAACTGTCTTTGTGCATTCAATGACGACACATTAGTGTTGACAAATAAAGCCATGATAGCCTCCTGTTGATTTAAAGTTAGGGATCCGCCACCCGTTGGAGTCTTTATCAGTGACTTGCAAACGCCCGAATGATTGCAAGGTGATAAAGCAGGTTTTGGTTCCTCTAGCAAACTGGTTTTTTCTGAGATAGACGTTGAATTAACATCAATGCTCAAAAAGTTTTAGATTGCTTCACGTAGGCTATCGGCGACCCCTCATGATCCTTTAGCGTTTTTTTTAATTAATTTTTAAATTAATTCAAATTAACGGTTAAGTTGTTGTTTAACAAAGAAAATAAAACTTTAATTTATTTTCAAATAAAAGCTAAAGTGAGGATAATTGATGGATAACGGATGGATAACAGATAACCTGAATGAAATTTAATGGTTAAGGTAAAAGCGGCTTGGTGAGGTAGACGAAAATTCATTGTTGTTTTCCACGCACAAAAAAGGCGGTAATAAATTACCGCCTTTCTCGTAGACTTTTATATGAGACTAACAACAGGAGGCTGCGTTGTCTAATATAGCATTTCAATAGCAATATTCGGGTATCGCATTGAGATGATAAAGCAGTTGTAAAAATCTAAAAATAAATCACTTACTCTCCAAAGCATTAGTTCTTTATTTCTACGTTTAATACACAATCTTCTGTTTAGTTTATTTAAATAGTTGATTGTTTCTGCTTGATTTATTTATCGGACGGGGTGGCGATTCCTTTAGCTTTTTTGCCATTTTATTTGCGTTTTTTTGCATTTATTTTTAAATTTTTTGTCTTTATCTCGTTTTGGCGAGGTAAATCGGCAATATTGACTGGTTTCTGGCAAAGATAGCGCTGGAGAGTGCGCTATTACAGCATACATTAGACAGAAATTTAACTTTCTATCCTAGTGCTGGTGTCCTAGTGCTAGCGTCTTAGTCCGGGTGTCTTAATACTAGTGTCTTAGTGCTTGAGAGAATTGTCGCCTATTTAAATCGGTATTGGCAGATCAATTAAAAAGGGTGGGAAAAACTGGCCAGATTGCTCTGGCCAGGAGAGCTAATGCTCAGGAGAAAAGCGTTAGGGTTAATCCAAGCTGGAATGATTAACCCGATGTCCGTTAAGGCTTAAACTTAACCTAGTAGTGATAAAGCAGCCTGAGGTCTCTGATTAGCCTGAGACAAGATGGTACTACTAGCTTGCTGTAATATCTGTGCTTTAGTTAAAGCCGCTGTTTCTGTAGCAAAATCAGCATCTCTCATTCGAGACCGCGCAGCCGAGAGGTTTTGTTTAATATTTTCTTGGTTTCTAATGGTAGAACTAAAGCGATTTTGTACCGCACCCAGTTCAGCCCGTTTGGCATCAATGGCACCAATCATCGCATCAACAGCACCCAACATTGATTGTGCTTTATCCACCGAAGTAAATGACATCGAACTCAGGTTGGCAAAGGAAACTGACGCCCCTCCCCCAGTACCGGTGATATTACTGGCCGCCGCTGACAAGTTACTCATTGAGAAGTCGGCAACACTCAAATTGGTGCCATCAAAGCTCATGATCCCCGTCATGGTCATACTAATCACCTGACCGGAGTCTGCGCCAACCTGGAATTCAGCAGTGAAAGAACCATCAAGCAAATTGGTGCCACCAAAAGTGGTATCACTGGCTATCCGGTTAATCTCTCCACCTAATGCCCGCATTTCCAATTGCAGTGCGGCTCTATCCTGAACAGTGTTAGAACCATTAGCCGCCTGGGCAGACAGCGTTCTGATCCGCTGATACATATTGGTCATTTCATCGAGTGATCCCTCTGCGGTCTGTGACAGTGAAATCCCATCATTAGCATTTCGGTTACCCTGCTCTAAACCATTAATCTGTGAGGTCAAGCGGTCGGAGATCTGTAGGCCAGCTGAATCGTCTTTGGCACTGTTGATCCGCAAACCGGATGAAAGTCTTTGGAATGCGGTATCCAGTGAATTACTAGAATTAAGCATTTGTCTTTGGGCGTTTAAGCTGGATACGTTAGTGTTTACAAATAAAGCCATGATCTTTTCTCCAAATCATTAGTAACTGTTTAATTGGTAGCGACACTGCTTTTACCTTGCTCTGCTTTTATCTTGCTCTGCTATTACGGTTTGCTTTAGTGAGCTGTTTTCTAAGCGTTTATTTTTGTTTTATGTCTCTGCCTGGTTAATTAAGTTATCGTCTTGGTGGGGAAAAACTTAACCTTTTTTTTAATATTTTTTCTTTATTTTTCAATGGCTTACACGCAAACACAACGAGCCCACCATCAAAATTTAACGGTGAGCTAAGGTGAAAAATAAGCTGCAAAATGGCCAAAATCCGACCACTTTTAAACATCAGGGTTTAAGCGCAGGGCATGAGGTCACTCAGGCACAGGTAACCCCGTCAGCCTTGAGCAACGACACGCGCAAATCGCACTTGTCCTGTTATTTGTCTGTCATTCATTTTGTCATTGAGTGTTAGGCCATCAATCCATCGCCGCTTTGTTACCACCTCGTTGCCGCTTCATTGCCGTTTCATTGCCGTTTGGCTTGAATTAACGCTGAGGTTAAGATCGGCTGCTGTCAGGACGCTGATTCAGATTAAACTGGCAAAGCGGTCAAAGACTGGCTTAGACGGCCTCCAGACAACGGATAACAGAGTTCACTCTGTAAACGTTATCTACTTACCTACGCTTACCTACGCGGTTTAATCGTGTGATCAGGGCATTCCTTCATTACAGAAATTGCGAAATAGCATTGCTGTATGATCTTGCCGTAATACTCAAATTGTTATTTGCCACTTGATTGGATCTGTGGCAAATCCTTGCATTTAAATTAAGTCATTGGTTTCTTCTTTTTTACTGGTTCTGCAACACGCCACTCAATATCTGTATGAACTTTCTATATCAGCTATCGGTGATGTGTCTGCTATTGATTTTTGTTACTTTAGTTATCGGCTTAAGAACCGTAAACTTAACCTAAATATTCAATATTTTTGTTTTAAATCAATAGGTTAAGGTGAGATAGGCGGAAGTATGCAAGGATATTTGAGGATGGTTTTGGTGCTGTGTTAAGTGCTATGTTAAGTACTATGTTAAGTGCTATGTTAGCGCTACTTTAAGTAGTAAAATTGGCCAGGTGTCGCCACCTGGCCGAAGAGCATAGACCAAAAAGTCAGCTCAAGAGAAAGAAGGGTCGTTCAACCATGCCTAGTTAGTTTTTAAATACTGTTTTAGTTGGCATATAAGTTGCTCTATTAATATGTGTAAGTGCTGTGTAACAGATCTGTCTATAAACATTCAGGTCGCAAAACTTATCGAAATATCGAACGGCCATAAAGTGCCGCTTGCGAGTTATTTCTTTAAGTGACGTTATACTGTCAGCACCTAAATTTCTTACTACAAATCTCTGTTATAAACCTAACGATCCCCAACGTTGACTTTTCTTGCCGCCTTCAGTTAAAAAAAGGAAGAAAAGTGGCCAGTCCTCTCCCATCTAAAAAAGAGAGGTCTGACCGAAGAGCGCTTTTTCGGCATTACACTTAAAAGCCTGCTCAAGAGAAAGAAGGTTCAACATCAATTTGTGCTCATTACTTTTACTATTACTTTTGCGATTACTTTTGCCATACCTTCTGTGTCATTACATTTCTTGCCGCCTTCACTCAAGAAGGGGAGAAAAGTGGCCAGTCCTCTGCCATAAACAACAGAGGTCTGACCGAAGAGCGCTTTTTCGGCGTTACACCTCAAAGCCTGCTCAAGAGAAAGAAGGTTCATAAAATCCGATTACCCTAAATCGGGTATAAATGTACTGCCTACAATCTGACCTTTCTTGCCACCTTCACTTAAGAAGGGAAGAAAAGTGGCCAGTCCTCTGCCATAAACAACAGAGGTCTGACCGAAGAGCGCTTTTGGGGCTTTACACCTAAAAGCCTGCTCAAGAGAAAGAAGGTTCAACATCAATTTGTTACTTATTAGGTTTTCGGTTCTTCCTCTGACAGAACGACCTTTCTTGCCGCCTTCACTTAAGAAGGGGAGAAAAGTGGCCAGTCCTCTGCCATAAACAGCAGAGGTCTGACCGAAGAGCGCTTTTGGGGCTTTACACCTAAAAGCCTGCTCAAGAGAAAGAAGGTTCAACATAAAATCATTACCTGTCACAATTACTTTATTTTGCCATCCCTTCTGTGTCATTACTTTCCTTGCCGCCTTCACTTAAGAAGGGAAGAAAAGTGGCCGAACTCCTCCCTTAATACCAAAAGGGGTAAGTTGAAGGAGCCGACCAACGAGCATATGCTCAAGAGAAAGAAGGTTCAACATCAATTCTTTGCTGCCTTCCCGGCGGCATGTACCAGTCAAATCCTGTCAACTGCGAAGAACAATTTAACTGACAACCTGGAGTTCACTATTCTGGCAAAGAGCACCGATCTACTTCACGGTTCTTGCTTTGCTTGCCCTTCATTTCTTAGTTTTTGACTTAGCCTTTGACTTAGCCTTTAACTTAACCCCGCCGCTTAATAGGGGGGAGAAAAGTGGTCAGAATACTTTAACTATCAGCATCTGACCAAAGAGCGCTTTTCAGCTATGAACCCGAAGGCTCGCTCAAGAGAAAGAAGGTGTAAACTCATAAATGCCATTGTCCTGCTATTTACTAATATAAATCGTTACTGCTGTGCAATTTACTACTGCTCATTTTACTACTGCTCATTTTACTACTGCTCATTTTACTACTAGTAGGTCTAGCGCCTTAGTGCTTAACCTTGCAGCAAAGACAAAGCAGCTTGTGGACGTTGATTAGCCTGACCTAAAATAGTACTACTGGCCTGTTGTAAAATCTGTGCTCTGGTCA
Source organism: Alteromonadaceae bacterium (assembly GCA_965277695.1). GTDB lineage: Bacteria > Pseudomonadota > Gammaproteobacteria > Enterobacterales > Alteromonadaceae > JABSOG01. Next base: position 15,542 of record CBDIDQ010000040.1, read on the forward strand.
AGTTCGCGGTTTCAACAGCGAAGTCAGCATCTCTCATTCGAGACCGTGCAGAGGAAAGGTTTTCCATGATATTGACCTGATTTCGGATAGTTGAACCAAAGCGATTTTGTACCGCACCCAGTTCAGCTCGTTTGGCATCGATGGCACCAATCATGGCGTCAACAGAACCTAACATTGATTGTGCTTTATCTACTGAGGTAAATGACATGCTACTCAAGTTAGCAAAAGCAACTGAGACACCTGCACCGACACCGGTGATATTACTGGCACTGACAGACAAGTTACTCATTGAGAAGTCACCGACACTTAATATAGTGCCGTCAAAGCTGGTGATACGGTCATTGTCATACTGATAACCTGACCTGAGTCTGCACCGACTTGGAATTCTGCGTTAAAAGTACCATCTAACAAGTTAGTGCCACCGAAAGTGGTATCGGTTGCAATTCGGTTGATTTCTGAACCTAACTGACGCATTTCCAATTGCAGTGCTGCTCTATCTTGAACCGTATTTGAACCGTTAGCAGCCTGAGCTGAAAGCGTTCTGATCCGTTGATACATATTAGTCATTTCGTCCAGTGCACCCTCAGCCTTTGAGCCAATGAAATACACCATCGTTGGCATTACGGTTGCCCTGCTCTAACCCCATGATTTGAGAGGTTAAGCGGTCACTGATTTGTAGTCCCGCTGCGTCATCTTTGGCGCTGTTGATTCTAAGACCAGATGATAAGCGTTGGAATGCTTGATCCAAATCACCACCTGAATTTAATAACTGTCGCTGTGTGCATTTAAACTAGATACATTAGTGTTAACAAATAAGCCCATTTTCTTTCTCCTAAACATTAGCTTTTATGGTTTATACCGGCATCAATTATTATGTTTTTGTATCGTGCTGGCTTGAATAACTTATCGACGCCAATAAACTTTTCTTTAGCAAAAAGTGCGAGAAAGCGAAAACTAACGTAGATTTACGAGGCGTAAATGCGCTGGAGGGTGCGGAAACACTGAAATAACAACTTTTAAATTTTTTTTGCGTTTATTTTAAAAAGTTCATCTAATCTGCCTTATTGGCCTGATTCATGCATTGTTTTTAGTGTAAGCAGCTGATGA
>CBDIDQ010000041.1:0-23910 GCA_965277695.1 Alteromonadaceae bacterium
TGTGGATGCACAACATGCACCTGTTGTTACAGAGTCGGCTTCTGATACATCTGATACGACTACAGAAGCTGAAAACGAACAACAAACCATTATCAATAGCCAACCAAAATCATTGCTGCCTTTTGAGTCAATCAAACATAAAGATGTAATTCATTTCTCATTACTAGATTATTTAGAGGTCGTTGATTGGACCGGCCGCTGTGTTCATGCCAAAAAGAAAGGGTTTATCGGCGAAGATATACCAAAAATACTTCAGGAACTCAATATTGATCAAGACGATTGGCTAGATACCAACCAGCACTTCGAAGAAAAATTCACCTACTTTGCAGGTAATCGTGATGGTTTACATCATCATGCCCACCATCACGGTGGTCAGTGGTATAAAGGTGCTGGTTAATATTGCGATTGCCCACAAACTAGCCACAAAAATTCAATAAACATGACAACTTTCTATGCCTGTTAAGGTACTGCTATATCCACATTTCGACAAAAACCAACTTAATTAAAACAAATCCATAAGGATTAATTTTCTTGGGCGTTAATTTTATTAATAACCCGATATAATACTCAGAGCAAGATAATTCTTTTTTGTTCTGACAGTCACTATTTAATAGGTGACTGTCAGAATAAAAAAAAGAAAAAAGAGAATTACAGCTCTACATATCGATAAAACACCTTATACAATTCAGTCCCCTGCTGCACACTGCCACTAGCACAATGCAAAATCGGCAACACACTATCAGGTAAGGTAATACTCGTCAGCGCGTCTTCTTCGCCAAATCGAGCAACTTGCAGCAACTGCGCTAATGGCTCACCGGCAGGTAATACTTCACCGTTATCCGCGCTATATTCAACTAACCCACCTCGTGGCGAATAAACCGTTTTATAATCAGCCAACTGACAACCATAACGCGTCATTTCAGCAGGCGCAAAATGAGCCTGAATAAACAGCTCTTTATGACATAAATAGCTGAAAATACTGTCAGCATCCTGACTTGCCTGAGCCAAGTTAATCGATTCTTGTGAGCCCAATTCCACCGTATAAGCTTCTGTTCCCACCGAAAAATCCCGCCCTTGTTCAGCAAAAGCTTCATTCAATGACCACCAAGGCACAAAACAAGCTTCATCCAGTGCACCATCAAAACCATTAGGAATAATCAACACATGAGGAATATTAAAATACTGCGCCTGATCGAGCGAATACTCAGCGACATAAAGATGCTGACTTGACTCTGGCCCAGTATGTAAATCCAACACATAATCAGCCTCTGTAGCCAATTGTTGCAAGGCATAACAGATATGCTGACCACTTTTTACACCCAACGGATTGGCTACCGCCTCAGCCAGTTGCTGTTGTAATTTTTCTCTGAATCGCTGACGAACCATATCATCATCAACCGCAATATTTGCTGCGACAAACTCAGGCAAGAAATCTAAATTGCAATAATACTGTCGATTCCAGTTTTCCCCAGTCAGCGGATCAAACCGTCCCATGGTATATTCGCCGGATTTTTGATTGCCGCCTAAAGGATTTGCCTGAGGAACAATAGTAATTTGCCCGCGAATCTCCAGGGTTTTTAAGCGATTCAACAATTGATAAATGACCGCATTACCCTGAATTTCAGCGCCATGCATATTCGCCTGAATATAAACTTTTGGTCCATCCAACTCGCCAGTTACAGTGAATACAGGAACCGTTAAATCTTGTCCGCCAACATTCTGTCCGACTTTAATGACGCTCTGTGTGATATTAGCCATTTTTCTGCCTACCTTAATGCTTTACTTATTACTACCGCAACCAAGAGGAAGCCGCTGCGGGTTCACGTAACACCTCAACTTGCCCTTGATAAACCACCGCTTCTGCGGGCAATGTATGACACAGAAAAAACGGCATACTTTCGCTAAAACCATAAGCACCGCATTGAGCAAACACCAAATAGTCGCCCGCAGCTACATCATCGGCAAACTCAAATTCACCTAACTTATCCAATCCAGTACACAAAGGGCCATAAACAGAAAATGCCCGTGTCTGTACTTCACTATTTGCTTCGGGATTTCGGCCTTTACCTTGACTTTGTAAGAGCGTCGCCGGAAAAGTCTGCCCAGAAATCGCCGGGCGCATCAAATGATTAATCCCGCCAGCCATCACCAACTGTGCTTGACCATCATTCATTTTGCGCTCAACCACCTGACAGACATAATAACCAAAAGGTCCGATGGCATATCGCCCCAGCTCCATCCACAAATCATCAACAGGCAAGCGCTGTTTGACTTCGGCCAAAACCGCGTCAACCTCAGCCCAATGCAGTGGCGACTCAGACGAATCATAAGGAATACCCAAACCACCGCCTAAATCCAACACTTGATAACTTAAATCGAGTTTTTCAGCCAGCGCATTTAACGGCTCAACCATCGACAACCATAATTCAGACAGTCGCTCAGCAGATAAAATATTGCCCCACTGAAAAATATGTAAGCCCTTGATGTTCAGAGCATCATAATTGGCCAATTGAATCACTGACCAATCATCAGCAGACAAACCAAAGGGCGTCAACTGTGTGCCACCCAAAAGATTTTTCGCCGCATCTGCTTCACTTTCATCCCAGCGTAATTGAACCCGCAATAACACTTGCGGAGTAAAATCATAATCAGCGGCCAGACGTTGCAAATCAGTCAGCTGTTGAATACTTTCAACCACATAAATCGCCACGCCCTGATCAAGAAAATATTGTAACTGCGCAAAAGATTTCGCCGGACCAGTATGTAAAATCCGATCAGCCGTCACGCCTTGCGCCAACACCTGATCTAATTCACCGACACTGGCGACATCAAAACCAAAACCGTTGGCAGCTAATACCTTAATCACCGCAGAAAGAGGGTTGGCTTTTACCGCATACCACAAGGTCAGGTCACTCTTCACCAACTGTTTGATATGTTTATCAAAACCATCCAAATCGTAGACAAATAATGGTGAATCAATGGTTTCATTTAGCTGATGAATAGCCTCAGCCACTGCCTCTGGTAATCTGCTCATTTAGGTGATCCTCTTAATGCTCTAACGACTTTTTCTTAACGTAATACTTCTTCTAATTCTAAAGACGCGTCACTTTTCTCATCACGGTATTTAACAATCATTGGACAAGACAAACTTAATCCCAGTGTTTTACCCCATTCAGAATCCATAGGTCGGGTGCCTGGTACAACTACCGCACCTTCTGGAATAGCCGCGCCTTTTGGTAAGATTTTCTGATGGACACAATCATAAACTCCCACCCCAGCTGACAAAGAAACGCCCGGTGCAATAACGGCACGCTTACCAATCACAATGCCTTCAACCAAAACCGCACCGGCACCAATGAACGCACCATCTTCAATTACCACTGGATTGGCACCGATTGGCTCAAGTACACCACCGATTTGTACGCCAGCAGAAACATGCACGTTTTTACCCACTTGCGCACACGAGCCAACCAATGCATGGCTGTCGATCATGCTGCCTTCATCAACAAAAGCGCCAATATTGATATAAGCAGGCGGCATGATGATCACCCCTGGTGCCACATAAGCACCACGTCTGACTGATGAGCCGCCAGGTACCATGCGCACATTATCAGCGGTGGTAAACTGTCTCGGAGGTAAGTTGACTTTATCAACAAAACCTTCATAAGACCCTGAAAACTCAGAGTTAGCACCCGCTTTAAAAGCCGCTAAAATGGCTTTTTTCGCCTCTACATTGGCTTGCCACTCACCGGCTTCGTTTTGATAAGCTGCGCGAACTTCACCACGCTCCAATTGATCTAAAGTTGTTTGCCAGTTCATATTTTATAACTCCTGTGTGCTGATTCGTTGTTTCTAATAATGTATTTCAATTACGCAACTGCTGATTGCGCTTCTCGTGAAAAGTCGCGATTACGTGCTGCTTTTATATGTAATGGGTTTTGCGTTTTACTCATCTGTGCTGACCAACGTTTAATTGACTCATCAGCGGCGACCACTTGGTCTTTACTAGCCAACTCCAAATGCGTTAACGGCGCTCGTAAATACGGGGTATTAATCACATCAAAGTGATGCATCAACACTTTCAGAGGCACCGGGTTGGCGACACTAAATAAAGCATCCACCGCTGCAAGCCATTCATCAGTGATCGGCGCTGTACGATTTTCGAGATGATAATCAACAAACTGACGGGTTGCTTGTGGCCACGCATTGGCACAAACAGACACCAAACCAGCCGCCTGATCAGCGGCGTGTTCAGGAAATAAACCATCATCGCCACTAAACACTTTGACCGACGGACACGCTAAACGATATTGATGGAAACGCTCCAAACAACCACTGGCTTCTTTAATCGCCCAAAAAGTATCGATGTCAGCTAAAGTTGACAACATCGACGGATCTAAATCAACGCCGCTACGTGAGGGCACGTTATAAATCATGCAAGGATGTTCAGCGGCATTGAGTAACTCGCCAAACCATAATTGCTGACCACTTTTACCCGGCTTGGCATAAAGTGGTGAAGACAACAAATAAGCGTCAATTGCCAGCGTATTACAATACTCAATCCACTGTTTTTGCTGTGATAAATTAAACCCACCAACGGCAACCATCAAAGGCACAGAAGGTTGTAACGACACCACAAACTCAACAATTTCCTTTTGCTCCTGCCCAGTCAACGCCAGCCCTTCGCCAGTACTGCCCAGCAACAAAATACCGTTTTTAGCCTGTTGCTGCTGCATCACCAATTGCGCCAAACAAGCAAAATCGACATTGCCATGTTGGGTCAAAGGCGTAATGAGTGCGGTCCATAACGGCGTATTATTTAAATCAAATTGAGACATTTTCGTTACCTGTCGTTGTGCTATCTGCTCTGTTAATCTGTTCTGCTTTTCCTGCCGCTTGTCCTGCCGCTTGTCCTGCTAAGAGCGAGCCATCAACCAAAGCAGCAAAAGTCGTGATCCCAGTTGCAACCTCAGCGGTATGAGTCGCCAAATAAGTCGCCGCCCATATAGCGCCCTGAGCAAATAATGCTCGTTCTTTGGACTCATGGCGTAGTTCAATTTTTTCGAATTCGGTTTCAAGCAACAGCTGATGAATGCCTCTGACATCACCTTCCCGAGTTGCATGAATATCACAATCCTGCTCCAGCCACTCACGCCACGAAATCGCAGTGCCGCTAGGCGAATCAACTTTCTTGGTATGATGTACTTCATCAATCCGATATTGTGGATTGCCAAACAACAAACCACTTTTGCCTAAAATACCCAAACAATGGCGGACTAGATTCATACCTAAACTAAAATTGTGTGCCAGCACCCAACGGTTATGATTGGCTGCAACTTGAGCGGCTAAATCATCCGCCCAAGCATGTCCGGTGGTCCCGCAAACGACATCAATGCGAGCATCAAGTAACAGTGGAATAAGACTTGGCATTGCCATCGGTGGCACAAAAACAATCGCCACATCGGCGTCTTGTAAAGCCGCAACAGTTACCGGATTAGAACGGTTATAAATGCCACTGATCTGATGTTCGCTTTGCCCTTGCTGTAATAATGTTACAACTTCCTGACCGGTTAACCCGTCACCTATCACCGCAATTTTAGACCCAATACTCACGACTCATCCTCTTCAAACAATTCACGATGTAACGAACAAACAACATCGTTTGCGTCATGCTGTTCCACCAAAAACAAATATTGTGACTGCTGGCCCCATGACAAATCATCCGTAAGTTGTAAGGTCTGATAGTACTGAGGATCCGCGCTGTTGCACCCGCTTGCTGCTCAATGCCATTGCCAACAACCGCGACCAATGCCAGCCCGTGTTTAATTTTGATTTCGCCCAATTCACTCAGCTGGTCAATCACTTCTTGATGCAATAAGCAAAGGCCCGATTCGGTGTCTGCTTGCGAGCCAACCACATCTAAGGTCAACGCCACACTGACCTCAGAAGTGGTCACTAAGTCGATACTGATTTTGTGCTCGGCGAGTACCGAGAACACTTTGGCCAAAAAACCACAAGAATGCAGCATATTCAAACTGCTCACCGTCACCAATGTTTGATTAGAACGCACTGCGATCGCACGATAATCAGGAGAGGAATCAACATCTTTCTTAATCCAAGTGCCGCAAGCTTCACGGTCAAGACTAGAGCCAACAAAGACACTGATATTTTGTCGAATGGCTGGCCATAAAGTGGAAGGATGTAATACTTTGGCACCAAACGTCGACAGCTCGGCCGCTTCATCAAAGCTTAATTCTGGAATATGCTGAGCAGCTGAGGTGACACGAGGATCAGTGGTATAAATACCATCCACGTCGGTCCATATTTGCAGGTTATTAGCATCAAGTGCTTCGGCAAACAATGCCGCACTGTAATCACTACCGCCACGACCTAATGTGGTGGTTTTGCCGTTTTCATCACTGCCAATAAACCCTTGAGTGACAACGATATTATTCTCACAACGACTTTGCAGCCACTGTTGCGCCATATTACCAATCTGCTCAATGTTCGGCTCAGCATGGCCAAAATAACTGTCAGTTTGGATCACCGTGCGAGCATCAAACAACTCACAATTAGGATTACGACGACGAATCACTTCAGTGAAAATCAATGACGATAACAACTCGCCAAATGACAACAATTCATCAACTAGCTGTTGAGCGCCATCAGCTAGACCAGCGGCTTCAGCTTGCTGAGCGTTTGATTTCGCCAGCTGCTCAGAAACCCGAGCTAGTGAAAGTAACAAGTAATCCAATTGAATTTTCGCCACTTGCTCATCGCTGATAGAGGCTAAAATGGTGTTATGTTGCTCGGTGATCTCAGCAATGATCTCTTCACGGCGTTCATTGCTACATTGAGCAGATGCCAGCGCGGTTAATTTGTTGGTAATGCCAGAGGAAGCACTCACCACCACTAAGCGAATATTGTCGTCAGCTAAGACGATTTGTGCACAACGATCCATGGCGGTAAAGTTGGCCATGCTAGTGCCACCAAATTTGGCAACGTTTAAAGTATTCATGTGTAAAAACCCAAATTAAGGTAATAAAATGCGACACGCCAATGGCATGGTCAATTAAAAAAACAGTAATTTTCGGCCCTTCCTGAACAATCAATTAGCGCTTTTATTACCCATGATAAGGTTTAGCGATTAATTGGCCATCAGTTGGGGCCTAGGGTTTTTGCTGCGCGTCAGATTGCGACTGCAACGACAGCTCGCCAAAACGGCAAACCGGGGGATGACAACTATGTGAACGATTACGTAAACTAATACTTAAACTAATACTTAAACTAGGAGCCAATAATTTTTTGTTATAAAATTTCATTCTGTCTCTCTCGAACCAATGATCAAAAACCAGGTTCAAAACCTGATAGTTAGATTTTGTATTGTTCGGGGAGTTTGGGGCATGTTATAAACAACCAAGCAGCTGTTCGTTATAGTTAACAAAACCACCAGAAACTCTCCACCATTACGTTAATAGTGACAGTCGAGGGGATTCAGCCCCGTCGCCCGACAGTGATTTTATCAATTAAATCATCTATCTCGGCGTTAATCCCCCTCGCTTACAGTCATCAGAGATTGATCTCCTCGTGCAAACTACCTGGTTAACGCTCCTCTTCCGGCCCTTATAGATAAGGGTGCCTGCATAAGAACATGTAAATTAATCCGAGTCAAGCCTTTATTTTTCGACGCATAATTAGATAGCGTCAAAAATTTGGCCGCTTTTACCATTTTCTGCTGTGGTCTTACCACGGTGCTTTTGACCCTCTCCGTACCTCCGTGGTGAATACGCTTTTGATTTTTGAACAAAGCGCTCCAAATACCCTGAAAAGCCCACCAGCTACGCAGCAGCGTTAACTTGCCCCTCTTCAGCGTGTGCAGTTTTGTTCTTTAAAAACCTACCACGGAGGCACGGAGAAAAACAAGGTCAAAAACAAAACCGTTAAAATCACCCCGCATAATTCGACGGCAAACAGTCATATTGTGCTTTAAAACATTGACTAAAATAGGAATGAGACGAAAACCCCACTTGATGCGATACCACACTCGGCGAGACCCCACTAAGCAGCAACTCAGCGGCTTTTTTCAGCCGGAAACTACGGATAGATTCCGCTGGTGACAAATCAAGCAAAACTTTCATTTTTCGACTCAATTGGCGTTTACCCAACGCCATTTCACTGGCAAAAGCATCAACATTAAAACCATCATCAGTGTAATGTTGCGCCAATACGCGGTTAACTTGCAGTAAAAATGCCTGATGTATGACATTGTTAGCTAAGCTGCTGTTCGGCTGTTCATCAGGTTTGCTTGTAGATTTATCTTCCAGTTGATTTATTGCTTCAACCTCAGACACCACTGATTCAGCGGGCATTGGCTGGGTAAATTCACGCTGATAACGTTGTCGTAACAAGGCTCTAATCGCCAACAAATTATCCGCTCGCATCAACAATTCATGGTATTAAATGGCTTTTGCAAAAACTCATCGGCTTTTTCTGCCCAGCCTTTCAAACGGTTTGCTTGTCCTCCTTGAGCGGTCAACAAAATCAGTGGAATATGACTGGTCATCGGATCATCTTTTAACGCTTTAGTCAGTGCATAACCATTCATTTTCGGCATCATCACATCACTGATAATTAAATCGGGTAAGACTTCTTTGGCGCTAACCAACCCGGCTTCACCATCTTCAGCCACCACACAGCTAAAACGCTCAGCCAAGCATGAGACAATATACTGGCGCATATCGGCATTATCTTCGACCACTAAAATCAGCGGTAACTGGTCATCCTGCAAATTGATGGGTTCGTTTGCCAATAACGGCTGCTGTAATTTAATCTCATCGACCTTTGATAACACCAAAGCTTGGTTGACTTGAGCCCCATTTGACTGCGCCAAAGGTATCGCCAAAGACACTGGTAAAGTCACTTTAAAGGTGCTGCCCGCCGCCACTTCACTGTGCACGGTTATCGTACCTTTATGTTGTATTATCAGCGCTTTAACTAAGGCCAAACCAATACCCATGCCGGGGATTTTACCATAGCCATTAGCCTGAGTATTTTCCAGCCGAGTGAAACGTTCAAATATCTGCTGCTGATCAGCCACACTAATGCCCTGCCCGGTATCTGCCACACTAATTTCGACCTCATCAGTCAAGGTATTACAATCAATAGAGAGGCAAATAGTTTGTTGATCATCAGTGTATTTAAACGCATTGGTAAGCAAGTTTGAGAGAATTTTTTCGAGCGCATCCGGCAACATATCAACCAGTAAATCATGCTCCAAACGATTATCTAATGTCAGTTTAATTTGCCGCTCATCAGCCAGAGACTGGTACGAGGCCAACAAAAAATCACAAGTCGCCAACACACTTTTTGCTGTCATCACCTCGGCTTGTTGGTCTTTTAAACGAGCAATATCTAATAATTGATCGACCATCGCCAATAACCGCTGACCATTGGTTTTAGCCAATGACAATACCCGGTGTAAATCGGCATCACTGGTTTTTTTTCAATTCGGCTTCTAAAGGACCCAAAATTAATGTCAACGGTGTTCTGAACTCATGAGAAATATTGGCAAATAATTGCTCTTTATCCTCCAATAGCTCAGTGATTGTTTCTGTTCGCGCCTTTAATTCAGTGGTTCGTATCGCCACCTGTATTTCGAGTTTTTCAGCGTGTTGTCTGAGCTGCTTAGTACGCACAAAGTTAAACAAGCCAATACTGCTGATCACTAACAAGGCATAAAAAGCATAGGCCCAATTCGTCGCCCACCAAGGCGGTGTAATCGTCACCTTAAGCGAGCGTACATGCGGATTCCAGCTACCATCCGGATTGCTGGCTTTAACTTGAAACTCATACTGCCCTGGCGACAGCCCGTTAAACGTCGCCACCCGGTTAAAACCACCAGTTTCGACCCAGCGCTCACTCAACCCCTGCATTTTTGAAGCATAACGAATACTGTCACCTGCGCTATATTGCTGACTAGCAAACGTCAGCGAAAATAAATCTTGCTCATAAGACAAGGTGATCGCTTGAGTTTCATTAATGGTTTTACTTAACAATGCCTGCGAGTCAGTCACGTTGACCGGCACCAAACGATTAGCCAATCTAAATTTGGTCAACAATATGCCCGACGTCGTTGAATTAACCTCAGTCAAGGCTGATAACCGTCGTGGCGAAAACTGCACAAACTCATCAACACTGGTCATCACCACATCCCCTGAGGGCATCACCGCACTGCCATTTCGCAACACCGAATTCAGGCGTAAACCATTGGTAAAATCAAATAACCCGCCTTTGCCAGTTTGTGGATTAAATCGAGCAATACCACTATGTCCGCCTAACCATAAATCCCCTTGATGGTCTTCTACAATGCTCATCACATGATCGTTTGGCAGGCTATTTTCATAAGTAAAAAATGTTAGCGCCTTAGTGGCCAAATCCAGTTGCACCAAACCCGATTTTGTCGTGCCTAACCACACCCTTAGCTGAGTATCCTGATACAAGCTCCAAAGCGGTCCCAAGCGGTTATCCTCGATGGCAGTCCAGCTGTCGCTCGACAAGTCATAAATTTTAAGCCCTGCCCGTCTGGAGCCCACCAGCAATTGTTGTGCAACCTTTTGCCCAGCTTTTTGCCCTGGTTTTTGCCCTGGTTTTTGTAAAGAAAGCGCCAAAGACTCAACACTTACGCCAGATAATCGATGATTGTACTGTCCGGTGTTGCTGTCAACACTGTACAACCCTGCCGTGGTCGAATCCACGCTGCCAGTAAAACCCAGCCAAATAACCCCTCGTTTATCAATAACCATGGCGGTTAACCACTCGGACGGCAGCCTCCCGGCATAAGGATTCGTTTGGCCAATCTGTGGATCAAAGCGTAAAAGCCCCCGCTCTTCCACCGCCAAAACCAGACTTTTATCATGATTTTCAACCATCATCTTCACCGTGCCAATATTTTCAGCAGCCAATGCAAAGCCGCTCGAATCCTTACGGTAAACATAAAGGTCATGATCAGTGCCCAACCACAAAGCCCCATCACTATCAGTAAACAGCGTATTCATACTCAAATTGACATTAATATGAGACACCAAATGCTCAAACACCAAGGCATCGGGCAGTAACTTAAATAACCCCTTAGCAGCACTTAAAAACCAAATAGCGCCACTATTATCCTGAGTAATATCAACAATATCCAACGCATTGAGGGTGTGCGTATCAATAGCGCCCTCATTAACCGATATCAATGGACCAGCGGCATTTTTTAACACACTCACGCCATTATATAAGGTGCCGACCCACAATCGCCCAGCACGGTCTTCAAAAAACCGGGAGACCAAAGGCACGCCTTCATTGTTACCATTTTTCATCTTAATGGCAAAACGTTTGAATTGATTAGTGTCAGGCAAATATTGATTAACACCTCTATTTGTTCCTATCCATATTACACCATCACGGGTTTGGGTGATGGTAGAGATCCGATCTGAATCCAAACTATATTCATCATTGGCATCGTGCAGAAAATGCCGGGTCTTCCCACTAGTCAAGTCATGGACAAATAACCCCTGACCGACAACATGAAACCACAAGCGTCGCTGCCTATCCAAATAAATGGTTGGCACCGTTTTATTTTCAACATCAATAATCGCGTCAAAAGCCGAATTCAATAACTGATGTTGACCATCACCTCGATTCAGCTGATGCAACCCCGCTGATGACCCCATCCAAACATAAACATCATCAAAAACAATATCACTAAGCTGAGAGTTAATACCGTAACCCGACACTTCTATGCGCTGACCGAAATGAGTAAATTGTTCAGTATGTGGATCAAAGCGACTCAACCCCGCCGCCGTCAGCAACCAAAGAATGCCCTGCTCATCCACTTCAACATTTCTGACCTCATTATGAGGCAAACTGTTAACATTGTTTTGATCATGACGATAAGCCTTAATCTCATAACCATCAAAACGCAAGAGTCCCTTAACCGTTGCCAGCCACAAAAACCCGGATTTACCCTGCACAATCCGAAAAGCGCCTTTAAGCGATTGACCTTTAATACTGTGAATATGTTCAACCACCGGGCCTGGATCTAAAAAGAGTGAAGAAGAAGGCGAAGGTAAAGTGGCAGGCTCAGATGCAACGGTAAAATGCCAGCAAGACAAAAAAATCACCAAAGCACAATAAATAAAACGGCTGGAAAACATCGACATAAAATGAGGTCAAAATAAAAAACGATGGCTGGAGTCTACCCTTTTTATCTTTGGGTTTCATCTTGTTGGGTCAGAAGATAAAACGACAACTAAACCCCATAAGGTAGACGCGAATTGATTCGCGTAGCAAGCCAGAGCGACTGTATGACCGCCGGTAACCACCAAGCGGCAAAAAACGAGAATAAATTCTCGTCTACGACGCAAGCATTGCCACATCCCACAGGTAAGAACCCATAAGGTAGACGCGAATTGATTCGCGTAGGAAGCCAGAGCGACCGTATGACCGCCGGTAACCACCAAGCGGCAAAAAACGAGAATAAATTCTCGTCTATGGCGCAGGCATTGCCACATCCCACAGGTAAGAACCCATAAGGTAGACGCGAATTTATTCGCGTAGGAAGCCAGAGCGACCGTATGACCACCCGTAACCACCAACCTGCATAAAACGAGAATGAATTCTCGTCTACGGCGCTGGCATTTCCACATCCTTGTGGCTGTTACCTGCGTTGTGTTCCCTACACCCAGGCATTGCCACATCCTTGTGGCAAAAAAAAAACCCGCTCAAGTGAGCGGGTTTATAAATACAAGTTGAAGGTAGAACAAGACTCAATTTGAATGACCGCTATCCGTTGATTGCCGTCGTTCAGAAGATGTGTGTATATTACCCACCAACCCGGTTCCCTGCAAATGAATAAAATTAACCTTTCGAATTAGAAAAACTAATAGTGGGTTATTACTCATCCGATGAGTAAAATGGATGAGAAAGAATATCAACGTTAAAACAATAAGTTAACCTTAATTTGGCTTAATATTTAAACAATATAGGCTATTTATTATTCGATAAAAATGAATATTAACCGCCTATAAATGGTTTTATGCGGTTAAATAAATGTTTTTATTCCAAGCTTGTGTCTGATTTTTGCTGCATTGCCATACAAAAATTGATTTGATGTTATGACGATGGCAGCAAGAAACGTTGGACTTTTTCAGTATTACAGACATTAATTTCCCCCATCATGCCTGCAAGTCGTTGCTTGAGTTCATCCATCACTTCAATATCCGTTTCGTTTTTAATCACGATTAATAACTGATATTGCGGATCGTTCTCAATGACTGCATTTTTACGATACAATCGTTCAATCACTGCGATTGAACCGCTCCACTTTTGCTTAAATTCATTAACAACCACCGCCCAAACGGCTTTGCTGATTTGACGGCGCTCTTTACCACTCAGACTTTTACCTTTTTCTGCCTTTGCTTGAGCGATCAATGTCTTATTTCTTTTTGAACAATCTTTAACGGTTTGCTGCAAGTCACTTAACTCAATCAATTGAATACTATCGCCAGCAGAATGATAGTAATCCACTTTAGATAACATCGCACCATGAAAGCCTAAATGCAACGCCAACCCATCTTCATCATCAATTTTGACCGCAGTACAATCCGTCCGCTCTATATCACCACTTTGGCATTTTGCATGTTCAAGTGGGCTAATAAACTCAGCAACATCAAGCATTAGCATACTCATCAAAATATAAATCCGTATAAGCTGAACTCAACTCACTTCGGGCTTCAATCAGCTGCGACAACACATCCTCAGATTCAAAGTCCATCAAGGTGCCATCAGTATCAAGAAAATGGATGCCGATAAAGTCATCACTCACTTCACCTTTTTCACCTTGGTGCTTTTTAACCCACACTTCCAATGCCTTAATCATATTGACGCTATGAGTCGTAATAACCACATTCACTTCATGCTCAGCCAGACGGATCAGCGTGTTCATCAATAACACTTGCCAATTTGGATGCAGGTTGGTTTCGGGTTCATCGAGAAAAATAAATGAGCCTTTGGTGATCACATTATTTTTCAACAACGCATGGATCATACCCAGATTGACCATACCAAATGACATCAAGTTTTTTGATACTTCCTTGCCAGATTCATTGTCTTTAAACACCAGGTTGTCACCGTTAAAAACGAATTCACCGCCTAGTTCATCTTTTATGACTGATGCCAGTTCGCCAATTTTATTGCTGCCGTCGCCTTTGACTTTGGTTCTTAAGGCTTGGTCCAAATCGTAGAAATACTTGGGTACACCTGTCAAAACATTATTTTGACTTTGATCATTAAATGCTTGGGATTGTGCCTGAGCTTTTGCACTTTGCAGCGCATCCCTGACTTTCCAGTAGGCCGGTGATTCGAAAAACACCACTCGTGACAGTGATGATACCTGGTTAATAAAAGCCGGTTTTAAATCAAAACCCATCCCACCTTTGTCAAACATAATACTCGATGAATCTTCAATAATCAGGCGACACCTATCTTTACCAAAAGAGATCAGATCAGGTAAATTAGTTATCTGAAAACTTTCTCTCATTTCATTGGTAAAACTCGCTATCTGCATTTTGAGATAAGCTTTTTTACTATCACCCAAATGTGTCACTAATTTTTCCAATGCATCTAATATAGATTGACTTGCTGGACTATTATTCTTTGATACAAAATACTCACTAAACGAATTTGCTAATTCCTTTATTGAATCGTCTTGAATGGCATCCACTTGGGTTTGGGCAAAATCCAAATATTCCGTCACTGTCCATTGAGCCGCTGAATCAAGCTCAAATTGAATGATATTCAAGCCCGCTTTCAATTCATTAAGCAGTCTCAGACTTTCTTCATCTGTATCGCCTAATAATCGTATTTGAGCTTCAAGACGTAATTGAATATCTCGAATATCTTTACTAACACGAACATGAAAAACATTCCGATTAACCACATTCAACAGCGAATACAGTGTTTTGGTAATAAAGCTTTTGCCAGTACCATTAGGTCCCGTTAGCACCGTCACCGGGCGCACCTTAATCGTGCCTGCTTCGAACTTACCGAGGTTGGTGATTTTAACGTCAAGTTTCATCAGATTCTCTTTACTAGAATAGTCTTCGTGGCAAGGCTGGTGTTAACTGCCATAGCCGTTTGATTTTACCTTTGTTTGTCTCAAATGAAAAAGCTTACCGCAACAAAATCGAGCTTTACCATAACGACTAATACAATAAAGCTGTTTAGCACTGGATTTATGACGTTCGCCTGAACTAAAATTCAAGAGTCGCCCCCACTTAAACACAGGAAACCTTCATTTGAACAAGACCCTGGCTGTTGTTTCTGTCATCATTACCGCACATCTCCCCTTGGCACACGCCGAGGAATTTGATTCGCTTTACAGCCTCAGTCTCGAAGAGTTGCTCAACGTCAGCACTGATATTGCCTCTAATATTGAACGTCCGATTTCTGAACAACCCAGTATTATCTCGGTGATTGGTCGTGATCAGATCATTCAGTCCGGTGCTCGCGACTTGCTCGATGTGATGCGAATGGTGCCGGGTTTTGGTTTTGCCCATGATACTTTGGGCATCAACAGTTGGGGTTTTCGAGGGATTTGGGGCCACGAAGGCAAAATCATGCTGATTGTTGATGGTGCGCCGCACAATGACGCCGCTTGGGGTAATCTGATTTTTGGCCGACGTTTTCCGGTTGAACTGATTGCCAAAATTGAAATTATTCGCGGCCCGGGTGCGGCTAAATTCGGCAATTATGCTGAACTGGCGGTAGTCAGAGTCACCACCGTCGGTCAAGAAATGAACGGCGGCTTTACCGACGTCAATGCCCGAGCAATGGAAGATCACTTTGGCAGTGCCGAGTTCACCGGGGCTTATGGTCAAACCCTCGACGAATTTTCAGGCTTAGGTTACAGTATCTCAGCCCATGTCAAAAATGCTCGCCGTACCACCTCGGATTTCAGCTCTGCCGATGGTTTACTCACGACCGACCAAAAGCAATCTCCCATCGACCTGATTTATGTCGATGGCAAATTAAGCTACCAAGACTTTACTTTGTCGACGCTAATCGAACAATTTTCTTTTGAACACCAAGAAAGTCTGTTGCAAATCCCGGTGCCCGACACCGTGATTGACCAAGGCTATCGACGTTTTCACTTTGGTGTTGATTACGCCGCCCCCTTAACCGACAGTTTCACCCTCAACGTCAACTCCCGCTATCTCGAAACGCTAGCCCACAACACAGTGGTCATTCAAAGCCCCCGCTATCGCCCGGGCAGTCATTATGGCATTGATACCGAGCGCACCATCACCAGTGTAGATGGCACTTGGCTGCTCGATTCTGGCGCAAATTTAAATGTTGGCGTTGAGTATTTTGATGTTAAAGCCTTTGCCCGCTCAACTGGCGATTATTTTTTCGATCCGGCGCAAGAAACCCCCGGTGATTCCACTAATTTGGTGCCGACCTATTATGATGGCGACGATAATTTTTCCTTCCATCAAAAAAGCGTTTTCTTTCAATACGAAAACTATACCGACTGGGTAAACTTCACTTTTGGCAGTCGCTGGGCGTCTCATTCTGCCACCACTAAATCGGTGTTGGTGCCAAGAGTGGGATTCAGCAAAACCATTGACGGTTTCGGTGCTAAAGTGATGTACAGCGAAGCGTTCAGAACCGGTGATGCGGAACATCTTAACCTCGCCGCCACAGAGCTGGACCCAGAAGAGCTGAAATCCTATGAGCTGGAACTCAGCTATCTCGCCACTAGCGGTCTATACAAAATCAACTTTTTCAAAATGGATATCTCCGACTCTATCGTTTTTAATTCTGATGCCTTTACTGAAAACTCCGGACAAATCGGCTCCACTGGCCTTGAAGCCTCATGGGATGGTCAGGGAAAAAACTGGCAGCAGGAGTTAAATGTGTCGATTTATCGCGGCGACAAAAATGCCAGCCCCGCCCAATTAGCCAAAGACCAAGATAGTTACTTGGGCTTCCCCACCTTCAAAGCCAGCTGGCAATTGCATTATCAATGGAGTGAAAACACCACGCTGAATCCCACGGTAATTTATGAAAACGAAAAATACTGGCGCTCCGACCAAGATGACCCGAGCAAAGATGTGAAACTAGATGAAGTGATATTAGTGAATCTATTTATTACCCACCACTTGAGTAAAAACGTCACCTTGCAAGCCGGTGTTCACGACCTGTTTAATGACGGATATTCTTTTCCACAAGCCTATGGACAAGTGTTGTATCCCGGCGATAACCGGGAATTATCGCTAAGTGTGACCTTGGAGTTTTAACAAACGTAGGTGAGACTTTAGTCTCACAAGGGAGCCTAGGCGACCGTAAACCACCAGACGCCACCAGCCCCTCATTCATGCCCCAAATTAAAACGTATAACGAGCCGTCAACGCCATATAACGGGGATCCAAACGACGAGTCGTGCGGTTCCACTCTGGATTAGCGACAATCTGATCGTCATCCCACAGTGCGTTTTCTTGATTAACCTGAGTCGCAGTCGAAGCATTAAACACGTTATAAACCTTGGCACTCAAGGTTAAATTGCCATCACCGAGTTGCATTTGATAGCTCAATGATAAATCTAACTCAGCAGTCCAAGGGGTTCTGCCTGCGCTGCCTCGTGGAGCCGGATTACCTTGCCAATCATAGAATGACAACGCGCCGTAGAAGAAACTAATACAATCTTCCCATGGTGAACCCTCGGCACAGCTATCTACGCCTTTAGGGTGAATACCAAATTTGTTGATTGGCGTACCTGAGGCAATACGAGAATGCCAACCTAGCGTCAAATCATCAGTCAACGCATAAGTACCGGCGATTTTGAACGAGTGTCGACGGTCATTCGGCAAGTTACCTGCACCATGGTCCATCAAATCCGCATAATCGTAAGAAGTCGTCCAACCCGGTGCAGCACGATTGGTATCAGATTTAACCAAACCTTCGGTCATGCCCCAACTGTGTGACCACACATATGACGCGTTGATTTGCATCTTGTCTGTCACTTTACCTCTTAGGGTGAATTCCAATGCGGTATAGGTACGTTCTGGATCAGGAATTTGCAACTCATCTTTAGTCAAGGTGATGTTATCTACGTTACCATCGCCGTCAAAGTCATAAGCCATTTGTACACTTTCGCCAGGATTGTACAGCACATAATAACTGTCTTGACCGACGTTATCTTCAATACCCATTTCTGCCAGCTTTTTCGCTAATACAGGCGCGATATCGGTATCTTCAAGAGACATACCTAAATCACGATAGACGAAACGAACACCAGCGCTCATATCACCATCAAATACTTCTTGCTCATAACCTAGGGTAAACTCATCAGAGTACATGCCTTTAAGATTAGACGAAGCAATCAAACCCGGTTCTGTGATCCCCTGTTGACGAACCCGCTGATCACGCAACAATTCGCCACGTGACGGTGAACCATCGGGTAACAATACTGGTGTACCGTCTGCGTTGACATCATTAAGGGCATAATAATCAAAGGTCTCACGTTGAGCCGAGCCCTGAGTGATATTCATGTTGGCTGAAACCGGTTGGAAATAACGGCCATAGGTGAAAAAGACTTTTTTACTGCCATCGCCGCTAAGGTCATAAGTGGCTTGCAAACGCGGGGCAAATTGACCAGTGATATCGACATATTTATCACCCCCAGACACCGTATTGGATTGATCAGAGTAACGAGCCCCCAAATTCAACACCAAATCATCCGTGACTTGCCAAGAATCCTGCACATAAATCGCGGTGGATTTCACCTCAGAATTAACAAATCGGCCGCGAATACGTTGTTCAATAAAATCGGTGCCCGGTGCTTGCTGGGAGAAATCATCAGAAGTCGCGGTATAAACCGACCACCAACCTCGGGCGTCGCCTTCACCGTTTTGTACAAAGGTATAATCAACATCAATTTTATAGTGATCAATCCCAAATTTAAGCGAGTGATCTTCCAATTCCCAGCTTAAATCGGCACGAAGCTGATCACGTGTATATTTACCATCTTCAATACTCGATGCGGTATGATTACTTAATGTCACCCGGCTTTCACCACGCTCATCCCACACACCCGGCAAGCTATCAAGTGCCGAACTATAGTCTTGCTCAGTGGTTCTACCAGCAATAATATCCAGTGAAACTTCGTCACTGAGGTAACCGGTATATTTGGCACCAAATACATCGCCGCCAGTTTTCGTTTTAAAATCAGTCAGATAGTCGCCAAGGGTATTGCCGTTGGCATCAAAATCATATTCATAAGTTTTACCGTCACGTTCGGTTTCAAAGCCAATGCCAGTGAATTCCAGCGTATGGTTTTCAGCGATGATCCAATCGACTTTAGCAAACCAACTATCCGTTTCCTCGTCGCCATTGGCGGCAGAAAACACCCCGCGCTCTTCAAACTCTTCGCGCTCAGGTTGTATTAACACATAAGCAAACAGCTTATCTTCGATGATAGGGCCACTACCCCATACTCTTAATTCAGTATATTCTGAGTCGTCATTACGGGTATTTTCTAAAGTGGTGCCATCGAGACGAGTCAAGTTTTGATGTGGATGTAACATGCCGCTTGGATCGATACGAGCTTGAGCACCAAAATCAAAATCATTACCGCCAGATTTAGAGATCGCATTAATCACTCCACCTAATGCACCGCCGAATTCAGGGTCGATACCACCGCTTTTAATTTGGGTTTGAGCAATGGCTTCAAAAGGTAAATCAATTTCACCCATACCTTTTCTAATATTGGTAACATTCAAACCATTAAGGTAATAACCATTTTCAGCCGAAGACGCGCCACCGATACTGTTTGAATCAAATGATGAACTGCCGCTGACGCCAGGAGACAACAAGGACATCGCCGCAAAACCATCTTCAATTGGCATCAAAGACAACTCTTGGGCAGTCACGGTAATACCGCCAGTAGAGGATGAAGTATCGATACGAGAGATTGCACTACCACGTACAGAAATAACCTCCATATCTTCGCTCACTTTGTATAACGGCGCGTTGTAGACCACCGAGTTACCCACTTTGACTTCAATATCTTGTTCAGTGACAGTGTTATAACCATTTTTTGTGATGGTCATGGTGTAACGACCAATAGGTAATTTAGGTAAAACAAAGTGTCCTTTCTTATTGGTCGTAATAGTACGGACCAACCCTTTATCTTGGTGTTTCAGGGTCACTTTGGCATCGCTCAATGCCAAATCGTTAGTATTGGTAATGTAGCCTTTAACCACACCACCAAAGGATTCCGCCGCCATGGTGGGGGCTGCGGCATAAAGTAATGTGGTTAAAGCTGAAGCAACTAGCGTTTTTTTGAACGCTGGTTTTAGGCTCGATTTAAAAGTCATCGGTTTCACTCTCCTGATAGGTCTTGAAATCTTGATCATTGTTTTGGTTATGATGTAATGCCGATATATTTTTAATTATTTGTATACAATTAACATTACATTGTGCACAAGTTATATGATGTTGTATGACAATAGCAAGTGGTTTTTTTCGGCGGATAACAAATAAAGATCGGAAGGTGACAATTAAGCTTTATAAATCAAATAGTTAAGCATGATAGGCAATAGCTGTAAAATTTGCAGAATGAAAATTTTGTCAAGGGTGTTGCGATAGCTACCGGGTAAGCCGGGTTCAATTACAAAACAAGGTAGGAGGGCCGAAGGTGCCACAAGTCTTCTGAAATGGCTGCGCCATTTATCGCGGCGAGGACGCCCCTCCTACCATCGATTAATTATTCATTGTTAACTCTGCTAATCCCACCAAATCAGCGGCATAATCCATCACATGAAAAATCACACTCTGCTCGTTGGTGCCGCTAACTAAATGCGCCCCGGGACCTGACGCATAAATACCAACGTCTTCACCTGCGTGGGTTTCAGATGAACGAGGTACCAGTGCTTCTTGATGAAAACCTGACACAGTGGTATCAATAGCTGATAAATCAACTCGACCTGTGACTGGCGATTTAGTGTAAACTTCATCCGCATTGGTTTGGTTACCGAGGTTTTGCATTCCCGGACCATTGGTGTAAGCCAGCGTGGTATAGGGCATTCCATCGGCTGCCAAACTGGGTTCATCGGAGCCAACGGGCACCACTTTGCCGAGAATAGGATTACCGCGTTTAGGATAACCTGCCATAGTGAACACATGACTGTGATCGGCAGTAACGATGATCAGCGTATCCTCAGCATTGGTCGCATCAACTGCCGCCTGCACCGCTTTGGCAAACTCAATAGTCTCGGTCAAAGCGTTGTAAGCACTGCCAGCATGATGACCATGGTCAATTCGGCCAGATTCAACCATCAGAAAAAATCCTTTGGCATTGTTATCAAGAATATCAATCGCCTTGTTGGTCATCTGCGTCAGCGATGGCTCTCCGGCGATATCATTACCCCTATCGGCTTCGTATAACATATGAGATTCATTAAACAAACCAAAAGCTTTTTGCGCTGTATTGGGGTCGATGGCATCAAATCCAGCTTGGTCAACCACATAACTGCCGTTAGGATATTGGGTTTTCCATTGAGCGGTTAAATCAACCCCATCGCTGCGATCACCTTCGATGCTACTGGCTGCATCCGAGCTGTTAAACGCGGCATCCTTGGGCAAAAAGTGTCGACGTCCACCGCCAAACGCCACTTCAATGCCATCCACGTCCAAATCGGCATATCGGCTTTCAAGATTGGCTTCAAAATTCACCAACTGAGCCGCAATATCCTGACAACCACTGCCCGCTGGCATATCGGAAATATCTTCCCAATTACGGTCGACAGACTTGGCATAAGTCGCCGCTGGGGTGGCGTGGGTAATTCGTGCGGTAGAGATAATACCGGTCGATTTACCCGCCATTTCAGCCAATTCTAGCGCGGTCACCAAACCGTTATTCGCCGCAGATGCACAATCTCCTCGTTGTACCGCTTCGCTCATGCCAACCACACCCATATCGGTTTTAACCCCAGACATCATTGCCGTCATAGTGCCAGCAGAATCCGGGGTTTGTGCGTCAACGTTATAGGTTTTAGCTAAACCGCTATAAGGAAAGTGACCAAAACTCAGAGTATTCTCCTCGCCCGGTCGGCCCTTGTCTTGACCGTCAAGAATCCGAGCGGCGGTGACGGTTGACATGCCCATGCCATCACCAACAAACAAGATCACATTTTTCGCCTTACCCCGGGCATCAGCAATTGCCAAAGCAGCTGACGCACCGGTGACTTTTTGCCAATTTGACCGAGCCTCAGCAACATCAGCCTTAGCCGCGATAAACCAAGGATTAAGCGTACTGGTTTGCATCGCCGCCTCACTCAAACTGGTCACACTCACTACGTCGACCGCACCATTGTTACCACCACCGTTATCATCATTATTTCCACAACCCACCAATCCCAGCAGTGCAGCGGCAATCGCCGTATAAACAAATATTTTCATTTTCTTTATTCCCGTTTTTGTTGTTAGTGTTGTTATTGTTGTTATTGTTGTTATTGTTGTTATTGTTGTTATTGTTGTTGAGTCAGTGTCAAGGCTTGGTCAATCAGGTGAAAAACCACACTTTGTTCGATAACGCCCTGAGCATATTGCGAGCCCGGGCCTGTGGCGTGCAGGGCAACATCTTCACCGGCATGGGTTTCTGAGCTTTTAGGCACGGTAGTTTCTTGATGGAAGCCGGGGGTTTTAGTGTCAACACCGTTCATATCGCTGGTTCGTCCAGCCACAGGTGTCAGGTCATAAACCGTATCTGCATTGGTTTCACTACCCAAGTCATGAAACCCAGGACCATTGCCATAACCCAGCGTGGTGTATGGTTTACCGTCAGCTGCCAAACTCGGTTGATCAGAGCCGATGGGCACCACCAAACCTAAAATAGGATTACCACGTTTAGGATAACCGGCGATGGTGAACACATGACTGTGATCGGCAGTGACAATAATCAAGGTTTCTTGTGGATTGGTTGCCGCCACAGCCGCACTGACTGCGTTAGAGAATTCGACTGCATCGGTCAAAGCATTATAGGCACTGCCCGCATGATGGCCGTGGTCGATACGCCCCGACTCCACCATTAAAAAGAAGCCCTTATCATTGTTGTCCAACACGTCAATTGCTTTGGTTGTCAGCGCTGATAATGAAGGTTCGCCTGCACCGTCATTGATTCGGTCTGCTTCATATTGCATATGTGATTCATTAAACAATCCAAACACCCGTTCAGTGGTATCAGCTTCAATGGCATCAAAACCAAGCTGGTCCCATACATACACTCCCTGCTCGTGATCTCCTTGCCACTCGGTGATCAGGTTACGACCATCGGTGCGATCACCTTCGATACTACTGGCGGCATCTGGGCTGTTAAACACTTCATCTTTAGGTAAAAAATGACGTCGACCGCCACCAAATACCACTTCGATACCATCGACATCAACACCGGGATAACGACTTTCCAGATTGGATTCAAAATTGACCAGTTGGTCAGCAATGTCTTTACAACCGGCCGCAACGGCAGCTTCTGGCATATCCGATATATCTTCCCAATTGCGATCCGCAGACTTGGCATAAGTCGCCGCTGGTGTTGCATGGGTAATACGTGCCGTGCTCACCACCCCGGTAGATAATCCTTTAATTTCGGCCAACTCCAGCGCCGAAACCACTTCATTGCCCGTTACTGTGGCGCAATCGCCGCGTTCAATATCCTCATCGACGCCAATCACGCCAACGTCCGTTTTAATGCCAGACATCATCGCGGTCATAGTGCCTGCCGAATCCGGCGTTTGCGCATCGACGTTATAGGTTTTCACCAAAGCAGAAAAAGGAAAAGTTTCGAAGTCGAGATAACCCTCTTCCCCC
>CBDIDQ010000042.1:0-25237 GCA_965277695.1 Alteromonadaceae bacterium
AATAGGACCCTTAATCCCACCATTCGCCACCGGAACTGGCTTAACCGTCGCCGCCTGATAAACGGTGAGCAATTGTTGCAGCAGCGCGTCGTCGGTTTCAGCCAACGCAACCAAACGTTCAAGCTGTGCCGGGTCTGCATTGGCCATCGCGACTAACTGCTTAAACTGCACTGCATCTTCTACCGCTAGGGTATTTAACCGTTCAATGAATACCGGGTTGTGCTCGGCAATGGTGAGCAACATATCGGTTGAGCTTGCTGCACCCGCCAAAGGCAGGTAGGCGGTTGTTGTTAAAACGAGTAATTTTGTTATATTTTTGAGATGCTTCTTCATTAGGTTTTCCTGTTTTATTATGTAATGCGCTCAGCCGTTTTGACGGGCTTGCGCGGTGTTTTTATTGACCCCAACGTCAGGGCTTTGTATTAGTCTTTTATAGGTGGAGGCTCAGACACACTATTCGCCACCGGCACTTCCTTAACCGTCGCGGCCTGATAAACGGTGAGCATTTGTTCAAGCAGCGCCTCATCGGATTCAGCTAACGCGACCAAACGTTCAAGCTGTGCCGGGTCTGCATCGGCCATCGCGACTAACTGTTTAAACTGCACGGCATCTTGCACCGCCAACGTATTTAAGCGTTCAATGAATACGGGGTTGCGCTCGGCAATGGTCAACAACATATCGGTTGAATTTGCTGCACTTGCCAAAGGCAGGTAAACACTTGTTGTTAAAACGAGTAATTTTGTTATGTTTTTGAGATGTTTTTTCATCAGGTTTTCCTGTTTTATTAGGTGATGCGCTCAGCCGTTTTTACGAGCTTGCGCACTGTTTTTATTGACCCCCAACGTCAGGGCTTTGTATTAGTTTTTTATATCAGGCATATTAATCGAACCATTCGCCACCGACACTTCCTTAACCATCGTGGCCTGATAAACAGTGAGCAATTGTCTCAGCAGTGCTTCGTCAGTTTCAGCCAACGCAACCAAACGTTCAAGCTGTGTTGGGTCAGCATCGGCCATTGCTAATAACTGTTTAAGCTGCACGGCATCTTGTACCTCTAGGGTATTTAATCGTGCAATGAATACTGGGTTATGCTCGGCAATGGTCAATAGCATATCGGTTGAGCTTGCCGCACCTGCCAAAGGCAGGTAGGCGACTGTTGTTAAAACGAGTAATTTTGTTATGTTTTTGAGATACTTTTTCATCAGGTTTTCCTGTTTTATGATGTGATTCGCCCAGCCGTTTTGACGGGCTAGCGCGGTATTTTTATTAACCCCAACGTCAGGGCTTTGTATTAGTCTTTAATAGGAGGAAGCTCAACCCTACCATTCGTCACCAGCACTTCCTTAACCGCCGCAGCCTGATAAATAGTGAGCAATTGTTGCAGCAGCGCGTCATCGGTTTCAGCTAACGCGACCAAACGTTCAAGCTGTGCCGGGTCGGAATCTGCCATTGCTAATAGCTGTTTAAGCTGCACCGCATCTTGTACCGCTAGGGTATTTAACCGGTCAATGAATACTGGGTTGTGCTCGGCTATGGTCAACAGCATATCGGTTGAGTTTGCTGCACCCGCCAAAGGCAGGTAGGCGCTTACTGTTAACACGATTAATTTGGTGATGTTTTGTAGATATTTTTTCATTAGGTTTTCCTGTTTTAGTAGGTGATTCGCTCAGCCGTTTTTACGGTCTAGCGCAGTGTTTTTATTGACCCCTTGCGGGTGGGTTAGCCGTATTTGGAACAAATGCAGCGTAACCCACCATGCCAATAAATCAGGGTCGCGATACAACGGTGGATTACGCCATATTCGTGCCGAATATTTACTAACCCACCCTGCGTTTCATCATATGACCCCAACGTCAGGGCTTTGCATTAGTCTTTTATAGATGGAGGCTCAACCCCACCATTCGCCACCGGAACTGACTTAACCGTCTCGGCCTGATAAATGGTGAGTAACTGTTTCAGCAGCGCGTCGTCGGTTTCAGCCAACGCGACCAAACGTTCAAGCTGTGCCGGGTCGGTATCGGCCATTGCTAATAACTGCTTAAACCGCACTGTATCTTGCACCGCTAGGGTATTTAACCGTGTAATGAATACCGGGTTGCGCTCAGCAATAGTCAATAGCATATCGGTTGAATTTGCCGCACCCGCCACGGGCAGGTAGGCGATTGTTGTTAACACGAGTAATTTTGTTATGTTTTTGAGATACTTCTTCATTAGGTTTTCCTGTTTTATTAGGTGATGCGTTCAGCCGTTTTTACGAGCTTGCGCGGTGTTTTTATTGACCCCTTGGGTGGGTTAGCGACATTTGGAACAAATGCAGCGTAACCCACCATGCCAATAAACCAGGGTCGCGATACAATGGTGGGTTACGCCATATTCGTGCCGAATATTTACTAACCCACCCTGCGTTTCATCATATGACCTCAACGTCAGGGCTTTGTATTAGTCTTTTATAGGAGGAGGCTCAGTCCTACCATTCGCCACCGGGGCTGGCTTAACCATCGCGGCCTGATAAACGGTGAGCAATTGTTGCAGCAGGCGCGTCGTCGGATTCAGCCAACACAACCAACGTTCAAGCTGTGTTGGGTCTGCATCGGCCATCGCGACTAACTGTTTAAACTGCACGGCATCTTGTACCGCCAGGGTATTTAACCGTTCAATGAATACGGGATTGCGTTCGGCGATGGTGAGCAACATATCGGTTGAGCTTGCTGCACCCGCCAAAGGCAGGTAGGCGACTGTTGTTAAAACGAGTAATTGGGTGATGTTTTTGAGCGATTGTTTCATCTTATTTCCTATTGATTAACATGGTTGAAACCGCGTTTACGGCAAAGCAGATTATTCCTAAAAAGGTATAATTGCAAGGGGCAGGCCCCAAAAAATGATTATAGTAGCGTATAATAGGAAAAATAGTCAGGTCATTTGTTCAATTGACCCTGCGGGTGCATGACAGCATCAATGATGAAGGGGGTTTTGGGGATTAACGGCATGATAACCCCCCAATATCACCGCTTAACCCGCATCGGCACCACCTGCCCATCAACAATAACCACCCCTTGATCAACCGCTTGTCTGGTTTTGTAGATATAATACTGTTCGCCGTTTTCGCCTTGTACGGTCACCGGCGCATTGGGGTTGGGTTCGCTAAAATACGCGTCGAGGCTGACCTGCACCATTTTTCTTTGCCAGTCCACCACATACTGGTAACCAAACTGAGTACCGACCCGTGCCAATACATTAAGCCAAGGTTCGTCCTGGGCAGAAAAGCTGACGTTTTTCAGCATCGAGATATTTTCATCAACGTAAGCTGACCAGCCTTCGGGCATAATCGCGCCGATGGCAAATTTGAATGCCACATCAGCGGCAAAGTTTGAGGTTTTTTCGACAACAGGACGCTCACCCACTTCAAAAATCAATCCCTGCAAACCATCCGTCAATAAGCGGTAGCCATCGGGGGTGGTTGATTTTTCTTCGGGCGGTTTCACCGGGTGAGGATTTAAGCCTTGATAATCAATGTAAAATGTCGCCTTGGTTGGCAGGGTCACCAGCAATGCGATTAACCCCAGCCACTTTGTTATCACGTCCTTCCTTTTTTTTCTCGCTGGTTTTATCACGCTTTCATCCCGCCCATTAGATTTTGCAAGCCCCCTGCCCCGCTTGTCACCGTCGGGCGATACTGCGGTTGTTGTTTGATTGGCACCACCGCCAGTGAGGGCTTTTGGTTGACTACAGGCGCTGACAGACTGGTCGTCATCCCGCCGATAAGCCTATCGTGACCTAATAAGAGTAATGCGCGTAGATAACGTGCTTTGTCTTTATTGGTCAAGGTTTTGGCCTTCAAACACAGCATTAACACCGGGTCGTCGACGGGCCGTTGACGTGAACACCTACTTCAATGTGTTGGTTGATGAACGATATGTCGGTGGTGCCACCGCCCACGTCAACCACCAATACCCCATTGTTGACGGCGTTAACCAGTTGACCTTGCTCATCTAACGCCCAGTCAACAAACGCCGCCAATGATTCGGCAAAAATCTGATGGTCAACCACGTTGAGATACTCACTTTGGGCGGTATTAAACGGGGTGAACACCAGATGGCCCGTTTGCACCGCTAATATGCCGCCTTCAATCGACGCTGGGTCGCGCAACTCGCCCATCACAATGACATCGGGGGGAGCGTCTTAAACCATTACCTACTGCGTCAAAAAATGAGGCAATGTTGATCCCCACTTCACTTTGGGTGACTCTCGATAGACGATTGGGGATCAGCTTATAGTCATATTCAATCGGTGCTTCGGTGGTGAGTACATGTTTGCGTTGGGTTTGGATGAGGTGCTTCATCAGTGCGGCAATTAGGGTGGTTTTGCCTGAGTCGGTCGGCCCAGTGACGAGGATAAACCCCTCGGTTTGTTCGGTTATATCGACTGAGCGCTGACTCAAATTCAACTGCGTCACCGATGGCGGCTTGCCATTCACTGGACGCAACACTAAACGAATGTGATCTATTGGCGGGGATAAAAACATGAACTACCAGAGTGAACAATCTCAAAGTAACTATTGTTGAAATCAGTCGACCAAAGACGATGAGCATCAGACGATAAAAGGCAACCGTGCATTTTAAGACATTCGCCAGCAAACTTATACCGAATTATTGGATAAGCCTGTGCATAACCCCTCGGTGGTCAACAAATACCACCACATCAGTAACCGTACAAAAAACAGCCACAACACTGTCATTAACATCAGCAAATACCAATTAAAAACTGATTATTGATCAAATGGTCACAATGCATGACGCACTATGTTTGCTACCATAACCACCAAATACTCAAAGGCACTGAACACGTTGGCAAAACCACGTCCCTCTTCCACATGAAGCCAAACAACAACTCAGCGGTATGTCACTCGGGCGCACAATATCCTGGCTCGCTTTACCCGTGAAACCGGCAGTGAGCTAACAAGCCAACCCTCAGCGTTTGTCGACTGGCTGATTGTTTATACCACGGACAAAAGTGATGCGAACTGGCGACAGGTGAAAGCCAGCTGCGTGTACTACTTGAATCAAATCAACCAAACCCCTTAGCCGATACCCTTGAAGCCCACGACAATCACCATACTGTGACGCGCAGTCTGTTAAGACTGACATCGGCGCAGAAGAAGAAAAGTGTCTCGCTGGCAGAAGAAACGGCTATCACTGATGCCTTACAACAGAGTTTAGGCACCTCTCGACAATCCTATTAAGCAGCCTCACGTCACGTTATACAGTTGCCGATATCAATGGCTCTAATCAAATAGGATTACACTTAATCATCTGAAAACGCGAATGAATTCGCGTCTACGGCGTAGACGAGGTTTCAACCTCGTGAATGTTGAGGGATAATTGCACTTTAATTTGTTCTATATGGTCAGCGCCAAAAAGAAATTAAACTTAACCGACGATATCAACGTTTAAACTACCTTTATTATCGGCAAATCCCGCACCGTATAGCGCCCCCAAATCATCATTAATACACAACTCAAGTTCACCACCAAGACCTGTGGGTACCGTTACATGTGATCCAACCCAAAATACAGTGTCAGCCACTTTACCAATTAACCCGCCTTCATTGGCACCGGGCAATGTATAACCCGCTTGTACCGCTCTGCGTGATGGGTTGCCATCCGGGCCGTAAAATTGACCGTTATTGGTGGCTGGGTTTGCTGTCCACCCACCGCTTTTGCTGGAGATACTGACCAGCTTGTCAGGTGTAACCAGCACACCCGTTTTTTGCCATTTCAGACCGGCTTCTATGGTGACAAAGGTTGCCGACAAATAGCAAGCATAAGCCAGCAAGCTGATGATCTGTTGAAATAAATCAAGATGGTTTGGAAACAAAGCTTGATGATAATAATGTTTTTCTTTATTTATATGGAATAAACCAGAAGAAGATGAGTCACTTTGAGGCTTTACCTCAACATCTGACGTTCTGCAAATCAATTCCACCGTAGATTGAATGATGCCCAAATGCCAGCCTTCACCTTTTGTGTTTATGTAGTAAAGCACTGTATCCGTTGGTGTCTGGCTTGGCACTGCCCTGATCTGGGAATAACCCCCCGAAGACGATATATAATTAGTCACAATGATTGCCGGGTAAACGGGATTAATTGCATTTAAGATGACAACAGTATTAAAACCAAGCAACTCAAGTGTTTGGATCATCCCAGGTCTGTCGGTATCGGCATAAACGGCTTCGTTTACGAGGATTAACACCAGTTCACTTGCCGTTAAATCGTTATATACATCAACCAATGCCCCAGCAGTCTGCTGTCGCGTATAATCAAGCCCGGCTAGAATTTGCGCCATCTGAAGCGCATTAATGCCCTCAACGCAGATCGGTGTCTTCACTATTTCACTCACTGATTGTTTCATATTCTGTCCATTAATTTACTTTGCCATAGGCAGCGACCAAGACATTAGCCAGGACCGTCGCGCTGATACCTAAATAGCTATCTTTTAAACCGCTGGCCGTTTCTTGTGGGAGAAAATCAGCCTGAGCCATTGCAACTGCCATCACTTCACTCGACAGTTGAGGATAACGGGAGATGAGCAGACGAGCACACTGAATACCACTGAACTGGTTGGCAAATGACAATGCCGCCAATTGCATCGGCAACAGTGGTGTTTTGCCATAAGCAACAGCTAAAGCACTCGCTAAAGTCGTTGCACTGATACCCGAATAACTGTCTTTTAAACCGTTGGCGGTTTCTTGTGACGCAAAACCAGCCTGAGCCATCGCAACAGCCATGGTCTCACTGCTGAGTTGGGGGAATTGTGCTTTAATCCGTCGGGCACACTCAATGCCATTAAATCCGGCAGCAAAATAATACTTAGCCAGCTCGTCCGGGGAAGTCGTTAGATCAACCATCACCGGGTCTGTCCAGCGGCTGGGAATTTGTTGTATCACAGGTGCTAACTCAATTGCATCAGAAGTCAACGTTCGCACTGCAACGAAAAACTGATTGCTGTGATCAAGTAAGGATAAATCGACAGTAAGCGCGTTGTCTGTGACGGTAAAGTAAGTTGACTCTTGCGCATCCTCAGTCACGATACGAACAACAAAATCCATCATACTGACAGAGGTATACCATCGAATCTGTGCTATTGTTCCACTTACATTTACACTAACATCAACCGCTTGCTCCAGGCGATGCCACACTTGCGTAGAACTGAAAACACTGTTAATAAAATCTCCCCCGCTCATCACCGCAATTGAAAAGGCGTAAGGTCCCTCAGGCTGGTCGTCGGTAAATATTTGGCTTCGCTGGCAAACCTCTTGTGCATCTTGAACAATTTCTACAGCATTTATCACCAATGTATAAGCAGAGGCTGCTGGCGTTGCATTCCAGCTTAATAACAAAGACGGGTCGGCACTATAGTCGCTTGGACTGTCCAGACTAATTTGCAACCTTGGTGGTTTGACTCTTGTGATAGTGGCCTGATTGGTATCACTGGTATCTTGATCGCGCACTGAGGCGATGGTAAAGCGATAAAGCCCATCCGGGTCCTCAGCAGTTATCGGAATGACTTTACTGACATGATCATATGGCACTTCCAGGCTCAATGAGCGACTTTCGTCAGGCAGATAGAAGTTTAATGAATACATTTTGGCCCCGGCAGCCGCTTGCCAGTTGGCAGTAACCGTTTGCTTTTCATAACGCAACACAACATCTGCTGGTGGATAGAGTTTGTCACCTGAGTCTGGGTCTGGATCTGGGTCTTTATTATGAGCAAGATAACCATTGGCAAAATAGCTTTTATTGTTACTTAACATAAAATTATACAAGGGAGTATCATGCTTGCCTGATTGGGATTCAATGCTAATGAGTAATTCACAACTACCATCAGCCAGGTACAAATAATCTCCCAGCTGCAAGAGGTCTACCACAAGTTGGCTATTTTCTCGCTGTGTCGCTGACGGATTGAGTGACTTCCAACCATCAGGCGTCAAGAAAGGGTGCTCTTGGGTAACAAAAAATGGCCCTGAATTAAATGAATACAATAAACGTTGAGCCAAAACAGGCCGATCAAAGGCTAATACTTGGTTTTCACTGTTATCCTGACCGAGCAGTACATCACCAATTTGAATGTTTTCAATGTCCATTTCACTGCCATCGGCCAGCTTCACTTGTGTGCCAGCGACAAAACAAGACCGGGAAAGCATACCTGAAATAATAGTGCCAACGATGGCAATCGACGCCTGACCGCCACTCAGTCCGCCAGCGCCACTAAAACCAGCACCTCCCGCCTGAGCTGCGCCAGGAACCGATGGACTGATTATATTATTGCAAACTAACGTCAGCGCATATTGAAACACACGCTCGCCAGCCATAATCGCCAGAAATATGCTGATAGCCTCAGCGTTATCCAACAACCCCTGAACAAAGGAGCTGGCAGCGCTGCCCAAAGCGCCATTAATTGCCGAACCAAGGCTATCAAATGAAATATCATCAGGTAATAACACACGAACGGCATTAGGAAAATCTAAGCGCAAAAATTCAGTTGTTTCACCACCAAAGGTGAAAGACATCACATAAGCGCCGTTAAGAACCAAATATAAACGCTGTCCTTGACTATCGAAGGCAGGGCTTATTTGAAAATCGGTGCGAAGGAATTGCTCGTTAACAAAATCGACAATATCGCCACAACCTGGACTGCCTGAATTGCCAATATCCTGAATTTGTTTGACAAAATCAATGGCATCGCTGAACCAGTGAAACATCGGCCAATTTGTCACCTGAAAACCATCTTGTTGATCATAGCTAAAACCCAATTCAACCGACTCGGTTAAAAACGGCGGGAATGCCCGTTGTGATCTCAAACTGCCCTTTAAGGCCAGTTTATTATCATCCTGATCTTTTGTTCCTTCAAGCGTGGTGCTTAAACCAAAATCTTGTTGAAAAAACCACAGTCCACATTCAAACCCCATCGTATTTGTCGCGCTGTCGAAACAAAATACGGGACCGGCGGCAGCATGATTGTGCTGATCAGGCAATAAATTGGGACTGATAATTTGCAAAACATAAAGATTAATTTGATTTGCCAGCTGGATCTGCGCGGCAACTCCATTGTCTTTTATCGTGATAGTGCCAAACAGGTCAATACTCAGTAATAACGTGATCTGAAATCTTGCATAGATATTAAAACCATCCAAATAGGAGATATCATCCTCCACTGTTTCAGAAGGTACCAATTCTTGATTAGCTTGCTCCGGGGTTTCACTGGCACAAACAAAGGCCAATTCACTAAACCGTTGATGATCACTTTGTGGAGCTTGATAATATAATCTGGACCCGGCAAAAAAGACGATGTTAATAAAATCGGTTGGCCAGGAATGAAGCAAAATTGACTGAGAAAATATCGCGCCTATATTGAGGTCCTTATCAATTGCAACCGAAGCCAAAATTGGATCGGTATTATGTAGATACAACTGCCCAGTAAACGCCAATCCGCCATATTCTACACTCCCCTGAATACGGAAAAGCCCCTCACTTTCTGGGTGTTCATCATTAGCATATCGATAAGAAATACCAAACAACAAATTCTTGAAAGTCACTCCTCGCATCTGGCTGAAAAAAGGGTTTTCAATGACCGCCTCACTATTTGCAGACCTTATGCAAGCTTTAAGTGTCGTCTCAGTTGAGATCACACTACCTTTGAAGCAATAACGTTCAGTGCCAAACAGTGTCAGACACAAAGTACCGGATATTCTATATTCTGCCGCTTGGTCAAATCGGTATATCAAAATCAGATCGCTAAATTCAAACAAGCTAAGGAGTTTAATATAATCCAAGGTGGCCATATATTCAGTGGTTTGAATGGTTTGTGCAGCGCTCACTTGACTGGCAAAAGTGCCGACCAATGCGATGTTTCCCCGGTTTTCATAACCCACATCAATTAAGGTACTAAACAGTTTAGAGCTGGAAAATTCGACTCTCGTCCAAAAGCTGGTCGTGTTGGTGACTGTGCCAATTTGCTTTTTAATTGACGCCGGAATAGGCGCATTAGGAAAGATATCAATGACTTTGACGTCGTGATCTGCCTCATTGTCAGACCGCGCCGAGAAAGTGAAAAAACCGGCATGTTTGACAACAAAGACATTAGTGGGCAAAGCAATACCAAACGCTCGATTAAACATGGCACCAATATCTAATCCTTGCCCTCTGTCGTCGGCAAGCAGGTCAGCGTAGATCAAATAATAACCCGGTGCCAAGTTAAGCTCACAGCTCATTGGGATATCTATCTTTTTAGAAAAGATATTACCCCATTGCAAATTGCCTGAGATCTTAAACTTCATATAGGGTCAACTGCGAGTAACAGTTAACTTACTCTGGTGACTCTAATTCGGGCGTCGCTGGGAATGTACCGCCATCACGGTTGTAACCGCCATTATTCACGACAACCTCCAGATCAGTAACCACGTCACCAGTCAAGTCAAGGATCTCCTGAGGTGGTGATACCGCAACATAAAGTCGATTTTCTCCGCCGACGGCAACAACTAACAAATCATTTTCCTGACTATTTTCACCTTCTGCCACATTAAATCTATAGGGTGCTTCAGCTGTGGGAGCGCTTGAAGGGATCACCAAACCAATATTATAATTGGATTCACCCAGTTTGAGGCCGACTTTAATCTCTGCTACGAGGGACATAATTACACTCTCTTTTTTGTTGGACAGTTAAATAAGTTTTTAATGATTTTTTGTGATCAGAAAAATACATGTGGTTTATAAAAATTCAGAGACGTTCAAACCGCGAAATCAATCACGAACAAAGAAACATTTGTCACGTCCTGTTTACAAACTAGTTAACGTTGCCCGTAAAGTACAGCTCAAAGGCAAATTAATTGGTATCTCTTTTAGGCTCTACTCAAACAGGGTAACAACTGGAGCAGTATTAAAATAGGCTTGAGTATGTGATTTCGGTCGTTTTAACTGTGAAGTATAGGGGACGTATTCATCAGCACAGCACAAATTGAAACCGATTAAGGCTCGCTTCTCTGCGAATAGCAGAACGATTTATCATGATGCAAAATAGACACAGGCAATTCAGATCATCTATTTTGTGGCTAATTTGGCACATGGCATATAAAAAGGTCAATACGGCGCGTTATCCGCAGACCCGAGAGTTTTTTGACCCCACTCGTACTAACGCACTGGCTGGCAATGAAATAGCTAGACGAGAGAACCGACTTTATTGCTGTCTTTTTAGGTAGTTTCTAAGCTGTATGGGTAACTTGTACTGTATTGATAACTGCACATTCGAACAGTCATGGTAAATTGCTATCGTTGAATGTTCAGGATTTTGATACCGCATAGAGCACCCCTGATCCCTCTTATTACATCAATTAAATAGCAATCTTCGATAAAGATGGTTTGTAACATTCGACGAGCATCTGCCCTGTTATTGATGCTTTTTTTAAAAGCAGGCTCCTGCTCAAAAAATGCTAATACTTCTTCCTCCCACCAAAACCCGCCTGCAGCTAACATCTTGTCAGCCAAAACGAGTTCTCGACCTGATGCGACACTGTACTTTTTAGTGGTCAAAACCGTTGCTTGATCCACCCGGTGAGAACCACGCGGTTTAGTGGCCCCACCACAATTTGGTGCGATCGTAAATGAGACGGGTTTTAGCAACTTTTGAAGTTTTGCCTGATTAACCGAAAAATCAGTCATAGCTCTCATTCGATTGACCACCACATTGGCAAATTGAGTTAAAAATTAAAGATAGCCAGCCACGTTTATTGAACCAACCGTATTGAATCAAATAGCCCTGAAACACTTTAAGGTAAGCGGTTGCGATGTGGGATCTGTTGACGTATTTTTACAGCAGGTTGACTAGCGAGTCGATTAACATCGGTAAATTATAGTTGCTCGCTTCGTACATCTAATAAAGAAGCAAATTTATCCTTCCAGACCAAGCAAAGCGACCGATGGTCATAAAAATAACAAACGGGATGAGATACATGACGTCCCAATATGACAGTTATTTTTATTAAACCGCGCTGATAATAGCGCAAACCATCAGAAAGTAAAACCCAAAACCACATGCAATGAAGAAATAAAAATAACATTTAGTCCGTGGTTGAGATTTCATAACAAAAACATACCTTTAATATGGTATCTACTAATCACTTTATGTTATGCTTCAAAAAGTGATTGGTCGCGCTATCGTTATTGGTTTACCGTGAGTGTGCGCTTTTCATTAATCTCATTGTTGCATTCGTAAGGACTCCACTTGTCCTAGGTGGCGTCCTTATTTTTTGTTTAATATTCGACAAATCGAATGCCATGTATAGTAACCAATCAGTATTGGTGAGGCTAGGGATGACAGTGGTTGGTTGGCCACGGTGTGCCTCTCCGATACGCCTCTTTAAAAACCATTACACTGCAAAAAATCCATAAAATGTTGTATTTATCATTACATATGATAAATATTATATGTTACCATCCGGTGATTAATAAACAGTACACATTATTTGAGAGGTGGGGTTAGCGTGGCCAGAACAACTAAGGGTAATTTTGAAGTCAATGATGCGCTGATGACGTATCTTTGTCAGTTTCGAGCCGAACAGGGGATTACAGACACAGCGTTATTAAAGCATTTAAGCATATCGAAGGAACGCCTGAAGTTTATGCAGCACAATGCCGACACCATGAAAATTGGCACCTATCTGTCAATGTCCGCTTTTATAGCGGTTCACCCTGTGCTGCTATTAGAATGCGTTGTTACGCAACCAACTAAAGTGACGTTAGTGCAAGTCAGCGGTCAAGCTGATGACCACACCAACCTCAAACGTATCCTTGCAACCCATTCATTAAAAAGCAGCAACACATTAGCAAACTCACTATTCTGTCCAATTTTGACTAAAATGAGACAAACCTGCAACCTCACCATGCGGGAGGCCGCAAAACAATTAGACACCTATCACACCGTATTTGGAAAAATGGAGAAAAACGAGAAAGTGGTGGATATGGCCGAAGTTGTCGCGATGTCGAACCTTTTCAAACATGATCCGTTTGCCAATCTGCAAAAAGTGATCGATGGCATAATTGCAGCTGATAAAAAATGATGTTTATCTCCGATAGTGTGCTCAGCCAGGTTCGAAAGCTGAGTATTAAGATTAATGCATTAACCACTGTCATTGACAGTCTCAGTAGTGAAGCATCAAAAAGCTTTCGTCAATATTTAGATGAATACTTAGTGCAATGTCAGCAAGATCTATCTGCGTATTTCGTCGGTGATATGTCAGGTGACAGTGAACTGCTTAGACTGGTAAACCAGCCGCCCAAAGGTTTCTGGTTTGATATCATGCGCAATGAGATTTTCAGTAGTGATTTGGACCGCTGGATCCGCCGGATGGATGATGGCGAGACACAGGAAATCAAAGATAACGCAGAATTGAAATTACTCTTCTTTTTTGGTAGCAATGACGCGTTAGATCGGTATTTAGATCTTCATAATCAATTGCATACATAAGCCGAATAGTATTGGTGGGACCAATAGCGCGATGCAGGTGATGGGCCACAGTGTGCCCCGCCGATACACCTCTCGCCCAACAACCTTTGACTAGCGTTTTAGCAATCGTAGCGGCTTTTACTGACCAAAGGGCGCTCTCGACGGCTCAATTAATCCCCCTTAATCATCAGTTTTTATCATCACCGATAACTGGATAAAAAACAAACCGATATAAAAAGTAAGCCCGGACAAAATAGTAAATCGTTAGCGGCGAAAACCATTCTCTCGGTCCTTTAGCCGTTAGCCAGGCGGCGTAAAATAATTTGCCTGTTTTGGTGGCAGCAACCACGCGGCGATAATGACTTAACGGGTAGATACTAAAAGCCCTCGCCTTTGGCTTGGTACCACGCAC
This sequence comes from Alteromonadaceae bacterium, assembly GCA_965277695.1. Classification (GTDB taxonomy): domain Bacteria; phylum Pseudomonadota; class Gammaproteobacteria; order Enterobacterales; family Alteromonadaceae; genus JABSOG01. The sequence goes on from CBDIDQ010000042.1 coordinate 13,906, forward strand.
AGCAGTCAACAACTGCATAAAGTCGATAAAATGAATTCTGTTCCTAGCCAACTTATACTTTTCAAACAAAGAGATACCTGTTGTTTCATCTGGTTCATACTCCTCAGTGAAAAACGCCTCAAACGCAAACACCACCGAACTATAATAACCGACACCTTCAGGATGATTGAGAATATCTTGCAGGGTGATGTCATTTGGGAGTTTGTTATAGGTAGCTAATGCGGCGGAGATCATTTCATTTTCAAAATAGCGGGCAACAATTTGAAGTTCTTGCTGAGTCATTCATCAATCCGATTTAGGTGGTTTTATGCTGTACGTATCGCAGTGCACATAGGTTGGCGATGATTATCGCATATTCACAACGCATGATACGGTTAAAATGGGTTAAGGCAGTGAAGCGCATCGATAATAAGCGGTAGGCGGTCGCTTTGCTTGAGCGATAAAGAAGCAACTCAACATTCTCAAACAAAGCGACCATGGTCACAAACAACGCACAGGAATGAAACACTCAAAGCTCCCATTTGCTGCCATTTTTATTGCAAGACCGAGGCGATAATACCCTAAGCACTCAAAAAATCAAAGCAATAAACGCATATAACGAATAAAAACGACATTTAATTTGATAACTGGAGTTTTCTATCAAAACATTAGATTTAATGCTACTTTTAAGCTCTCTCAATATGAGTCTATAATGTATCGGACGGAAATTTCAATGATTTTATTATCGCTATTCACACTTGCCACGACCGCCACAACTGACTCCCTCATGGCTATTAATTTTCTGCTTGAGAGCAACTAACATGCTTAGCCAATAATGTCGCCACATTAGCCAGTGACTCAGAAAAAGCAATCACCGGCGCTCAGAACAACATACACTTAGGTGACCAGCTGATAAATCAACTAGAGCAGTTGCAGTCATCCTAAACGCTGTTTGTTTCAATGAGTGATTAACGCAGATTATTCCGCTTAAAACCGCAAGATTGGCGAATTACGATATCACTTTTATACATATAAAATAACCTTTTTAATAACTTATTTGGTTTAATATAGTTTTATATGTTATATTTCGCCGCGATTTAACGATGTCATGCCGTACGTCATCATTTTTATTAATATATTAGCACCGGAGATAACCCACTTGAACACCATTTTGAAACCAATAGCCTTCAGTTTAACCGCATTAACATTAGCGGCTTGTGGCGGAGGCAGCGGTAGTAGCCAACCCACCCCGCCAATCACAACAACACCGACTACCCCACCAGTGGCAAATGTTGCACCTGTCATTACGGTTGAAACTGCCGAGCCCGCCAATGAACGTGACGTTGTAACGTTTACCGCCACTGTCGAAGATACTGATGGCTCAGTTGCGTCATACCTGTGGACACAAACAAGCGGCACACCGGTGATCGACTTAGTGAGTGATACAGCAACATTGTCATTTACGGCCCCTCATATTACGGTCGATGAAGTGTTGACGTTTGATTTGACGGTGACCGATGACGCTGATGCCACCACAACTGCCCAGTTTGATTTTGGCATTAATGCGTTTGATGTCGTGAGCGCTGAGATGTTCACTGATAGCGGACTGTCAGCTTGTTTGTTGGGTGATGTGACCATTGACTTGGGTATTGATACCATCAGTTGTGATGAATTCGATATTAACTCGTTGGCCGATTTGGCACAATTTCCAAATCTTCAGCATTTGTCAATCACCAACGCTCATTTAGAAAATACCAGCGATTTAGCCGCATTGGTCAACCTAATCACTTTGAATTTGTCCTATAATGACATCACCACGACAGAGTATGTCGCGACATTGCCGCTGCTAACCGAACTAAACTTGAGCTACAATCAGGTCCAATATCCAATATTGACATTTGCTGCTGAAAACTTAGCGCTATTGAATCTCGATTCAATCTATAAAAATGGTTATGCAGGTGCCGATATTGATATCAATAAGCTCGCCGAACTGCTGCAATTAACGACACTCAATGTCAGCAACAATAAGCTGTTGAACTTGGCCAAATTTAGCGCGTTAACCAAATTAACGTCACTTGAGATGACACATAGTCGCATTAACACCTTAAGTTTTTTGACTGGCCTGACACAATTAACGTCACTGGATATCAGCAGTAACAGTTATATCACTGACCTCAGTGGTTTAAGTGCATTAACTGAAGTAACCCACTTAAATATTTCAGCCACGCAAGGGTCTGAACTCTCGCCATTGGCCAACTTAACGCAATTAATTGAGCTTGAGATGGACAATTTAAGCGCTGATAGTGCTTTGGATATGGTACATCTGAGCGGACTCACCGCATTGACGCATTTATCCATCAGTGACAACAACAACATGGAAAATTTATCGTCACTCGAAGCCTTGCCCCTACTGACCCATCTCAACGCCAGCAGTATCAACATGGCAACGATCAGCTGGCTACAGAACTTCACCGGATTAGAAGTACTTGATATCAGTAACAATACTCGTTTAGGTGATATTAACCCGTTAACGTTGTTAACTCAGCTCACAGCGCTAGATTTATCAGGCAATAATAACTTAGAAGACTTGTCGGTGTTGAGTCACTTAGCGGCATTGGAAACACTCGACATCAGCAGTATTTACAACAATTACAACAACGACATTGATTTGACACCACTGGCTAGCTTGCCATCCCTCAACTCGCTGACCGCAAAAAATATTTCTCTTAAAGATATTACGAAAATGACTGGCCTTACTTCGCTGACCCGGTTAGTGCTTGGCAGTAACAAAATAGTGACACTTGTGGGTATCAACAAGCTGGTTAATTTAACTGAATTATCAATCGGTGGTAATTCACAAATCGAGTCGCTTACACCGATAGCCGAACTCACCGGATTAACAACCCTGAGCTTGCAGAGTATGGAGCAGTTTGACAACCTGGCGGACATCAAAACCTTAGTTAATTTAGAAAACCTTAACTTAGCCAATACCAAAATCACCGATATTAGCGCACTGGCCAACATGCCAAACTTAACCACGCTAACACTGCGCAGAAATTACGATATCACTGATATATCTGTTCTTTTTGGTCTTGAGCAATTGTCAGAAATTGATTTAGATGGCAATAGTCTCATTTTATGCACAGACCTTGATGCATTGGTCGCCGCCTTGCCGAGCGCTAATATCACCCGAAACTACAACTGTATGTCGCAGCCCGTTGATTATTCATTAGTGCTTGATGAAGGCTTATTGTCTTGCATCGGTCACTGGCAAGTCGATGCGGCTGACCTGACGAGCTTACATTGCAGCTCTAGCAGCGTCAAAAACCTAACTGGCATTGAGCAATTTAGTGAACTACACTCTTTGTACCTACAAAGGAACGATATCACCGACTTACAGCCATTATTTGCATTGACTAATTTGCAATATTTAAACCTATCGGAAAACGATAACATTGACTGCACAGCATTAGCTACCCTCGCTGATAGCCTCAACTTATCAACACTGACTAAGCCTGCTCACTGTGAGCAATAATGATTAGTCTTGTGAGTTCACCAACCACGAGTTAATCGGTAGGGCAATGCAGGATGCTATTGCCTTACCACCCCCCTGTTGTAACCAATCAAACTATTTAGCCATGTGGTCTTCGTCGCTAGCGGATATATTTGCCGTGTCGAACCACCCAGTTTGATTGATCTTAAACCACATGCCCGCACTATCACATTGCAGTTTCGTCGGTGTAATACACAATTGGCCACAGTTGTTTTCGACACCCTGTAACAGTAATGAAAACCCTGACCGATAGCTTGTCTGCTAATGACATAACCGCTAAAGTTGATATTAACTTATTGATATATAACGTTAAGGTTGTGCGCAGAGCGCACACTACTGGTGGCCGTTAGATGGGTGGGGTCAAAGAAAGAAGAATTATTGAGCGTAACGGGTTGTTCATTTGGTGATTTGCTTTAGGTTTTGACCATCAATAGGGCTTTGCTCTGGCGCTATACCAAAGTCTTCGAGGTTAACATCAAGGCTGACGAAATAGTCTTTGGCCTTTCGGGCTTCGGCCATAAGCTGCATGATGGTCGCGCTATCGTCAGTTTGAACAATCAAGGTCTCTAAACGAACAATCTCAGTGGCCACATCCAGAATATGCTGTCTATCTGAGACCCCATTTTTATCGAAAAACATCTCGGTATTTTTTCGAATAGAAAGCATAAAAGCTTTAACCACCGCCTTACACACGCCAAAAACTAGGGTAAACAAACCCAAAAATTCCATCATAACGCTGCCCCCTTTGACAGTTTAACCACACCATCATTGGCCCTTTTGAAATGCTCAAAGTCAATGACGTTACTCACAGTGGGATCATTAAACCAGCCCTCGCGGATGCTCAAACGCGCCAAGTCAGCTTTGACCTTTTTTACCTCGTCGATCAAAGGAAATTTATCACTCGCGGCGAAGATAATTGTTTCCCGTCGACAAATGTCACTGACGGCTAATAATATTTTGGTTTCTTTTTCGGTTAAAACCAATGTTGATTGCTGTTCTTTATAATATTGATTTAGTCTAGCCGACATCCAGATATGACTGATCAAAATTAAGAAATTAGTCAACCAAAATACTAAATATTCCATTACGACTCCCTCACTGACTTCATTTTGTTTATCATAGATTCATAAGTAATTTTAACGGTAATAACGACAGCCATCGAAAAGACACAAATATTAATACTTAACAAGCCCCATCGATACAACCCACCCAGATAATCTGTATCCCAAATGTAACGTTCTGAGAATCTAGTTAGATTGATCATAGAATCAAAAAAAGCAGCCGACAAAAAAGTTTTTGTAAAATAAGTATTTGTCAAATTGAACTTTCTATGTAACTTATAAGTAGTATATATTGCGATTAAACTTAACAAGCACAGACCAATGTACCAAGCATATAACATCACCTCTTTGTGTATTACTAACCATGCCTGTAAAGAAGTTAGCTCTACATGTGGATTAGTTTGTAAAAGAAGTTTTAAATAGAAATCAGTCAAGGCACCTATCGAACCTATTACGGCGATAGAAACAATGCTAGATCCATTATCTCTATCACGCAATGAAACAATAATAAGTACAATTAAGAGTATAAAATAACAAACCCAAACAGACGTCACAACAGCTTCTAGCAACTGTAATATATTCATTGCTTCAATCATGTGATTAATAAATCCTTGGATTATTGAGGAGGCTCAACACCGCCACTAAAATTTTGAACGTGTACTTTAAATTGAATCGACAGCTGTCGTTGATCCTGAGGATCAGTAATATCATAGGTTTCAATAGCATTATTTATATCTATGACCTTGAGATCAGCAACACCTGCGGCCTCTTTATTGACAATCAGTGAAAGTTTTAAATTATTTCTTTCTTGTGACGTCAGTAATATGCCTTGCTCAGCATCCAACCGTGCCGCCGTTCTTTCAACTTCAGCGTTAATTTGCTCCAGCGCTTCACTCGCATTAATATTGCCGCTAAAAAACGCAGCTAAAACAAGCAAGCTTGCCAGTGGGGTTTTGATTAGTTTTTTCATAGTAACTCCTGAATAATACTGAATAAATGTCTTTATTGAGGTGACTCAGCACCACTGCCAACAGCTTTCGGTGGTTGAACACCACCAGATAAATCTTGCGTCTGCACCTTAGGTGGCTCGGCACCACTAGACAAACTCTGAATAAACATCTGAAGCTTAAGCTCATACCAAGCCTGCGCAGCGGCATTAGCGTCGCCTTCATCAGCATTAATATTACCGCTGAATAACACACCCAAAACAAGCAAGCTTGCCAGTGGGGTTTTGATTAATTTTTTCATAATCTGCTCAAATAAGTTATTAATATAAGCTTGCCCAACATGGGAATCATATTATTTTAACCAAATATTAAATTCAGTCATAATCAAACGTAATGAGACACAAGATTGTCAGGCGATAAATGGGTTGAAATCGTTGGACTTTTTAGTGTTAACTAGCTGTTTAAAGCACTGTTTCATCGATACCAACCGTATTAACACCGATAACAGAAAATAAACCTAATAGACCAGTTAACAGCAAGATATTGGACAACTAACGCTCAAATCGACCAATAAAAAATCCACTGATTAACAACCGCGAAACATTTAAACCTAATTAGTCGATAATTGCAAGAGATGCGGGAACGTAAAAGTAAAAATAATATCCAAACGTTCGGTATTAGACACAGCGCTGAAAAATTCACATTAAGCATTGGCCAATAACATGTTAATTTGACCAAAACAGCCACTGGTACACAATTATATGGACCTGTCAGTTAACCACCCTCAGCTTTCCACCACTTGATTAAATCTTCTGTCAGCTTTGTAGAAAGTCGTTCAACCGCGTCATCTTCCATCGATTCAATCATCTTGTAGCCAATGCCTTCTACAAATACGGCGGTGACTTGCTTTTTAAGTTTGTCCCTTTGCTGCATGGTTAAATCGCGACCGGTTTTACCGTATAAAAGCCATTCGATAGATTTGCCGGTATCACGATGACACCTTTCTATCATTGTCCAAGGTATGGTGCCCTGGGTCCCCCAGTTGCTAATGGTGTTCTTCGCACACCCAAGTAAAGAAGCCATTTCAAGCTGTTTGCTCACTTCGTAAGCCTGCATCATTCTGCTGGTGATAGCCACCGCCAAAACCTTACGTGCTTTAACAGACAAGTCTTGAATATAAGCGGTATCACTGTCGCCATCTTGCTCTGTCGGTAACATTCACACTCCAAACACTCTATTTACATTTATTACATATTAATTGAAGGCGTCATTTTACTTAAACACCATAAAATCACCACTGTTTTAAATTCAGTCAGCAGCAATCGGTAAAAATAACCTTGCAAACGTTAGATTGGTTGTTTTATTACCTCGTGGTCATCAACTGCGAGGATGGTCTATTCATCATCCTCTTTGAGTAACAATGCCACAAGTACCTTTTCGAACTCAATGCTCAGCTGTTTTACGGCATCATCGTCAAGCAAATGAAGCAGCTTATAGAAAACACCTTGATGTAAAGCGCTTTCAAACAATGTCACGATTTGTTGCACCAACACCGCTGGGTCAACCAAGCCTCTTTGTCCGTATATCAGTGAAGCGATAGGTTCGCCGGTATCGACATGGCATTTATCTAGCGTGAGCCAAGGGATCGTCTGTTGAGTCACCCAATTACTGACCCTGCTCGATCCACTGTCAAGTACCCCAGCTAACGAAGATTTATATTTCACGCCATAAGCGGTCATCATTCTCTTAGTCAGTAATTGTATGTACGCTTTTTTCTCGTCCGCTGACATATCTTCAATATAGCGCGGCAAATCAGCGCCTGCCTTAACGACCGGATGTGACATTAGCACTCCTCAATTAACCATTTGAACATCCGGTGCATTGTACTTCAGCTTATGATTTTTTACATAACAAATCCTTGTCAAACATGGCATTTACAAAAATAGATCATATGTTATGAACATATTTGGTTCTCAAACCGCTTTAATTCATATATTATGATTTTCCATTGCAGGGTAACACCCCGTTAATTGATAGAATTGCGATATAGTCAAAACCAACAAACTAGGTGTGAAAAATGACAAAACAAAAATCAATAGTCCCATTCAATCTTAAAGAAAGAGCCAAGGCAGCTAACTCAAAGTTAGCAAAGTACCTGAAAAGCCTTAGAAAAGAGAAAAATTATACCATGCGCCCCCTATCAGAAATTATAGGAAAACCACATTCGTTTGTAGGAAAAATGGAAATGAGTGATCGACGTTTAGACGTGGGTGAATTCATTCATTATTGTAAGGCATTGGACAAAGACCCCCGCGAGGCTTTTGGCGAGCTAATGGACTTGGTAGACGGTGACGAGTAGACCATTACAGCCGAAAACAAAAGAGCAAAACAAACAGAAATAAAGGAAACGGTCATGCCAGCAAAAGTAACTTCAGAATCTGTACAAAAGCCTAAACGAATATACAAACTCAAGCTGGCAGCAGAAATAATCAACAGAAACACGGCGGTGTACTTCAAAGCGTTGCGTAATAATGCAGGATTGACCATGCGAGAGCTGGCACCTAAGTTGGGCATCCCACATTCCATGATTAGCAAATTTGAGAAACACCAACGAACTCTTAAATTTGGTGAGTTTCACCAATACTGTGTGGCATTAGGTAAGGACCCTGATGCTGTTTTTGCGGCGATTAATGCGTTACCGGATGACTATTGCGACATGATTGCAGCCCAAAAGGCAGAAGCCAAGGCCAAAGCGAAGGCGGCACAGACGAAGAAGAAAGTCGTCAAATGAGCCATCCAACAACAGCGCTGCCAGCTTCGCGCCTATATGACCCCAATGACCTCGAAAAAACACTTACCGGGGTCTATGACGTATTAGGTTACTTGTCATTAACCGACTTGATGATGGTACAAAGCAATACGTCAGCTAAAAGCCTTTATTGTGATGGACGTGCAGTGATTATTGACGCCCTACGTGTTGTGATGGAAACCGCCGTTGAATCAGCAAAACAACTATTAGCACAGGATTTCGACCCAGCCGACGATAAAGAAATGCTCGCTCACTTTGAAAGAACCACTTTTATTGCCAAGCAAATGGTCAAGCTTCAACAGTTAGCTTTTAATGAACCTGGACTCAGCGCTTATGGCCCTTGCGACCAAGTTGTGACGCTAATTAATGCCAGCTTTGGCACACACCTACAGACGCTGCGCCACGACACTAATCTGTCAAGAACACAAGCAGCCAACCAACTTGATGTTGATTATGGACTGCTTAAAGACGTTGAATTAGGCCATGCATTGTTTGATGTTGGTGAGCTAATTAGATACTGCTCTATAGTAGGCAATGGTTTTATGGACGTCATGGGCCAGTTCTACGCATCACACACTGAATTACAACACCGTCAGCCAATGGCGACGCCTCCCCATCAACACACCGATAGCGAAAGTTAATGATATGTTTCTCACTGTTTTACAACTCATCACCAGAGCGTGGCAATATCGTTTATTGAGCAGCCTATTGTTAGTCGTTGCCATCTTAATGGCCAACGCTCAGTGGCATAGCAACCCGTATACGCATACGTTTGTCGAAGGTATGTCGACGTTGCTAGCACTTGTTATTGCTGTCATTTCGATGACCAGATATTACAGTCAAAAAGACATCGCTTACTTGCTGTTAGGAATGGCATTTTCAGGTACTTTTCTACTAGATGGCTATCACACTTTGGTGACATCCGTTTATTTTAAATCCTTTATGCCATCGGCTTTGCCGACTTTAATTCCTTGGAGTTGGCTGGCGTCTCGACAATTTTTAGCACTCTATCTGTTTTTAGGCTGGTTGTTATGGTTATACCGATATACGCCGAATCAAGGCATCAAGCGATTTGAACAGTCATTGTTTGCTTTGACAGCAATCGCCATCATCGTCTTTTTCCTCATATTCGCTTTAGTCCCCTTACCGCCAGCTTACAACACATGGCTGGGCATACACCGTCCATCTGAGTTGATTCCGCTGGTTTTTTTCGCTATCGCTCTGGTTGGATATCTGTTCAAGGGAAAGTGGCGGACAGACGCCTTTGAACATTGGTTGGTGATGTCACTGATCATCAATGTGCTGGTGCAGCTTTGTTATATGCCAAACTCCACACAATTGTTCGACCTCAAATTTGATGCCGCACACGGGCTCAAACTGCTCAGTTACATATGCGTGTTCAATGCGTTAATGATCAGCACCTATCAGGCTTTTGATCGAGAAAAAACCAGCAACCAAGCCATGGTTAACGCCGCAAGGCAGGCCGAACAAGCTATCATTCAAAGCATACAACATGGCATTACTGTCTACGACACTCATCTACAGCTGGTGACCTGCAATCCCCTTTTTATTTACATGATGAATATTGACACAGAAATCGCCACACCGGGACGTCCGATAAACGACTTGTTCCGCTGGGGCACACCGGCACTACTTGATGAGATCATCAATAAACAGCCTATCCACCACCGTTTTGATGTCTCTGATGATAGGGTAATTGACGTCATCGGTGAGGCCGTTAACGACAGTTATGTGATCACCTACACCGATGTCACCGAAATTGTGGCGGCGGAGGCTGAAGCCAAGCGAACATCTGAAAAGTTTATGGAGATACTAGAAACCAGCCCGGTCGGTATTGGTATTTCTGGCGTCGACGACGACGAAATATTGTGGATAAATAGTTGTGGCGCAAAACAGCTGGGATTTGACAACCCTACAAATGCCATCGGATTTTCAGCCAAAAACTGCTGGGCAAATGACGCTGATAGAGAAGCGTTTATGACCCGCTTCAACAGCGACGGACAAGTTAATAACACTGCGGTTGAGCTTAGATGCCAACGCGACGGACCTTTTTGGTGTTATTTATCCTGGTATAAAATTGACTACAACGACCAGCCTTGCAAGCTTTACTGGATGTACGACATCACTGAGTATAGAGCGGCACAGCAGCAATTATCGGATGCCCAAAAAATGGCGTCTTTGGGCCGCTTAGTCGCAGGTATCGCGCATGAAATTAATACCCCTTTAGGTGTCGGCATTACCGCCGTATCATACTTAGAGCCTTTACTAGCGGACATTGCCGATGATTTAGCTAATGGTAAGTTAAGGAAGAAAAAATTAACAGACACGATTGAGAAACTGAATGGCGGTTTGAAGATCATAAATACAAATTTGGATTCAGCAGCAGCCTTGGTAGAAAGCTTTAAACAAATCTCCGTAGACCGAATTAGTGAGCGACCTCGCGCTATCGAGTTAAACGGATACTGTCGACACATAGTACAAACATTGAGCCCAGTAACAAAAAACGCCAAAGTCGAATTAACCTTTATTTGCACAAAAGAAATCGTATTTAATACTTATCCAGGCTTAATATCGCAAGTTATCACCAACCTCATTACCAACTCAATCAAACATGCTTTCGTCAACCAACATGACCGAAAAATCATTATTGCTTTGTCTGGTGGTGAAGGCAAACCAGTCACCATTGAATACACCGACAATGGCATTGGCATAAGTGAAGATATCATCGCAAATGTCATGGAGCCTTTCTTTACCACCGCGCGAAATAGAGGCGGCACTGGGCTGGGACTCAGTATTGTCCACACCTGCATTGTTGAAAAACTCAACGGAACGATAAAGTTGACAGGTAATGAAGGGCATGGCGCAAATTTTGTCATCACCATTCCGCCAACCAATCAAAATCAAACTAAGTCATTAAATTAACGGAGGTAGACAATGAGTCAGCAAACAACATTGAATAAGA
>CBDIDQ010000043.1:0-17381 GCA_965277695.1 Alteromonadaceae bacterium
TGCGACCACCCTAATTATCTTCTTCCCTATTTTCACCTTAGAAGATGTTGAAGGACAGTTGTTTGCCGACCTAGCAATTGCCATCGTCATTTGTGTTTGCGTCAGCCTAGTGTTGAGCCTCACCTTACTACCGATATTATGTCGTTATGTGCTTAAAGACAGTGAAGCGGCAAAAACGCTTTCAGTCGGAAAACTGGAGCGATTGGCGGCTTATGTTTCAGCGGTGACTGACAAAAGTAAAAACCAACTGCTGATAGTGGCGGTGTTGTTCAGTGTTTCTATCATCAGCGTATTGTTATTGTTGCCTAAAGTCGATTACATGCCAGCGGTGAAACGGGATGCGCTGGATACCATTATGTCGTTTCCGGCGGCCTCGAATATGGACTATATCGAACAGAATATTGCCGCGCCCATTGCCAAACGACTGGACCCGTACCTTAGCGGAGAGAAACAACCGCAGCTGAAAAACTACTACGTAGTGGTATCGCCGGAGTTTTCAGCACTGGCAGTGAGGACGCAAGATCCAAACGATCTCGAAGGCTTTAAACAAGTGATAAAGGACGAAATTCTGCAAGGTTTGCCCGGCACGACCGGCTTCACCATGCAAGGCTCGTTATTTGGCAGCTTTAACAGCACCCGTAGCCTGACCTTAAACGTGTTTGCCGAAGACTACGGGCAACTGGTTAAAGCGGCAAAAAAAGTCGCCGCTGACATTGAAGCCATGGGTGAGGGGTTTAATACTCGACTGAATCCATCGCCGGATGATGTGGTGGTTGAATATCGCTTGACGCCTGATTTGGAGCGAGTAGGTGAATTAGGTTTAAACCTCGGTGATGTTGGTCAACTGGTGCAATCGTTGGGTGACGGCATTTATGTTGGCGAGCAATTTGATGGCAAAAACAACATCAACATGATAGTTAAAAGTCGCGCTGGCAGCACCGCCGAGCAACTCACTAACTTGCCGGTTTATAGCAAATCTTCTGGCATTGTGCCGCTGAGTCAATTAGTCACCGTTGAAGAGATTTATGTACCGCAACAAATCCAACGCATCGACCAGAAAAAATCCATCACTATCACCGTTTATCCACCAGAATCAGTATCGTTGACCGAATTGGCTAGCACTATCGCCACAATGAACGACACAGCAGGTTTAGACAGTGGCAGCAGCATCAAACTATCGAGCAACAGTGACAAACTCAACAACGCCTTAACCACGCTGCTATCGGCGTTTATTTTGGCCTTGGTATTCTTGCTGATTTTATTGCTGATCTTATTCTCAAACATTGTTGATGCTTTGCTGGTAACGCTAATTTTGCCTTTTGCCACCGTCGGCGGGGTTTGGGCACTGGCATTGGCAAATGTATTTACCCCGGTCAACCTAGACCTGCTGACCTTTATGGGTTTCATCATTTTGCTCGGTTTAGTGGTTAACAACGCCATCTTGTTAGTTGATCATTGTCGCAGCGAGCAAGCCAAAGGCATCGACTTGTATCCTGCGGTTGCTAGTGCGTTAGGCAGCCGTATTCGACCTATATTACTGACTAGTATTACCAGTGTCGCGGGTATGTTGCCATTGGCTTTAGTGCCGGGACCGGGCAGTGAGATCTACCGGGGATTGGCGATAGTGATTGCTGGTGGCATGACGGTTAGCACCGTATTTTCGATTATTTTATTACCTTGTTTACTCAAACTAGTGCCGGCTAAACGTCAAGCCAGCCAGCGAGACCTGATCCATGAACACTAAAATCTTATTTGTTTTACCCTTGCTGTTTAGCGCTTTTGTGGCTGATGCCGATGATAAAGCGGTAAAAATCAACCAAGTTCAACGCCAGCAAGTGACCCAATACGAGCCTGTTTTTGGCACTGTGGTGAGTGATCGCAATGCTAGAGTGGCCACCGAGATCTCCGGTAAAATCACCGAAATCAAAGCACTGGGCAGCGAAGTCAAAAAGGGCGAAGTGATTGCCAAAGTCGATAACCAGTTTTTGCAAATCGCGCTGAAAAAGGCCAAAGCCCAGCTGAAAAAAGCCCAAGCCGAACAGGTTTATCTCGACAGTCGATTAAAAGCCTTCAAAGCGTTGATCAAAGACAACAGCATCTCTGATGACGAACATAAATCGATACGCTCGCAAAGCGAAATCAACCAATATCGCATTGATGAACTCAACCAAGACATCGACATGCTTAATGTCCGACTGGAGCGCAGTCATATCAAAGCGCCTTTTGATGGCATCGTCACTGAGCAATTCACTCAAGTGGGCGAGGGCGTAGCGGCCTTTGACCCGCTATTAAGGTTACTCGATAACCATAGCTTATCGCTGCATGTTGAAGCACCTACCGGGTTGTATCGTCAAATCAAAGCGGGTATGCAGCTGAAAATCGCCGATCAGGGGGTTGAATCACTCGCCACCGTCACCGTTAAATATCCGGTAGAGAACTTTCATTCGCGAAAATTTGCTTTTCGTACCCGGGTTTCTAGTGATTTTGTCATTGGCTCGTCAATCATCGTGCAACTGCCGAAAAAACAAATCAGCGATGCTTATTTAATCCCCTTTGATGCCTTGATTAAAGTAAAACAGGGATATCAGGTTGCCTTGTTATCAAGCGATGGTAAAGTGGCACTGACTAAGGTCAACAAATTGTTTCATGTGCTGGATCAAGTGGCTATCTCAGCATCAAGCGCCGCACAACTGCCTGAGAGCTTTGATATCATCACCGAAGGCAATCTTAAGGTCGCCAGTGGTGATAGCGTCAGCATTATTTTTTAACAATTAATCGTATTTTAACTATATTTTAACTATATTTTGACAAACAGGGGTAACACCAATGAAGTTTTCTGATTTAATGGCTGGCATTGCGGTCACCGCCGTATGGGGGCTGAACTTTTCAGTGATTAAATTGGGTTTACATACCCTTGACCCGTTTGTGTTAGCGGGTTTACGCTTTTTTCTTTGCGCCATACCGACCATCTTCTTTATTCGCAAACCTGACGTGCCAATGAAAACCATTGCCCTTTACGGCATCGTCTTTGGTGCGGGTTTATGGGGCATGGTGAACCTCGGGGTATTCCTTGGAGCCTCGGCAGGGGTGGCTTCACTGGTGCTGCAACTGAGTGCTTTTCTGACCATCTTTATGGGTTACTTCTTTCTCAAAGAAACCATCAACAAACAAAAACTATTAGGCTTTGCGCTATCACTGGCCGGACTGGCCTTTATCATGACCGTCACTGATGGCTCGGCTTCGGCGTTGGGCATTTTCTTCGTCTTATTTGGTGCACTCAGCTGGAGTATCGCCAACATCATCATGAAAAAATCAGGCACCAAAAACGTCTTTTCCTTCTTGGTTTGGGCCTGCTTATACGCCCCGTTACCGCTATTTATCCTCGCTTATTTCACTGGCGGCAGCGAAGTATTCACCAACCTAGCCAACAACCTAGATGCCACGGCTATCTTTTCAGTATTATTCCAAGTCTACCCCACCACCCTTATCGGCTACTGGGTTTGGAACTCATTACTGAGCAAATACCCGGTCTCCAGCGTCGCCCCACTGTCTCTATTGGTGCCGGTATTTGGCTTCGCAGGTTCGGCGATTATCTTTGATGAAGTCATCAGCGGCGAAAAAATTGCCGCCTGTATATTGATTCTCTCAGGATTGATGATTGCCCTGTATGGCGACAAATTGAAGTCCTTGTTTAATAAAGAAACGGTTTAACAATGCCGTAGACGAGGTTTTAACCTCGTAGATACCGCGCCTACGAATTTTTGCCAATAATCTGATGACCTTATATCCAAAACGTGTAGACTCCTTGTCGATAGGGGATTTATCCCGGGGCACGATTAACCAAGCAGGCAATCAAACAACAACGGCACACGGGGTGGTAGATGTATCCTTTTTTACATGATTTTGAGCAGGTATCGATAGAGGAGTTTCATAAAAAGTGGAATGGTGATGTAAATGAACCCGCCAAGTTATACTGCCTGGATGAGGATAATCAATTAACTGGTTTAATGGTCAAATCTGTGTCAAACATGGCATTTTTAGAACACCTACCACCGATTAACTCTTTAACTTGGTTAGTACTACAAAATTGCCAGTTAACGGTTATACCCGATATTATTGTCCAGTGTGCTCAGTTAAAGTTTATTGATTTAGAGGATAATGCTATCGATAAATTACCAGCCAATTTTGGTGATTTGAGTCAATTGAATCACTTGTTTTTAGCTGACAACAAAATACAAAAACTCCCCATCAGTATGGCTCAGTTGAATGATTTAATTGATTTCGGCATCTCACATAACCCCATCACCAATAACATCCACGACATGGCGCATACCTTACCACCAGCCGAAAAAATCGCCTACCTACTCGAAATCCAAAAGCCAGAAACTAAGACCCTTAACGAAGCCAAAGTACTGGTTTTAGGCGACGAAAGAGTCGGCAAAACCTCGTTGATCAACCGGATTATTGGCCGGGAGATGGACGAACAGCAAAAAACCACGCTAGGTATTGATATTCAGCAGCATCCGTTAAGCAATGGCATCAATATTAATATTTGGGATTTTGCTGGGCAGGAAATTACTCATCAAACTCATCAGTTTTTTCTCAGTCATCGCAGTTTGTATTTGCTGGTATTAGACGGTCAAAAACAGGATAACGATTCGGCTATTACCGAGTGGTTAAATACCATTAAAGCTATCTCTGACAATGCGCCGATTGTGGTAGTGATTAATAAATGTGATTTGAATCCGGGTTATAAATTTGACGAGTTTCGTTTTGGGCAAGCATTTAATATCGTTAAGGTTTTGTATACCAGCGCCGCAGCTGAGGCGAAAATTGATAGTAATATTTTATCTCAAATCAATCATTCCATTGATGATTTGGTGAGCGTGATTGAACAACAGATTGAACAGATTAAAGAGGTGAAATTGCCCTTTCCACCAAGTTGGTTGGCGGTAAAAAATGAACTGGAAGATAAGCAAAAAGCCGATGTTGATTTCATCGAAAGTGTTGATTATGAGCGTATTTGTGAAAGTCATGGCGTAAACAGCGAAAACTTGCAAAATGCCTTGCTCAGTATCCTGAACCAAATTGGCACCATAGTGACCTATAAAGAGCATCAACGCTTAAACGTGATGCAAATCATCAACCCGGCTTGGGTCACTAACGGAGTGTATAAAGTATTGCGCTCCCCCCTGATTGGCAACACTGAGGCGACGTTAAACGAAGCGCAGTTTAGGCAAATCTTTTGCGACGAGCGTAAATATTCCAAGTCACGTCATTACACTTGGCTGATTGATTTGCTCAAACAGTTTCGGCTGGCGTTTAGCATCGACGACCACCGGGTATTACTGCCCTCACGCTTAGAAACCACTCAACCGCCATTCAATTGGTCTGACTATCAACAAGGACTGAACTTTCGTTTTCTTTACGAGGGTATATTAAAAAAAGGCATTTTGTCACAGCTGATTGTGTTAAAACATCAATATGTCACTGTTACCTCAAATGCAGGCTCAGACTCAGCCGCTGATAAATACTGGCAACGGGGTGTATTTTTAAGCCATGAAAACGCCAATGGGGTGGTGGTTTCAGATGAAGATAAAAAGACCATCACCATTGCCATCGACCAAGCAAACCGAGCGGGCAGAGAGCTGTTAACCATTATTCGCCATGCCATTCGTGAAATTAACGGACCTGAGTTAGATGTTGAAGAGCAAGTACCATTGCTGGCTGATAAAACGGTGCTTGGTTTTGAAAGCTTTGACGCAATAGTCGACGCCGAGCAACAAGGGGGCACTGAATATCGTGCCAAAATCGGCAAGAAAGCCTATAAAACGTTTAAAATAGCTGAACTGTTAGACGGCTATCGAATAAAAGACGACCCCAGTTTTGATTACAACCGATTAACCAAAGACCTGTTTGAAATCAGCTGCATCGAAACCGAAAACCGTCATGCGATTTGTGATGAGAAAGAAGACCTCACCAACGACCGCTTTAAAACCGCCTTGCTCAACCGTCATTACCGAGTGTCAGATCAATCCCGTGGTGGTGAGTCCGGCAGCGGATTAAGCGCAGGTGAGCGAGATTTACTGATCAGAAACAGCCAAACCGACGTCGCCGAATGTGTGATAGAAGCCTTTGTGTTAAAAAACCACGATACCAAGGTCATCACCGAACACCTCAAAAAACTAGTAGAAAACTATGACACCACAGGCAACCAACATAACTACGCCATCAGCTACGTCAAATCTGCCCGCTTTTATGCGTTATGGCACAAATACCAACAGCTAATCCCCAACTTCGAAGATACCAGTGATAAAAGCGGCAAAAAGTTCGTGCTGACAGCTCGCTCAACTCATGGTCCGAAGCGATTTGAGCGTACGGTAAATCATCTGTTTATTAATTTTTATTCTGGCGAGTTGAAGGAGTGAGTTGGAGGAGTGAGTTGAAGGAGTGAGTTGAAGGAGTGAGTTGGAGTTAACAAAATGAGATGGTCCGACACTTCGGTGAATTCTCGTCTACATTGCAGTAAGTCTGCCGGAGACGAGGTTTTAACCTCGCTGGTCTATGCGATCTTGATTAATTATTTCTTTTCAGACGCCCTTACTTTTTGCAAACCACTATAGCCGTCATCAAGAAATGACTTTATTTGCTCTACACTGATAATGACAATGGGCATTAACATTAATTTTGCCACTATTAGTTCCAATTTCACCCAAGGTGATTTATACACAGCAGGTGAGTCTATCAAAAAAACAATATGGGAAAAAAATAATTTTTTAAGCACGTAACCCTGCCCAATATCGCTATAATTCGGGATAGTCGCATGAATAAAAGGAGTGCAAATCTCCTGTAAATTGCTTTCAAATTTTTTTAATAATTCAGGCGTTACATAACCATCCCTAATAGTGTAACTTACGAATACTCTTGATAATTTTTTCAACTGATCACGCCGCTTTTGTACATCTGCCAAAGAATGATATCTATAATAACCAAGATCCCATATAACCACATTGAATGATTAAAAAAAGCATCTTTTATTTTTAAGATTTGCGTAATATTGATGCGTTCTTCTTCTATAGCTCCACTGCCCGGAGGTAAAACGAATTGTGCGGAGTTCCTTTCCATCAAACGAGTGCGGATTTCATCCATTACACCACGTAGTTTAACTTGATAAAAATAGCCAATAGCATCAAGAAACCAAAAACCGAAAGGGATCAGTATGCCAGCAACAAAAATCGAACGATCCAGTTGGTTGGCAGTAAATTTGATCAAAAGACCAATAATAGCAAAATCCAATGTCAGACATATCTGTTTCGTTCTAAAGCAAAACATAGCCGTTTGCAGCACAACTTTATGAATCTGATCTAAAAGACCTAAATCTAACTCATCTTCTAATGACTTTTTATATTCAACTGAATTATTTTGGTAACTATTCAGCGAAATCGATGACGTTGTGGATAAATAAGATCAAACAATGTAGGAGGGCCGTCTCGGCGCGATTTGTGCCGAAGGTGCAACGAGTTTTTGAAATGGCTGCGCCATTTATCGCGGCGGGACGCCCCTCCTACCATGAGTTATCCACAAGCTGAATAGTTACTTATTTTGTTTCATGGTCTGTCTTTTTATTTAACTGATTTCATTAAGATGACCATTATTATCTGTTTAAATGATAAATGCCACTGTTAAACCAATTTCAACTTAGCATCACATGATATATAAAGGAGTTTCTTTGTAGGATGACATGATGATGGCTATTTTGCCGAAAAGTTTTATGGGAATGATAAAATCATGAGATAAAACAACATCTGGCATGATATTAGACCATCTTTAAATGCAACCCAGCGCAATCAATTGAAAACCGGAGCTTTGGGGCGTTAAGGTGACGGCTCTGGTCAATTGGGGTGATACATTGTGAAAGAATTAATCAATAAAGCAATTGTTGGCATTTTGCTGGTGGTGACAAGTGTGTTAACCGGCTGCACATCGGTATCAACTGTACATGTATTTGGCAAGTATTTAACCGAGCAAGAAAAGCAAAAAATCAGCCGTGTATTGCAGCTCAAAGAGTATCAAGTAGAGGTTAACGATTTAACGTTTCCCGATGCGATTAACTCAGATGCCGTGGTCTATTCGCCCATGCATTCTAATCCGGAGCAAGTGAGGGCTTTACTTGATTTGGTTGCGGGCGAGCTAAACAGTAAAGCTGAGTTGTTATACATTCGCTCAGATCAACATTCATACACCAAAGACAATATCGGCTTGTATCTTTTTGGTCAGGCAGGCGGCAAAGCTAAGCGAGATGGGCGAGATGAAAGCATTAGCTTTGCTTCGCCTTATTCAGCATCACATTGCGCCTCACTGGTTTTTGCCGAATTGATTTTGGCACCAGAACAGACGTTTGAGCTTATCACCGTCGACTCAGCGACTGCGGATGAAGTCTCCCGCAAAGGACGTTGGCAACGTGATGCTCAGCAATTGCATTTATATGCTGAGGTTAACAATGAGAAAAGCCAAGGCGATTTGTTGGCGGTTTTTGATGTCGAATATTTGAATGCGCAAACCATTGCCGATGGTTTGAAAAAAAGCATTTTGCTTACCCCGGTTGAGGGCCAAGCGGATATTGATCAATGTCGTTTTAGTTATTCGATAATACTGCGTTAATTCACTAACAGGAGGATTTTGTTTATCTAACCAGCATCCAACGGTTTGGTCCGTCGATGATTAAGCCGCTGCTGTAGTAATGTCGTGTAATGTCCCCTTGTGATCAATTCTTTTATACTTTTATCTCGTTAATAAATAAATGAATTCATCGATTAATAAGGGGCAAATGATGGAAATTAATAGTCAACAAACGATCCGCGTGGCAGTTAATCCGGACTATCCAATGATAATGGATGGTATAGCTCGTTTGTTATCACTTTATCCTGAGTTTTCTATGATTAACTGGAGTTATCAACATAATATTTTAAATGGGATCAGGCAAAATCACCCAGATATTTTGTTGTTTGATTCGACAGCTAATGATCTAACCCTAGTGAAGCGGATACGGGCAGTTGCGCAAAATACCCGATTATTGGTTTGGTATACTACAACCACTGATACAGTGGCTTTGAGAATGATTCAGGCAGGTGTTGATGGTTTGATCTCATTAAAATCAACTCCAGATGGATTAATTACAGCTTTACGGACCGTGCATCAAGGCACCTTATATTTACCGGAAAGTATTAAACAATTGTCTGCTTTACAATATCTTCGTCCTCAAATTAATTCCACTATAGAACAGCTGTCAGATAGAGAATTGCAAGTGGCCAGTGCTTTAGCTGAGGGGGCCAGCAAGCAGGAAATTGGTCATCAGCTATGTATTAGTTCGAAAACAGTTTATGCCCACCGTGCGGCAATCTTACGTAAATTAAAATTGCGTAATGATGCGGATATTGTCCGTTTTGCTATGCACGAAGGGCTAGTGGTTGCTTGAGCGATCAGAAAAAATGATTATTTGATAAGTATTATTCTTAGTTGATTGGGTTTTTTGTCCCATAGTTATCCGGTGAATTTGTTTCTAAAGTATCTGTACTGACTGCTGACTTGCATTCATATAGTCAGTGGTATTTAGTCAGTGGTATTGAAGTAGTAATACCCTAGTTTAATTTAGGGTGATAAACAAAAGACATTATAAATGCTTGTTTCTTAAATGGTCTCAAGCTGGATAAAATCAACTAAAACAGGAAAATACAATGACGACTTATACATTAAATATCGATATAGATAAGGCTGGTTTGGATATTCTTACCGAAGCAAGCCAACAGATATGCATTGTCAAGCAAACAACGCCGACTAGTAATCCGGTTATTTGGGTCACTTTTCATCCAGAGCTGACAAACTCGGTTACTTGGACAGAAGATTATCTGGTTTACGGGTCTAGCACTAGCATTCAAAGCGGTGCCACTATTGAGACCAACTCTGTTCTGCCAGCATCCGGCGGGGATACTTATACCTTTGAAAATGGTCAGTTTGACGAGAATGGCAAACCCGGTAATTCTGCTGTGCAATATGGGGTAGATAATCAGGATGACAATTTTAATCCTTTAACGGCAGGTTTAGCGCAGGTTAACAGTCAAACAGCGGGAGAGACGATACCAATTAACGCCACGGAAGTTCCATTCAATAATACTGGTGTGTACACACCAATTGAAAAAGTTCAGGTTTTTGCCATGGCTGAAGTGAATAATGCCTTGGTGCTTTCTAGTGTCACTGGAGACGCGCTATTGGTGGATCTAACAGAGCAACCTAATCAGACTATTCATTACCAAGATAGTGACAATACTTTTCAACCCGGAAGTTTAAGCTAGCCTTTCGTTGTGAATCAAACCCTTCAATTGTTGTGTATTGAAGGGTTTGATAGTCAATCTGGCTCCGACCATATAGAGCAAATTGAGGTGCAAATTGAGGTGACAGTTATCCTCAACATTCACGAGGTTGAAACCTCGCCCTGTTTGGTTGCTGCCGTAAATCTTGTAACTCTGATTATTAGTCGGTGATTTGGCAGAATCTTTATTCAATTGCACCCCAGCGAATTTGTTCTTTGCTCTCATTCATCACCACTTTTTGCACGATGTTTTTATCGTTTAACAAAATCACTAATTCTTTATTTTTGGCATTACTGACCTGTGAGACAAAGTTATAGGGGATAAAGTTTTGTGCTTGCGGTTTGATATGTTGGTAAGCGTATTTGATCACCTCTTGTCCGCCGTCGGTGAAGGTGGTTTCGGTTGGTACACCGAGTAAATCAACCACGGTTTGTTTAGTAGTGATACCTTCGGTGATTTTTTGTTTGATGGTTTGTTGGGTTTCTTTGGCTAATGCGGTATTGCCGACCGATGTGCACCCGGCAAATAGGGTTGAACAAGCCAGTAAAACGGCAGCGGCTGAGGTTAGGTTTTTCATGGGTAACTCCTGTAAATGTGCCTTATTAAGCAACTGGTTTGATAAAAGCTGGAGCCATTGTAAGGGTTGAAAATGAATGCTGGCTTAACGGGAGTGTCAGGCTTTATTAAATGACGATTAGCAATGAATTGTTAACAATTAACCCAACGCCCGAGCCAGCAGCGAAAAGTAACTGCGGTGCTGCCACACATCCGGGTCACCAACAACAAAAATATGCTGCTTAGCTCGGGTTAACGCCACATTAAGCAAATTGGGTTTACTCGCAGCCCAAGCGGCTCCGCCGGATTGTTGCGGGTCGCAACCTAATACCAAGATCACTGTCACATTTTCCTTACCCTGAAAGGTATGCACCGTGCCGATATGGCTGTTGCGCCATTGTTTATACTGCTTCAATGTTAAGCCTAAGGCCCGGCAAAGCTGGCTTTTTTGCTGATCAATCGCTCGGATCAATTGCTGTTTAACCGCTTTAAACGGGCTGATAATATAGATTTCAGATAGCGGGTGATTATGCTGCGCCAGCTGTAACAATAGCGTCAGGGTATCGTCTCCTAACTCGTTTTTGTATTGCCTGATGGTGCATTGTCCCTGCGAAGTCTGCCACCGATTTACGCCCAATATTTGATGTGGCTGCGCACTGATTTGCTCAGCGGGTAAACCGTGGATCATACGACCGTCATAGGCAATGGTATTGGCGATGCTGAACATCGGCTCAATGCAACGACGATGCACCCACAGCGGAATACCAAGCCATTGTGGTTTCTCCATCACATTAAGCTCGCAACCATAAGCATTGGCGCGATCTGCGATTTGTTGTACTGACCAGTGCTGTGGATCCCAATCTACACTGTCATTGTCTAGCGTCGATTGGGATAGCAATTCGACCAATCGTGGTGGGGTGGTAAATACCGGCTCTATTTGCTGCGGATCGCCCACCACCAATACCCGTTTAGCCCGCCAGATACCACCAACAGCGGCCTGAGGCACAGCTTGTCCGGCTTCATCAATCATTAACCAACCTAACTCAGCAGATTTGATATTGCTGAACATCCGGCCCAGCGAGGCAAACGTGGTAGAAACCACTGGCACTAACATAAACAAGGTTTGCCACAAAGCCTGCGGGTGAGTGACCTCTGTATGTTTGAGCACATCCTTTATTTCATAAACGTTGTTGTGAAAGTTTTTATTACGAAAGGCTTCACACACCCAAGCTTGCTGCAACTCAAGGGCGGCGATAAAAATATGCGAGCGCAAGCGGTTGAAGCTTTCATCTTGCCAAAAAGCGTGGCGTTGTAATTGTTCATCGGTGATAGCTAGGGTTAAATCTGGCTGAGCTTTATCTTGATGTTGCTGACTGAGTTGACGATAGGTTTGTGCTTTAGCGTTGTATTGCTGGTTGATTTGATTGAACTGCAATTGGGCTGTGCTGATGGTTTGCTGACAGGCTTTGATTTGCTTGTTAGTGTCAATCCTGAGGCGTTTTTGCGCGGTTAATTGCTGTTTAACGGCAATTAGACGTTGCCGGGCTGTTGATAGCTGATGTTCATAATCAGTTAAAGTACGTTGGCTTTCGATGTCAGCGAATTTCAGGGTTTCGACTTCGACGGTTTCTTCGAGCAGTTCAATTTCCTGGCAGATTTCATCAATTGTTTGTTGTAAAACAGCCTCGTTTGCTTGAGCTTCACTGATAATTGTTGACTGCTGAGCTAGGGGGCTTTCTCGATTGTTGTCAGCCAGCCAAGCTTTTAATTCAGCCAGTTGTTTTAACTCATCAACTTGCTGTTCGAACTGTTCATTCAATGAATTGAATTTTAGCTGGGCTTTTTTAAAGTTAGGCGCTTGATGGAGGCTATTCCAACGATAAATATTGAGAAAGTTCAGTTCGTCCGGTCGTTGGGCTTCAGCTTTAGAACCCTGCTTATTGGGATAGTCAAAGAAAAAGGAATCGACGAAGTTTGCACGATTTTTCTGACGACCCAACACCGCAGAAATCAATCCCCAGCATTGTTCATCCTTGGCCAGTGGCTGATAGCCTTTTTTAGTTTTCACCGCATTAAGCTGATTAGCGATGGGTTTGTAATGGTCTAAATTAGCAAACTCTTTGGCGATAGAAGCCATCAGCGGCAACTCTTTAGAAATGTTCTCTACTGCCAGATTATTCGAAGACGCCACCACCATTTCAAAACCAGTTAGAGCAGCGATAGGGAAACCCATGTCGGTGAGACCATCGCTGGGGTGTGGCAAGCTGGCCAGTACTTTGGCCCGGCCGACAATATTCTGGGCAATGACATCTCTTAACAGCGTGGTTTTGCCGGTGCCCGGTGGTCCATTGACCGACAATAAACCGCCATCTTTTAGCTCATCAAACACTGTATTGATCGCAAACTGCTGCATCAGCGTCATATTGTGTTTTGGCTCAGCAGGCCAGCGACCAGCGGGCAGCAGCTCAGGTGCTAGCTTGTCAACAATCAGTTTCAGTCCGGCTTGAGTGTAAAGATCCGGCTGCTTTAGTTGACGAATACGCAAATAATCCAACATAGCCTGATTGCAGCTGTCATTGGCAATACTGTTGACCACGTTTTCGATATCTTCAATATAAAAGCTGTTGAGGATCGGCCTTGTTTTTTCATCAGCCATCCGTTGATCCGCAGTAGCTTCTTCATCGGTGTCGCTAGTGCTAGTTTTATCTTTATTGGGGTTTGGCAGTTCGTGGCTTTTATCTGTTAACGCTTTCTCAGCTTTTGACGGTTTGACTTCATACCAGTCTAGGGCGAAAGCAAATCGACTCGATGGGGTAAAACGCGCCCATTTATGCAGCTCTTCGGTGAGCGCATTCAGCGCCCCGGCACTGAGAGTTTTAGCCTCCGGATTGCGTGGATGGGGTGGCAACTTTAGGGCTATCCGGGCGAGGGCTTGAGTTAACAGCTCCGCACTTTGGTCAAACGAAGCCATGGTGAGTTTGTCGATATCATCGTTGACTAAATGACCCAGCGCCCAGGGCAGGGTACTGACCGACATTTTTTCAAAATCAGGTGTGCCCCATTGATCAAGTGGCAGTTTGGCAAAACAGGTGTCGCCCTCTAGCTCGCTACGCTGTTCAAATTCCAGTGCTTTTTGTTCGTCGGTCTCAGCACCAAAACAGCGTTCGGTGATAGTGTTTAATTCAGATTTATCGAATACGCCGAGGTAAAGGATAAAATGAATGCGTTTAGTGCTTGCGGTTTTACTGGCCGCATTACCGAAAGAGCTGCTAGGAATATTGAGCTGGTGGCGGGCATTATCGTCGAGCCACGGCAGTATCTGGTTTTTGTAACTGTTGATTTCGTCATGGGTCGGTTTTATCAGTCGCTCACCAGCGAGTGATTGTGAGGGCAAATTATAAGGCTGAAAAAACTCAATTCGGTGCCAACTGCGTAGAATGCGAATAGCCTGTTGTTTTGCCGCATCCATTGACTGGCCTCATTGATAATTTGCGGGTTATTTTATAGCGCAGGCGGTGAGTGTCAAGATTTGTTACCCCGCAATGAATCAATACCATACTTTGGCTTGTTTGCAATAGCGTCTATTCTTAGAATTCAAACAAAAAGTGATGGTAAAGGCTAGAAAAAACAATGACCACAAATCCTGATAATACCCCTGTCAAAAATGCTCTTGACCAGCCAGCAAAAAGCCCATTTGATACTCTCCATTTTCATACCCTCCATATCTTGTTACTTTTGCCCATTAGCTGGATTTATTTGATTGCGTTAGTTGGGGTTTCGCTGATCCTCAGAGGGACTTTCGGCGATGGTTTCTTTTGGGGCCTTACTGCTATTGCCGGACTACCGGGGATCATGGCGGCTAGCAGCGAAAAACGTTTAACGGTGGCCTGTAAGGGGTGTCGGTTATTGATTTTAGTTACTCTATTGGTGCTGACGTGCTGGAGCCTTGTGGTGATCAGCCTACATCCCCAAGGGAATTATCTAGAGCCGATTGTTGATTATGCATTTTATATTTATGGTAGCGGCATGGCTTTATTACTGTCGACCATAGTGGCGATGGCACTGGCTAGGTTGAGTCGTGGTTTGGTGTGGTTGTTCGACAAGCTGTTTACTTTTAAGCCGCCGACTGAGCGTTCCTTCTATTTTTCATTGATTATTTTTACTGTCAGTTTGTTGTTTGTGGTATTGGTTTTTAACCGTGAAGTGATTCCGCCACAGGAGTTTATGCTGGTGGTGGCTTTGACGCTAAATGGCATGGGTTTGATGCTGGCTTTGCGTGACAAGGTGTGGGGAGCCCTTTGGCATGATATCAGTTATATTTTGCTGCACTGGTGTGTGTTGGCGATCCCGTTGTTATTGTATGTGCCTGATAGTGCAGTACAAAACGGTTTTTTTGTTATCGTTTTATTGGTGCAAGCGAGTTTGTGGTTTGTTTGGCTGACGGCTAAATGGCAACGCCCCTTGAGAGAGGTGCCGTTGATGGCTGATGATCAACCGAATACGGTTCCTGGCATTGCTGCTGAGGTTGAGAACTACATTGATCAGCGTGGCCATGTCGATGCAATTAGCGGGTTTATTTATGCTGCACCAAAAAGTGCGGTGGTGGGGATCACCGGTATTCGTGGCGCAGGCAAAAGTGCTTTGCTTGGCGCGGTGTCGGCTCGTTTGAATAAGGATTTTAAGGTCTTGCAAATGACAGCGCCGACCCGTAAAGATGAGGGCATGGCCTTTTTTATGACGGTATGTCGTAACTTGTGCAGAGAAGTGATCCGCGATACAGCTCATCGGGTTCAGGGTGAGCAAGCGCCAGAAAACCAAGCTAATCGGGAAAGTAAAAGCCGTATTCGTTGGTTGATTTTTGCTGTTGTAGCGACCTTGGTCGCTTCTGTTTACGCGGTCTATTTGTTTAATGTTAAAGGTTTTAGTGCTAATTCAAGTCAGCGGCAATTTACTTAATTTATCGCAATTGGCGGGCAGTTATTATGAGGTGGTAGAAACAGACTTTTCAATTTATAGCAGTGATATTATTGATCATGTTTTAACGGCTGAGCAGAGCACGATACAAGACTTGCTGGAGCAGATTAATTTGCATCTGAGCCTATTACCTTCGAATAAGTTGCCTAAAGAGCAGGCGGCTCAAGACAACACCGCAGTTTTGTTGCAATGGGGAAGTGATGGTAATGGTTTGTCTATCAGTAAAGCGCGGCAAGCTGATCAGGCTATACCGCATAACCCTCCGCCTAGCTATACCACACTTCAGGTGGATATGGCCGCCAGATTCAAAGTGTCTTTTTCAAAAGTACAGCTGAGTGATGTTTTCTTCATCGGTGAGCGTGGCACAGACATTGAACCGGCATTAACCGCTTATATCCGCTACATCCTCAATGACTCGTTGGAACCGCCTTTGCAAAAACAAAAAGTGGCGAGTCGATATCCCTCGCGAAAACAGCCTTATCCGCTTTCTAGTGCCAATATCGCTTTTTCTCACTTGGCTATTGCGCAGTTAGAGACACGATTAAAGCAATCAAGCCAATTACGTCATCGTGCGCAGCAACTGCGAGCACTATTGCCAACCACAGCGCACAGCCGGGGTGAGGATGGTCGCTCCACGCATTTTTTGCCTGCTTGGATCATCGCTGAAACATTGTCGAGTAAAGGGGCTGATCAGCAGGTGATTGAGTTAACCCTCAATCAATTACGTCAGCTTGAGGTGATATTGCAGCGTTTTCAGCAAGATATTGGTTTGACTGCCAGTGCCGCTGGTTCCACTGCGATGTTAAATAACCCGTTAGGGTTTATTCAATGGCTGGGTCAGTCGGTAGATTTTGTCAATAACCCTTGGGTTTGGCGTAGCGTATTGGCGGCGATACTGCTGTTATTGGCCAGCGGCTGGTTGTGGCGTAGTTTTGAATTTATCGTTCGTGGTTTGCTCAATCCCGAGTCGTTGGCGTTGATGCGTGAGTCTGAAAAATTCATCGATTTATTGTCTTATAAAGAAGATAAACAGCATTCTGCCGGGTTTCAGCACAGCCTGTTTAGCATGACCCGCAGCGTCAACAAGCAGGCTCGTGATTTGTCTTTGCCGGGGTTGACCGCATTGTTCGCCGATTATACCCAGTTATTGGCCAAGTATTATAATGGCAAGGTGATCATTGCGATTGATGAATTAGATAAAATTCAAGACGTTGAAGAAGTGAAAAAGCTGCTGGTGGAGATTAAAGGTGCGTTGTCTTTGCCCCACTGTTATTACCTGCTGACCATTTCTGAGGATTGCACCCAATCGTTTCGTAAACGTTTGTCTGGTGGTCGGGATATTTTCGAAAGCAGTTTTGATGAGATCATTTATGTCTCACGGCTGGATTTTTCTACCGTCAACCATATTGCTAAAGGTCTGGTGGGATCCCAAGCCAGCGAGTTGAAACTGACCGAAGACAATTGTCGCGTGGTGTTGTTATTTGG
>CBDIDQ010000044.1:0-15088 GCA_965277695.1 Alteromonadaceae bacterium
ATTTTCTGCGTCAGTTTTAGTGCCCTGGTAAGTGAAATTCATGCGATGGTCATCACTGATGTTCCAATCGAATTTAAGCAACCATTTTTTATCTTTATCTTTTGGATCACCACCTAAAGAATCCTGTAAACCATAAACGTCGTTGAGAATGGTTAAAAACTGGTTGAAGTTCTCTTCAGTGGCATCAAACTCATTACCTGCGCCGCTGCCTTCAAAACCGTAATCTAGTTCTAGCTTTTTATCGTATTGTTCATAGTTAGCAAAAAAGAACACTTTATCTTGGATGATAGGGCCGCCAAGAGACAGACCAAAGGTAGATTCATCACTGATTGACTCAGAATTACCGTCATTAAAGGTTCTGAAACCCGTTTCATCATCGGTGCTATCACGAGAGATAGTATCGATATCACCGGCTAAATCCGGGTTAGTGTATTCATAAAAAGCCGTACCATGAAACTCATTGGTACCAGATTTTGTTACTGCGTCTATGGTACCACCAGCAAAACCACCCTTTCTCACCGAAAACGGGGCACTAGCAACAGAGACTTGTTCGATAGAGTCCAAAGAAATCGGTGAACGTTCAGTCGGATAACCACCAAAGTTCAAACCAAAGTCATCGTTTTGGCCGATGCCATCAACCGTAATGCTATTGGTTCGCGGGTTACCACCAGCAATCGTCATTTCACCATTACCGCGAATAGTGACCATTGGGTTCATTCGGGCGATGTCTTTCAAATCATTATTCAGGCTCGGTGCCCGATTAATCATATCTTCGCCAAAAACACTTGATGCGCCATTGGTTTCAAGGATACGACTGGCAGAGATAGCAATACGCTCAACAGTCACCGCTTCAAGCTGGGTGTTCAATCGATAAGTATCACCAAGCGATAAATAGATGTTATCGAGTTGTTCATCACCATGAGTATCAGAATCAACCGTTACTGAGTATGGACCACCAACGCGTAGACCTTTGGCGAGGAAAACCCCGGTGTCATTAGTAGTAAAGTGTTTGATGGTACCACTGGGCACGTGGACAACTTTAATTTTCACATTAGCCGCAGCTTGACCTTCGGGTCCTGTGATCTTACCGCGCATCGTAGAAGAAGTATCAGCGGCCATGGCCCCGCCAGTACCCAACGACAGCATTACCGCAGCCGCTATGAGTTTAAGTTTACAGTTTTTCATCCTGGTACCTATGTTGTACAAGTTTATAATCATTGTTTAGTGATGTTTTGAGCGTTGTCTTATGTTTCGCGAATTTTTCGCTAATGCTTCGCCAATATTACAACGGCAATGAAACATCAAGCTATCGAAAATAACGGCGCTATTTTATACGAAAGCTGGCAAAGATCGCATTTTTTTTTGAACTTTTTTAAAAAGCCTTGTTTTGTGAACAGCATTTAGCAATTTTTTGTTGCTGGTAGACCACACAATGGCTAGCATAACAAAGCTCTATGACACCTTTATTACCTGTTTATTACAAATTATTCTATATATTTTTCAATGAGTTAAATCATTATTACCAAAGGCGCTGTGAAATGTTTAGGTGATCGGGGTAAATTGATTCAGTGGCTGTTTTATCATTTATCTGGTTAAAACAACAGGTAGCAAATAAAACCATCATTATCGCCAAAAAACCCGCATCCTAATTAATGACCAATTGGTCAGAAAAAATAACTATAGGCGGCAACCTACGGTTTTGCAACGATGGCAAGCAGATACTTTAAACCGTTAGGGTCAATTTTTTATCACTCAAATTGATGTTACAAAATGTATTAACAAAAACAGCCATTGGTTTGGAGAAGTTAAGCCGATCATTTAGCGGCTTTAGCAAGCTTGTATTAAAATATCAATGAACCTACAATACACAGGCGCTTTATTGACTCCTGTCAGGCGCTGAAAAGCCCATTTTAAGGCGCAAAAAAGACCTTTTGGGGGCAGCTAAGCAACGTTATTTCTGACTGGTCAGTCAGATGCACGATTTACATAAAACGATCGATAAAACCAGAAACCAGACAGTCATGAGCAGCGTCACTTATTATGAATATAACTAACAGCGATACCTTTAAAGATGATACTAGCCCTGTCGAGAAAAAACATAAAACAGGCAAAATCCGCGAAAAGAGTATAGAGCATATTTTGGCATCTGCTCAGCAAGAATTTGTGTTACATGGATTTAAAGGCACCACCATTCAGGCCATTGCCGACCGAGCCGAATTACCCAAAGCCAATATTCACTACTACTTCAAAAACAAAGACAACCTAATTCACGCGGTACTCGAAAATATTCTAGATTTATGGGATGAAGTATTAGGCGACATCACCGTCGATGACGACCCCCGTGAAGTACTCGAACATTTTATTCGCACCAAAGTACAAATGTCTTTCACCCACCCCGGTCCATCAAAACTGTTTGCCATGGAAATCATCC
This sequence comes from Alteromonadaceae bacterium, assembly GCA_965277695.1. Lineage (GTDB taxonomy): Bacteria > Pseudomonadota > Gammaproteobacteria > Enterobacterales > Alteromonadaceae > JABSOG01. Next base: position 2,432 of record CBDIDQ010000044.1, read on the forward strand.
AAGGCGCACAACACCTCAAAGATTACACCCGCACCTATTTAAGAAAGTGGGTCAGAGAAAAAGCCAAAGTCTTCCAACACTGGATAGACGCTGGCAAAATGAGCCAAGTTGATCCGGTACATTTAATCTTCCTCATCTGGTCATCGACCCAACATTACGCCGACTTCGAAACCCAAGTCCTCACCATAATGAACCGCGCCGAATACGAAGAAGAAGACGTCGAACAGATCAGCGACTTTCTCTGCTCAGTGATTATTCGTGGTTGCGGGATTGCTTATTCGTAACGATGAAAAAAATCAACATTACTTCCTCGGCGATGATATTCATTTTGAATCTATCGACTGTATTTTGCCCGTAGCAGAGATTTATTACCGTGTTGAAAATCAGGATATGATTGAGTTTTTGCAAGATAATCAGACGTAACAAGATTTGTTGAAAAATCAATACTGACGAGAAAACTCGTCTACGCTAATGCTGATGCAACGTAGACGCGAATTAACCTAATTCAATTCAATAAATTCAAGGCCAAGAATATAAGTATCATCGAATTCTTGGGTGCAGCGGATCACTTTGGCATTAGCAGAAAGCGGCGGGACACTGGGATTACTGGAGGCTAATTTGGCTTTTAACATAGCACCGGCTTCTACCGGCTCTGGTACTTCGGCTGACATTCCGGTTGAGCTGACATCTCTGCAAATAGCATCAATCACGGTCCCCGCTTCTGAATCATCAAGGGTTAATTCAAGATCGGCGTTGACCATCATTCGAAAAAATGAACGCTTATCATCATGATTTAGCATACTAATACTCCACAAATTAGTTAAAACAAAACGTAAATATTCAGCATAATTGATGGCTTTGCAGATAAATGGATCAAATCAAGGTAGGAGGACCGTCTCGGCGCGATTTGTGCCGATAGCACAACAGAATTCATTGCTATTTTCTGAAATGGCTGCGCCATTTATCGCGGCGAGGACGCCCCTCCTACAAGTATCCACAAGCTGAATAGTTACAACAAAACATACTTTAAGTTAAAAAAGCCCTAATGAAGTTAAGCATAGTACAAAACGCGGTTAAGCAATTGCAATTGCTTTATTTACAGCCACAACAAGAGTTTTTTGAATTGTTCCTAGCAATGCCTTAGAATGGCAATCAATTGTCATACGGACCAAACCGGATAATCCACCCGATGAAAAAAAACGCGCTACCACTGTTGTTGCTATTAATAACCACGCCTTATGCTTTTTATCTCAGTGCCGCTCCCGATCCCATCATCAAAGCCGCCATCAGTCATCCTAGCCGACCCGATACCGATGTCAAAAGAGACGGCAACCGTAAACCATTGGACGTATTAACTTTTTTTGATGTCAAACCCGGTATGACAGTGCTTGATGTCTACGCTACCGCTGGTTATTACACTGAGTTGCTCTCCCATGTCGTCGGCGACAAAGGCAAGGTTATTTCACATAATTCCCACGGTTATCGAAAATTCGTCGGTCAATCAATCAACGACCGATATTTAAATGGTCGCCTCACCAACGTAGAAAAATACTTCAATCACCCCAGAGATGTAGAATTAACCCCAAACTCGCTGGATATGGCACTAATGATCGCTATTTATCATGACCTGTATGTGACCAACGCCAAAAACTTAATCACCGCCGACAACCGCAAACATCTAATCAATGAAGTTTATCAAGCGATTAAACCCGGCGGCATCCTCGGCATAGTCGACCACTCAGCTCCCCGAGGCAGTGACAACAGTTCAGCTGACAAGTGGCACCGCATCGCAGCAACTACGGTAACCAAAGAGCTAGTCGCTTTGGGCTTTGAGCTAGTAGACGAAAGCATGGCTCTACGCAATCGCACCGATCCCCACGATATATCGATTTTTGATAACAAGGTCAGGCGTAAAACCGACCGCTATATCTTGAAATTTCGTAAACCCGGTTAATCACAACGCCTCATATTCCTGTAACGCAATACGAATACGTTTGGCCGAAATCGGATATGGAGTGCCGAGGTTTTGCGCAAACAATGACACTCTAAACTCTTCAATCATCCAGCGAATATTGGCCAATGCCTGACTTTGCACTAGGGTTTTACGACCTTGATCATGCTTATTTAACCCTTCGCTGATTTTGTTGATCTCCAGCAAATTAAGCCGATCTCTGTTAGGGTCTATGACCAACTTTTCTAAACGACGCTCTATCGCCTTCATGTATCGAGTCAAATCCGGCAACTTATCAAAACCAATATCGGTCACAAAGCCTTTATAAACCAGCGCACCCAACTGTTGTTTGATATCACCATAAGCCTGAATTAAATCTAGACTCACTTTGCCTTTCATCTTTTTGTTAACTTTATGGGCCAGCACCAAAATCTGCTCAACCACAATGGCAATTTTAACTACTTGATCATTAAGCCCTTCACGCACCCGGTCCCGTTGCACCAGATAACTATCTCGGTCTCTGGCTAATGGCACCGTCGCCAGCAAATGATCTGCACCACAATTAATACAGTCATCAATCAAGTCTGCGATTTTGCCAAACGGATTGTAATATAAGCCGAGCTTGGCTTTGTTTGGCAGATTTTTTTGCACATAACTCAACGGCGAAGGCACGTTCAGCAGAATCAGTTTTCTTAACCCGACTCTGGAGCGAATAAGCGCTTCCTCTTCACTATCCACCAACTCAATCGCCACAGACGAATGATGCGCCACCAATGCCGGATAGGCTTTGATTTCATAATGGCCAGTTTTTTTAGTGTACGACTCGGGTAAGTCAGCAAAGGTCCAGTCTTTAATATCTTTACGTTCAATGCCCTTCTCAGCCACCGCTACCAAGGTTTGTTTCACTTTGCCCTGCAACTGTTCTTTGAGGGTCTCAATATCATAGCCATGAGCAACGACGTTGCTTTTCTCATCGACCACCTTAAAACCAAAGCGTAAATGCTTCGGTAAAGTTTCTAAATTCCAGTCATCGGCTGTGACTGTCACCCCGGTCATGCGTAATAATTGTTTCGCAACCGCTGCAATAAACTCGCCTTTACCCGGCTCGATTGAACTCATCACCGCATCAGCATATTGTGGTGCTGGCACAAAATTACGTCGCAACGATTTAGGCAAAGAGCGAATTAACGCCACCACAAGTTCATGCTGCAACCCGGGGATCAGCCAGTCAAAACCGACATCATCAAGCTGATTAAGCAATGCAATCGGCACCACTATCACCACCCCATCAACATCACCGGCGGGTTCAAAATGATATTCCAACGGCAAAATCAATTCACCCTGTCGCCATACGTCTGGGAACAAATTGGCATTGATATGCTGCGCTTCATGTTGCATTAAATCTTCGGTGGTGAAATTGAGATAATCCGGTGTTTCTTTCTTTTTCTTGCGCCACCACTTGTTAAAGTCGACAACGTTACAAATATCCTGCGGCACCTTTTGCTGATACAGCTGAAAAATATCCTCTTCATCCACCAGAATATCCCGTCGCCGAGATTTGTTTTCGAGCACCTGAATATCATCTACCAACTGCAAATTGTGTTGTAAAAACGGTTCTCTAAACGATACTTCCTGGTTGACCAAAGCGGCCCGAACAAAAATATCACGACACTCGTCAGGAGCGATTTTTTGATAATTAATCCCACGTTTGGGCACCAGCGTCATACCGTACAAGGTCTGTCTTTCATAAGCGACCACACAGCCACGCTTCTTTTCCCAGTGGGCTTCAAAATAGTTGCGATTAACCAAATGCTGACTTATCGGCTCAACCCATTCAGGCTGAATTTTGGCGGCCACCCGACCAAACAACCGACTGGTTTCAACCAATTCCGCTGCCATCAACCATTTTGGTGCTTTTTTGAATAAGGCCGACGCCGGAAACAAAAAGAACTTACTGCCCCTCGCGCCAAGGTATTCTTTATTCTCATCTTTAAAACCCAAATGACTGAGTAAACCGGTAAGTAGCGCGGTATGCACCGTCTGATAACCCGCTTCTTGACTGTTGATGGTGAACTTCATCTCTTTGACGACTTGAGACAACTGGGCATAAATATCCTGCCACTCGCGCACCCGCATATAAGCAAGAAATTCTTTACGGCACAGTTTACGAAATTGCGAGTTGGACAACTCACGTTGCTGAGTTTGCAGGTATTGCCACAGATTAACAAAAGTCGCAAAATCGCTGTCTTTGTCAGCAAAACGACCATGCAGCTCATCCGCCTTTTGTCTGGCATCGTTGGGTCGCTCACGCGGGTCCTGAATACTCAAAGCGGCGGTGATCACCATCACTTCATGCAAGCAAGCTGTTTCAGCGGCATGAATAACCATACGGCCCAAGCGAGGATCGACAGGCAATCGGGAGACTTTACGGCCCATATCGCTGAGTTGCAGCGGTTGATCATTATCGGCTCTTTTGTTTTTGCCCGTTTTTACCGCACCAATCTCTTCAAGCAAGCGAATACCATCATTGATATTACGCTGATCAGGGGCCTCAACAAACGGAAATTGCTCAATGCCGCCGAGTTTCAACGCCAACATCTGCAAAATAACCGAGGCTAAATTAGTCCGTAAGATCTCCGGATCAGTAAACTCCGCCCGGTTATTAAAATCATCTTCACTGTACAGACGAATACAAATCCCTTCCGATACCCGGCCACAGCGCCCTTTACGCTGATTGGCACTGGCTTGCGAAATCGCTTCAATTGGCAACCGCTGGACTTTAGTTCTAAAGCTATAACGGGAAATTCGCGCAGTGCCCGGGTCAATCACATATTTGATCCCCGGAATGGTCAATGAAGTTTCAGCAACGTTAGTGGCCAATACAATGCGGCGTCCCCGATGCGTTCTGAACACTCGGTTTTGCTCTTCGGCTGACAACCGCGCATATAAAGGCAATACAGAAGTATCTCTTAAATTGCGTTTTTCTAGCGCGTCGGCAGTATCCCTGATCTCCCGCTCACCATTCATGAAAATCAGAATATCACCCAAACCAATTCGACACAGTTCATCCACCGCATCAAAAATTGCCTGGAGCTGATCACGATCGGTCGAATCGTCGTCGTTAATCGGTCGATAACGTAATTCAACCGGGAAAGTCCGACCAGAGACTTCGATGATTGGCGCATTTTCAAAGTGTTTGGAAAAACGTTGTGGATCAATCGTCGCCGAGGTAATGATGACTTTCAGATCAGGTCTTTTTGGCAGTAGTTGTTTGAGATAACCGAGCAAAAAATCGATGTTGAGACTGCGTTCATGGGCTTCATCAATAATAATAGTGTCGTACTGACTCAGGTTGCGGTCATTGATCACCTCAGCCAATAAAATCCCGTCGGTCATCAACTTGATATAAGAACCATCGCCGACATTATCGCTGAAACGAATTTTAAACCCGACAGCCTCGCCAAGCGGTGATTTCAATTCTTCGGCGATTCGGGTAGCAACTGTTCTGGCGGCTAACCGTCGGGGTTGAGTGTGGCCGATAAAACGGTCAACACCAAGACCAAGGTCTAAGCAGATTTTGGGAATTTGAGTGGTTTTACCGGAGCCGGTTTCACCAGCGATGATCACCACTTGGTTATCGAGAATAGCCTGGGCAATTTGGTCTTTTTTCTGACTGACCGGCAAACTTTCAGGGTATTCAATATCAGGCAGGTTAGCGAGGCGTTGTTGGCGAACGGCAATTGAACGGGTCATGTCCGCTGCAATCTTTGCCAGCGAATGTTGCTGTTTCTCCCCATCCTTGATTTTTTTTACCCCATTGATGCGACGGACAAAACTGCCCCGCTGCACACCCCAGCAAGCATCCAGCTGCTTAAATAACTCGTTTATCTGTACCGTCAAAATTTCAACCACAATACCATCGAAAAGGGCGCTGATTTTAGCAAATCAGGCGGCAAAGCAAAACAACAAAAATAAAATCAACAATCATGTCAATCTTGACCAAGTTGACATATATTATGGGTGCACCTCAACAGTGTTTAACTTCTGTCACAATGGGACCCGCAATGACCGCCAGTATAGAACTCATCGCCCTACTCCTCATTATCCCCATCGGATTTGTTCTGTATAATATCTGGCGTACTCGCCAAGCCGGGCAACAGCCCCAATTCAATGATCAAGAAATCGCCCTGCGTGAGGCATTTTTTGCTGATTTGAGTCACACTGATTTTGAAAAGTTACTTCATTGGGCCACTTGGCGAGAAATTGATGCCGGACAAACCCTGCTAACCAAAGGCGAAAAAGTCGCCAAACTGTCATTGATATTCAGTGGTGTTGCCAAAGTGAATGTCGGTAATGATAATTACGTTGAAATTAAAGCAGGCCAGTTCATCGGCGAAATGAGTTACATCTCCGGCAATCTGGCCTCAGGCACTGTGGTCATCGCCGAAAAAGCACTATTAGTTGAATGGCCGCAAGAACAACTAAAAACCTTAGTGAGTCAGGACACAGTGATCGGCAACTGCATCCAATCCCACTTTAACCGCGATTTACGCCACAAACTCGGCTGAGTCAGGGCTCCCGGGGATAAATCCCCATCTACAACGAACCAATTATTCATTGTTAACTGTTAATTGTTAATTGTTAGCTGGTTCATCTGACGAACTTTCAGCGTCCGCTGTAACGTATCCATTTGCCTCATTACCTGTTTTTTATAAGTAGTCGGCACCTTTGAATGCCGTAAGAACTGCTCCGTAGCCAGCAAGCTATCCTCTAAACCAAAGCCGGGAAATGCTTTACGGATAAAGTACGACGCATATTCATAACGTTCGCCCCTTTGATGGATCGCTTCGATTTCGTCAAAATACGGTTTAATCAACAACTTGGCCAGCTTAGGGTGATCAGCATGATACAAGCCGTCAATGATCGCTGTTTTTTGTCGTAAAGAATAACCCTCACCTTGAGTCAATTTTTTCCACGCATCGGTTTTATTGCTGGCATCGGGGTAAAAACTTTGAGTTGTCAGTTTTTCATTTTGCCCTTTGGCCGACTTGTCAGCCTCAACCAAGGCCGTCATACGCGGATTTACCGCCTTATGGCGATTAGCACTAGCCAATCGCTGTAGAATGCGCCACTGACGATGATTATTCATATTAATCCCGTCAATGCTCTTTTTACCATCATACAAATCCAGCAGATATTGATAATCTGCGTCTGTCACTGCCATGCTATCAAATGACCAATACCACACTCTTTGTAAGTCAGACCCGGGTACCGTCGCCTTAAGTTGTCGTTTAGCCAAAGCAAAAAGCTGCTGACGATAATTTCTTTTCGCTGTCGTGTCTGGCGTATAACTGTCTACAACCGTCTCCATTTGTTCTAACAAGTATTCCAACACATAAACATCTGTTTCATTGGTCAGCTGTGTCATCGCCAATTGAGCAAATTCGCTGGCTCGCATTTGCTGATCACGCACCATATCCCATAATGTGCTCCAAACCATGGTCTTGGTCGGAGAATCTTTCACCAGATGGATATTTGCTTTCAACCAAACCAGCGACCGCTCATCCAGACGAATTTTAATGTAATCATGATCTTCAACATTAGGCAGAATAACCGCAGGGGCTTTTTTACCGTTCAGTGCGGGCAAATTGGTTTTTTCCCCGTCAAACAACACTTTTACCGTCTCTTTAAGACGTAATTCCCCCTGCTCAACATGATACAAACCAATCAGATTAGCATGAGGTCGCAAGGTTGGATTATGCACCCCGCCAGTTTGCGTCACGCTGGCATTGGCAACTTTACCCTTGCTGATATCGAAGTTCAGCTTCATGGTATTGACGTCTTTAGTGCCCAACCAACTATCAACCCAAGGGGTCAGCGCCTTGCCATGAACCGATTCAAGTGCAGCAATAAAATCGGCTAAAGTAGTATTTTTAAACGCATGTTGTTTGAAGTACTGACGAATGCCCTGCTTAAATTTATCTGCGCCCATCCAGTATTGCAATTGCCTTAATGCCGACAATCCTTTGGCATAAGTGATACCGTCAAAATTAGCAGAAGCAGACATTATATCGGGCACATCCGATAAAATCGGGTGGGTGGTCACCAGCTGATCTTCACTGTATGCCCACGACTTATAGCGAGCAGCCCGATCCCATGCGCCTTGCTGACCAATACCTTCAAGCCCCTGATAACCCATAATGTCGGCAAAGCTTTCGTTTAACCACAAATCATTCCACCAATCCATCGTCACCAAGTTACCAAACCACATATGAGCCATTTCATGCAAAATAGTCACATCTCGCTCAATCAGCTGGCTTTGTGACGGCGATGAACGAAACAATTGATACTCACCAAAGGTTACTGCTCCAGCGTTTTCCATTGCACCTGAATTAAACTCAGGCACGAATATCTGATCGTACTTGGTAAACGGGTAATCGTAGTCATAATAATCCTCAAAAAAGGCAAAACCTTTTTTACTGGTATCAAACATCCGCTGGGGATCCATGTACTGACTTAAAGACTGGCGAGTGAAAATACGCAACGGGTATTTGCCGCTATAATCCTCCCACATCGCATAAGGTCCAGCACTGAGGTGAAAAATATAGGTCGACATTTTTAACGTCTGATTGAACCAATGGTGCTTAACACCATTGACCTCAGCTGACTTATTGATGTTCATATTGCTAATGACTTGCCAGTCGGCGGGGGCTTCAACATCTAGCCGAAAAGTCGCTTTAAGATTAGGCTGATCGAAGCTGGGAAACATATGATGCGCTTTAGCGGGTTCGAAATCCGAATAATAGTATTCTTTATTATCTGCCGGATCGGTGAACTGATGCAGCCCCGAGCCGGAATGACTAAACTCACCAACAAACGCCATGGAGACGCTATTTTGCCCCTGTTTAAATAAAGTCGCTGGAAGGATAATACTGGCTTCTTTGCTATCGAAGGTAAAATTTTCAGTAGACTTGCCATTAATGCTCATCTGGCTCACCTGGCGGCCATCAAAATCAATCACCACATCTGCATTTTTATGCAACAGTTTAAACTCAATATTATTTTCACCACTGAACGTTTCGCTGCCTTTAACCAAATCCATTGATAAAGTGTAATTGACATCGCTGATTTGCAGCGCTCTTGCCACCGCCTGTTGTTGAGTAATATTGCTGTATGCCAGTGCGGTGGAACACTGTAATGCCAATAATGCGCAGATACCTAATCGTTTCATTACGACCTCTGGTTATAGGATTTGCCAGCCAAAACGGCTGGGCTAAACGATAAAATGAAGGTCAAGTTATACTCGGTAAACTTAAGCAATACAAGTCGCAGTAGACGAGGTTTCAACCTCGTTGACAGTTGGGGTAACTGTCTACCTTATTCTCTATGGTCAAAGTCACTGCAAATCCGTTCGTTTAGTTTCAATCTTACGTAACAACTCCTGAACCTTATTACGTGACATTTTAAGCTGTTCGGTTGACAAGGTTCTGGCGTCGACAGCTCGACTTTTAATCGCATCTTCGTAACCGTTGCTACCTGCAATGGTATTCCAGACATAAGACAAATAAGTATCTTGCTTGACGCCACTTCCTGCGGCATACATCAACGCCAAATTATACTGGGCTTTAATATAGTTTTGCTCGGCGGCCTGGGTATACCAATAAAAAGCTTTTTTATCATCAAACTTAACGCCTTCGCCGTTTTCATACATAGTTGCCAAATTAAACTGAGCCGCAGCCAAACCCAAATTTGCTGCCTTGGTGGCCCACTTGGCGGCTTCCTTGGCTGATTTTTCCACTGTAATGCCGTTAGCGTACAAAGTGCTGACATTAAACTGGGCTTTGGCGTTACCTTGTTTGGCGGCTAGATGATAAAGCTCACTGGCTTTTTGCATATCTTTTTTCATCCCCATGCCAAATTCATACATTTCTCCCAACTCATATTGGGCTGGCGCATAACCCAATTCAACCAACGGCTTTAACGCGGTTAACGCAATAACGTACTTGCCTTCATTTTTAGCGTGAATGGCCACACCGACATTAGCTGTGGCGTTAAAACTCATTCCAAGCACTGGTAACAGCACCAATAACCCGCTAACAAACACTCTTTTAATCAATAGCATAACGTTCTCCTGTGATTCGTCCGTCAAATCATACGTTGACTCCACGACGGCAGCAACGTCACTTGCGGTAAACATGATGTTTTTTTCGTTGGCCAGGCGTACTTTTAAAAAGCCGAAAAAAACAAAAGGCACCCAATGGGTGCCTTTTGTAACTAATCGTCAGTGAGCACGAAGTTTAATTCACCGCTTTATACTCAACAACGATGTCGCCGGCAGAATAAGTGCCTAAATCGTTGTTATACATAATATCAACATGAATAAATACATATTCAACTGCGGGGCCATCGCCCTGATCTGGAAGCTCAGCGCCTAAAGTGATAACCGTTTCAGCCATTTTATAAGAAGCCGCTGTCGGTGGGAAAGCATAGAAAACAGTATTAGTCACCAAATTTAGCTGATCAAACTGATTACGGTTCAGTGAACGTTTAATACGTTTTACTTTTTTATCTTTAGTAAGCACGTCATCAGAAGTGAAGTACTCAACAGCAGGTCCTGCCAATGCGGCGTTAGAAGTAGCAAGAGCGAAAGTCATAGCGGTAACAGTAAGTAAATTTTTTGCGCGTTTGATAAATGTATGCATATTTAAAAAAACCTTCTTTGATAAAAAACCAATTAATGGGATGGGTACGTTTTGTCATCCAGACGGTACCGATATGTCTGCATAAGACCATCCATAAGTACAAGAGTCCTTTATCAGGCAATGAATGTAAACCTTTATTTATCACTCAAATCAGCCGTTAAGCCATAATATTCCCGTAGCGTAAACACGTCAAACAAGTAAAATTGTGAACTTTCATTAGTTTTACTAATGTTTAATAATTATCCGTTTTTGCTTAATAAATATACAACCATCTACTAACTGTTAATAATACGACATCATCATTGTTAATAATCAGACGTCGTAAACTTCACACTGTCATATCTCACACAAAAAAATATCGTATCAGTGACAGCACAATAAACTTGTTCGTTTTCACGGCAACAACCCAAATATTCAGCTTACCGCTGAAAAACTCACTGCGAGGGCCTATGCACCTGTGGTGGGTTTTGCAAAAAAAATTTCTCATACAAAAACTAATCAATCGAATATTCCGTAACTTTAGCCGTATATGCTAATAATTTTTTTAAATTTTTTTCGCATGATCAGCAAAATCACCGAGAAATTTCCATTTAGGGATTAATCCTGCTGTTTAGCGGCTTCCCGAAGCATCGCTTTGAACAGTTCGGCGGACAACGTTTTATCCTCGTTTTGCAGCAAAGCTTGGATCAGACTGTGGTAAAAAATAGATGAGAGCACTCTGACTTTTTGCTAACCTAATCATCCTTCCACAAACTAAATGGACATGAAATAGTGAAAATTTACGCTGATATTCAGTCAGGCAACTGCTACAAAGTAAAATTGTTAACCGCATTATTAGCGATTGAACATCAATGGATTGAAGTCGATATCTTGAAAGGCGACACCCAAACACCTGAGTTTTTGGCCAAAAATCCCAATGGCAAAATCCCCTTGCTTGAGCTTGACGATGGTCGCTGTTTAACCGAATCCAACGCGATTTTAAATTATCTCGCCTCAGGCACTGACTACCTTCCGCACGATGCCTTTCAACAGGCGCAGGTATTGCAATGGCAGTTTTTCGAGCAATACAGTCACGAACCTTATATTGCTGTTGCTCGTTTTATTGCCAAATATTTGGGCTTACCTGAAGACCGTCAAGCAGAGTATCAAAACAAGCAAGCCGGTGGTCATAAAGCGTTGGCAGTAATGGAGGCGCAGTTGAGCAAAACGCCTTATTTGATTGGTGAGTGCTATACAATCGCCGACATTTCTTTATACGGGTATACTCATGTCGCTGATGAGGGTGGCTTTGATTTATCAGGTTACCCGGCCATAGAGGCTTGGTTAGCGCGGATCGCAGCTCAACCCAGTCACATTAAGATGAACTAAATCTCGGCCTTCACTCGCACCCCACCACCTTATTTGAGATGTTCTATAATAAAGCTACGTAGTGAAAGCATAGGGTGCGTAAAAATGGTCGCAAATGAATTTCTTGATGGCAACACTGTCATCACCCTTCGTCCGAACCGTTCAGCGAGTTGGCAACAAACCAAAATCTTTTTATTGGTTATGGCTGCGCCGATGTTTATTATCGCCGTCGGCTGGAGTATCGTCGGTGCTTGGCCAATCCTGCCCTTCGCCGGTTTAGAGTTTGGTTTATTGGCTTTTTTGACTTATCGCGTATGCTGCCGCACCTACCAAAAAGATAAAATTATCATCAAAAAAGATCGAGTTATCATCAACTGTGGCATTGGCAACAAACCCTGCATACACATCTTAAAAAGACCTGACGTCTATCTATCAGTCGCGGTGCCACAAAAGCCATTAGATTTAATCGCATTGACGCTGGTTGATAACAGCCATCGTATTGAAGTCGGCGTTTTTGTCAATCAAGAGGACCGGGAACAAATTCGTAAAGCTTTGACTGCTGCAGGATTGGTTGAATGTGTTGATCGGTGGTGGGTTTAGAGGGTTGGGATTGCCGTAGACGAGAATTCATTCTCGTTCTATTAAAGGTTAGTGGTA
>CBDIDQ010000045.1:0-12380 GCA_965277695.1 Alteromonadaceae bacterium
TACCGCCCAAAGTCAGTCAGTTGATTTAACCGAATTTCAAAATAGTATTCGCGCTCAACATAATGGCAAAAGAGTCATGCACTATGCCCCCTCGCTGACACATAACAACAACTTAAGCAGCGATGCCCAATTATGGGCCGAACATTTACTCAGTACCGGTCGGCTGGAACACGATACCAATCGCGGTAACACTGGCGAAAACCTGTTTATGTCGGTCCGCTCACTGCCACCAGAGCCACCAATGAGTAAAGAATTAATCGCCTTGTATCAGCAATATTATCCAAACTGGGAGCCAGCTCAAGCGTTCACTGGTAGCACTTTAGCCAACGATGTCGCTGCGGCTTGGTATAATGAAGTGCAGAATTATGATTATGCCACCGCCGGCAGCATCAATGGCAGCACTATCGGACATTTCACCCAAATGGTCTGGAGAGACACCACTGAACTGGGTTGCGGTGCGGCATCAAAATTAAAACCCAACAATATGGTGGAAGTTTACGTGGTATGCCGCTATCAGGCTCCTGGCAATTATGTTGGTATGTATCACAGCAATGTGCTACAGCCATAAAGCGTGCTACAGCCATAAAGTGTGCTACAGCCATAAAGTGTGCTACAGCCCTAATTAGCTAGTGTTCACATCGGTATCAACCCTGCTACCAAACAGCGTTGATGCCTGTTAAACTGCCGCTCATTCCGCCACTTAAAAATGACAAATCATCAATGCGCTTTGAGCCTCACGCCATTCACCAGCTTTATCAATATCGTAAGTCGATCTCAACTCGACCTTATTCCGCGCGGGGAAAAAATCAAATTCGCTGTCAATTATGTTTACTGGCAGAAAAATATTGCACCTGTGCGTTTCGCCAACAGCTGCAATCCGACAATGCATTTTTATTGATCATGTATGATGATGAAGTGCTCAAACCGAGCAATAGCGGTCGTTTAATCGCCGACCTCATTCCCGAGACTCATGGTTATATTTGGTCACGCACCCAGCCAAACCCGAAGATGCTGGCGTTAATCAACAATCCGGATTATCAGCCTTTTGTGATTTTCCCTAGTGAATATGCTTATGACAATCAAACGGTGCTCGACGAGTTAGCGCCCACCACCATTGAAGCGGGCAAAAAAACGCTGTTTATTTTGCTTGACGGTAGTTGGCGCGAAGCGATAAAGATATTTCGCAAAAGCCCTTATTTGCACCATTTGCCGCTACTGTCGTTTACCCCAGATACCGTCGCCAAATATGGCCTACGCAAAGGCAGCCGGGATTTTCAGCTCGGTACCGCCGAAGTCGCCGCACTGGCATTGGCAGCGTCCGGTGAAACAGATAATGCAGCGTCATTGAATGCCTGGTTTGAGCTGTTTATTGAATCGTCGATCTTTGGCCGTAATCGCATCAGCACCGCCGATCTGACGCCACTGCACACGCTTCAAGAGAATTTTAGGCAGACTGTGAGTAATGATTGACGTTATTACGAGGTTAAAACCTCGTCTACGGTCGCGTAGATACGACGTAGACGAGAGTTTGTTCTCGTTTTTCAGGCAACCCTATTTGATCGAAGCCTTAACGCTGATACATCCGCACATAATCAACGATTAATCGTTGCGGCCAAATGTTCGGATCGACACCTGCCGCCCCGCCCCAATCGCCACCTACAGCCAGATTCAAAATCACATGAAAAGGCTTATCATACGGCCATTGCTGCCAACCGGTATGCTGATTAACGTAGGTGTAATACAGCGCATCGTCGATAAACATATCGATACGCTCGGGTGACCATTCGATGGCATAAGTATGAAAAACATTGTCAACATCCGGCTGATAAACCGTGGCTTGACGTTGCTGACCATTGACCCAATAGGCCGCCTTATTATGCACCGTGGCATGGACCTTGCCAGTGTCGTAACCGACATGTTCCATAATGTCGATTTCACCGGAGTTTGGCCAAGCATCACAATCCTCATCCCAGCCCGTCGACGCATCACAAGTGGTGGCGTAGGTGAAGACATCCGTCGGCATCATCCAAATCGCAGGCCAAGTGCCCAGACCATTAGGTAGTTTGGCGTTGACTTCAATTCGACCATACAGCAAGTCGCCTTTAACTGCACTGTGGAGACGCGCAGAGGAATATTCATCGCCAAGGTAATTATCTTTATGGGCTTCGATGATCAACTTGCCACTTTCGACCCGGGCATTTTCAGTGCGCTTAGTATAACGCTGCAACTCATTATTAACCTGAGCTGGAGCCCATTCTTCATGGGTCCACTTTACGGTATTAACCGCGCCATCGGTATCAAATTCGTCTTGCCAAATCAACTGCCACTGCGGCTGTGCAACGTCGGGTTTTCGCACCACAAAAGCACTGACTTTGGCGGCATCAACCAGTCCTTTAAACTCAATATTCAACTCGCCATCTTGCACCACCACATTGGGGATGGTCAAATCATAAGCAGCATGACTACGATGGCCTTTTTCTGAGACGATATCGACACTCGCCAAACGAGTTTGACCCTCAGCAGTCACCGAGAACTTACGCTGACCGGGACTTTGCCAGAAAATCTCCGCCATTTTCAAACCGATATGATACGTGCCATTTGCTAGGGTTTTGGCATAAGTCAACTGCTGGCCCCAACGTTCAGTTTGATATAAAGCCGCATCAGGCGTGGCATTAATCGCCGCCGTAGTACTCGCTGTCGCACCGCCGATGAAACCTTCATCAGCGGCATAAACCACCGCATCGCTAGCAGCATATTGCGGACCACCCGCATTAACCGCCCACACCACTTCGCCATCGCCTGTTGGTGGTGTGGTTGGAGGTATGACTGGTTCAGGTGTGAGCTCAATCCAGTTAAAATTCCAGCCGCCAGTCAGCGCAAAAACGCCCAAATTATAGCTACCTGCATCAATGTGAACGGTGGTTGTTACGGTTTGCCAGTTGCTCCATCCACCCGTATTTGGCACAGCTAAAGTGCCCAGTGGGATAGCGCCCGCATTAAAGTCAACCGCTAATGAACCACCCGTAGGACTCGCCACCCGCACATTGATAATGTAATTACCTGAGGTGGCAATATTGACGTTTTGAAACGCCAACCATTCATTTTGCTCAATCCAGCCAACGTTAAAACCGCCACCTTGATCATTGGTTGCCTCAATATCCACATCGCCAGTTTTATAAGCGCCACCGGTGTTGCCCGTGGTGGTATCAAATGCCAGTGAATAGTCCTCTGCCTGATACACCTCAGCAAAAACCAGTGTCGGTAATAAAGCCAAACAGCAGGGTATTAAGGTACGTACGAGGTTTAACGGTTTTGGTGTGTCTAATTTGGTCATGATATTTTCCCGGTTAATCTTATTATTTGTGTATTTGTTACATATTTTGTGTTGCTATCTTAAAGGCAAAAAACAAATATGTAAACGCTTACATATGATATTAAACGGTTTAACATAAAAATAAAATGATATTTTAGTTAAAAATAGATTAACTTATCTCGCAAGTCATGGATATGACAATAGCAGTAACAATGAATATCAAGACAAAACAAAACCATTAATTGACATTTATTTCACGCCAATTACACTGGTTTAGCTTGTGATAACGTAATGTAAAGCCAATGTTATGCAGGTAACACAATCAGGCTGTATCAGTACTGAAAAGTATTGATTTAAAGGAAGCCGTAATATAAATAATTAGAGGAAAAACGTAATGAAAATCAGTGTATTAAAAAAGAAAATCATGTTTGCAGTGGCCGGTTGTGGTATTGGTTTGGCTACCACAGCAACCGCTGGTGGAGATAACTATTGTGAAGATGTCTGTGCCCAAGCAACTATCGAATGTGCTCAAGGCACTGCTTTGTGCCAACCTCTGGCTGAAGCGTGTTTCATGTGTGGGCCACTAAGATAACTCACTTTATTGCAGCTTAAAGGTGAGGTTCAGACCTCGCCTTAATAAGTTCAGCCGGTTTTGCGTCCAAGCAGATTGTTAATTTTATTATGTCCATTAACCACCCCAATACCAAACATCACCAGCAAGGCCCCATTTAAAAACGCTGGCGTTGTGGTTTCATCCAACAACAGCACACCAAATATTACGCCCATCAACGGGGTCATAAAAGCAAATATGCCCAGCTGTGATGCCGGATATTGCCTAAGCAACCAAAACCAGGTCAGCAAACTGGCAAATGACACGACAACACCCTGAAACAACAAATTGCCAAACACAAACGCACTAGGGATAAACCCGGTTTGCCCGGTAATGAAAGCTCCCAACAGTAATAAAATAAAACTAATAAACAGCTGATAAAACAAGGTTTGAGTTGCCGGGGCTTGAGATAAGGTGGTAGAGCGGATCAGAATAGTGGTGACAGCCCATAAAATCGCGCCAAGCAATCCCAACGCGTCTCCCAGCAGCATATTACTTTGGGTACCAGTATCCTCACTCATAAAGGCGATAACCACCCCAGAAAAAGCCAGCAATACCCCTGACCATTGGACTCGATTCAGCCGCTCTGACGGAAACCGCCAATGCAGCGCCACGGCAACAAAAATCGGCGCGGTATAGATAAACACCACCATATGCGCCGCAGAAGTATATTTAAGCCCCTCCCCTATCGACAAAAATTCCAGTGCAAACAACAGTCCAGCCAATAAACCCGGTCCTAAGGTTGAGCTTGAAACCAACTTGCCTTTTTTAACCAACACCAGCAAAAACACTAACGCAGCAGCAATACCCGAACGTATCGCCATCTGTAATATCGGTGCCATCTCTGCTGACACCGCTTTAATCATCACCTGCTGAATACCCCAAATAGCGCTGAGGCAAAACATCAACCCTATTGCGGTGCTGTCAATCGCTTTTCGACTGTGCATTTATTTTTTACCTTTAATTGAATTATTCTCGATGAGCTTGCGCTTACCATAACGAAATCGGCGATATAGCAGTAGTGGGGTTTTTGGGCGCTGACCATATAACGACATCAGGGTAACAATTTCATTTGTCTACGTATTGTGGTAGCGTGCGCTATGCGCACGACTTTAACCTTATATAACAGTAGCTTAGTTAGTTTTTCAGATTTGGTCGGGTAAGGCCACGACATTACTGTCGTGGCCTCCCCTAAGAACCGTGCGTGCGGGTTTCCTCGCACACGGCTCAAGCCTGCTTAAGTCCACGAATGGACCGGTAACATACTCAAAATGAACCTTTCCACCTTGGACTGCTCTGCCCGTTTAAGGAAGTAATCCGTAAATTCTGGTAAGAAAGGATTCGCTTTTCCACGTATTTTTACATGTCGTCTGATTGGCGTCGACGCCGCTTTAAACAAAAAGTGAAGCTTTGGCAACCCTTGACCGTCTTTGCCTAGTGCAAAGAAATTCCAGAAGTTGAGCCCGATTCTTGTGTAGTAGCGTCGTTGCTTCCATTGCTTATTCTTTCCTGGATGCCTTCTATTTATCCATCGTTGTAACATCAGAACAATCTGATGATCAACCGATGCAAACGTCTTTTTGGACACCACATGACGGAAGTAATTCGCCCAACCCCTAATCACTGGGTTAAGTTGCCGGATTAAATCTTCCGTTTTCGCCGTCGGTTGGGATTTAATAATCCCTCTGACTTTATCTAACAGACTTTTTACGCTTGATTTGTCGGGTTTAATTAACAGCTTTCCTTTATACTTTCTAATATTAAAACCCAGAAATTTAAAGCCAGTATCAATGTGCGTGATGTGGGTTTTCTCTTCTGACAGAGTAAGCCCACGCGCGAGTAAAAATGCTTCTACCGCTGGTTTTACCCGATCTTCCAGTATATCGGGCGAGTCAGCGGTGACAATAAAGTCATCTGCATAACGAATAACATTCACCTTGGTGAGTCCTTTGGTTGCTTCTGCTATCGCAGCTTCTAACCCATCGAGTACCATATTAGCATAAATGGGCGAGATGATACCGCCTTGCGGCGTACCGCCTTCGGTCGCGTGAAACAGATCGTTCTCCATGTAGCCACATTTTAGCCATTGGGCCAGCATGTGTTTGTCCGTTTGAACATTCTCCATTAACCAATCGTGGCTGATGTTATCAAAACAGCCTTTTATGTCCGCTTCCAATACCCATTTTGGTGCAACTTTCTTGGCCAGCGCAATAAAGCACTGTTCAATCGCGTCAGCTGCACTTCTTTTGGGTCTAAACCCATAGGAGTTGGGATCGGCAAGGGTCTCCGCCACCGGAGACAGCGCCATGGCATGGACTGCCTGCATTGCTCTGTCTCTCATTGTGGGGATACCGAGTGGGCGTTTTTTGCCATTTTTCTTTGGGATATAAATCCGCCTGAGCGGTTGTGCTTTATACCCATGTCGCGTCAAACTAAATGTCATTGCATATTTGGTGGCTGGTGTTTTCCAGCAGATCCCATCAATACCGGGCGTCTTCTTGCCCTTATTTTGAGTCACTTGCCTCACGGCTAAATACTTGGCCGCGAATGAGTGGGTCAGTAACCATTGCAACGCTTTCACCTTGCCTTGTTTACCGGCCTCTATTGCCTTCGCAATACGCGCTTGCAGTCGAAAGACGTGTTGTTCCATGGCATGATGATCAACACCATCCCATTGGTTATCCGCCGAGGGGGCACCAGCATAAACATCAGCCGTCATTTGCGTTTCCTCATCAATTCGATTCGTCAAACTCTCTTACGATTTTAGACCAAATGGACGTCTGCTCACTTTCGTGCCGGGTGACGTTAAAACCCGTATCCACGCGGTTACAGCATGGCATTCGCTTCTTCCATTCTCCCAATCCTGCAACACCATAGGTTCACTTTACAGTGAACTGTCCCTTGCGGGGGCGTACAGGGTTACCACGTTCCACCATTGAAGTCCGTTGGGTTAGGTGCCCGCTCTCGACCGGTCAAGCCTGTTGACCATGAGCGCCCAGGCGCAAATGACGCTCCGCTTGACGTTGCCTTTTTTGGCTCAAGTGTAGTAAACCCCTTCCACTTGTTGTGCGTTACGGTCTTTATCACGGATTCAGTTAATTTCACCATACCAACTCTCTAGCACTTACCCAATTGAGGTTATCAGGAGGGTGCGCGTCTCACGATTTGCACCCCGGCCACTCGATTGCGACCTTTGTTACGTTGTCAGGGCAGCTCTTTATTCATGCCCCTAGAGTCACCTGATGGCACAGGTGGTTCGATCAACATCCTATGTTATCAGTCGAACAACTTCTTTGGCGACTTCGTGTCGCACTGCGCCCAGCGCACACTACAATAAAAACGCAATCTAATTGTTACCCAGTTTGAGCAGAGCCAAAAAGACAGTGTTCAAACTTATCCACAAAATCAACAATTACGCTGAATAATTACAACAAGGTGCGGACATTTATGTCGAAATGTCGCACCACCGCTCATATATCGGAGCCTTTAAAAACAATCCATAGGCACCCGCACTCTGCCTTCCATCAGTACCCGGGCACTGCGGCTCATCATCACTTTATCTACGCTCCATACGCCATCATGCAGACTAGCTTCTGCGCCGACGGTTAGTGTACCTGATGGATGACCGAAACAGACTGAGCTGCGCTCTCCGCCACCAGCGGCGAGATTAACGAGTGTGCCAGGAATAGCAGCAGCGGTGCCGATAGCGACGGCGGCGGTGCCCATCATGGCGTGATGTAATTTGCCCATTGATAAGGCGCGAACCGATAAGTCGATGTCACTGGCTGGTACTAATTTGCCGCTCGATGAAACATAATCCGCAGGTTTGGCAACAAAAGCGACCTTGGGCGTATGCTGACGAGTGGCGGCTTGATCGGCGTGTTCAATCAGTCCCATTTGCACCGCACCGTGAGCACGGATCATTTCGAATTTGGCTAACGCCGCATTATCACCGTTGATGGCGTCTTGCAGCTCGGTGCCGCTGTAACCAATGTCTTTGGCGTTGAGGAAAATCGTCGGAATACCGGCATTAATCATCGTGGCTTTAAACGTGCCAACGCCTGGGACGTCGAGATCATCAACCAGATTACCAGTTGGGAACATATCCCCTTCGCCATCGGCTGGGTCGACAAATTCTACTGGTACTTCGGCGGCGGGGAAAGTCACGCCATCGAGCGCAAAAGAACCGCTTTCTTGTACATCACCTTCGGTGATTGGTACATGGGCAATAATGGTTTTGCTGATGTTGGCTTGCCAAATACGTACGGTGGCAACACCATTTTGTGGAATTTTATCCGCAGCAACCAAACCATTACTGATAGCAAACGAGCCAACCGCCGCCGTTAAATTGCCACAGTTTCCGCTCCAATCAACAAAAGGTTTGTCGATAGACACTTGACCAAACAGATAGTCAACATCGTGATCGGGTTTGCTGCTCTTGGATATGATCACCGTTTTACTGGTGCTTGACGTCGCACCGCCCATACCATCGGTTTGTTTGCCGTAAGGATCTGGACTGCCAATTACCCGCAATAAAAACCTATCGCGAATTTCGCCGGGCACTTGGGTCGATGCTGGCATATCAGTCAGTTTGAAAAAAACACCTTTGCTGGTGCCGCCACGCATATAAGTGGCAGCGATTTTAATTTGAGGAATGCGACTCATGAGTTTAAATCCTGTTAAAAAATGGATGACGTAGAAAAATAGGTGCGCAGAGCGCACCCTACGGTTATGCCTCTGAAGACTCTTGACCGGTTGAAGACTCTTGACCAGTTGAAGACTCTTGACCAGTTGAAGACTCTTGACCAGTTGAAGACTCTTGACCAGTTGAAGACTCTTGACCGGTTGAAGACTCTTGACCGGTTGAAGACTCTAAAAAATCCTGAGCAAAGCGCTGTAATACACCGCCCGCTTCATAAATCGACTGCTCTTCTGCGGTGTCTAATCGACAAGTCACCGGCACTTCAACACTATCGCCATTTTTACGGTTAATGACTAAAGTCAAGGTCGCACCCGGTGTACGTACGCCAGATACATCAAAGGTTTCAGTGCCATCAATGGAGTAGTTAGCACGATTATCACCTGGTTGGAATTCCAACGGTAATACCCCCATACCCACTAAGTTAGTGCGGTGAATACGCTCAAAACCTTCGGCGACAATCACTTCAACCCCAGCTAAACGAACCCCTTTGGCCGCCCAATCACGAGAAGACCCTTGCCCATAATCAGCACCGGCGATGATGATCAGCGGCTGTTTACGGGCCATATAAGTTTCAATCGCTTCCCACATCCGGCTTACTTGACCTTCTGGTTCAATCCGGGTCAATGAGCCCTGTATCACTTTACCGTTTTCTTGTACCATCTCATTTTTCAACTTCGGATTAGCGAAAGTCGCCCGTTGAGCGGTCAGGTGATCACCCCGGTGAGTGGCATAAGAGTTAAAGTCTTCTTGCGGCAAGCCCATTTTGTCGAGATAGGCACCAGCGGCACTATCGAGCATAATGGCATTAGATGGCGACAGATGATCGGTGGTGATGTTGTCACCTAATACCGCCAACGGACGCATTCCTTTCATCGTACGCTCTCCCGCCAACGCGCCTTCCCAGTAGGGAGGACGGCGAATGTAAGTCGTCTGCGGACGCCAGTTGTACAATGGGTCGATGTCCTCACCGTAATCCACCGACAAATCGAACATTGGATTATATACCTTGCGGAACTGCTCAGGTTTGACGCTTTGCTTAATCACCGCATCAATTTCTTCATCACTTGGCCAGATATCTTTAAGGGTCACAGAATTACCCTGGTTATCAATGCCCAGCACATCACGTTCGATGTCAAAACGAATAGTACCGGCAATGGCATAAGCCACCACCAATGGCGGCGACGCTAAAAAAGCTTCATCAGCATGGGGGTGAATTCGACCATCAAAGTTACGGTTACCCGATAACACGGCGGTGGTATACAAACCGCGATCTAATTTCTCTTTTTCAATCACAGGGTCTAGCGCACCGCTCATGCCGTTACAAGACGTACAAGCAAAAGCGACAATACCAAAGCCTAATTGCTCCAACTCAGGCAATAATTTGGCTTCTTCCAGATAAGACTTCACCGTTTTTGAACCCGGAGCCAATGAGGTTTTCACCCAAGGCTTACGGGTCAAACCACGGGCATTAGCATTACGAGCAATTAAACCCGCTGCGATCATGTTTCGTGGATTACTGGTATTGGTACAACTAGTGATAGCACCGATGATCACCGCCCCATCAGGCATCAAACCTTCTTCATCTTCAACTTGACCGCTGATACCACGCTCGGCCAATTCACTGGTCGGTACCCGGTTATGCGGATTCGAAGGACCAGCAATATTACGCACCACCGATGACAAATCAAACATCAATACTCGCTCATACTCGGCAGTTTTTAAGCTATCTGCCCATAAACCGCTGGCTTTGGCATAGGTTTCGACCAATTTAACCTGATCATCTTCACGACCCGTCAATTTAAGATAATCAATAGTATTGTCGTCAATATAGAACATTGCCGCCGTCGCACCAAACTCAGGGGTCATATTAGAAATTGTCGCCCGATCACCCAAAGTCAAATGCGCGGAGCCTTCACCATAAAATTCAAGGTAAGAAGAAACCACCTTCTCGGCACGGAAAAACTCGGTTAATGACAACACGATATCCGTTGCGGTAATACCCGGCTGCGGTTTGCCCGTCAGCTCAACACCAATGATATCTGGCAAACGCATATAAGAGGCACGGCCCAACATCACGCTTTCAGCTTCTAAACCACCAACACCAATGGAGATAACCCCAAGGGCATCAACCATCGGCGTATGGCTGTCGGTGCCGACCAAAGTATCCGGAAAAGCCACACCGTCACGGACTTGAACCACAGGTGACATCCGTTCAAGGTTGATCTGATGCAAAATACCGTTCCCCGGTTGAATAACATCAACGTTTTTGAAGGCAGTTTTGGTCCAATTGATAAAATGAAAACGGTCATCATTACGACGGTCTTCAATCGCACGATTTTTCTCAAACGCGTCTTTCTCAAAACCGGCATGTTCCACCGCTAAGGAGTGATCAACAATCAATTGCGTCGGCACAACTGGGTTGACTTTGGACGGATCACCGCCCTTCTCGGCAATCGCATCACGCAAACCCGCCAAGTCAACCAAGGCAGTCTGACCGAGAATGTCATGACATACTACCCGTGCCGGATACCAAGGAAAATCCATGGTCCGTTGGCGTTCAATAATTTGCTTTAATGAGTCGGTCAAGGTGTCGGGGCTACAACGACGCACCAAGTTTTCAGCCAATACCCGAGAGGTATAAGGCAGTTTGGCATAAGCGCCCGGTTGAATCTCTTCAACCGCCGCACGGGTATCAAAATAATCCAGCGCGGTACCAGCTAAAGGTTTGCGATTTGTATAGTTCATAAGGTTATCCACACAATAATATTGAGTTATCTCTGACCAATCGGCGTAACAGCTCGCGGCTCAGAACCGGTATAATCAGCACTTGGACGAATAATACGGTTATTGGCGCGTTGTTCCATGATATGTGCAGCCCAGCCAGTCAGGCGTGAACAAACAAAAATCGGCGTAAATAATTTGGTTGGGATCCCCATAAAATGATAAGCCGAGGCATGGAAGAAATCAGCGTTACAGAACAGCTTTTTGCTGTCCCACATAAACGCTTCACACGCGACCGAAATATCATAAAGTGAGCTATCACCAAATTCGACCGAGAGCTTTTGCGACCAGTCTTTGATAATCGCATTACGCGGATCGGATTCACGATAAATCGCGTGACCAAAGCCCATGATCTTCTCTTTACGCGCCAACTTGCCAGCCATTTGTTCTTTGGCATCTGCTGGTGATTTAAACGTTTGGATCATATCCATCGCCGCTTCATTAGCACCACCATGCAAAGGGCCACGCAGTGAGCCAATAGCGCCAGTGACACAAGAATACATATCAGATAAGGTTGATGCACAAACACGCGCAGTAAAGGTTGAGGCATTAAATTCGTGCTCAGCATAAAGGATTAATGACACATCCATTACCCGGCGATGCTGATCAGAAGGTGTTTCACCACGTAACAGTTTCAAGAAATGACCGCCAATAGAATCTTCATCGGTATCACAGTCAATTGCTACGCCGTCATGGCTGAAACGATACCAATAACACATGATCGCCGGAAAAGCCGCCAACAAACGGTTAGCTGCGCGGTTTTGCTCAGTGAAATCTTTTTCTGGTTCGATGTTGCCAAGGAATGAGCAACCGGTTCGCATCACGTCCATTGGGTGGGCGTCTGCGGGGATCTGTTGTAATACTGCTTTTAATGATTGCGGTAAATCGCGATGGGTTTTTAACTCGGCTTTATAAGCATCCAATTGCGCCTGATTAGGTAATTCGCCGTTGAATAACAAATAAGCCACTTCTTC
>CBDIDQ010000046.1:0-46339 GCA_965277695.1 Alteromonadaceae bacterium
CTGGTTTACTTCTTTTGAGTTCACCATCCTTTGTAAAAGGTATTTATTTATCTAATGCTTCCGCATTTGCATTTGCTGAATTGGATAGCGATGAAAATATACAAGTTACTAATGAAGAAGATAGAGAAATAGGGCTCTGATCAAATTGATGAGTTTCAGGGTAACAAATACAATAGTCCCCCAGCGGCTCAGTATTGTACTGAACCGTTTTTTATACCAAATTAAAATGGGGTTTTTAGTGTGTGACGAGGGAGGGCGGAAAACCCAATAGTGTCAGCCAGTCATCAACCTGATTACCGGTCAAGGTTTCATAAGCCGACGTCCCTTTGTGCTTTCCACTTCGGCGAGTCCTCAGATTATGCCAGGCCCTGAACAATTCAAGAAACCCCTGACTGACCCCTTTCCTCACATACATGTACGGACGTAATATCGCGTTAAATCCTTCAACGGCGCTTGATGCCCGATGCCTTTTATCTAATGCCCGTTCGGCAACTTCAATCAGTTCATCGGTTTCGCACTTATCCAACACCGTACCAATATACTGATAGGCTTCAAGTATTCTCTGCCGGGCATCCTTCTGCTTTTGCGGCGACATCTTTTTTAATGACCGTTTATATTCACCGATGTAACAGGCATGAGCGACCAAATCTGGCGGGTAATATTCACCTAATGCCAATAGATGCGCGTAAAGGTCTGCTGTGGCGAGGGTTAATCCTGCCAGTCGGTTATTGATATAGCGGGCTGCCGCATCACAATCCGGATGTCTGGCCTGTTCAAAAAAGTGAGCACTCAGTACCAATAGTGACTGAGCCGCTTCAGGTGAGATCAGGTCAATGGCGCTGGTATGAACACTGCGAAGTGCATGATGAAGATGTTGCCGCGCTTTTTCTGCCTGTTCATAGCGAGCTATCGCTTTATCGCATTTTTGTTTGACCAATGCCAGCGCTTCTTTGTGTTCATCTTTTTTGTCCTCTTTGGCTTTTTCGAATGCTTTCATCAGGTTACCCTCCTGATCAATTAGGCGATAGGCGCGTTTCTCCACTTTGGACACGGCTTTTGAGGCAATATAAAGTGCATGGAATGCATCATCTCTTTGCTGTGCATCCGGATAAACATCCTTAACCGCTTTGGTCATACCTGTGGCACCATCTTTGACAATATGAAGTGGCATCATGCCCTGAGCCTTCCCTTCATTTAACACTCGCCCCCAAGTCGGACCATCACGATGCGTTTCGTGCGATAGTGAGGTTAAAAAACCATGGTCTAAATCAATGCACGCGAGGACAGGGTTGTTTTGACAAAAGACCTCATCAATGGCCAGCGAAAGGACAGGCGACAAATCAACCTGTTGATTAAAAACAGCGGCATTGCGCTGAGCCTCAATTTGCAAGCCTTGGATGTAACCAAAGCTGCGTGTGACGCCCGGGTAAATCAGCGGCAGTATATCTTCAATAGCACGGATAGAATTGGGGGCTGTGATGGTCAGCGCCACAACGGCTCGCCTGATTTGGGCCTCATCCACGGGTATTTTCAATGCATGGCTAGGTTGATTCAGCAACGCATTAAGTGCGTCTAGGGCAACCGCTTTGGTTTTGTAGACAGTCTTTCGGGAGATCTCAAACTGAGTAGAGACGCGAGAGATATCACCAAACGCTTGGCAAGCGGCTGAATTTAGGAGAAAATCAAATTTGTCTGAGGCGTTAAGTGATGTTCGATCTAAGATTGGCATATTGGCACTTTCGGTTGTTTTTTTTGGCGAAATGATTATCGCAAAACGTCAACACTTACGCCTCAGATTTCGCTTCAATTTAACCTTTTTTATATGCTACGCGCCAAATCAGCCACAAAATAGATGATCTGAATTGCCTGTGTCCATTTTATATCATGATAAATCGTTCTGCTATTCGGAGAGAATCGGACCTTAATCGGTTTCAATTTGTGCTGTGTTGATAAATATGTCCCCTATATTCTACAGCTAATGCAACCGAAATTAAATACTCAAGCTCATTTCTACATTGCTCTAGTTGTTACCCAGTTTGAGCAGAGCCAGAAATAGGTAGTAAAATATTTTCAGGTATTGTTATAACAGTATTGGGAACTGTCATTTGGGGGTTTGGCGATTTAATAGGCAAGTTATGCTAACAAGCCATTCAAAAGGACAAAAAACCGTTGGCTTTGCTCCTTCGTCGCTAAGTTTTACCTCTTAATGAGGCGTTAAGCGCCTTTCAGCGGTAAGCGCTCAGTTAAGTATTAGGAGTATATTATGAGTTTTATTTTAGAGCGAACTTTGCTGCTTCCTGGTGATATTATTCTGTCAGGTGATAAGTCATTACCTAGTCTTGGTGTGAAAATATCTACTGCGTCTAGGTATTCTCATGCTGCACTATATGTAGGCGATACTATGATTGAAGCCACATTAAAAGGAGTGTTTTCAAAAAACATTCAAAGATTAATATTTGAACGCGAAAGTGATGTAATTGTATTGAGAAGTAAGCAAAAATTAACTGAAGAAAATATTGAAACAATTTGTTCATTCGCTCGTTCAAAAACTGGAAGTTTATATGCATTGGATGAAGCAATTACAATGCGGATAAAGTCAGCTCTGAAGCTAGATAAAAGTAAACGACAGTTTTGCTCTAGGCTTGTTGCAGAGTCTTATGCTTTTATTGGGTATGACTTTATTAATCTGAGAAGCCCTTCATATTGTTCACCTAGGCAACTTTCACTTTGTAAATCGTTTAAAAAAGTTGATGAGGTTATTCGGAAAGCAACAAACGAAGAAATCGAATTTTGCAATACTCAAGATCCTAATCTTGATAATCAACATCGCACTTTTAAGTGGTTGGATAACGTCCGAACTATGATTAAAAGAGAATCAAATCTTTGTAATATCGATATTCAAACAATTAATCTCGCATTCAGCACCATTTATCAGAAACACGCGATTTAAATAAAACCGATATTTGGATAAAAATCAGTGTAAGACATTTGCCATTGATCAATGGCGGATAGATCACTCCAGTTAGTGGCAATAGATCAAGGCCATACCCAGATACCTATGGCATACTGTCGGCCAAATTTTTGGTTGAGAGCACATCGTGAAAATCCGCCCAGTAGCACCAGCGCCGCCAGTCGTCAAATCGCTGACCCACCTTGGGTTAGTGGCTGCTGCGGTGGATGGGTTAAAACTGGTTGAGCGGATTGATGAACGCCTGCCACTGGACGAAGACAGTGGCGTTAAGGTCACCCATGGCCAGCGCATTAAGGCCATGATCATCAATGGCCTCGGTTACACCACCAGTCCACTTTACCTGACACCCGATTTTTTTGAAGGCAAAGACGTTGAGCGCTTATTGGGTGATGGCGTCTTGCCTGAGTATCTCAATGACTATGCGCTAGGGCGTACACTGGATGCGCTGTTTGCGTACGGCACAACCCGGTTATTTGCCGAAATGGCCTTTGAAGTCGGCAAAGAACGGGGCCTGTTGGGTAAGTCCCTGCACCTTGATACCACCACGCTGCTGCTACAGGGCGAGTTTACTGAAGCTGTTGCATTAGCTGAACAACAAGGCATGGAGAATATGCCAGTGCCTGCATTAGGCCATTCTAAAGCCCATCGCCATGACTTGAAACAAGTCGTGATGTCGTTAACTGTCACCGGTCCGTCATCTATGCCGCTATGGTTTGAAGGGTTATCGGGTAATAGCAGTGATAAAGCCAACTTCCACGACAGCATTGCGCAGTTTGAATCGTTTAAAAATGCCGTTCAATCAACTGACGATTTTTTATGGGTGGCTGATTCAGCACTTTATGCTAAAGAGAAACTGCAAGATACCGACATAGGCTGGTTAACCCGAGTCCCCCAGACTGTCCAGAAAGCCCAGATACTGGTCAAACAGCCGGATGAAGCGGTCACGTGGCAACCCTTGGGTAATGGTTATAAAGCGGCCATTTATAAAAACCAAGAACCTGGCCAAGTCTGGTCACTGTTCTACTCAGAACAAGCCTATAAAAAAGAATGCATCAGTTTTAACAGACGAGTTGATAAGGCGCAGGAAAAAGCGGAAAAGGACTTAAAGACATTAAGTAAAGAAGTCTTTACGTGTCAAAAAGATGCGTTAAAAGCAGGCCAGAAATGGGCAAAGTCGCTTAAACATCATCAGGTTACATTTACCGTAATAGCGTCTGAACGTTACAACAAGCGCGGTAAGCCAGCGAAAGATGTCGTGCCAGATTATATTGAATACAGACTCAATGGCCAGCTCAGTGATGATGAAAATAAGCAGACAACCGCGCGTCATCAGTTGGGGCGTTTCATTTTGGCAACCAATGATATTGATAATACGGGACTCACCGCTGAGGCAATGTTATCAACGTATAAAGAGCAGCAAAACGTTGAACGGGGCTTTCGCTTTATCAAATCGGATGAATTCCACCTAGATAACATCTATTTGAAAACGCCAAGTCGGATTGATGCGCTAATGATGGTGATGACGCTTAGCCTGATGGTTTACAACACCAATGAATATCAACTGCGAGAAGAAATGCTCAGGCAAGATGTGACGTTACCGAATCAAAAAAAGAAAGAAGTGCCAAGGGTCACACTGCGCTGGGTATTTCAGATGATGCAAGGCATACACACCGTCGACGTGACGGGTATAGGCAACTGTGTGACAGGTAAGACCGAAGTCAGAGAAAAAATCATTCGTTTGTTTGGTCCCACAGCCTGTTCAATTTATGACGTAGAAACATAACAGGGAACAGATTTCCCCCGTTCATTTTGACTATGCTAGCGCAAGCCGCTCGGTAGAATTCTCCGTGGGTGCGTGTAAATTGGCAGGGACACTCGTTGTCTGCGACAACACTGAACTGTAAACCTTTATTCGGTTTTATGTTTTGTGGCTGATTCGTCCTGCTGAATGCGAGATTAATGACGTAAACGAATTTTTATTGTCATATCCAGAATATGAATCAGAAGTAGCTGGATTTATGAAGGTAAGTGGTTACTTAGAACATTATAACGAAGACAATAAAAATAATCCTTATAGATACAATGAGCAATTATTTATTATTGTCATGAATCAACAGCCAGATGTTCAAAAATTTATTGATTTTCAACTCGATAAAGAACCAGAAATGTATAAGCGATTTACATTTATGCTTAATGAATATATAAATTTGTTAAAGAAAAAAAACATTGAGCCTTTTAGGTTGCATTTAAGATTATACATTAATCTTTTGACTGGCGTTTATGTTCGACTACATATTGTAAGTCTTGGGGTAAAGTTCATCGATGATATTAAGTCATTCGAGGGCATTCATAAACTCTCGGTGTTAGTAAAACAGAATTTAATATCGGCAGAAAATTTTATAAAAGAATTTGATAGTACGTAATGCGCCTAACAAGAAAATAAATAGGGACAAAAAGCAGGCTTTTTTTCCCTTCGCTCATTTTAGCCCACTATTTTTTGCCCGTTATTTGGGCGTTATATGCCATTGTCATTTTTTATTGTCAATCAGGGTTGTATCAGTTTGGGGCTTTAATGTTTCACACAACCACTTTGGTATGTCGGCGGCCATTTAATTCTGTACTGCCACTGCTCTGAATTCTGGTTGGGTAGCGTGGTTTGGGTTCAACCAACCTCCGTATTAATTTTTGTGTTGGCGGCAGGTTATTCGTTTCGGCAACTGTTTTTTATAGTGGCGGCTTCTGGTGGTTGGTTATTTCAATTTACTGTCGGCGTTGGCAATAACAAAGCGTTCAAAACGGACACAGCAAACTGTCACCCTTTTTGCAGAAACCGCAAAAATGGTGCCAGCTCACTGTGCAGTTTAACGCGGCGTTGGACTAAACCGCTTCGCGGAGATCGTATCCCCGCTGCTTTTGTATCATGATTATGCCATACTTGAATTTACGGTTTGGTAATCAACATGATTGAGCTTAGGAACCATAAATAAAAATCCCCGCAGCGAGCTGTCTCGCTTAGGCTCGACTTTTACTTCACTCCACTTCGTGGAGTGAAGTAAAAGCGGGGTATTTTTATAACCCCCAAAAGCAACATTAGTTTACGCAGAAAGCTGCGGAGAATTGACCCGAAGAGATTCAATTTTCATTTCTTAGTTCGAGGTTAATTAGGGAATGCCAGGCACTTAGCATGAAAGGCTCCGAAATAGAAATTTCAGCCTCCATGTTTCTGAAAAAAGCAAAATCCTATATATAAGCAGAACAGTCAAGCGGCTCCGCCCAACAGACATTTATCTACCGTGCTGCGACAGTAGATAAATGCTTAATTGTTGGACTAAACCGCTTCGCGGAGATCGTATCCCCGCTGCTTTTGTATCATGATTATGCCATACTTGAATTTACGGTTTGGTAATCAACATGATTGAGCTTAGGAACCATAAATAAAAATCCCCGCAGCGAGCTGTCTCGCTTAGGCTCGACTTTTACTTCACTCCACTTCGTGGAGTGAAGTAAAAGCGGGGTATTTTTATAACCCCCAAAAGCAACATTAGTTTACGCAGAAAGCTGCGGAGAATTGACCCGAAGAGATTCAATTTTCATTTCTTAGTTCGAGGTTAATTAGGGAATGCCAGGCACTTAGCATGAAAGGCTCCGAAATAGAAATTTCAGCCTCCATGTTTCTGAAAAAAGCAAAATCCTATATATAAGCAGAACAGTCAAGCGGCTCCGCCCAACAGACATTTATCTACCGTGCTGCGACAGTAGATAAATGCTTAATTGTTGGACTAAACCGCTTCGCGGAGATCGTAATCCCAAATATTTTACTCAATTCCCCTTACTATTTTTGCCGTATTCGAGGACAATAATCACTGCCACTTAATCATTATTGGAGGCAGTTATGACACCACTTCGAAAACGTCTGATCGATTGTATGCAAGTACGGCATTTTTCAGATAACACGCAAACCTGTTACATCGGCTGGGTTTACCAACTGGCCAAATATTACCACCGCTCCCCGGATGAATTACAGGACGAAGAGTTGAAAGCATTCCTTTGGTATTTGTCACTGGAACGGCACTTGTCGAGCAGTTCATGTGCTCAGGCATTTCATGCCCTTAATTTTTTCTATAAAGAGGTGCTGGGGCGCACTTTTAACCAGCGGCTATTGCCGCCAATGAAGCGGGCGCAGAAGATCCCCGAATTGCTCAATCCCCTGGAAGTTCAACAAATACTGACGGCCTGCCAAAAGTTGAAATATCGAACCATGCTTACGCTGTGCTATGGCTGTGGTTTGCGGGTGAGCGAAGTCAGCGCTTTGGCAGTGCGGGATATTGATGGACCACTCAAAACGCTGCACATTCATCAAGCCAAAGGGGCCAAAGACAGGCGGATCCCCCTGACCGACACTTTGCTCAACTTGCTGCGTCACTACTGGTGCGAGTATCGCCCGAAAACACATTTGTTCTACAGCGGTGATATGAAGGACAAAGCACTGAGTATTAAATCCATTCAAAGGGCTTACAAAAAGGCAAAGTCAGCTGCTGGAATCGACAAATCGGGTGGGATCCACGCATTACGCCACGCCTTTGCCACCCATCAGCTCATGGCAGGTATGCCGTTGACTCAGTTGCAGCATGTTCTTGGCCACAAGAATATCAAAACCACGTTGCGCTATATCCATTGGCTGCCGGGGACTCAGGGAAAAGATGAAGCCTTCGATTTGGTGGCAAAGTTGGAGGTGAAATCATGAGTCAGCCCATTTTCCAACAAATCGTCAGTGACGGACTCACTCAACTGGATACCAGTCGTCTGACACCACGCCAGTGGCAGGTGTTGCATCATGTCAAAGACTGCCGTACTGAAACTATGGGGAGTTACCGCTGGCACTGCGACCACTGTGGCCAGGATAGCGAATGGTATTGCTCATGTAGAGACAGGCATTGCCCTATTTGTCAGGGAAAGGCCAGAGAGGAATGGTTGCTTAAAAGGCAAGCCGATACGTTACCGGTGACTTATCATCATGTGGTATTCACGCTGCCGCACTTGTTTAACGGTTGGGCCTGTGTTCATGCTGACATCCTTTACAAGATGTTGTTTAAAGCCGTTTGGCAGACACTGACCGAGTTTGCCAATCCTCGGTATCATCTGGATGGCCAGTTGGGTATGTTGGCGGTGTTGCATACCTGGGGGCAAAACCTGTGCCGACATATTCATTTGCACTGCCTTATTCCAGGCGGTGTGTTGACCAAGGCACATCAATGGTGTGGCACCCGCACAGATGGTTATCTGTTCCCGGTTAAAGCGCTGTCAGCGAAATTCCGGGGTAAGATGTTATCGCTTTTACAGCAACAAGGTGAAGCAGGTGAATTAAAACAACTGGCACCACCAGTTGTGAAGCAGACCCTGGAACAAGCCGCCCAAAAGGATTGGGTGGTCTACAGCAAACCAGCGATAACCCATGCCAAGGCTGTTGTGGGATACTTGGCTCGTTATTGTAACCGAGTAGGCGTCAGTGAAAGTCGGTTATCGCTCACGGCGGCACATGAAGTGAACTTGCGCTATAAAGACTACCGAACCAATCAGCCTGCTCAATTGGTTTGTTCGACGAGTGAGCTATTGCGCCGATTTTTACTGCATGTCTTACCCAAAGGGTTTATGCGCTTACGCTACTACGGATTTATGGCCAATGCCATCAGACAAAAAGCACTGAGTTGGATACGGGAGAGTTTGCACTGTGCAGAGACAAAGGATACAGGAAAGTCAGGAGATCACCTCACCGAAGGCGCATCAACGAACAAGGCAATGACACAACAAGGCCCGGCATGTCCGCAGTGTCGTCAGCCAGGAATGATATTGCTGGGCACTGTCCGCCAGAGAGGAATTTGCTGATGACGTAATAAAGAGCAGATAGCACGACCACAAGATAATCGCTTTACACCAGAAGTAAAGCACAGGCCATTTATGGTCACAAAAGGCGCTGAAATATTGCGATAACACGGGCTTCGTTTGTGCTTGAAATGTGGTTGTGATCTGGTAGATTAAACCGCTGGCTGTCCTCGCCGCATCCATTAGCTGGCGCTAATGGATGCGGCGAGGACAGCCAGTAGAGAGAATAAGCACCAAGCCAGCCTGTTTCTGAATAAAGCAAAACCCTATATATAAGCAGCACAGTCAAGCGGCTCCGCCCAACAGACATTTATCTGCCGCGCTGCGACAACAGATAAATGCTTAATTGTTATGGCTTTTGGTATTTCGTTAGCAGGTTTCGTGCAAAACATCGCTTCATAGTTTCGCCATCCCTGGCTCAGCCATGAAGCAAAGTGTGGCGGTTTTAGCGGCATCGGCGTCGGTCAGGTCGGCTTCGTGTGCTTCTTTTTTCAAGGTTTGGTGGTTTAACATCAAATGTGCGGTTTTGCCAGGGGGCACACCAAGCCTTTGCGTTAATCGGCAGCATTGGTGTCATATCAGGGTTTTGGGTTTGTCGTCACCGACAGGTTTGGACATCAATAAGGTACCGTACAGCCATAACAAAAACACGGTACCGGCAGGTTGGGCATTCCATTTTAGTGAATGGCGCATAATGCCTCCTGAGATCGCATTTCGATTCGTTTAACGTTTCTTTAATTGACGCAGACGGGCGAGTTCCGCCCTGTCTGCCTGCACCAGCCAGAGTTTGCTTCCTCTGGCCATGGTCAGTCTACCTTTGAGCTGACCTGATTTGAGCCAGCGATGCAGTGTTGCTGTCGGAATGTCCAGTTTACCGCTTAACTCACTCATCGTCCATTCACCGGCTTCACGCTCGACCTGGGCTGCACGCTGTTGCTGCGAAGGCCCCGTGCTCAGACCCATTCGTGCCAGTAAGCGCCTGACAATATGAGCGTTGTAGGGACTGCCTTGCCTGGCAGAGCACCACCCTTCATCATTCAGCGTTCTGGCGATGTCCACAGTTCGCATCTGTTCGCTATGGAGTGCTTTGACTCGCTGCTTTAAAGCCGGGTAAATGCTCAACTGTTCCAGGCTCGCCACCGAACGCTGCATTGTCACTTGTGTTTGATGCCCGCCTGTCCAATGCATCTCAAGTTCGACCTGCTCTGTTTTCCCTTCCACTGTCACGATAATTCGCTCTATCAACTGTCGGACTATCTGTTGTCTGTCGCTTGCCGTGGTTGTATCTGCCCGCCACAGCCCCGGAATATCCTGTGCCAGCGCCTCAATTTTTGCCCGCTCTTGTGGGCTGGCCAACCCGGGCTGTTTGGCCATATAACGTTCATATTCCTGTTTTAATTTTTCTTCTGATGCCAATGCCTCTTCCCACTGCTTCTCCAATGTGCGTGCTACCAGCCGGTTCTCTGGTTCTACCGCATTGTACTGACGATACATCCGTTCGCTTTCTATACCAGCTCGCTCCAACCGCTGCGCCCAGTGCTTTTGCAACTGCTTTTGCTCAGCTTCAAGGTCATTGGCCACTGCCAGACTGACTTCCAAAGCCGCCGGTTCCAGCGCCTTAAGCACCCATTGCGCAATATAATCATCCAGCGCTTTTCCTGCCAGGGATTGACAGATGACGCCCTCATATTGCGTCATCTCATAATTGCAGATATAGCGTAATAACCGACCATTATTGGTATAGCCAGTTCTCATTGTATGACCACAATGCCCGCAGGTGAGTAACCCCGACAATAAGGAGGACCCCTTACGAGTTGCGCCTTTTGCTGTCACTGTGTTGTCCTCCAATTGTTTCTGGTTTAGTTCAAATTGAGCCCAACTAATGTAAGCCGGCAACCGGTCTTTTAGCAACACTTCACAGTTTTCAACGGATGGCACTGTTCGCCCGCTACCGGGGTGACCTGGGATTTTTTTGCGTGGATCGGTGTGAGAACGTCCCCAGGCATATGCACCGGCATAAATTGGATTATGGAACAGGTTCCTGAGGCTCCCCTTCTTAGCACGTCGCCACTCCAGTTCACCTTTGCCAGGTCCACTGATCAGGCGGTATGGCATCCGGATATCCTGTTCAACCAGATACCTGAACACACTATTGATCGAGCGCTTACGTTCAAAAGTCTCAAAAACGCTTTCAATCACCAGTTGAGCCTGTTCGTCAGGGTCTTTGATGACCTCTCCCGAGGGGCGGCGAATGTAGCCTATGGGTACTCTCAGACCTAATTCCCCCCTGAGTGCCTTGGCCCGCTTTCCCTCAGACATCCGCTGTTTTATGATATGTAACTCGGCTTCCGACATTGTGCCTTTTAACCCCAGTAAGAGTCGATCATTGTATGTCGCCGGATCATAAATGCCATCCTGATCACAAATGAGTGTAGCGAACCTGGCACAATTTTCCAGCAGCTGATACCAGTCACTGCAAGAGCGTGCCAGCCGTGATATTTCCAGACTCAATACGATGCCACAATGACCCAGGCAGACTTCGGCGACCAGGTGCTGGAAGCCGAAGCGGTCTTCTGTGGAACCGCCTGAATGCCCAAGGTCTTCATCAATAACGACGATGCGTTCTTTGGGCCAGCCCAGTTGACAGGCCTTGTCCCTCAGTGCATATTGTAAGCGGGTTGACTCCTGATTGTTTTCAACTTGATGCAATGTTGACTGACGTACATAGACAATGGCTTGTCGGTTCAGGTGATCCGAAGTGATTTTGTTGGATCTGTGTGGTGCTCCAGATGTTTCTATTGCATTACTCATCGTTCTTCCCCTGCCTGGTCCGGGGTGTCTGAAGTTGTTGCTTCGTCAATTGTGCCAATATGGCCACAAGGTGCTTTTGCTGAGAAAGCGGGAGCTGGTCCCATAAAACTGGAACTTCCTGAAGGGGATGAACTGTCGGCAATGACTCGTTCATGATATTTGGCCACCCACTTGACTAACGCCATTAGTGTCTCAAGAGGAAGTACAGGTGAATTTCCCCTATTTGTCAAGAAGTGATCTACAGATGTCTTTTGGTCTGATTGTTTTGACCCTCAATATTAGCCATAACAAAGCATTTCAGGGGACAAGCCCCTGAATGCGGTGTTATATATGCCGAGCAAGCTCGGAGAAGCCCCCTAATATTCACTGGATAACCGACCAGTTATTCCGCTTCATCTGCTGGATAAATGAACAGTCATCTTCTACCCTTAGAAGATGAAAGAAAATACTGTGCAGCACTTTTTAAACAAGTGTTACTTCGATTATCAGCAAACCCACAAGATGCCGCTTTATCAAATGAAAGCAGTAGAGAAAATGATGGCCTGTCGTACCCAAGCGTTGGGTGGTCATGCAATCTATTGTGAGGAAGGCCACTTAAATGGCGTCTGGTATAACAGCTGTCGGCATCGCGGTTGCCCGCAATGCAACGCGATGAAAACCGAGCAGTGGTTGCAACAAGCCAAATCGTTGTTACTCGATTGCACTCACCACCATTGGGTATTTACGCTGCCTTATGATTTGCTCGATATCTGGAGATTCAACCGCGAAATCTGCCACACGTTGCTCTTTCAGTCGATAAATCAGACCATCAAGACACTCTCGGCAGATAAGCAATATCTCGGTGCAGCGCCGGGTATGCTGCTGGCCCTGCATACCTGGGCACGTAACCTGACACTGCACCCCCATATTCACTGCCTTATCAGTCATGGTGGCCTCGATAAAGCGGGCGAATGGCAAACCCCTAAGCGTAAAGCATTTTTACCTGCCGGTGTGATGAAGCAGATATTTCGCGGCAAATTTCTGGACGGGATAAAGACCGCATTAAAGAAGGGCGAACTCGTCGTGCCAACCGACATGATAGGGCAAGGGGTGATCAACCTGTGCAATAAGCTGGGTCGTAAAGAATGGGTGATCCACTGCGTCAAACCCTACGAGCACGGTGAGGGGGTGGCCAAATACCTGGCCCGGTATATCCGGGGTGGTGCCATCAAGAACGCACAAATCATTAACGTCACTGAGGATAGAGTCCGATTCCGCTACAAGTCCCATCAAACCAAGCAAACCGAATACCTGAAGCTTAAGCACGATGAATTTATGCAACGGCTGCTCTCTCATATCCCTATACCAAACAAGCAGCAATACCAGTTTGTCGGCATTTACCATGGCTGTTGCCGGGAAAAGTTGGATAAAGCACGGGCACATTTGGGTCAGGCGGCCTGCCAGAAAGTTGATACAATTGCCATGCATCCTTTCGCAATTGCATTCAACCATCCATGGTTGAAAAATTGACTGGAAGGAGTACGTTGCGAGCAAGGAAGAGCAGCAGTGTTGCAAGGCGTGTGGTAAAGCACTGATAAGATTAATCAATTTAGAGAACCTGGAGGAAGCACAGAAATTAGAAACTTTGACGCTTGGCTAACCCCGATAGAGTTCTGTTCACCCACAGAAGGATTTCGCCTGCCTGCAATTGTGAAAAGCCAACCAATAGCGTCGCAGCAAATCCGTCAGGCCCGACGTATAGCAGCTCAAACCAACCAGATATTGCCGTTGAATCGATTTAAAACGCCATAGCGGTGGATCGTCGGGCATCTATAACAAGACGCTCATCT
The DNA here is from genome assembly GCA_965277695.1 of Alteromonadaceae bacterium. Classification (GTDB taxonomy): domain Bacteria; phylum Pseudomonadota; class Gammaproteobacteria; order Enterobacterales; family Alteromonadaceae; genus JABSOG01. The sequence goes on from CBDIDQ010000046.1 coordinate 13,492, forward strand.
AGCTTAGGTGTTCTAGCTTAGGTGTTATTGCCCTGCGTCCTCGCTGAGATAAATTGAACTGCCATTTCAATCAAGCTTTGAGTTAATTTATCCCTGAATATGGATGATTTCGCTTTTTTTGGCTGTCGACATGGAAAGTATAACTGCTATTATTAAGTGCAAACTTGGTTGTATTTGGTACTCAAAATTGGATAGTGACAATAAAAACTACTATGCGTACATTGTTTATCATGGCAATGATAATAAGGTTCAAGGCAGGCTGTGGGGCAAGCTGGTTGCAACAAACGATCCTGTCTTACGAGATACCCACTGAATTAGTGGGTGAAGTAAATTGTCGTGGCGAAAAGATCCCTGCCTACATCCACCCTGTTTTTTGCGATGAATAAGAGCTGGCGGTAAATGAGGTGTTGGGGCCATCTGTTATTGATTCCTTGCAATCTACTCGTGTGCTGGTCGTGCTTTGCACACCAAATTCGGCCAAATCCCGCTTTGTCAATGCAGCGATCCGCTATTTCATCAATCAAGGCCGTACAGAACAAATCATTACCGCCATAGCAAATTGGGCGATATCTATCTGCGGCTCGGTCAAACGGACAGTGCACTGACGGCCTTTCAGGCATCTCAGGTTATTAGTGAAAGGCTGGCCGGGCAAGATCCGACCAATACCGAGTTTCAGCATGACCTTTCTGTCTCACATACCAGATTGGGCAATATCTATATGCAACTCGGTCAAACGGACAATGCATCGACAGCTTTTAAAGCCGCCTTGGCTGCTGAAGCAATATACCAACGCTTTGTTCTACCTTGAAAAGGCCCGCGTTCAAGTCCTCTGGATGGGCGAAAATAATTCGATTAGGCCGGAGGATAAAAAGAAGCTTAAAGCACTCAATGAGTTTATGGCTAAGTTAAAAGAGAAGCAGGTTGAAGAATAAGATGGGAGAACTCCATTTTGCAGTTTTGAGTTGACAGCAAACTCTGACCACTTCCATAGTGGCTTGGACTTTAAGGGCAAAGGGGTCGCGAAATGTAGGGTTTTCGAATTTAATCGGAATTTAAACTATCATATAGCTGTGGCGTTAATCTTTCTTTCCCCCGCAACCACCTGACCACATTTGAACTCAGGAAAAGTGGCTTTACCCGTTCCGTTTAACCTTATTCGTTATCTTTTATTTTTGTAGATTTCTTTGCGATCCCCAATTGATAAAACCAAGACAATCAATTGGTTGTTTTTAATTTCGTAGATAACTCGATAGCTGCCTATCCGAATTCTTCAACCATCTCGACCACTCAGTTTTTTCGAACCATGGGGTCTTGGATTATCGGACAAGCTTTCAATGGATTGGATTATTTTGGGTTGTTCTGACTTAGGAATCTTTGCCAGAGATTTTTGAGCGCTTTTTTCAATCAGTATTTCGTAGTGCATATTATTTTATTTTATTTCTTTTAGAGCTTGTGCAAAAGAAATTGGTTCTGATGGTTGTGACTTTGCTTTGTCGTAAGCATGAATATCGTCTAACTCTTCCAAGGCTTTGAGTACTTGCTCCCACTCCTCATAAGGTAATACTACTGCTTTGGTTTTTTGATGAGTGTCTATAATATATTCTGGATGCATTTGAACCATAAGATTCACTCTTAAGTAAACTGTATTGATGAAAATACTAATGGGTTACTACTTTTTTCGCAACTCTAAACTGTTTTTACTCGTTAATTAAATCACAACCCATATAGGACATTAGTGTCTGGCTAGGTATATGGGATGGGGTCGGTCTGGAATGTTTAAAGGGGGGCAGAAGAGAAAAGGAGTTGCTTCCCAATGAGACCAATATTCACTAAGTCACTTAATATGGCGGGAAATGGTGGCCGCTTTTGATACTGATACCGCTTAATTTTTGGCTTAACAATTCTTTTGGGGTGACTATAAGTCCGTATCGACATTAGGTGTCGACGGTAAGTTTATCGTTTCGCCAGCGGATCCAGTAGTGGGCTTGGCTGCGTAGGCTCTAACAAATCATTAAAACCGCAAATTGTCAACTGTCATCCTTTTTGCAAAAAACCGCAAAAAGGGTGCCAGCAAGCTATCCGTTTAACTTAGTGTTATTGCCTGTCAGGTTTACCCGTCAGTCAGGTTGGTATCAGTCTGCGGTGTTAGTCTTTTTTTCCTGTCACAACCACCTTATCCTACGTCTCGGCCGGGTATTAAAACCTGTGTTCTTCAACAATAATTTAAATCTCCGCTTCTGTATCACTTTTCTTCTTTTCCTTTGCGTCTGGGGATTGCATAGTAAGTTTCAAGCAGGCTGGCCTAGCGATGGAGGCCATGCAAGTGTAAATCATAAGCATCATGTTGAACGTCGCTGAGTTTATTGATTGCAAGTTTTTCCCTGACCTCAGACAATCCCTTGGCAGTGAATCCGGGTTTAACTTCATCATGCTTTAAGTACTTGTGAGTCGGGAGTTTTATTTCAATTAACGGCCGTTATGGGTTGAATCGGTAACCGGTGTTTGGGTTCTGACCATATTGTGTTATTAAGGGTGACGATTACGTGACCCTTATGTAGGAGGGGCGTCCTCGCCGCGATCCGTGTCGAAGACATCGCTGTGTTGCCTTCGTCAACCATCGCGCCGAGACGGTCCTCCACAAACCGCATTATCAAACCATTTCGTTCTTTAAGTCGTGGTAAGGCCGCCCGACGCTCAGGAATATTCAATTATCAATCAAAATGACCGAACTAACGAATGGTGAGACTAGCCAACCGCTCGAAAGAGCATTACCCGCGTCGAATCTAATCTTTCGGTAATAAATTGCGCAAGGGCATGCGTTTTTTTGTTGGCCCAGAGAAATTCACCGAAGCTGTGGCGTAGAGCAATGGAGACAACCAGTTCGAAAGGGGCTAAGTTTGGTCGGATCGTTCGCAACCAAGAGCCAAATGACTGCCAGACCAGATCGACATGACAAGCCGCTAAATAATGTAGCAATCCTTGTGCGACAATGCCTGCAAAAACAAAGACATTATAAGCTTTAATTTTTCGGCTGACCCGACGACGATAATCGGCATCTTCCCGGTGAAGATGTTGATTGCCTTGACCTCGGTGAAGCGGTTTCATCGCTTTCATCCAAAAGTGATACTCAAATCCCCCGAGTATATGAACCAATTGCTTAAAGGCAAACTCAATTTTGAAGCGCAGTCCGTGAATCTGGATGATCTCAATGGCAGCTAGAGCCAAGTCGGTTGTCATGAAGATACAGCGACTGCGTGTTGGATGTTCAACCAAAACGAATCGGACGGTTTTCCCCACAGGACGGCAAAGGCGATCTTTCACCAAATAACGAATTTTGGTATTTTTTTCACCGTAAACAGGGCTATCGTCTTCTGTCCAGCCCGACAGCTGATCAAAGAGTGATTTAAGGGCGATTTTTTACCGTAAATACGCTTCCTACCGCGTTTTATTTTCCCATCATCGATAGGTTGTTCATAAGCGACAGCGTTTGTTCGGGCGCGTGTCACCAAATGGTTACCACATTTAATGAGCCCATTCACCATTTTTTATTACAGTAATAGACATCGCCAACAAAATAGAACAGCGGTTTAACGAAGAGACTCTTGAGTAATATCAACATCTTATCAAGTAATGTGAGTTTATCTCTATTCGGTAAAATAATCCCTTTATGGAGGCGTGCAGCAAGCGGGATAGCAACGACACTATCAAAAATTTGTACTAAAATTGATATTAACTGAAACGAATGTCCCATAATATATTCCGCTTTGGTATTTGACTCTGAAGTTAAAATTAAAGGTACTTATTGATGCTAAATTATGATGAACAATTTAATCTTCGTAAGCGACATCCTTTGGGTGGGGTTCACCTGCTCATTAATGCAGTGCAAAGTCATATTGCTAGATTAACTTTAAAGAATTCACTTGATGTTAGCTATGGAGATACTGCTGGTCAGAAAGTGGATATATTTCCAGCGGCACATCCGAATGCACCAGTGATTGTTTTCATCCACGGTGGTTACTTCAGGGCGCTCGATAAAAGGCAGTATAATTATATCGCAAAGCCTTTTGTTAATTCAGGGTGTACTGTTGCTTTGATCAATTATGATTTGGCACCAATGGTGAGTGTTAAGGAAATTGTCGATCAGAATAGTAAGGCTTTTCTTTGGATTTCTCAAAACATTAGTCGATGGAACGGAAATCCCGACAATATTGTGATTTGTGGGCATTCTGTAGGCGCGTTTCTAGCAGTAAAAATTCTTGAGTATGATTGGAGTCAGCAGATACGAAAGAGTATTTCAGGTGTAGCTCTGCTTAGTGGACTTTATGATTTAACCAAAATGAAGCAATCGTATTTGAACACATCTGTAAAACTATCAAATGATGACGTGACTAGCTTGAGCCCGATGTTTAGTGATATTAATGATTTCCCACATGCTATTGTTGCTGTCGGTGATGATGAAACCGACGAGTTTATTCAACAGTCAAAAGACTATGCAGAAAAGTTAAAAGTGGCCAAAAGCTCGCATGAATTTATGCTTGTGAAAAGTAAAAACCATTACACCGTATCGCGTATGTTAAGCGATAAAAATAATGATTTATTCAAAAAAATATTAACGATTGGTGGGTTATAGTCAAAAAATACAAACGAGTATTGCTGCCATGTGGCAAACCAATATGAGGCACTATAATCCCATCCAGCCCTTCATCTGAGTCCTTGGCCAACCGTCAATATCAACCTAAAGCTTCGCCATCAAACCATTCGGCATCAAACCATTCGCCATCAAACCACCAGCAATCCCGGCAACGGTCTGTTGCTCAAATAGCAAAACCAAAGGGATATCCATGGCTAATGTCCGGCGCATCACCGCCGTCAAGCGAATGGCGATGATTGAATTACCGCCAATATCGAAAAAGCGGTCATAAATGCCGACTTGTTCGACTTCCAAGGTGGCTTGCCAAATGTCGCATAATTGTTGCTCCAGCTGATTACGCGGCCTGACATAGGCGACATCACTGACAAAAACCGGGTTAGGCAATGCCCGCCTGTCCAGTTTGCCATTGATTGTCAGCGGTATCGCGGCAATCTGGGTAAAACTGGCAGGCAGCATATAAGTCGGGAGCAGGGTGGCCAAATCAATTTTTAGCTTGTCTGTCACTAGAGGAGAGTCTTTATGGGTGACAATATAAGCGGCTTGGGTCAAATCCGGACGATTAAAATAGCCCTCAGCCAAACCGATACCGCCTATATATAGCTCTCCCGGTGTCCCCACTGGGGCCAATGTCTGTCCATTTTGTACTACATAAACTTGCACTCCCGCCAATGGCCGACCAATAATATGTGCCCCATGTACATCCGGGACAATATAACTGGTGGCTTCTCCGGTTTCGGTAGGGCCGTAATAATTGATCACCTGAGTTTGGTTAAAATCAATCTGCGTTAACTGTGCCGGGGTTAAATCTTCGCCACTAAAGTACAGCCGTGCCAGCGATAGCGGTTCACTTTGGCCTGCCATAAACGCCGAAAATTGACTGGGGACAAAATGACAGGCATTGATCGGGTGAGTCGCCAATAAATGCTGAATTTCGGCGACATCAAAGACAGAGCGGGTCAACACCACCGTTGCACCCACCAGTAAATGACTAAATAAATCAGAAACACAGACATCGAAAATATAATTGGTGGTCAATAAATAGCAGTTTTGCTCAGTCTGGCCTTGTTGCGCCATATCCAAATTTCTTAACACACTGGCCCCATGGCTAACACCCACACCTTTGGGTTGCCCGGTGGTGCCTGAGGTGTAAATCACATACGCCAAATCGGTGTCACAGCTTTGTAAGGTTAAAGGTGAGTTGATATTTTGCGCCGCTAAATCTTGAGGTAATTGCGCTGCAATCAATACTTTGGTATTTAACTGCTCAAGCTGACTGAGCCAATCGCGCAGCTTTGGCGCATATACCGAGTCAGTGAGTACAAAAGGGGCTTGAATGTCGTTGAGTATAAATTCGCTGCGGGCTTTGGGGTGTTCTGGCGATAGCGGTACGTAAGCGCCACCGGCTTTTAACACTGCCAAAATGCTGACCACCATAGTCACACTGCGATCTAAATAAAGGGCTATCGGTGTGCCAGCAGCCATAGCTTGTTGATAACGCTGATGATATTGGGACTGAATTAAATCGGCCAGCTGATTGGCTTGTTGATCCAACTGTTGATAGCTTAACCGAACATTTTCAAACACCAGTGCAGCGCTTTGGGGTGTTTTGGCCACTTGTGCTTCAAATGCTTGATGTAAAGTCGCTACTGGGGCGGTTGGCGTAACGGCATTATACCCTGACCAATCATATAGCAGGGTCTCGTTTTGTGCTTGAGATAAACAGGCAATTGAACCAATCGACTGCTGAGTGTCGGTCACCAGTGCTTCGAGCACTCGTTGATAAATCGTTATCATTCGGCTGATCGAATCTGACGCAAACAAGCTGGTGGCATAGTTTATATAACCACTGATGCGCTCTTGTGTCGGTGAAATAAATACTGATAAATCAAATTTGGCTGGCCGACTGCCACCCACTACCATATCTTGGGGTAATCGACAAAAAGGCAAACCACTGACCTGATGGGCCGCTTCGGCAAAATCTTGCAGCGAAAACAGCACCTGAAAAATACCATGGCGTGATAAATCACGTTGAGTATTGAGGTCATCAATTGGATGAAAACACCTGAAATATCATCGTTTATTGCCTAATTGCGATGGGTTTCGCCTCTGGCTCACCACATCCTACCGTAAATCGGCTTGTTTTTGAGATTGCCTTGTGGAAAAGCGTTTTGTTTATCTATCGTTATCCACAAGCTGAATAGTTACCTTTTGCTTTTCTTAATTGTTAAACGAAAGCAAACGCCGATATTCAGGTATTTGCTTTGTGCTGGGTAGTGTGGTTGCAAGCAGAACTAGTAGGTTAGAGTGATTTGCCCTACCGAAACACTACCGTGATCCCATGTCGTACGACACTTTAATTCCAAGGTGGTATGGTCTTCATAATTGTTATTAAGGCTGCCAGTGTAGTAGACAAACTGTTCTCCTTGAATATTTTTATCCGCGATACTGATCCAATCGAAGCCCAGATTTGCCCCATAGCGGAACCATTTGAATTGACCGCCATCACTTATTCGGCGCATACGTGAGAGGGAACAACCGCCAAAAGATTGATTCAAACCTGAAACCAGACCATAGACAGCAACATTCACATTGGCTATGTCAGCGGTTAAAGGAATGCTGCAATTAAACTTGCGACTGGTTCTTTCAAATTGCGGGTCGTAGGCAAAATAGCCTTGCTCTATAGGACCTGTATTTTCACTAGCGACCAGCGTATGCGCAGCTAAAGCACCTTGCTGCTGAGTCAATTTGGTAAAAGCTTTTGCTTTTAGTTGAACATCTTCAGCGCAATGAGTTGCGCCAGAAAAAGTTAGAGTCTCAGAAAATGCCGATGTGGATAGCAATAATGCGGCTATGCCGAAAGTGGAAGTGCTTTTATTCATAAATATCCTTTAAATAATTTTTAGAAAGTTGAAATTTAATGTAAATCTACTAACCCACAATATCCAGATACAGACGCTGCAAGGTGTTGCAACGTGTTGTTAATTTACTGTGTCTCGTAAGCCATCGCATTTGGGGGTAATGTTATGCACCCAATATGATGGCAATCCCTACTATTTCCATTTTCTTTATATATCTACAAATTGTTATTGTTAATCAAAGACCTGCGGGATTTTGCAGGGCGCAGTATATTCGATCAGAACAATTGTAAAGTCAATACAGCGGGACAAATTTGTTAATCATTGAATAATCGGTAAGTTGAGTGAGGACTGGTTAGGGCTAGCCAGTACAAAATCTATGTGCAAAAATCCCCTTGTGTTGCTAACGATTAATTAAGTTATTAAAATAGGAAAAAACAAATGAGTTCAGTTGAGCGTAATTATAAGTTTGCCGCGTCCCATGAGTGGGTGAAAGACAATGGCGATGGCACTGTGACTGTGGGTATCTCCGAACATGCTCAAGGGTTATTAGGGGATGTGGTATTTGTCGAACTTCCAGAAGAAGGGGATACCACAGTAGCGGGTGAGACTTTTTCATTAGTGGAGTCAGTTAAGGCGGCATCGGATGTATATGCACCAATATCGGGTGTGGTGATCGCTGTTAACGAAGTGTTAGATGATAGTCCTGAATCAGTGAATGACTCACCCTTTGAAGCCGGTTGGATTGCCAAGATTAAACTTGATAATCCGCAAGAATTAAATGCGCTGATGAGTTTTGATACTTATATCGCGGGTTTAGAAGACTAGACGCAAAGGGCATTCGCGAGAAATAGCAGAATTCGTTCATTCACAATATAAAATAATGACATTGAAATGACACCAGCCATTATTGTAGCGAAGAAGAGTAAAGTTTCACACAAGGTACATGAGTACGCTCATGATGAATCAAGTGGATCTTACGGACATGAAGCCGCCGAGAAAATGGGGGTAGCTGAGCAGAGGGTTTTTAAAACCTTGGTAGTGTCTCTCGATAGCAATGAATTAGTCGTCGGCGTCATTCCGGTTTCATCCATGTTAAGCATGAAACTCATTGCAAAGGCTGCCGGTGCAAAAAAGGCGGCGATGGCTGACAAGGCTGATGTTGAACGTTCGACAGGTTATGTTTTAGGTGGAGTCAGCCCGCTTGGGCAAAAGAAACGCCTGAGAACTATCATTGATTCATCTGCTCAACATTACCCTACAATTTACGTTAGTGCTGGCCGCAGAGGGTTAGAAATTCAATTGAGCCCCGATGATTTATTAACACTCACCGGTGGCGTGATGGCAGAAATCGCTCAGTAAAATTCTGTATTTTAAATGGGTTCGTTTTTTGTACGACATGACATATAGTAGTGTGCATTATATGCACAAAATTGACCAAGTATAGCTTGGTATATCCAAGTATACATACCTTGTATACTCAGCAGTAATTCTCTCCAAAAACAAGTCAAAAACAACAATAGAGGTCTACCATGCCATTAACACCTTTTCACATAGCCGTACAAGTTCGTGATATTGATGAAGCCAGAGCATTTTATGGCGTCAAAATGGGCTTTAGCGAGGGCAGGAGCACAGAAAACTGGATAGATTTTAATATGTTCGGTCATCAGTTTGTTACCCACCTCAATCCTCAACTAGGTAAAACCGGGAAGATCAATCAGATTTCTAATCCAGTGGATGGCCATGGGGTGCCGATACCTCACTTTGGTGTGGTGATGAACTTTGCTGATTGGGAAGTGTTCGCCGAAAAAGTCAGTGGCTTTATTGATGATTTTATCATTGAACCCTACGTGCGGTTTAAAGGAGAGCCCGGTGAGCAAGGGACTCTGTTTTTTGCAGATCCTTCCGGTAATGCATTAGAGTTTAAAGGCTTTAGGGATATTGAATCAGAGCTGTTTGCCAAGTAATAAGCCTTATAAACCCAGCCATTATCACAATTACCTTGTCGGTGATCGCTTACACCTCAAACGCTAAATATCGCATTTATCTGCTTGAGTAAAAATCTTATGATGATGTCCGCTTACAAGGGTGACGGATTTTTTACAATAAGACGGTGGAGTAGGGAACATGGAAATAATTTATTGTTTGGCAAGTTTTGCAGCAGGGTGGTTGTTATCAAGTTGGTCGAAGGCTAAGTCGGTTGAGCATGATGCGGCACTGCTTGATTCGGTACTGCTTGATTCGGCACTGCTGGATGAGCAGGCATTGTCCCAACCGATTGCGGTATTAACCACTGACGCTGAGGATTGCGTACTGCCAGAGACGGATAAGAAACTGTGGTATTGCGACTTTAGCTACCTTAGCGAAAAGAGTGATGAGCACAGCAGTCAAGACGAAGATAAAGCCGCACTTGAACGTCAAACCCAGCAATACTTTCTAAACTTGTTTGAAGACACTGATTTGTGTCGTGGTCAACGCCTTGAAGGACTTCGCGCTGCAATATCGATGGAGTCTTCGTTACTCAATCAAACCGTCATTGAGCAGTTGTATAGCGAACTGCTCGAATGCAACGAAAGAGAACATAAAGATAATATTATCAGTATGTTGAATCTGCTTGAAGGTCAGCTGCAACAAGATAAATTACCTCCATTAGAGCGATTTTTGGCTAACGAAGAGCCGCAAATTCGCGAAGAAGCGCTCAAAACCATCACCAGTGCCGATACTCGTCGAAGCTATAAACAACGCATAGAAACCTTGCTCAATCACGACCCTGCCAGCGAAGTCAGAGCTATGGCGTTTGCTTTGCTTGAACTGCATTATTCATCTGAGTCATGTCTGGTATAAGAAAACAAGTTATGGGTAATTGTTAACTATTAGTATTGTATGTTAAGAAAAGGTGTTTAATTTGCTGTCTTAGCTTGTCTGATTTATATATAATCAGTGTCTTGAATCAATATACAATGATAATAATGCCTATGCGCTCGGTAATGACTCTGTGTTTCTTCCTCGGCTGTTTTTCTGCTTATTCTTTTGGCTCATCCCTTGAATCCTCTGTTGAATCTAGCGCTTACTTTGACCGTTTAGCCATTGCAGATGGCTTATCACAAAACAGTGTGCGCAATATCGTTGAGGACCGTCAAGGTTTTATGTGGTTTGCCACTGAGGATGGTCTTAATCGCTATGACGGTTATACTTTTAAGGTTTTCAGCCATGACCCAGCCAATCCGGGATCACTGTCAAACAATGATATTTCTAGGCTCTATTTGGATACTAAAGGTCGCTTATGGATTGGCACTTATAAAGGCGGATTAAATCGGTTTGACGCTGAAACTGAACGTTTTGTGGTTTTTAAACACGACGAATCAAACCCTCATAGTTTAAGTGATAATGAAGTCGCTTCAATTTTTCAAGATAGCCGGGGCACGCTGTGGGTCGGCACAATATATGGGGGATTGAATTTACTTGATGAGTCATCAGGACAGTTTAAGCATTTCAGCCATGACTCGGATGATCCCTATAGCCTCAGCAACAATACGATTTATGCAATGAGTGAGGATGCTAACGGCGATCTTTGGTTTGGCACCCGTGGTGGTTTAAATCACTTTGATATTCGCCAGCAACGATTCAGCCATTATAAACACTCGCCGTCAAACCCTCACAGTTTAAACGATGATATTGTTTATGCGTTGTTAAGGGACTCAAAGGATGGTCTTTGGTTGGGTACATCTGAAGGGCTCAATTATTTTGATGGTAAAGTATTCACCTCTATCAATTATCAAGATGAGCTTAGCAGTCTCAGCAAAGGTTCCGTTGTCGGTCTTTATGAAGATGCCGACGGCATGTTATGGGTAGCCTCAAATAGTGGAGGGCTTCATCGGTATGATCCGCTAAAACAAAGCTTTGTTCATTTTACGCATAACAAGACAGATCCGCACAGTTTGAGTACTAATAGTGTCAGAACTATCTATCAGGATAGTCGGGGTTTAATTTGGATCGGGACCTATGGTGGTGGCTTAAATCAGTTCGACAGCCAAAAACAACGCTTTGGTCACGTCAAACATCAGCCCGATAACCCCACAAGCTTGAGTCACAATCTTGTCTGGTCTTTCTTGGAAGATAGTAGTGGTACGCTGTGGGTAGGCACAGATGAAGGGTTAACTCAGTATTCAGATAAAGTGAGCGGTTTTGTGGATTTTAAACATCAGTCGCCTAACAATTTGAATCGTGGTCCTGTTTCTGGTATTCAGCAAGATGACGCTGGTAATCTATGGTTTGGTGCTGATGGATTGTTCAGGTATAACCCAGAAACAGGCGATCTTGACCATTTTAAACATCAGCCATCCGATCTTGACAGTTTAAGTTCTGATGTTATCAGTATGCTTTATATCGATAAAAAAGGATTGCTTTGGATTGGCACTGATGGCGGTGGACTCAATCGTTTTAATTCACAACAGCAAAATTTTACCCGTTACCAACATTCACCAGCTGACCCCGACAGTCTGAGCGATAATAGCATTTCGACTGTTTTTGAAGATTCACAGGGGTTATTGTGGGTGGGCACTAGTGACGGACTTAACCGATTTGATGGTCAAGGTTTTGTCACTTTTAAACACCAAGCAGGCAATGAGCAGAGTTTGAGCAACAGCAATATATTTGTTATTACCCAAGACAAAAACGGCATGCTTTGGGTGGGGACTAGTGGCGGGCTCAATAAGTTTGATCCAAGGCTGCAAGGTTTTAGCCACTATTCAGTACAAGACGGCTTGGCCAATAATGTGGTTTATGGCATTGTTGAAGGTGATCAGGGGCAATTGTGGTTGAGCACCAATAAGGGCTTGTCGATGTTTGACCCCATCACTGAGCTGTTTACAAATTTTGATGTCAATGATGGTCTACAAAGCAATGAGTTTAGCGAAGTGGCTTACTATAAAAGTGCTAGTGGTGAAGTGTTTTTTGGCGGGATTAACGGGTTTAATCATTTTTACCCTGAGAATATTATTGACGATACTCAGCTGCCTGAGGTGGTTTTGACTGATTTTTTGCTCAACAATCAAACCGTACCAGTGCGCTCAATGAAAGAATCGGCGGATAATACCACAAAAAGCCCTTCATTCACCTTACCCAAAAGTATCAATGAGTTGCAATCGTTAACTCTGGGTCACCAGCATAAGCTGATATCGTTTGAGTTTGCCGCGTTACATTTTAACAATCCGTTGAAAAACCAATATGCTTATCAACTGCAAGGTCAAGACCCGGATTGGATTTATACCAGTGCGAAAAAAAGGTGGGCAACCTATACCAATTTACCCGCTGGTGATTATACCTTGCGGATTAAAGCCAGTAACAGTGGTGGTTATTGGAATGAGCAGGGTAAGTCGTTGAAAATCACCATTTTACCGCCGTGGTGGCAAACCCGATGGGCTTATGGGTTTTATGTGCTGGTGCTGCTTGGCGTGATTTTGGCTTTTGTTGCTGCTCATCGTAAACAAGTGCGGTATGAGCGTTCTGTGGTGTTAAAACTCAAACAAATGGATAAACTCAAAGATGAATTTATGGCCAATACCTCCCATGAATTACGCACCCCATTGAATGGTATTATCGGGCTGGCAGAATCCTTGATGGACGGAGCTGCGGGTCAACTACCTAATAAGGCTAATGACAACCTTGCTATGGTGGCTGCCAGTGGTAAACGGCTGGCGAATCTGATTAATGACATTCTGGACTTCTCCAAGCTCAAAGACCACAAGCTGACTTTGCAGATGCAATCGGTTGATTTGTATAGCCTGACTGAGGTGGTTTTAACCTTGTCTAGGCCGCTGCTGAGCAATAAAGCACTGCATTTGGTCAATGATGTACCTAAGTCATTTGCGTTTGTTGAGGTAGATGAAAACCGCTTGTTGCAAGTGCTGCATAATTTAGTCGGTAATGCCATCAAGTATACTGATGTGGGTCATGTTACCGTGTCTGTTACTGGCAGTGATGAGGGATTAACCCTTAGCGTTAGTGATACCGGCATCGGTATTGAAGCCGATCGACTCGACAGTATTTTTGATGCGTTTGAACAGCTTGAAGGTCATACCGAGCGGATCCACAGTGGCACTGGTTTAGGCTTGTCTTTGAGTCAACAATTGATTGAATTACATGGCAGCCGGATTGAAGTGGTGTCGACGCCGGGTGAAGGGTCGTGTTTTAGTTTTTTATTGCCTAAAGCAAGCTGTATCCCTGTAACATCTAAAGCCAGCAGTCAAACTGTTTCGCGGTTACACGACTTTGGCGTGACTGAACCCGTTACTAATATTGTTACTGATATTATTACTGATATTGTTAATAGTGATACCAAACCGTGGCGTATTTTGTTGGTAGATGATGAGCCAGTGAATCGGCAAGTCCTCTACAACCATTTATCACAGCAAAATTATCAACTGGTCGAAGCATCAAATGGTTCGCAAGCTTTGCAAATCATCAAACAGGGTGAGCCGTTTGATTTGGTTTTGTTGGATATTATGATGCCTCGAATGTCTGGTTACGAGATGTGCCGCACCTTGCGTAAAACCCATTCGTTCAATAATTTACCAGTGATCTTTTTAACCGCTAAGAATCAGGTGACTGATATGGTGCAAAGCTTTAATGTCGGTGCCAATGATTATCTCAGCAAACCGATTAATAAACATGAACTGCTGGTACGCGTACAAAATCAACTGAAACTGTTAGATATTCATCGTGATTTGGAGGCACAAGTGCTTGAACGTACGGTGGCGTTGATACAAAAAGTGCAACAGTTGGAGTCAAAAAAAACAGGATCACCAAAGTGAGCCTGTTTTTGTCAGGGAGTCAAATTAGCGGGTCCTGCGGCAGTTAATCCGCTCTTTTCGCTGCATGATAACAAAATTCGTAATACCTTCTGAGTAACTCGTGCACCACAAATTCTTGTTGTCTGCCATAAGCAACAAACATGCGATTGTTAAACATATGCAAAATCGCATCAATGATATTAATCAGCGGTTTATCTAATTGTCCGGCTGCTGCTAAGGTTTGGTATTGTTTGGCATCAGCCAGTAAACGGGTTTTATTGTCCTCAATCAGCCGAATACAGCCGAGCATGGTTTCATCGCTTTGCTTTTCGTTTTGCTTGGCGGATAAATCGGCTTTGATCTGCGCTTCAAGCTGGCGATATTTAACCCCCATTTGTTTTCTTAATGCCGCAGAATCACCAAATTCTCGACCAAAACCTTGACTCAATTGGGTTGCCAGTTCGAGTTTATCTTCCAGTGTCAAACCAAAGGCAGACATGATCGTATCACAACCGACCACCACCGAACGCCAGCGATAATCATCTGGGATTTCGGCCAGCAGATGTAGCAATTGCAAACACAACAAACTGTTGGTATGAAAAACGTGTTCAGCCACATTGATTGCCGCCGCACCACCATAACGCTCAACTTCTTGCCCATAGGTGTCCAGTTGCAAGCTTTGGATCAGGCCACTTTGATGCAGTGGATCAAGCTGTTGATGTAACTTGGGCAAAACTTGAGTCAACAATACCGCCGGATCACCTTTAAAACGTAGCCGCAAATGCCAATCTGGATCGCCATAGCGTAAAAAGAAAAAGTGACTAATTAAACCCTGCTGGTTAAATTGGCTGACCAACGG
Source organism: Alteromonadaceae bacterium (assembly GCA_965277695.1). Taxonomy (GTDB): domain Bacteria; phylum Pseudomonadota; class Gammaproteobacteria; order Enterobacterales; family Alteromonadaceae; genus JABSOG01. The sequence goes on from CBDIDQ010000046.1 coordinate 28,648, forward strand.
CAAGATATTTTCCGCCAGTAATCGTTCTCCCGAACTATTACCCATATAGACTTTCATACTGAGCCATTCACTGCCCGGACTAAAACTGCGGACAATATCATCAGCCACTATTTTCCGTTTGGGCGTGGCTGCATTAACTTGTGGTGTATTGCTAGGCTTGTTTAGCAGTGGCACAATCACTTCATGGCTTAAAGGTGCATCATCTAGCGATACTCCACTGCTAAATTCCGCTTCCAGCACTTCTTCAAACTGTACCCAGGCTCGACCTTGGGTTTCAGCCAGTAACACTTCAAGCATCACCGGGTTGTTCAAATTAAGCAGCAAAAAGTTATCGCCTGAGGTATAACTTATCCACTGGGGTATATGATGTTGCTGTTTTAATCGTTCTAGTTTGCCCGCACGTTTGGCTGGGCTTGCTTGCTCAATCGCTACTAATAACTCGCGTTTAATCCGCCAGCGTCGCTTGGCAATAATCAAATCGCCAAATCTTATTCTTGGCAGGTAAGTGGCCGAATCAAAAATATTTGACCAATTAAAACGCAAATTACTGGTAGTTTGATTTTGTACCATACACAAGAAAGTGTAGATCCCCAGACTGCGAGAACCATAATTATGGGCCGAAGATAATCGTGGAATAATGCGTTTTTGATGGCGTTTAGACCAGAGTTTGACCATGCCCGCGTCGACATAAATGAGCAGATCATCTAGCTGAATTTGAAACTCATCATCGAGTGTACTGTCGGTTAAAAATGGGATCTCATACTGACGCAATATAGGCCGGGCAATCACATTACCGACTCTCCCCTCAGGTAAATGGACAATTTCAGCAAATATGGCATCAGGTTCTAGGGATTCTTCCGCCACTAACAAATCTTTGACCTTGTTCTGGAGCTGTTGATCGAGATGACAAAAACGCCCCAGCAGGTTTGCTGCCGAAGAACCATAACTGCCGCGATAAAATACCTCAAGTTCGCCCGCTGTGTTTTGATATAGTTGCAACATCATCGCCGCAGAGCTGGCTAATGCCGCTGACTTACCATTACTGTATTTTCGAACTTGTTTTTCACTCAGGCGAATTTCTGGCTCAAACGGGTCAGCCATGGCAGAAATGTTTTCCATTAACAGCCGATCAATCGCTGCAATGGTGACACCTGGTGGGGTTCCGCCAGCCTGATTTAGGTCAAGCCCTTTAAGCAACGGCGTGGCAAAACCTTTGTCACTGCCCATTGACCAGCCAGATTCATCATCAAGAAACGCTTTTAAAGGCATCATTCGCCCGGCATAGTGACTGTTAAACTTGTCAACCACACCCTGTAACGGGTTTTCACTCTGGGTGCTTAAACTGTGAAACAAGGACAGGTCTTTTAACACTTTTTGGCATAATTGCTTATCGAGGGTTAATTCATGTTCGCTGCGATAAACATCTACCTGAAATAATTTGCTTTCAGTGACGGGGAACGGTAATGCCTTGAGCTGTTTGAGTACCGCACGATAATCCGCCGGGGTATTGACCTTGGCCGCATCTAATTGATTGATGTCCGCCAACACTTTGGCAATGGTCTGTGCCTGGGTGTTAAATCCAGCTTGGCTCAGACTGTGGTTTAAATCACTGTCAGGAGAATCTCCGGTCAGTGGCAGTGGTAATTGGGGGATCAGCAAACGAGCTTCTACCAGCTGACCGATATAACCGTCCGCTTCGTCAGAGGTAATGTCCTGATCGAGTTGGCACAAGCATTCAATTAGGTCATTCACGCTAGCACCGCTTGTGGCTGTAGTAAGCACTGCCTGGACAAAAGGGTCGTTCTCAGCAGAACTTAAACGGTAATGTAATCGGTCTTGGGCATGGTAGCTTTCAATATAACGTAACTGCTGCCCCAACACATAAGTGGTTGGGTTGGCCAACAATGGCAGGTTTTTCTCTCTCCATTGCTGTTCTACCAGCTGCGAGCGCAATGAAAATAAATAGTACATATCAAGCCGGGTTTTACGGCTGAACTCATCAGCTCCGGTAAATTTTAACTGGTTTTGCTCACCAATATCGCCCATGCCCACACCGGAAAATAAACCAAAAGGGGTGGGTCTTGAAGTCATGCGGATAAAATATTTGGCCAGCGCCTGCTCGAATTTTTTGCTTTTTTTGCTATCCGGATCGCCATACCACTGCTGGGCGCGATCTAATAACGAGGGAGAGGCAATATATATCGCTTCTTGTGTTTGCGGTTGTTCAAACCATTGTTGAAGTTGATGACGCAATACCGCTCTGTCACTGTTATCCCACGCCATTAAGGGTTTAAGAGAAAGGCGATTGCTGCGGATCACAAAAAAATCTGCTGCTTGATGAGTATCTTTAATCATGCTATTTCCCTACCTAATTAATAGACATTGTTTCCAATCAGTATCGAAGCCGGCGGGCGCAAACAAAGCCATACCCATACCGGCATAACCTTCCAGAAAACCAAAACATTCGACTTTTTTGCCCTCAATTGGGTTGTAATACCAAAACCCCTGTAGCGTTTCATCGGTTTGGTCATCAGTCTGCACCGCGTTTAAACTCAGATCAAACCAGCGGTCTGCACTCATTTTTAAAGTTTCATCTTGCATATGTTGATGCAATGTATCCAAAATTAAAGCAATACCGAGTCCGCCATGACATAAACCCGCATCAGCCACTCGGCTTTCTGCCAGTGGATATTGAGCGGCCAACAAGGCAATCTCTTTGGCCTGTGTCATCATGTTTGAGTCATTCAGTGCTTTGCCCGAATGCCAAAGCATCAGCGAATTCATCAAATCACCATAACACCAGCCCAGCCGTGCCGAATTGGCGTCACCGGCATAACTACCAAAATAACTGTCCTGTCCATTAAATGAACCTTGCTTTAACAGCCAGTGGCTAAGTTGTTGAATGATCGCCTTTAATTCGTCTGTAGGCTGACGTTGATAAACTTGAGTTAGTACCCCCAAAACACCGATATTGCCATGAGCCAAACTTAAATTGAACTCTGTTTGTAAAGAGTGATTGAGTTTAAAGGGGGATTCATTGCGGGTGGCCCAGGCAATACCGTCTGGCTGATCTGTTTTTAATGCCAGCAATTGCTGCATCGCTTTATCTAGTACTTGCTGCCCGGTGGGGTGATCTAGCCGATGTAAGGCATAAAGAATAAAACCGCTTAACCCTTGCAACAGCTCGTACTCGCCTTGCCATACGGGTTGTGACATTATTTTCAGTAAAGACAAGTCAAGTTGTTGATTAATATCATCGCTTTCACCTAACGCCTGCTGAATAAACTCAAAAGCCAAGCCGATACCACAAAGTCCCGAGGTTAACCCAGGATTAAAGTTGGTGGTTTGTAAACTGGTTTGCAAGCGTTCAATTTGCTGCTGGAGCAACTGATGGTCTACCGTGCCGGGTAAGTTATTTTCGGTTAGTAACAAAAACAATAACTGACCACTAGTGCCGCTTAATAATCCTGTGTGTGATTCGTCATTGATATGGTTGGCAACTTTGTTTGCCAATTGTTTGATGAGTTTGATGCTGTGCTTTTGACGGTGCTGTTGAGGGGTATCTTTGGACATGATTGGTGGGGCTCCTTTAATTACAATTATCTACAAACCTCGCTGTTTATAAGATCGAATGAGGGGAATAAATCCCCTCAGTTTGGTACGGATATGCGCAAAATCGGCTTATCTTAGCACCAAGTCATACATGATCTCAGCAAATTGGTAAACTGATTGTCACACATGTACGGAGTTGTTGGACATTGACCTGACTCTTCACATTCCGCAGTACCAGAACATCCGCCAGTACCACCGGCAACGTCTTTGGTTTGTGACATTGGAATGACGTCTAAGTCATTAGACAATTGCATTACGGTATTTTTTTTAAGTGATAATTTCATATTACTTACTTCCTATATTAACTACGTTCATTGATATAATTATCGTTCGGACTGAAGCCGGTGTCCTCGGCTTCCGTGAGAACAGTATTTAATCTATACGAATCATCATTACTTTATCAACACTTTTTTTACTTTTTTTTAAATTTATCATTTGGGAATTATTATTGGGTATTGCTTTTTCTAAAACAGGACTTTGTATTGGTTGCATAAAATACAGCATCTCAATCCTTAGCCAACCGATTTAAGTTGACCGTGCTTCAACGCCACGATCCGGTCTGCGGTAGCGATGGTTTCTGGGCGGTGGGCGATGATGATCCGAGTGATATTTAATTCACGCACAGCACTGCTGACGAGGCTTTCGAGTGTGGTATCGAGATGGCTGGTGGCTTCATCCATAAACAAGATTTTTGGCTCACGATACAGTGCTCTGGCTAATATCAGCCGTTGTTTTTGACCGCCAGATAATGCCGCACCCATATCTCCAATTAAGGTATTATAGCCCATTGCCATTTTCATAATATCATCATGAATTGACGCTAGTCGGGCGCTGTTTTGCACCTTTTCAAGCTCAAATTCCAGTTCGAAAAAAGCAATGTTTTCACCGATAGTACCAGATAACAGTTGGTCATCCTGCATTACCGCTGCCACTTGACTACGGTAGCTTGATAAGCCAATCGTGCGGATATCACTGCCGCCAAAACGTACACATCCTTGTTCTGGTTCGAATAAACCCAACATAACTTTCATTAAGGTAGATTTTCCACAGCCAGAAGGGCCTACGATGGCGACACTTTCACCGGGTGCAGCACTAAAATTCAGCTGCGAGATGATTGGGGCCTCACCATCGCTGTAACGAAAGGTAATATCGTTTAATTCTAGTGTTTCGTCACCGGGTTTCATTGTTGCTGAGCCTATTAAGTCAGCTTCTTTTTTGGTTTTGATGATGTCTGCCAGCCGATCAAAGTGCAGCGCGAGCATTTTAAATTGCAATAGTTTTTCGATAAGGTTAGACATTCGGCCAGTAAATTGCACTTTATAGGCGATAAAGGCAAATAACATCCCGACCGAAAATTCGCCATTCAGTACTAATGTTGCCGCAACAAAAATCACCAATACATTTTCTAGGCCAAACAAAAACTGGTTTATTGCCCCATAACCGATGGTGAGATTGCTGACTTTGATATTGGCATTAAGCGCGTCAGCATAGCGATTTTGCCATAAGCCCTGACGCTGTACTTCACGACCAAACAGCTTGATGCTCTGCATCCCTCGCACGGTTTCCATAAAGTTAGACTGCTGTTGAGCCTGCGTCATTATCGCTTCTTCTGAGCTTCGTCTGAGTGGGCGAAATAATAGTAGCCTCACGGCGGTATAAATCAATACGCTGCAAAACACAATCAGTGCCAGTAAAGGACTGTAAATAAACAACATAATACCGGTCGTGAGCGCCATTAGACCGTCAATGAGGGCTTCAACAATACCGGTGGTTAAGGTTTCTTTGACTTGTTGCAATGAACCGAACCGCGACACTATGTCGCCGATATGGCGCTTTTCAAAGTAGCTCAGCGGTAGGCGAACTAAATGGTAAAACAGGTTAGCCGCCATTTGAATGCCCAGTTGGTTACCCAAATGTAATATCACCAGTGAGCGCATCATTTGGGTCACGGTTTCAATTAACATAACCAGTCCAAACCCCAGTGCCAGCACCGCTAACAAATGCAGATCATTACTGATGATGACGTCATCCATTACCAGGCGCATGTAATAGGGCGAAACCAGCGCAAACAGTTGTAACAGTAAAGAAAGAATAAATACTTTGAATAGGGTACTGCGTAATCCACTGATTCTTTGCCAAAAATCTGACAGTGTGAGTTTTTTCTCGGCACTTTTTTGTTCGAAATCTTCCGCCGGGATCAATTCCAGCGCGACTCCGGTAAAGTGCGTTGAAAATTCTTCGTGGCTCAGGCGTCTGATGCCAACCGCCGGGTCATGTATTTCAATATATTTGCGGGTGATTTTTTTAAGCACCACAAAATGCATCATATCCCAATGCAGAACGGTCGGCGTTGTTAGTTTGCCCAGAGAATCCATATCCACTTTTACCGGACGCCCGATGAGTTTCAGCTGTGCGGCGATCTCCATCAGTTCGATTAAATTCGCGCCTTTAAGCGAAATAGAAAATTGTTGCCTTAGTTCGGTCAGTGTGGCGTGATAACCATAATAACCAGCCACCATTGCCAGCGAAGCCAAGCCGCATTCAGCGCCTTCGGTTTGCAGTGTTAGTGGTAGTTTGGCTGATGAAAAAAATTGCAATAGATCACGAGGGTTTTCCATTATTAAAGCTTCCTTTATTGAGATGATGGGCTAAATAGCCAAGCTATCATGGAGCGCGTCTGCAACAAAATGTCGGCATTGAGTAACATGCCTGATTGTAAAGGATGTTCGCCAACCTGTTGCTGTTCTAGTGTAACGACCACTCGATAAACCGGTTCGGCAAACCTTAAACCGAAGCCGACCTCATTAGGCATTAATGCAGCTGTTGCGACTTGGCTAATACGGCCCTGAGCGTGACCAAATTGCTGATAGGGGAAGGCGGCATAGCGCAAATTAACCGATTGCCCGGGTTTGATCAGACCGTAAGCCCGGCTGGTGACATATAATATTGCCTGCAACGGACTGTCTGTTGGAATGATAGAAAATAACAACGTATCGGATTGCACCTGCTCAATAGTGTTGACCATCAAATTGGCAATACGACCACTGCTTTGCGCCAGTACAGGCTGTGGCTGATCACTGGTGTGTATTTGGCCGATTAATTGTCCTTTTTCAACCACCGAACCTTCGCTAATATCTGCCAGTTCTACTCGCCCACTGATTGACGCATAGCTTTTGATTATGCCTTTTGAAGGGTGTAAAACCCCACTAACGGTCTCTTTGCGACTGTATTGGCCATTGGCCAGCACTAACAGGGCCAGTGCCACAAGGGCAACAAGCACACTGATAATGACGCTAAACGACAAGGGTTGAGTCAATAAGACATTGCCTGTCAGGGGTTTGACCTGACCTTCAATGGCTTCCTTTCTGAACAGTGGCGTTTTCATGATTTATCTCCGTCGGGGATTTGCGGCTCATCACTGATATTTGCAGCCACTTTGGCTGCCAGTAATTGAATTAAGCGGATATTTTGTTGCGGATCGAAAGCAAAGATACACAGGTTTTAGCGTATTGACAATTTGTTTTAGATTGAAAGTGCTGAACAGTGTTTTGAGCGAAATTTATTTTTGTTATTAACAGATGATTTGTGGTTGTTTTCGCTAAACTGTTGAAAATATCATCATAGTTTATATTTACCTGAATAATGGTTACTATTTCCCCTTCTGGTGATACATTTAATGTGGTGGCAGGTAGTGCATTTGATTGCTCTGTGGATAAATAGTATTAATCGAGGTAGGAGGGCCGTCCCGGCGCGATTTATACTGGCGATCCCACTGAATTAACCGCTATTTTCTGAAATGGCTGCACCATTTATCGCGGCGAGGACGCCCCTCCTACAAGTTATCCACAAGCTGAATAGTTACGTTTAATGGCTCTGATCATATAGGGCAAATTAAGGTTACAGTTATCCCTCAATATTCACGAGGTTGAAACCTCGTCTACGCCGTAGACGCGAATTCACCGAAATGTCGGACCATCGCGTTTTTCAGACGCCTAATATGCAATTCTATTTGATTGGATCCAAAATTAAACATAAATAATATCCTGCTATGGATGATGTTTATCGGGCGTATTAAGGCTGGTCCCGCCAAAGACACATGATCTGATGTTGCAATTAACATCTAAATGATGTTTAATGTCGCACCGTTGTTAACCTGTCTCTGGTTAGCAACGGTTAATCCGTTTAATCAATCTTTGGAAAAAACAGTAATGAATAATTTGAAATTAACCACAATAGCAGGACTATTGTTAACTGGCTTTAGCGCCAACACATTGGCAGCAGCAGCCGATGTTGCACTATTAGATGAAAAAATTGAAATGAGAATTCAGCAACTGCAAGCTGTTGGGTTCTTGGCCACTTCGTTAGAAGTTGAAACTATTGCTGGCGATATCGTTGATGAAGAAGTGAGTTCAACCGATATGACTGTGGCGCAAGCGGTTGAAACATACCAATTGACACCGACGCTGGAACGATATCTCCAGAAAAAAGCCGCTGGCAGATTAATTGTACAATCTGCCGTTGGTGTAGTATTCGTTCCACCTCAATAGTAAGAAAATTGGTATGCAATATTTTAGCGAAGAGGCTGCACTATACCTCTCAATGACATCAAATTTGGCTTATGCTGTGTTGTTCATTTTTCACTTTGTGAAGAAAAATTCGAATAAGTCCTTGATGGTAGTGGCAGGATGTATGTGTTTACACATGGTATTTATCCATGGCTTTCTTGCCTACATGTTGTCATTCGACAAGAGTACGCCTAGTTATCTTAACTTAATCGTTGATGTCTATCTTATTTGGATCGCACACAGTGCAGTCACTTCTATTACCATATTTGTGTTACATAAGCTGTCGAAAGTGAAGTTCCATTATAACGTCAGGTATGTTTTTTATGGTCTGATGGTTATCACGTTACTCAATTTTGCCATGTATATTGATATTATTGTAATGGGTAATAGAGAGGCTTATTGGTTGTGGACCGTGTTTTCTTATGGCGAAAACATCGTTAATTTATTCATATTGTTGTCTATTTTAATTGCTCGTCAATGGAGTGAGGTGTTTAAATGGTTGCAGCTGGCGCACTCACGTTAATGCTTATACAAGTGGTTATTTTTTTCTATTTTGTTTTATTTGAAGCAACACAAGAAATGACCCCGATTGAAGCTGAGCTGATGACTGATGATGTCAATAAATTGGTTATGTTGGTGGTACAGAGTCGGCAGCGCTTTCATCAGGCTATCGATGCAAACCAGTTGATGCATTATGGTAGGCAAACTGATCGGGCTGTCGATAGGCTACTGAAAACATTCGCTAGCCCAGATGACCCACAAAAGCATAAATCCGATAATGTCATTAAAGTTAATTTTCGGCTTTAACTCACTCTCATCTACGGCACGTTAGCGTGACGTAGATGAGAATTTAATCCCCGCGTTTAATATCCCGCCTTTGATATTCCTTAAGGTTGACCAATCGGTTTCAGTAAACGCCCGCCGATGTAAGGTTCAGGTCGTCACAAAGGATGTGGTTATTGCCAGCTAAATCTTACCAGCGAGTTCGCGTAAAGCGTCGTATTTTTGTTTTGCACCATAATAATCTTGCCCAGCGGCTTGTTTAAACCAGTAAAGTGCCTGCTGGTGGTCGACTTTGGTACCTAAGCCATCACGATACATTTCTGCCAGATTGGTTTGTCCGGCGGCATCACCTGCCTCAGCGGCTTTGCGAAAAGCGTCAAAGGCACTTTGATAATCCTTGTACAGGCCATCTTCACCCCGATAATAAGCAATACCGAGTTGATTATCCGGGTTGACTTGGTGAACATAGACCTTAGGTTGGGCGGGCAGGGAAACCAACCAGCCGTCAATTGAGAGGTTTTCGGGTCGTCTGACATTATAGATGATGCGTTTTTCAACTAATTCAGCGAGTTGTGCGCGGCTTAATGTTAGGGTTTTGTTGGAGAAAAACCCATCAAGCACGGCTCTGTCAGCTTTTAGTTGTGAGCGAGGAGAACCTTTTTGGCTTTGCGAAATATTACCGCGTCGTACGGTAATGTTTTGTTCATCGAGTGCTGTGACGTTAAGTACGGTATGTCGATACATCGGGTGGCTGGTGGTATCAAACTGATAATAATCGATAAAGTAAAAATCATTCACTTGTGGGTCTTGGGCTAAAGCGACGATGGTTTGGTGTTGCGATGAGTTGTATTGCCATACGCCTAACCCTAGCAATATCAATAAAATGAGTGTAATACCTGCCTTTTGGATCCACATGTTTTTTTCCCACTTACCTGATAGTTAATTAATAGACTGTAAAACTACAGTAGCGCTGGTAAATAGAGCAAGGTGGGATACGATGGCTGGCTGGATTTGTGGGTTAGGGCGAGATAGTTTCTGCTAATGATGTAACTATTCAGCTTGTGGATAACGATAGATAAACAAAACGCTTTTCCACAAGGCAATCTCAAAAACAGGCCGATTTGCGGTAGGATGTGGTCAACTATATGGATGTAGATTGGTAGGGCAATGCAGGGAGCAATTGCCCTATCTGCTGCATCCGTGCAGTCGACCCATCCTGAATAATTACAAAAAAAGAACAACATGGAACCAACAATTGAAATAATCTCCAGCATGACATTAGTGGATATGTACGCTGAAATGTCGCGCCACTGGCATTGCTAATTAACACTACTGGCAATTAACTCCCGTAACCAGCGGTGACCCGGGTCCTGATCAAAGTGGTGATGCCATAGCAAGACATAAGCCCCGGGTTCGAGTTTTACTGGTACTTCAAGACTGCGCAGGCGAAAAAAACCAGCCATTTTGGCCGCATGTCTGGATGGTACGCATAAGATTAAATCGCTCTGTTCACACAAACTCATGGCACTGTGAAAGTCCGGCATATTCACCGCAATATCACGACTATGATTTTCCATCGCCAGTACATCATCAAGTAACCAATGTTCGTGACCACCAAAAGTGACCTGCAAATGGCGATAGTGTAAAAAGGTGGCTAGGTTCCAGGGTTGTTTTAATGCCGGATGATCTTGGCGTAGCAGGCAAACAGGATGGTCTCGCAATAATTCAATACGATTGAGGGTGTCTGGCAGATGGCGCATATGTAAGGCTGAACGTTCATCCCATTCGCGACAGGTGATGGCCATATCAATCTCACATTTTTGCAGAATGTTGAGGCTGTTTTGGTCCCAGGTTTGCGTTTTTAAACCAATATTTGGTGCCTGAGCCAATAAGTCAGGCATAAAAAAAGGAAAGGTCAGTGAATAAGCGGTTTCGAGCAAATGAATGTTAAAGCGGCGCTGACTCACCGCCGGGTCAAAGGCGAGCGGTCGAGTGATTTGTGCCAGTTGTTGCAATAACTGGCGTAATTGCGGTGCCAGTTCAATGGCCCGGGGTGTGGCTTTTAAACCTTGTGCGGTGCGCTCAAATAAAGGGTCGGCAAACATTTCTCGCAGCCGGGCGAGATGCTTGCTAACCGCCGACTGGCTGAGGTTTAAACGTTTGGCCGCAGCGGTCACATTAAGCTCTTCAAGCAGGGTTTCGAGTACGGGCAATAAATTCAAATCGGCTTTGTTCATGGTAATATTCCATAGAAGAATAATCATCATGATAATAAATCACTTCAGCTCATAATGCCAATGGCGTAAAATGCTGCTGTATTGTCGCATAACCCCATATGTTCACCGGAGACCTTGATGAAAAGTAAAAGCCTGCTACCACTGTTGATATTAATGGTGATTTTTAGCCCGCTGGCCATCGACATTTTTTTACCCGCCTTGCCGGTGATGGCAGCGGAGTTATCCGTGTCTTTGGCGCAAATGCAGGCGAGTATTACGGTGTTTATTTTAAGTCTGGGGTTTGGTCAAATACTCAGTGGACCGCTAGCAGACCGTTATGGTCGTAAACCAGTCGCTGTTGGTGGTATTGTGTTATATGGCGTGACATCACTGCTGGCCTCACTGGCAACGGGTGTAGAGTGGCTGCTGATAGCTCGGATTGGCCAAGGGTTGGGTGCTTGTGCCATTGTCGTGGCAGCTTTTGCTTGTGTGCGTGACCGTTATGATGCGTTGCAAAGTGGCATGATGTACAGTTATCTTAATGGCGCGATTTGTTGTATTCCGGCACTGGCACCGCTGCTGGGCAATGTGTTGACAGAGTATTTTGGCTGGCGCAGTAACTTTGAATTTATGGCGATTTATGCTTGTTGTGCTGGTGCCATTATCACCTTGACGTTGAAAGAAACTCGCCCACCAGAAACGGTTCAGCATCAACGACTGATCACTGTGTCGCGTTATATTCCGATATTAAAACACCCAGTATTTTTATTTCATTCGCTGGTAGTGATGCTAGCGATGGCGATTATTATCGCTTATGTCAGCAGCTCACCGGGTTGGTTAATGGTTGAGCTGGGGTTAGAACGCCAAGGTTTTGTTTTTTGGTTCAGTATTAATGCGGCATTAAATATCGCCGCCTGTTTGTTGGCACCTAAAGCTTTAAAAAAATGGGGTTCAAGCACCACCATTGGCACCGGTATGCTGGCTTTGGCTGCTGCCGGGCTGTTAATGTTGGCATTGCTTGAGTGGCGTGATCCGATGGGATATATGTTGCCAGTGATGTTAAGTTCTTTGGGCTTTTCATTATTAATGGGGGCTTGTGCCGGACAGGCGTTAGCACCGTTTGCGCAAAGTGCGGGTACCGCCTCGGCGTTATTGGGTTTTATTCAAATGAGTGGTGCTGCTGTGATCGTCGGGTTATTACAATTATTGCCATTAAACCAAGCTGAGCAATTGACCGTGCTGATGCTGCTGGCTTTGCCTGTTTACGCCTTGTGGCGGGTGCCTGGGGTTAAAAAGCGGATTTTATTGCCTGTTTGATGGTGTGATGACGTGTCTCCACTAAAGACGAATATCCGACTTCAATTGACACCAATGCGCCATTAACCGCTTTTTGTGAGGCTCTGCCATCGGCAGTGTTTTAAGCATTTGAGGCCAACGACTGCGAGCCAGTTCAATGGTTTGCAAAAGGTGTGGATGAATTGCTTGCCAGGGAAGACCAGCACGTTCAGCCCATAATCTGAAATGGCTCAAATCAATTTCATACCAGTTTTTGATTTTGGCCATATTCAGTGCAATGTCTGTTTCCTGGTGCATATAAGGTAATGTTGAGAGAATGTCATAGACAGGTGACAGACGAGGCGTACGATTTTGTGGATAGTGTATCGTCCAGTTTTTTAGGTGAGCGTCGCCATTGGCCAATAAAATATTTGCTAGCATTCGTCTGGCCATTTGTTGTACGTCAGCCAGCCCATCATCACTATAGCGGTATAACACATCAGCAATTTGCTCATGATTTTTTTTCAGGTATTTTTGTTGTGGGTATAGCTCAAATATCTGGGAAAAATCTTCGGTATGAATTCGCCGCCCATCCTGGCGATCAAACCGCTTAATCGCATAAGCAAAAGATTCATCTGGCAGTTGAATGTCAGGCAAGTTGTCCAGTTCAGCCAAAGGCACCAGTTTGATTTCGGGTATCGTTACCCCAATCGCTTGTGCTAAAAGCATTGTCGAATATTCGTTATATGGCACATTTTTATGCACGGTTGAGGGCGTTTTTATGATCCAGTCGTCTTCACCTTGCGTTTGATTAATATTAAATCGGCCATCTCGGGTTCTTACAGAAGAAAACTTCATCTGCATACCCGCCAGCGAAAATCGCTGCTGCTGGGTATAGCGCACATCTATTTGAATTGCTTCGATATGTTCGTAATGATCTAAGGCCCAATCAGGCACCTCTCCAGCGCCAAGCGGCTCTGTCACCAATGCACCAGGCAAATTTTTCCCCATCCACATCAGCAGAGGAAATTCGTTATCCACATGCACCCCAAGCTCCTGAGCCACCCATGCACGTAATGCCCCTTCGGGTAAAAGGTTAGATAATACGGGTGGTACTTTTTGTGAATTGCTCAGGACCCGATCAAAGTAATGGCGATGAGAAAGTTGTGTTAAGGTAAATATATCTCGCAAATGAGTGGGAGTGGCAACAAACGATGGTGCATAGGTGAGCACATTTCGGCCACTGGCGTAGTGTACAACAACACCAATTTCTACCCCATGTAACTTAAGCAGTAGCCCTTCGACCTGTTCGGTGTATTTGGTCTTCATCGCTTTAATCCTCAAGATGCTGTTGCTGGGCAGACCAGAAATCGTCTTTGTCACTTTTTCCTGCATTTTTCTCTGCGCCTTTCCCTGCATTGTCACCTGTGCTATCAAGCGTACCATCAAGAAAAGCCTGCACTTCATGCACTCTGTTTGCAGGCACTATCAGCAATTCCTGTTGCAGCCCGGCAAGAATTCGCATTAAAGTGCTGACTTTTAAATCACTGCCTGCTTCAATTCGTTGATACTGTTGCTGCAACATGCCGACTTTCATTCGCATATCTTTTTGACTCAACTGCCGTTGTTTGCGCTGTGCCATTACAAGTGCACTTATATCCGCCAAATGCTTCATTTGTCACCCTTTGATTTAACATCAATGTTTTCTTATACAACTTAACAGTTGTGATTGCCAATAAAAACAATAAATTTGTTGTTTTAATTATGAAATACAACGTTTTTGTTGTTAATTGTTGAAGGCTGAATGGGAAGCAGTTGATTTATACATAGCTATAAATATAATATATAATACATAATTGTGACTTTTATTTTTATTATGTGCTATATTCGTATTTTATATATGTAGGTATATACTCTTATGAAAGACATAGCGCTAAACGCGCTTATCGAAAGGTAATAGAGGAACTTAACAATGAGTGATTTACAACGTTTTGAGAGTGTCTGGGATGCGTTGGAAGAAGACCCAGAAAAAGCGGAAAATATGAAACATCGTTCAGCTTTGTTAATGGCAATCACCGGGCGTATCAAACAAGAGGGCTTGAATCAAACCGCCGCAGCGGCGCGTTTAAGTATTAGTCAATCACGGGTTAGCGCTTTGATGAATGGCAAGATAGACAATTTCCGTTTGGATACTTTAATTAATCTGGCTTATCGCATGGGTTTGCAGGTCAGTTTACAAATTGCTGCCTGAATGGATAGTCGTATTCAACTATTCTCCTGATGCAAATTTTTCAATATCTCACACTCACCAACACTATCATTGGGGCACGATGTCGCTAAGGTATTAAGCGTTTGCTCCAGCATAGTTAACTCCACAATGGTTTTTCGTACCTTGTCTAGCTGCTGTTCAATTAATGAATCGACTTCACCGCAAGAGGATTGTGGATCTGACTGCACCCGAATTAACGTTTTAATCTGTTCAATTGGAATTTGCAGTTCGCGGCATCGCCTGATAAAGATTAAACGTTCGACATCTGTTGCGGCATACTCTCGGTAACCGTTGCTATTGCGTGACGCATTAGGCAGTAAATCGATGGTTTCGTAATAACGAATGGTTTTATTCGGCACATTGGCTAATTTTGCCAACTGACTAATTTTCATAATGCTTGATCTTACTGTTGCTGGAAGGTTTATGATGTCTCAATGCCACGACAAACTCAATGATGAATCCGCTGCTTTTATTTGATATAGGTGGTGAAGGGTTGCTTGCCTTTTAATCGATAAACATCAAAGTCCCGGTCAATTGTGGCAATATGGCTGATATTTAGTTTTTCTCCTAATAAAACAAGGCAAGCATCGGCAAAGTCCATTGGTAAATCAGCGTATTTTATTGTAAGTTCTTTTATTCGGTTAAAATCATCCAAAGCGATTGACGCTATTGTTAGTGCGCCAGCATCAATCCAAGCCAAAAAATCAATTTGGGCTTCTCTACTAAAACTCAGTAAATGTAATGCTTCGGTGATAGAGGCAATCGTGGTGATTAATTCCTTGTTATTATTTCTGATAAAGTCAACTGAGGCTAAGTGATATTTGTCACTGCGATCAAACAATGCAATTAAGGGTCCCGAATCCATTAATATTTTTTTCATCGCTTAGCGCTGATTTTTTGTTTGACGAGTGTTTTTCGATCAGAGGACAAATTGCCCTGACCACTGGTATATTTGCCAAAAACATTGCTGCCCAATTCCCAGGCAGAAGGTTGTTCTGCTTTTTCAATAAACGCGGTAATACTTTGTCGTATTAACTCTGATTTACTCACGCCCATCTGTTGGGCGAGCTTATTGATATTTTGCTCCAGTTTTGCATCAAGCCTAAGTGTTATCATGGTTTAATTTCCAATTTATCTATGTATTACATATTGTAATACATAGATTAAAAAGGTCAATTCGTTTAGGTAGCAGTAACATCAGGCATAAGGTTATGGGCAAGGTTAAAAGCAACGTTAAATGATGGCAACTGACCGTGTTATTTGTGATCCAGAGACTGACCAAGTTATTTGTGAGACCTCCCAATACTATTGTGCTGAATGTTAATAACTCACGTTCATACTTGACCTTACTGTTACTAGAAGGTTTATCATATCTGCATTCAAATTAATGACTTATCCTGTTTATGTTAAATGCACCATCAAAATATCTTGTTTACCTCTGCTTGTTGATGTTCAACCCTTGGGCTATGGCGAAAAATAATGATCACTATCAACAAAACAGTTTAACCCTGTCGAGCGCGATTAAACGTACGTTGACACAACATCCCTCGCTTAAAGTGTTTGAATTTCGTCAAGCGTCGCTTGCGGGTCAACAACAGACGCAAAATTTAAAATCGGGTTATGAAGTAGGATTTGAAGTCGAAAATTTTGGCGGTAGCGGTGATTTGACTATGGTCGAGAATGCCGAGTTTACGGTTTCGTTATCATCCATTATTGAAATGGGCGATAAACGCGAGGCTCGTGTCGGGGTTGTCAATAATCAAAAGTTATTGCTTGAGGCTGAGCGAAAAATCGCCACGCTGAATATATTAGGTGAAGTGACCCGGCGCTATATTGCTATTCTCGCCGCTCAAGAACGAGTGGCGTTAGCCAAAGAAGCCACGCAATTGGCGCAAGAGACTTTGCTCGAAGTTGAAAAGCGGGCAAAAGCGGGTGCTGCGCCAGAAGCCGAAATCAAACGAGCCATGGCGGCGGTGGGTAATGCGCGGTTGACTGCTTCATCTGAACAGCAACGGTTTACTCATGCAAAATTGGCGTTGGCGCTGATGTGGAATGAAACCAGTGCTTCATTTGACCGGGTTGACGGCAAACTGTTGCAGTTTTCAGCAGACGTTGCGTTCAATCAGTTGTTTGCCAAGGTCAAACAGAATCCAGTGATTTTAGCCTTTGCCACCGAAGCGCGATTAAAAGCGGCGCAATTGCGTTTGGCACAAACTCAATCCAGTGCGGATATTAAGTGGTCGGTGGGTTTGCGGCAGGTTCAGGAGGTCAACGATACGGCTTTTACCGCTGGTTTTAGCATTCCGCTGTTTGCGCCAAAACGTAATGCGGGCGCGGTTATTTCGGCACAATCTGCACGAGATGGCGTTGGTGCGAGAAGGGAAGCGACTTTATTAAAGCTGCGAACCCAGTTATACCATGCGTTTTCAAACCGAAAACAGGCGATTTTTACCGCCAACAGTCTCAAAGACCGCATTATTCCATTGCTTGAAGATGCGCTTAATGAGACACAAACCGCCTATCAGCGGGGTCTTTACAGTTATCTGGATTTTTTGACCGCCAGACAAGAATTACTCTTTGCCCGACGGGCAATGATTGACGCGGCAGCCGCTGCTTTGCGTTATGGCGCGGATATCGAACAACTGATTGCTGCGCCGTTACCCGCCTCTCAACATAATTTAACTCTCGATTTTCAAGGAATTACACAATGAGCCGTTTGATCAGCGCTTTACTCTTGGGATGTTTTCTTTCTCTAAATGCTTATGCCAGTGACGATCATGGACATGAAGAGAGGCATGAAGAGAAGCTTGAAAAGCATGAAGATAGTCATAAAGAGCAGCATCATGACGACGAACATTCCGACGAGCATTCCGACGAACATGGCTCAGAAGAAGGTCAGATTAAACTCTCAGCAGCGCAGGCGATTAAATCTGGCATTAGTTCAGTGCTAGCTGATGCCGATGAGATTAAAC
>CBDIDQ010000047.1:0-61153 GCA_965277695.1 Alteromonadaceae bacterium
AACCTGACGATTAACCACACTGTCCAACTCACCACTAGGTAAGGCTTGAACCGAACGTAATAACCCCACATACATGCCGTCAAGACCCGCAGAGGTATCTTTGCTCGGTCGCTCAACATCTATAAACCACTGTAATTGCTCACTATTCATGCTTTGCAGATAAAAAGGCACATTGAGTTTACGACCCAGCTCAGTACCCCCGATCAACCGTCACTGGTGCACCAAGCAACCTTAATGCTTGGTTAGCCCAATGGAAATGGCGCATTTCATCCACCGCAATGGCAAAAATCACCTGCGCCTGTTGCCAAATCTCCAGCGCCCGTTGCTCACCCGTTTTAGGTTGGTTGAGCGGTGCATCAATGGAATAATAAGCGTACAAATACTGCACCGCCAACGCATGTTCCAACCGTCGCCAAATAGCTCAGCTCTGCAATGATTTGTGTTTTATCCATCAACTCACATTCAACCGGTCCCGGCGGCACTTCATAGTTTTGGCCACATTCTCGGCCATTAAGTACTGGCCGCAATTGCTCCCAATCCACCATCATGTCGGCGTAATCAAGCTCACGCTTGCGCCGACCGACGTAGTTGTTGGCAATATCTTCGGTTTGCGGCTCCACTTGCCAGTTTTTGCGCTGAAAATTAAGGTAGGGATATTTACCATCTTCACTGGCATTCACATCAGGTTTGTTCGATGCCCAATAAAAACACTGACAATCCCTGAAATCATAAGTCCACGGGGTACACAAGGTGCGTGTCAATTCGCCCGGTTGATAAACATCCGGATCAAGCACTCCCTGTTCATTGAGATAACGGGCACGCTCACCGACCAATACAGCCAACACCAGTTTGCCATCACCGTCGCGCACCACTGTGCTTTCATCATTAAGCCAGAAAGTTTCTAGGGCATCGTTAATCGCCAGCCATTGATCTACCGCTGCCGGATCTTCTTCATCAAGCGGCGCACCCGGTGCGATCACTACTGCCAATTTACCCGGATAAAGCGCGTTGATCATTCGCCAGCCATATAAACCGCCCATCGAAAAGGTATAACCAAACGAGGTGATTGGTGGATTATCACTGTCTTGATCAGCTTTCACTCGGCCTTTAAACGCCCATAAATACAAGCCCTCAGCAATATCTGCATCAGTCAGTCCGAGATCACGCCAACGCTGAGCTTCGTTGGCTGGCTCCAACGAGACCAAACGAGTGCCATCACTGCGATAAACTTCAAAATACAGCCCGGGCATAAAGTATTTTTGGATGTTTTTAGCATCCATTTCAAGACCCGGGTAACAGTTATCCACGCCATCCTCGGTGCGACTCACCACCGGATTGCCCGGCACCTGATAAGCCGCCCGAGCGGTCAGGTTACGCGGAAAAATCTTGTACGGATGGCTGCTTTCATCATTATTAGTTTGACTCATAATTCATTTCTCATTTGAGGTTTGCCCACAGCCGATAAACTCTCGGCCTGCGAACGAAAAAATTGTTCGGGAGTGACAAAATAATCAGCGTGACTAGTCGACAATTCACTGTAAGCCTGCAAACAAAACATCAACCAACCACGAATATAATCGCAGCCGGGACGCCCACGTTGCTGCACTTCGTGATAACAACCGCCACCACATAAATATCGTGCCCAACAGTCACTGCACGGCTTGTTTTTATCGACAAATTTGCTGTCTAATACTTGCTGTCGAGCTTGCTGGTCAAAGCCTTTTTCGAGGCTGCCCATGTGCCATTTCGGATCATCAATCAAGCGGTGACACGCGTAATAATCCCCTTTTGCACTAATGCTAAGATAACCAGCACCCGCACCGCAGGGATAAGGTCGATGGCTGCCACGATGCAACTCGTGTAACGCGGTTTCAAAATTGCTGAAAGGAAAACGCCGATGTTGCTGCAACTGCGCTTGGGCATAAACGCCACACTCACACATTTGCACTAAAAAGCGGGTAAAGTCTGACTGTGCAAAAGCATAAGCCGGATCTGGCGATACCAGCACTGGGGCAAAACCAACATCATCAAAACCCATTGCCACCACATGTTTTAACACTGGTAATAACTGAGGGGTTTGTGGTGTCACGGTGATCCGCGCCGACAGATGTCCCGGCGGATATTTGCGTAAAGCCTTAACCCCGCGCACCAAAGTATCGTAGCTGCTGCCCCCTTTGGCGGTTGGTCTGAGCTGATCATTCACTTCTCTGGGGCCATCAAGACTGACGGTGACCTGAAAAGCATGTTTGGCAAAAAACTGCGCATCAGCTTCACTGATTAACGTGCCATTAGTGGTAATAGAAAACTTTGCTCTGACACCCCGTTTAGTCGCCTGCGCCACCGCATATTCCGTCACTGTACGTACTAAAGTCCGGTTAAGCATTGGTTCACCACCCATAAAACCGATGATGATATCCGCCCCGGCTGGGCTTTGTTCAACCAATTGATCGACCGCCGCAAAAGCCACGGTCTCGCCCATCACTTGAGTATCACCGCCAAATTTACCCTCATCGGCGTAACAATAACGACAGCCCAGATTGCAGTTTTGCGCGACATTCAATGAAATCGCCCGAACTTGCTCTGCCTGAGCCGGACGGTCACCAATAGCAACACCCAAAGATTGTTCAATTTCAGTCAAGAAGCTTTGCAGTTCGTTGCTCGCTTGCGGTTGTGACAATGCTTCATCCAGCCAATTGGCGGTCTCGGCAGGTAAATCAAAAATCCGCGAACCATCAACCCACAGCAGATGTTCGCCATTATCTGAGCCAAAGCGTTTAAGCTGCCTATTGTGTTGAGTGTGATGTTGTAGCTTCGGTGGTTGCAGCGAGATTGCCCAGCTGTTTTGTTCAGCGCTTTGCTCCGCTCTTTTTTCAATATTGCGCTGGGGAACGAACTGTTCAACGGCCATTGTTATCACCTTGTTCAATCCCACTACGGACTTCATCTAGCCAACTCATCAAGAGTATGTATTGCCGTTGACTCAAGGTCATCGGCGTCGCATCCGAACCTTTCATCACCGCAGGCATTTTGCTGTCATAAGGTGCGGGATTAGCGGTGGGATCTCGAACAATATCTTCAAAGGTTTTATGTTGTTGCGCAGCAAATTGTTTAAACACTTCATAAGCGAGAAAACGATTGTGATGATCACGCCCGGACTGGGTTAACGGCAAAGGCTGACGCACTTGAGCGGCCTGCGGGGTAAACGGAAAATCATCCGGACCGATGGCCACACCCCACTCGTCATTTTCCATTTTCGAGCGTAGATTTTGCTGATCGACGTTTGACGCTTCCATGGTTTCTTTCACCCGCTGCATCAAGTCGGCAATTTCAGCTTCGGTCACTGCCCAGTTATCGCCTTCGATATAAGCCGGATCTAAAAC
Source organism: Alteromonadaceae bacterium (assembly GCA_965277695.1). Classification (GTDB taxonomy): domain Bacteria; phylum Pseudomonadota; class Gammaproteobacteria; order Enterobacterales; family Alteromonadaceae; genus JABSOG01. Next base: position 3,381 of record CBDIDQ010000047.1, read on the forward strand.
TTCTTCGCGATTGACTAAATCAGATAAACCATCGGCAATCGAGACAAAAGGCCGTCGATCAGGCTGAAAATCTTGCGGACAACAGGTAAAGCGTGCATAAGCGGTCATATCACCAGGCGTAATGCCGCAATCCCCAGATACTGTAATTTGAATCAAACCATCGCTAGAATCATCAACAAACCCTAGGCTCACTTCATTGGGCTCTTGGGCATATAATCCGCCGGGGTTAGTTCTTGGATCTTGCGTACCGTCTGGCAGTGTCGGACTCCAATGAGCCCATGGCGAGGCTGGGTTTAGTATTTGCTCGATCCCCTCAAGAAAAGCACTATCCGATTGATTCGGTGGCACCAGCGCACTCAAGTCTCTGTCAGCGGTGTTGGTGGGGCCATAAATTAAACCCACTGGCGGGGTGATCCGCATTCGCAACTCAGGATGATCATTAGTCGGCTTGATCACTTGGGCAAATCCCATTGGAATAGTGGTATCTGCTGCCAATAAAGCCGTCGCCGATGGCTGTTTACTCACCCCATCCAATGCTTGCTTATCATGATTGTCACCACTGGCATCAACCTGAGCAACAATCCAATCACCATCGTTTAAGGTGTAATGGTACGCTTTACGATTGGCAGTGCTGATTTGCCACTGAATATCACTTAAGGTTATGCCTAATTGTTCAAGATGTGTGGTGGTCAACACCCCTTCATAACCATCAGACAAGCGACCGTGTAATTCAAAAAATGGGCAAACGGGCCGCCACTTTCTATCACTGTCAAGCGGTTCGCCAACAGCCACCGGGTCACGTAACACAATGCTATCGGGAATATAAGCACGGCAGATACCGCCATCGGCACCAATTTCAAAAGTGAGTTCGGGGATCACTTGGGTTTCTGCGGTCCCTCGGGGTTGATAATTACTTTCTTTGTAGCGGAAGTTTTCCACTGGCGTTGCTGATTTTCCAAATCGGGAAAATGCCATCGGTGGGCAGATCCAGATTTCCTCCAGCACAACAATATCTCGTGACGACATTTAGGGTATCCTTTTTTATTCGATGAATATGACCATTAATAGTGATACTTGTTTTTAAGCAAGTGTCACCAAAACAAGTGTCACTAAGCGTAGAACAGGATTAGGTAAAATGCAGCAGTGTAGGCAAAAATAATTGTATCTATTTAGGGTTTTAGGTGAGAAAATACCATGGCAAAGATAATCGCATTAACGAGGTTGAAACCTCGTTAATGCTAGAACAACGTAGACGAAGATCCTTTACACTTTAAAGTGGGCAACGGCATCATCGAGCGTTTTAGCCAGTTGGGTAAGTGCTTGTGTTGACTCAACGGCGGTCTCGGCATTAGTTGCGCTTTTTCGCGAAATCTGGTTGACGACCAGCACATTCTGGTTGATTTGCACCGCCGTTGTGCTTTGTTCTTCCGATGCGCTGGCAATTTGGGTATTCATATCGTTGATTTTGGTAACCGTCGCGGATATTCTGTCAAGTGCTTCGCCAGAGCTAGCGGCTTCAGTCATACTCGACTCAACAAAAACACGGCTCTGATCCATCGCCGTCACGGCATCACGAGTACCTTTTTGTAACCGTGCTATCAGTTTTTGAATTTGCTCGGTAGATTCTTGGGTACGACCAGCAAGGTTACGCACTTCATCGGCAACCACCGAAAACCCTCTGCCCTGCTCACCCGCTCTAGCTGCTTCAATGGCAGCATTTAACGCCAATAAATTGGTTTGATCGGCAATCTCTCGGATCACATCCAAAATACCACCAATGTTATCCGCTTCTTGGGCAAGGTCTGTTAGGCTGGTTGAAGTGTTGCTAATAACATCTTCAAGTTGGTTAATTGAGGCGATAGTACGTTGAATAACCAGACCGCCCGTTTTAGCTTCATCACGCGCTTCGAAAGCAAAATCAGCGGCATTTGCCGCACTTTGTGCGATTTCCTCTACGGTAGCAGCCATCTGATTCATTGCCACTGCCACTTGATCGGTCATTTGCAACTGTTCATTGGCACCCTCACTGGAGTGGGCTGTAATGTCGCTCAGGTGTTTCGAGGATTCACTCAAGCGGCTACTGGCTTGACTCATATTACCAATGATGTCTTTGAGTCCTGAGGCGGTCATTTGCAGTGCGCCTAACAGCATACCCATCTCATTTTTACCGATAGAATCTGCTCCAATCTGTACAGTCAAGTTGCCCTCAGAGAGGCTTTTGGCCACCCCAACCGCACTTCGTATCGGTCTGGATATATTGTTTGAAATTAACACCCCGGATAAACCAGAAACCAGCACAGCCAGTAAGCCACCACCAAAAATCACCCCAATAGCCAAAGAAGAAGCATTAGTAGCGGCAACTTGACGTGCTTTCATCAATCTTTGCTCTTCATTAACAATCGTTGAGACTTTCTGTCTGAGCCCGTCCATATAAGTTTTGCCCTGCTTTTTGCCAAACTCGCTGCTAAGTACTGCGCTGTTTTTAAACTTATTGGCCTCACGCACTAGGCCAATGGCGGGTTGGGCATAATCGCTGATCCAACTTTGTGCCATTTTTTCCACTTTAGTCCCTTTTTCATTAGATAACAAATCTACTAGCTTTTGCTGTTCTTCGTTATAAACGAGTAAAAAAGTTTCACCTCGGTTGAGCATAAAACCAAGCAAGCTGGCTTCCATTTTGGCCATCGTTAGCAAAATCTGATCTCCCGAGCGGCTAGATTTTTCATTGCTTATCTGCTGGCGCAACTGGTCCATTTTTTGTTTACCAATAGCTGAATTATTCAGTGCGCTGAGTTGACTGTTGACCTTTTCTCCTTCACCGATATTTTTTCGCATCTCAATCATATTATCAGCATAAATGCCCCATCTCTTCGCATCAGTGGCTACGTCATTGAAACGTTGCTGTTGTTTAGGGTTATCACTGGTCAGTTGTTTAACTGATTGAATTAACTGGCCAAACTTTTTTTGACCAGCGATATAAGGCTCCAAATAATCTGCCTGACCCGCGACCGCAAAACCACGCAAACCGGTTTCCTGGTCAACCATCGCATTGATCAAAACCATTGGACTCGCCAATCACCTTATAGGTATGCTGCACCATATCAGCGGTTGAATTAAGCGTTTTGATAGCATTGAAAACAATGCCACATAACAGAATCAAGACCATCACTGAAACGCCATTACTAAGGAATAACTTCTGCCGAATCGACATATTTGCAAATATCATTTAATTACCTGTAATTACTACTGTAGGGTTATGTCTTGAATGCCAACTTATAGCCTATATTATTCATTGACAAATAAACGGCGCTTTCAACGCTTTCACGCTGAGTACATGTGCATTTGATAATTCACCACTCATTACCGTTGTCGCTAAAGCGACTTGTTGGACCATGGTAAAAATGGATCTACTCAATGCATCGACTACTGACGTGGCTAAAAATGCCCGAGGCGCACTGCATTGTTCAAGCTGTTGTTTAAACAATCATATTCTGTTTCACTTAATTTCCATTATAGGATAATCATATCACTAGGAAGCTCATGCTAAAGCTGATGTCTCCATAAGACAAATGAATGATTGGAATGGCCAACTATTCATAATTTGTATAGTTGTTCTGGCGCTGGATAATTCATCAACCTTTCACTAGGCTTAATTCAATCCTCTTCCTCCGCTTTTGGAATCTCTTAATGAAAACAAAAATGAAAACAAAAACGAAAACAAAAACGACAATCAAAGCATCACTATTACTGGGCTGTAGTTTCACTTTATTGCCACTAGCATCAGCTCAGGCATCAGACCCAGCACTATACAAAGTACTGTTAGAGAACAATGTCATCACTCAAGCACAATATGAAAAACTGATGAAAACCAAGGATGTCAAAGCTTCAATCAACCCCAAAGGCAAACTGAAATTCCAATCTGAGACTGGCGATTTTCAATATCAGCTCGGTGGTCGCATTATGACTGACGCGGCTTTTTATAATGATGATGTTACCGACCTAGCTAGCGGCACCGAATTCAGGCGAACCCGGCTGTTTGTTAAAGGCAGGATGTATAAAAACTGGATTTTCAAAGCCAATATTGACTGGGCGGGCAATGCCACCGCCATTAAGGACATGTATTTGGGATATGACTTTGATCCGATGGTGATTCGCTTTGGTCAATTTGGCGAATCTGGCGGCATGGAAGATATCAGCAGCTCCAAATATATCACCTTTATGGAACGCAGTTTGCCTCACCTTGCCTTTGCTCCCGCAGCTAGGCGCATCGGTGTGGCACTCAACACTTATGGCAATAACTGGTCATGGGCTGGCGGTATTTTTGGCGAGGGAGATTCCTCAGACGGTGGTGATGATGAAGGTTCAGGTTTCAGTACCAGACTAACTTATGCCCCCTGGCACAGCGGTAAAAATATGGTGCACCTTGGGGCTTCCTATCAGGCTCGCGACCCAGAAACTAATACCCTGCGTTTTCGCGCCCGCCCCGAGGCCCATCTCGACAGCACCCGTTTCGTTAATACTGGCACCATGGAAGCGATTGATTCATATACCACTAGCGGACTCGAACTGGCGATGGTTAATGGTCCCTTTTCTTTTCAGAGCGAATATCTAACGACTGGCGTCGACAGAAAGAATGGTCTTAGTGATTTGGATTTTGATGGTTACTATCTCTATGGCAGCTGGTTTGTGACCGGAGAATATCGCCCTTACGATGTTAAAAGCGGCACCTTTGGCCGCGTCAAACCCAAACGTAATATCAGTCAGGGCGGCATAGGTGCATGGGAGTTAGCCTTGCGTTTCAGTCATCTTGATTTAAACGACAATGACATTCGCGGCGGCAAAGAAAGCAACACAACATTAGGATTAAACTGGTACGTTAACCCCAATATTCGCTTTATGTTTAACTATATCTATGTTGACGCAGACAACGACGTTCAAGATGAGGATTTTGATTTATTTCAAACCCGAGCGCAGATTGATTTTTAATCATAACTCATTGATGATCAGCATTAATCGCTCGAAATCAACGGGTTTAGTCAAATACTGATTAAACCCTGCCGCCAAGGCATCATCAATGTTTTCTTCTGTAGCGTCGGCACTAAGGGCAATAATCACCGCGTTGTCGAATTGAGGCAATTGTCTAAATTGCTGTAATACCGCTATACCGCCCATGTCCGGCAGATTGATGTCGAGTAAAATCAATTGTGGCTCGCATGAACCAGCCTTGCTAATACCTGCTTCACCCGAGTTCACCACATGCAACGCAACTGACGGATGCGCTCTGAGATACTCACCAAGCAACAAACAACTGGCTGGATCATCATCAACATAAAGCACTGTGGTTGACGTTGCTTTATTTACTATGGCTGGTTTCGCGCCATTGACTGTGCTGACGGGTTGCTCTGTGACAGCATCAGCTCGGGGTAACGTCACCGAAAACTCACTGCCTTGACCCAATTCGCTGGTAACGCTAATTTGGCCACCCATTTGCTCAACTAAAAATTTGCATAAGGCCAATCCAACGCCGACACCATCAATTTGACGTTCTTCTGTGTAACTCAATCGAGTAAATGGAATAAAGATAGAATTCAGATCATCCGCAGCCATACCGACCCCATTATCTTTAATAACCAGAGTCACCCAATCAGCCTGATCTTGGTCAATAGCCACCACCACCGACCCTCCTGCTTGATTATATTTAATCCCATTAGCCAACAAATTGATCAATACTTGCTTCAATCGCAAGGGGCTGGCTTTTATTAGGATCTCAGTCTGCTCAGCGCTTAGACTAACATTAAATTTATCAGCTTCGATTTGCATCATCTCCAAACTCTGGCGGATCACCGGCTCCAGGGCAAACGTTTCAGTGGTGATCATCAACTTGCCATGATCCATTTTTACCACATCCAAAATGTCTTCTACCAAAGATAGCAGGTGGGCACCAGCTTGTAATATCTGTTCAATACACAAAGCCCGTTGTTCTTCGGTATCTGTATTGAGACGAATGTCGAGCAAGTGAGAAAAGCCCATAATGGCATTCAATGGTGTTCGCAACTCATGGCTCATACGGGAAAGAAATTGAGTTTTCGCCTGATTGGCCTTTTCAGCCTCTTGCTTGGCGGCGATCAACGCTTGTTCGACAATTTTTCGCTTTTCAATGTCCTGCTCAAGTCTGTCATTGGTGAGTGCTAACTGCTTGGCTAACGCCTCGGTTTCTTTGACATTAGTGAGGGTGGGGATCCATTTAACAAACCCAACCGCGATAATCAGTGATCCGCCAAGGTAACCGACCAGTTTTTCCAAAAAGGCTTCCGTTTCGGTATCGCCAATAATGACATAATCATTAAGTGACTCAAAGTTATCGGTGACATCCAAAATGGAACCAAATAGCAATAAGCCAAATCCCAGCAAAATCAACGTAGCACCACTGTTAGCTATTTGTTTACGCTGACCCAACGCCATCACCAAATACCCCAGTGTAACCAATAAAATAATGGCTCGAATTACTTCTAAAACAATGTCATTCATAGGCGACGCTCAGCTGTTATAAACCCGTAAAGATGGGTTTATATATAGAGTATTTTCCGCCAGATAGCGAACTATAACCTCAGCTAACGAATAAAAAAAACCAATATAAACTTTTGATTTAACTATTAATTTTTAATTTAACAACAGCTAAGCTGAATCCTTTCACCCAGTGGCTGGTATCAAAGCGGCAAAATAATACAACCCACTGAAATTAAAAAACGCATCGCCCGACAGATCAGATATAATCTGACAGACTTGTTAACAGCAGAAATCATCATGAATCGCTTCTTTAATACCGCCGGACCAATTAATCAAATCAAGCATTATCATATTGATCCGCTCAGCCGTGTAGACTGGGAAGAAATACAACTATTAATCGCTCAAGATCAATACTTTGTACTTCATGCGCCACGTCAAACAGGTAAAACAACCACGCTACTAAGCATGATGCAGGCGCTCAATGAAAGCGGTGAATATATAGCGCTTTATGCCAATATTGAAGCGGCACAGGCTGCTCGCGATGATGTTGACCGAGGCATGGAAATAGTTTGTAAAACCATTGCCGATCAAGCTCATGCCAACAATGTAGCGCCTGAGCTACAACAAATATACACCGCACAAGCCACTCAAAATGTATGGGGAGCGGCACTGAGTGCCATGCTCAGTGAGTGGGCCAAAATAAGCGATAAACCCTGCGTTTTATTTCTCGATGAAGTCGATGCACTAGTTGGCGATACCTTGATTTCCTTATTACGCCAAATTAGAAGTGGATATGCACAGCGTCCTGCGGCTTTTCCGCAAAGTATTGTGTTATGCGGGGTCAGAGACGTTCGAGATTATCGTATCCACTGTGGTGGCGATATCATCACTGGCGGCAGTGCGTTTAACATCAAATCAGAATCCGTCAGAATGGGTAATTTTTGTCAAAAAGAAATAACCTCACTTTTTCAACAACATACTGATGAAACCGGACAGCAGTTTCAATCAACAATCTTCGAAGAGTTGTGGCAAGATACCCAAGGACAACCTTGGCTAGTCAATGCCCTTGCTCGTGAAATACTATTTAAAAGCAAAGCAAATCGAACTCGCAACAAAACCATCGAACTAGAAGACTATAAAGTGGCCCGCGAAAAACTGATTTATTCCCGCACAACGCATTTGGATCAACTCAGCGACAAGCTCAAAGAACCTAGAGTTCATGGAGTCATAGCACCAATGCTAGCAACTCACGATAGCATTAACGCCGGACAAAGCTCATTGGATGACCTGCAATATGTTGAAGATTTAGGACTAATACGACTCAAACCTGGATTACAAATCAGCAACCGCATTTATCAAGAAGTAATCCCCCGCGAACTCGCCTACCCTGTTCAGGTCTCGATAACCCATGAACAAGCTTGGTATCTAGATGAAAACAATCGGCTAGATATGAATAAGCTGCTCAGTGCATTCCAACAATTTTTTCGCGAAAATGCTGAGGTTTGGTTAGAGCATTTTGATTATAAAGAAGCAGGACCTCAGCTTTTGATGCAAGCGTTTTTACAACGAGTGGTTAACGGCGGTGGAAGAATAAACCGTGAATATGCATTAGGCAGCAAGCGCACTGATTTAATTATTGAATGGCCCACCAGCAACAAAGGTTTTTATGGTGACGTACAACGCATTGTTATCGAGCTTAAAATCTTATATGGGGCTATTGATACTTGTATCAAAAACGGGCTAACACAAACCGCACAATACGCTGATAAATTAGCAGCATCCCAAGCCCATTTGATTATTTTTAATCGCGATCCGGCGGTTTCGTGGCAAGATAAAATTTGGCAACGACAAATGACTTATCAATCACGACACATTCAGGTTTGGGGTTGTTAAAAACACCAAGTATCAAAGGAAAATAAATGACCACGGTCTACCATAGCTCTCCCATTCAAGGACTCAAAGAGATCCGAGCCCAAAACGAAGGCACCCATGGCAATCACTGGGTTTATGCCGCACATAGTCTGGTCATGAGTGCGTTATTTCTCGCCAAACCCCATACCAGCGAGTTCATTTGCGCCAAGCGGACCATCAATGCCAAAGTCACGCTGATTGAACGATTTGAAGGCGCGTTAGACTTGAGCTATGCCAACAAGCAAGGGGCGATTTATGTGTTGCCCAAAGCAGCTTTTGTCGAAGGGCAAACGGACTTTAGTGAAGAGCTGGTCAGCAACGAAGTTGTAAAGCCGCTAGATGAAATTCAGATTGATGACATGCAACAGTATTTGTTTGATTTGGTTGATGACGATTTGCTGGATATTTACCTTTATCCACAGCGCCCACTGGGCATTCCTGAGAATGATGAAGACTTGATTATTGATGCGGTAGTGTGGCATCGATTATATGGCGATGCAGCGATTGAAAAACTAACTCAATACCATCCACAGCTTAAAGCCCGAGCTGAAAAGACTATTCTCGACAAAACCTATGCGGATGTGAAATCAATTGGTTTGATTAGTTCGTTATTGGTTAGATAAATACTTTGGGGTCTCATCAAATAGACATTACATTCAATTTTCTGAAAACGCGATGGTCCGACACCTCGGTGCATTCGCTTCTACGTCGTAGACGAGGTTTTAACCTCGTTATCTTAAGGGATAATTGCGACCTTAATTTGTTCTATATGGTCGGAGCCAAATAACCCTTTGATTAAAAAACGCGATGGTCCGACACCTCGGTGCATTCGCGTCTACGTCGTAGACGAGGTTTCAACCTCGTTATCTTAAGGGATAATTGCGACCTTAATTTGTTCTATATGGTCGGAGTCAAATAACCCTCTGATTAAAAAACGCGATGGTCCGACACCTCGGTGCATTCGCGTCTACGTCGTAGACGAGGTTTCAACCTCGTTATCTTAAGGGATAATTGCGACCTTAATTTGTTCTATATGGCCGGAGCCAAATAACCCTCTGATTAAAAAACGCGATGGTCCGACACCTCGGTGCATTCGCGTCTACGACGTACCAATTAACTATTAATTAGCATTAATCGACAAAGGAGCCAAAGTCATTTTGGCATTACCACTGGCACCATAATGGTTGGTGTAAGTTTGGTCTTTGAGGATGGTATAGAATACATCAACATAATCGTCGTCGTTGCTGAACCAGTCATCAGGCATCGCTTTGATCAATGCACTGGTGATTTGTGGAATAACCGCATAACCCTGTACGGTTGGATCAGGAATAGACTTAAGAATAACATCAGCAGCATTAACTAGTGCCAATGCCAAATCTTTGTAGTTGGTGTTGTCATCGTGCTCCATGATGATCATGTCAGCAGCAGACCAGCGATAACGATCCCAATACATCATAATTTGGTTTGGATAGTAATCTTTGCCATCGTCGTCTAAGTAAGGCATGTCTACAACATCCAGAACTGGCTCAACTCTTTCTGCGCTAACACCGTTAACCACCGCATAAACTTCTGCATCACCGGAGATCCACGGCTCTTCGTCATCTTTCAACGAGACTTTTTTCAATACGCTAGTTTCTAAAACATCAGCACTGGCAGTTTGAGTCAAAGCAGAATTAACATTTTTTTCACTTTTCAATGAAGTCACTGTTGTGCCACTAAAAGCAGCAAACACTTCACGCATCAAGCCAAGACCCGCTTTAAGGTCTGATTTGGCATTAATATCAACAACCATTACCGGACGCTTAGGCAAGTTGTGAACATCTAATAAGTGAGTGTCACCTTCGCTATCAAAAGCTTCAATGTACTGCCATTGTTTTTCGTCACCAGCTGGTTCAAAAGCAAACAAAGGCGCTACGCCGTTTTGTAAAGCTTCTAACATACTGTCGTCAGCCAAACGGATTTCGACCAAATCATCGGTGTTTACGGCATAACCTTTAGCTCGAACAACGCTGCTTTGGAATTGTTTGAATTCACTCAAATCCAGTTTTTTACTTTGGTTAAGTGCTTGTAAATTCAGTGATTTATTTTCACTAGTGATTTGCGTGGCTAGCAAAGGTTTAAGTTGCTGATACTGCTGGGCGATGTGTAATGCGGTAACTCGCTTTTGCTGACTGAAATCCATTTGTTGCTGTTCACCGTGGATACGTTCCACGCTTGCACCAGCAATCGCTGATGTGTCGGCTGCCATGCCGTTAAAAGAAAAAGAAGCCAGCAATGCACTGCCAAGCAGAGATAGAGAGAAAGATTTTTTTATTGATAACATTATGTTTGTTGCTCTAATTAATTTATTGAAAAAAAATGGTTAGAAACCGACAGCCGCTAATAACGATGTCATGTTTCGTGGACAGGTTAGATCAGAATTAACAAGATGTAAACAATTAATAAACAATAATAGAGTAAACACTCAAAATAATTGAGAAAATGTAAAAATAGGCAAGAATAGCGAGGGCGGTTTAATTAAATGAATGGGTTTCGTCTTTAAAAAAATAAGAGACGAAACCCATCCTGAAGTGGAATATTAACTTAGGTATTAGCTGTTACAATAAAACCCGAATTTGCGGTCTTTCTCACAGCTTCCGATACAATTTTTACATCAGCCATATAAACCGGGGCTTCCAGCGGTGCCGTTTGCAAGTCGTGCCGTTTATCTTGATAAAAGCGTAATGCAGCCAACACCGCAGCACTAGGTGACAAAGCACGCGCCATACCTCCATCAGTATGGATATAAACTACACGGTCTTTGGCTATGCGAATGCATTCTTTCAGGTTTGCGGTGGTATTACGTGCTTCATCCAAAATGCATAGTTTCAAGGTATTCGGTGCTAATCCCAACATTTTTTCCACCGCATCAAATAATTCACAGCTCATTTGCACTTCTTTTGGTCCGTGCGTTTTCGCTTTGACAATGTAGATGCTGCCATTACGGCTGTTACGAGTCAGGTTACGTCGTGGGTTTTGGCTTTGCAAATCTAGGCTGCCAATTAACGCCGTCATAATAATATCCATTACGTCAGCGCTATTATTACGTGCCAGCATCAATGAGCGACCATGCAATTGCAAGTCATCACCATGTTTTTGGGTGAAAATTTTGTCATGGTTAACATGACGAGTCAGGCGCTGACCATTGTTGTCGCTGAAGACTTCTAAATCACCTTGCACCAAACCTAACCAGTTGCGATAAGCTTCAATTTTACTTTCAGCGTTAGTCGTTGGTTCAAAATCCATCACTGTGGTCAAAGCCGCTTCGATTTGAATATCATCAATACCGGCTAGATCTCGTGAACCGTTAGTACCCTGGCGGTTGATCGCAATTTCAATATGCAAACCATTGTTTTTTAACACAATTGATGTAGGCTCACTTTTATGACCACTCAAGGCGACAAACTGGCAAGGGTTTTTCAAACCACAAGAGCTACCATCACTGAATACCGCCAACAGGTGTTGATAATAAACCATGTAACTGGCAACATCGCGGTGTGAGCCAGTGGTTAACGGGAAGGTTTCATCGAGAAAATCTTTACCGTATGACATCGCATCGGCACCATGTAAGGCTTTGTACAAGCTACCCCAGCGGGCATTGGCAGCATTAAGAGAAAAGTCAGCGCTTTTAATTGGCGCGACCAATTGTGGACCAGCTAATATCGCAATTTCGTCATCGACATTAGTGGTGTTAATAGTAAAATCATCGTTACTATTAGTTAGCTCAAGACTGTTAATTGGCTCAAGGCTGTTAGCTAGTTCAAGACTGTTAACAGGCTCAAGGCTGTTAGCTAGTTCAAGACTGTTAACAGGCTCGGCACGGTTAGCTGGCGAAAATTGCCCAACCAGACGATTGGCATTTTGCCAAAATTCGCTAGGTTGCAACGCGACGAGCGGTAAAATGGCTTCGTCAATGAAAGCTTGTACTGTCACGTTGATTGGATTGTGTGTTTCTAAGGGCATGTTCATCGCCGTATCCTCAATAGTTTTTTTAATGGGTGACTGTTTTGTTATCAAGCGTTTCGTTATCGCTTAATTGCAGTGTAGGGGAATTTGTCATAGAATTTCACAATAAAAATTTTACAGTGTAAATTTTACAAAATGCGCAATAAAACCGCTCTGATGCGAAAGTCTCATTTTCTTGGTACTAAAATTCGCAACCTTCGTAAACGCAATCATCTGACGATGGAAGATTTGTCTGCCCGCTGTATCAAACTTAACGCTGATGTTGCTCCCTCTGTATCCTACTTATCGATGATTGAAAGAGGCAAACGCGTACCCAGTGAAGATATTTTGGCGGTGATCGCCGAAGTCTTTCAAAAAGACGTTGAGTGGTTTTTAGACGGAGTACCTGAAGAACAAGATATCATCCCGGTAAAAGGCAGTCGCGGTGGTATCAGCGGTATGGCATTAGAGCCTAGTTTTTTGTTTTCTAACGATATTTTACAAATTGCCATTCCTGAAATGTTATCACAAACCGGCACTACAGGACGACAGTTTGCCCACTTACTTATTCGCGCTCATCAGGAACATCATCAAAATCACTTTCCTGATTTAGAGCGAGCAGCAGAAGAAATTGGCCAAAAACGGCTGCCTTTAAGTCTCGATGATATTTATGCTGCCATCGCAGATCAGGGACTCAAAGTAAAATGGTTTAAGCGTTTATCGGCGCAAATGAGAAGCGAATTAGCTGCAGGTGCCAAGCAGGTCGTTCGCTCATATTTTAAGCCACCAGCGACGATTTATATCAATGAAGCAATGCGAACACAGGGCCAAAGATTGAAATATGACCTAGCGGTTTACCTCGGTCACAGCGTTTTACACAACAAAGAAGGGCTCAGAAGCATCAAAGTTGCCGATGAAAGTGGTCAAACCAGTAAAAAAATCGCCTTCCAATCGTCAAATGTCGATGCAAAAGACATTTTATACGCTTGGCGGGACTTTGAATGCAGCTTTTTCGCTGGTGCTTTACTGTGTCCCAAGGTGCCTTTTCGACAATTACTTGACCGCCACGGTTATGATCCAAAGGTCAGCAAGTACGCCGATGTATCAACTTCGGTAGCCATGCGGCGCATGACCGCCGTTTCACCCTACCCTCACTGGCATTATTTCGATGCTTACGGTCCTGGCAAGTTAAAAGCCGTCTATCGAGGCAATGGTATTCCGCTGCCTTGGGGCAATATGCGCACGGTCGAAGATCCCTGCTCACACTGGGCAGTATTTAGAATGATCGACAGACACAGCAATGGCAGTATGGAAACAGGCATTAGCTCAGCGCAAATTTCGATATTAATGGTGGCAGGTGAACCCCGAATATATTGTTGTAACTCTGTCAATGTCGAAGATTTGGCCAGTCACAACCATGTATTATGTGCGGGTATTGATTTAAATCCAGCTATTGAAGCGCAAGGAAAAGACGCCAACGCTATGGCCGAAGCGCTGAAACAAGCCTGCCTATCCAATGGTGGCAGTGCACCAATCAACCAAGCAATCAGAGCGGATTTAATGACAGTCGCTAGAATTCTCAATATCAACTGGATAGAGCAAGGCATTGACAATGAGGTTCGATTAATTTGTTCCCGTGGTGGTGAGTGCCCACGCCAACCGGGATGTTATGCTTAATACAAATAAAGAGCGTTTTATGCACTTTTTTTTCAGATATTCGTTGTTATGGTTATTGCTGACAGGTTTAGTGGTTGGCATAAGCGGCTGCGTGTCATCACCATTAACCGAGGAATTTGACAACATCCAGACTTATTATCAAACCCACGACAAGCCCAAACAACAATGGGATAACTTCGACCGGGTGAAACTACGCTTCATTGAAAATGGCACCGCAGATAAACCAGCGGTGGTGTTTATTCATGGCACCCCCGGTGGTCGGGAGTTTTTCTCCAGTTATATCAATCATCCACAATTACAACAAAAAGCCCGGCTGCTATCCATCGACAGACCCGGTTGGGGCCGCTCAGTTATCACTGGTCCTTTTGAGCCAACACTGACAGACCAATCGAAAATGCTGGGTCAATGGTTATGTAAAGTGTCAAAAAGCTCGCCAAGTGGAAAGGTCATTATTGTCGGTCATTCCTATGGCGCAACACTAAGTCCTAGATTAGCCCTTGATCACCCCCAGTGTATTTCTGCTATGGTATTGCTCGCAGGTGCTGCTGATCCAGATTTAGCCGCACCACGTTGGTATAACACTCTGGCTCAATTCTCTGTTATTGGTTGGTTGATTGATTTTGTCGATGATGGTTTGAGTCAAGCCAATACTGAAATGATGCCAATTCAGGCAGAGTTGGAAAAAATACGTGGCTCTTGGCACAAAATTACTCAACCGATTGTGGCTATCTATGGTGATGAAGACAGGTTGGTTGACGCCGATCACGCTATTTTCTTGAAAAGGAAATTATCCCATAGTCCAGCCAAGGTGATCCGCTTGCCAGATCAGGGTCATTTTGTGCTATTTAGCCATAAACAATTGGTGGTTGATGAAATACTCAAGCTGTTACCTAAATAAAGGTTACAAGAGAATCAATGTAAAATTCAAAATCTCCCCAAAAAAAATAAAAAACCAATAAAAACAATAACAAATGCAAAGATTTTGCGATCAAAATAGACAAAGAAGCAATTGCCGACTAGGATATATTTTGAACCCCTTGGACTTAATACGTAACCAAAAATAGTAAAAAAGGGGATGTGTTAAATCCTGTGTCAACAGCAGCAACAATTGATACTTGAGCAGGTATTAATTTACCCTTTGTTTACATACACAATAATGGTTCAATTTCATGGTGGTACTTAAATTTGATGGATTTAATGGATTATAATTATGATTAACTACAAAATGAACTCACTCTTTTTTAAAGGGCGGCAGTTATTGATAACAGCCATTTTGTCATTGCTTTTTTTGTCAGGGAACGCTCAAGCAGTAAAAAAATACGGACCTAGCGATGTATATGCCGGCGTCTCATACAGCAATAAAATTGTCGATAAACTATTAGCTGACATGAACGTCAAATCACCCAACATTCCTAAATCAAGAGAAAAAAAAGCCAAACCGATGCATGTTTATGAATTGCATATTGCCGCTTTGACTGAGCTTTATTTCTATTGTATTAGCAAAAAACGCGCTCCACCGCCATTGCCCACCTCAACGCCAATCAAATATTCACCAACTGATGTTTATTACCTGACCCAATTATTGATGGCTCACCTTGAGCTTGTCTATCAGGACAAGGGTAAGCAAGTGAATTTTGCCCTCGAACAATTCAACAAAAAAACGCCTTCGGATGTCTATCAAAAAGTATTTGAATTGTATTACAAACTCAATTTACTCAATGGTAAAAGCAAAGTCAGTCCAAGCGAAGTTTACTCACATATTTATCGCGCCAAAGAAGATTTGCAATACAGTTTGTTGGTCTTATCTCAACGTCTTGATAAAAAAGAAAAAAAGAAGAAGCGCGGAATGTTTAGTGCCATTTATGGTATGAATCCAGACGGCACTGTAATGGCTGAATTTCAAGACGGTAAAAGTCCCTCAGATGTACTTAATTTAGCCATGCAGGTTCGCGACAAGCTAAACCTGTTACGACAAAATAATGATATGGGTACCATTGAACGGCCAAAAATCAGCCAGTACGATAAAATCAAACCGATTGATGTGTTTTTGCAAACACAGTTTATTATTGCTGAACTGAATTTACTTAAAATGCCCATGGGCATCAGTAGTAATACCAACAGTGCCAAACAGGTCAGCGGCAAGTCACCGTCAGACGTTTATCACGAAATGGTGCATATTTCTTATATGATTGACCGGATCATCGAATATCAATAAAAACCTATCAGGTGGTGGTCTTAGACCACCACCTATCTCTCCATTAAGGCGCAGCGTTAATCACCTCGACTTTTTCGGGTCCCAAATTCTCATCATAGAAAATCGAATGCTCTATCGAGGTAAAAAACTTACGATAGACTTCTTGATCTAAAATCTGATGGTTATCAATAATCTCGCCTTCTGGATTTAACTTTTTAAACACGAAACTGGTGCGCAATTTGGTGCTTTTGCCATAAGGTGAAATGGTGATAGTAGCCGTCAGGGTCTCTGCGTTATTAATATTGCCATCGGTGAAGAGTAAAAACATACCGGCGGTTAACACCGTAAAAGCAGTTTTTTGCAGTGTCTCACGACCATTGATAGACACATTGCTCATATTGGCTTTGATTAGCCCTGAGTTGATATCGGCAATATCCACCACAAAACCATCGTCCTGCAAAGTATTTAACACCGCATGAAAAATCTCAGGAGTGTCTTTGGCTTCGTAGGCGCGGCTTTGGTATTCCCGCATTTGTAACGCAGGTGGCTTGACAGCCGTGGCACAACCTGCCAGTACACTCATCAGTGCCCCCGTCAATACAGCCCAGCCCAATGTTTTTTTTAAAAAAGCTTTAGATTGCAAACGTTTCATTTCATCACCCATTAAAACGAGCTACGAAAATAAGAGACATTTTTGATTTTATCTTGATCATCAAACTTAATGATCACAGTCAACGCCTTGCTGCTTGATACTGAACTTGAAGCGGATGCACCAGCACCACCGCCGATACCATTACCGCCACCACCAAGCAATAAACCCAATGCAGATTCACTTTTTGAATGAGAGATTTTGTCATAGATCCAAATTTCATTATTAGAATCTGGTGCTGTTTTGACGATATTTGGACTACCTAAGGTTTCTAATACGGTAATAGAGGAAACGCCTTCCTTAATTGATTGTTGTACCAGACCTAGCGTGAGATTTTTGTCTGCGGCATCATGGCTGGTATTGACACAACCACAGAGGATAATACAGGTACTTGCGGCAACAATCAGCGATTTAAAGCTCATGATATTCATTCCTTATTCATTTGATTCACGATAATGAGATTTTGCAACCAAAGTCTATCAGAGTGAATGACCCGTGTTTGTATCCACGTCCAGAGGATTTGTAACTAAATGTATAATATAGGGTTTAATCGTAATTATTCAGCATAACTATCGATTTAACGTCTTTTTCTTCTAGCACTACCGTTATGCGGGTAGATGGGCTGTTTAGGTATCTGGAGCGCTTTGTTCTTTACAAGCAAAAGCACTCACCACGGAGACACGGAAGCACGGAGCGCTCCAGTGACTTGAAAAGCTCGTCAACCCCTTAAGACATACACAATTTTCATTCTTAAAGTTTAACTATCCATAAGCTGAATAGTTACGTTTTATTTGGCTTAGGCGGCCTATTCGGCTGAGGTGACTGAGGTGGCTTCGGCGGCAGCTCGGCCTCAACAGTCCGGCGGTTTAATGTTCGCCGCACATTATCAATCGCTCTATCCATCCCAGCAAATAATACATCAACGTTATAACCCATTAAAAAAGCCATCGCCATCGGTGACAGTGATGCCAGCGTGTCGACGCCTTCGGGTTTAAAAAACCAGCCAACCAACATACCGCCCAGCGCCCCGAGCATCACTCTGAGCCGATATCTTATATCGCTGTCATAAGTGTAAGTTAGCGTTTTAATCTCTTCTAATAAGCTACGTAACACATAAATGAGTGCGCCCAGCAGACCATAAAGCAAGGGTAAGATATAACCCTGAAAAGCTTCCAAAAAGAAATCAGCGGCGACAATATTTTTAAAATAGACAATTTTTTTGGTGTAGGTATGCTCTTCTGCTTCACTCTGATGGTCAACTGGTCCATCGCCATTATCAACCAGCGCAATCTCAGCATTCAGCACTGAGTCAATATCAGTATTGATGTTTTCTAGGCTCAATCTTTCACCCGTATATTCCGACAGCGTATCAGTCAGTTCAATGCGAAATAACAATAGCCTATTCCACTTTTTCAACAGCTGATAAGTCGCATCAGCTCGCTGGTCAATCCGGTCAAATTCGCCAACTTGGAGCACCAAATTATCAGTATTAGAAGTGTTGATAGAATTTTGCACCACGCTTTTTTGGTCAAGCATTTGGGTGAGGTTGACCCGCAAGTTATTACCCATAAACCAGTACAACTGCACTAATAGCAAGGCGACCATGACCACAAATGTATAAGCGCGATACCACAGCACGGTTTTTTCTGCTTGAGTATATTTATTGGCGTGATCTGACTGACGGGGCACAATCGCGTTGATACTTTCAATAGTCACCGGATAGATAATATGCGCCAGCTTATCATAATTGACCAAAAAATCGGTCTCATCATTGGCACTCCACTTGCCTGATGCCGCCTTGAATTTAGCGTCTATCATCGCCTGCGCCAATTCATTGGGTAACTCGGCAATGCCATGCTTAGCAATAAAGGCAATCAGTTGCTGTCCATCTTCTATAGTGCGCTCAATGGCTGCTGAAATCGGCAATTGCTGGACTTCTGCTTCGTTTGGTTTAGCACTGGGTTCTGGTGGCAAATCGACGTTAGGCGGGCTAGTCATATTATGCAATTATCTCCATGTAACTCCCTAAAAACAATGGTTAAAAGAATAGTTCAGTGCGGTAGAAATGCCAAGCTATCCCCAACTTAACCACGACTAGGATTAAAGTGGCAAAAAGCCACCAACCCGGTCATAATTGGGCTTAGACATCTTCCAAAAACGCCTTAATAATTGAAGGCACTGTACTTTTACAGTTCAAATAAGGTTACTGCTTTGGCTACTGAATCACTCACTCCCCATATCAAAAACGTTGATGACTTTTTGGCGCATTGCCACCGCCGTAGTTATCCCGCTAAAAGTACTATTATTTATACTGGGGATAAAAGCGAATCGCTGTATTACATCATCGAAGGCTCGGCAACTGTAGTGGTCGAAGATGAAGATGCCCATGAGATGATTGTTGCCTATCTTAATCCCGGCGATTTTTTTGGCGAAATGGGACTATTTGAAGATCAGGAATATCGCACAGCTTGGATCCGCGCCAAAACCTCCTGCAAGGTTGCCGAGATCAGTTATCAACGCTTTGGCACTGTGGTACAAAAACATCCAGAATTGATGTTTACCATCGGTTCGCAAATGGCACGACGCTTACGCAATACCACGCAAAAAGTACGTGATCTGGCATTTTTAGATGTCACTGGTCGTGTCGCCAGAACCCTACTTGATTTAAGTAAAGAACCCGGCGCTATCACCCACCCGGATGGCAAGCAAATCAAAATCACCCGCCAAGAAATCGCCACTATCGTTGGCTGCACCCGGGAAGTCGCCGGTCGGGTATTAAAGGTATTAGAAGAACAAGGTTTGGTCTCTGCCAAAGGCAAAACCATCGTCGTATTTCAACCCAGAGACAATTAAACCATCACCTTATTAATTTTGCGTATCCTTAGTTTGCCCTGGCTGTGGTGCTGATGATGCAGCCTGACCAGTGGTCTTATTCAGGGTATTGCTAATGTTATCGATAGTTTTATCCATGATGGCAAACAACAATTCAACGTTGTAACCCATCAAAAAAGCCATCGCCATGGGAGACAAAGAAGCCAATGCTTCAGCCCCCTGAGGTTTAAAAAACCAACCCACTAACATGCCGCCAAGTGCACCGAGGGTGATCCTCAATCTAAATCGGATTTCAGTTTCAGTGGTAAATGTCAGCGCTTTGATTTCTTTGAGCAAGCAGCGCAACACGTAAATAACGGCCCCCAATAAGCCATAAAGCAGCGGTAAAATGTAACTTTGTAGCGCTTCGAGAAAAAAGTCGGCGGCGAGAATATTCTTGAAATACAAAATTCGGGCGCTGTACAAATCCCTATCTCGGTCTGCCAGCTCAGCACTCTTTTTCACCATCGGTCCATCGAAACCAGCTGGATTATGATTATCCTCAAACCCCAGTCTTTCTTTGGTGTAAGGTGGTATTTTATCGGTAAATTGCATCCCTAAAGCTAACACTCTATTCCATAGCTTCAATAGTTCATAATTAGCGTCAAGTTGTTGATTAGCCAAAGTGAGCGTACTTTTCAGCTGTTCAATTCCCACATCACCTGCTCTAATTTCCATCACTTTGGTATGAATGGCTTCTCTTTCTGCAAAGATCCCATTCAAATTGACCCGTAAATTATTACCAATAAACCAATATAGCTGGATCAACAGCAACACAAAAAGTGACCAAAAAGCAAAGCGACGATAACGGGTAACGGCCGTTTCGGCTTGGGTTTTACTGAGATCTTTTTCTGATTGACGAGGGACAATGGCATTAATACTTTCAATCGTCACCGGAAAAACGATTTTAGCCAGTTTGTCGTAATTAAGTAAAAAGTGAGTTTCTTCTTCGGCGGACCATTCGCCTGACGCCGACTGATACTTTGCCTCAACCATGGCCTGAGTTAATTCAACAGGTAAATCAGCAATACCGTCTTTAGAAATATAAGAAATCAACTGCTGCCCGTCTTCTATCGCCCGCTCAATGGCTGGCGAAATCGGCAATTTAATCTGTTGCTCTGTCATGATGATTGGCTATCCCTGTATCAGGTTTTTGTTGTCAGGCGAGGTAATGTCTTGAAAAGAATAGTCGGGCTGCGGAGAAATGCCAAGTTAGCAGCAGTTAATTGGAGAAGTAGCCGCTGATGAGCGCATTATAACGGCCGTCTTGTTTGACTAACCACCGCTTAAAGGCGGTGAATTTGACTTCAATCAAATAGGGTTGCATTTAATCGTCTGAACAACGGACTCTGACCATATAACGATATCAGGGTAATAATTTCACCTGCCTAGGTATTATGAGTAGTGTGCGCTCTGCGCAAGATTTTAACCTTATATAGCAATGGCTTAGCTAGATTTTTAGATTTGGTCGGGTAAGGCCACGACATTACTGTCGTGGCCTCCCCTAAGAACCGTGCGTGCGGGTTTCCTCGCACACGGCTCAAGCCTGCTTAAGTCCACGAATGGACCGGTAACATACTCAAAATGAACCTTTCCACCTTGGACTGCTCTGCCCGTTTAAGGAAGTAATCCGTAAATTCTGGTAAGAAAGGATTCGCTTTTCCACGTATTTTTACATGTCGTCTGATTGGCGTCGACGCCGCTTTAAACAAAAAGTGAAGCTTTGGCAACCCTTGACCGTCTTTGCCTAGTGCAAAGAAATTCCAGAAGTTGAGCCCGATTCTTGTGTAGTAGCGTCGTTGCTTCCATTGCTTATTCTTTCCTGGATGCCTTCTATTTATCCATCGTTGTAACATCAGAACAATCTGATGATCAACCGATGCAAACGTCTTTTTGGACACCACATGACGGAAGTAATTCGCCCAACCCCTAATCACTGGGTTAAGTTGCCGGATTAAATCTTCCGTTTTCGCCGTCGGTTGGGATTTAATAATCCCTCTGACTTTATCTAACAGACTTTTTACGCTTGATTTGTCGGGTTTAATTAACAGCTTTCCTTTATACTTTCTAATATTAAAACCCAGAAATTTAAAGCCAGTATCAATGTGCGTGATGTGGGTTTTCTCTTCTGACAGAGTAAGCCCACGCGCGAGTAAAAATGCTTCTACCGCTGGTTTTACCCGATCTTCCAGTATATCGGGCGAGTCAGCGGTGACAATAAAGTCATCTGCATAACGAATAACATTCACCTTGGTGAGTCCTTTGGTTGCTTCTGCTATCGCAGCTTCTAACCCATCGAGTACCATATTAGCATAAATGGGCGAGATGATACCGCCTTGCGGCGTACCGCCTTCGGTCGCGTGAAACAGATCGTTCTCCATGTAGCCACATTTTA
The DNA here is from genome assembly GCA_965277695.1 of Alteromonadaceae bacterium. Lineage (GTDB taxonomy): Bacteria > Pseudomonadota > Gammaproteobacteria > Enterobacterales > Alteromonadaceae > JABSOG01. The sequence goes on from CBDIDQ010000047.1 coordinate 25,569, forward strand.
GCCATTGGGCCAGCATGTGTTTGTCCGTTTGAACATTCTCCATTAACCAATCGTGGCTGATGTTATCAAAACAGCCTTTTATGTCCGCTTCCAATACCCATTTTGGTGCAACTTTCTTGGCCAGCGCAATAAAGCACTGTTCAATCGCGTCAGCTGCACTTCTTTTGGGTCTAAACCCATAGGAGTTGGGATCGGCAAGGGTCTCCGCCACCGGAGACAGCGCCATGGCATGGACTGCCTGCATTGCTCTGTCTCTCATTGTGGGGATACCGAGTGGGCGTTTTTTGCCATTTTTCTTTGGGATATAAATCCGCCTGAGCGGTTGTGCTTTATACCCATGTCGCGTCAAACTAAATGTCATTGCATATTTGGTGGCTGGTGTTTTCCAGCAGATCCCATCAATACCGGGCGTCTTCTTGCCCTTATTTTGAGTCACTTGCCTCACGGCTAAATACTTGGCCGCGAATGAGTGGGTCAGTAACCATTGCAACGCTTTCACCTTGCCTTGTTTACCGGCCTCTATTGCCTTCGCAATACGCGCTTGCAGTCGAAAGACGTGTTGTTCCATGGCATGATGATCAACACCATCCCATTGGTTATCCGCCGAGGGGGCACCAGCATAAACATCAGCCGTCATTTGCGTTTCCTCATCAATTCGATTCGTCAAACTCTCTTACGATTTTAGACCAAATGGACGTCTGCTCACTTTCGTGCCGGGTGACGTTAAAACCCGTATCCACGCGGTTACAGCATGGCATTCGCTTCTTCCATTCTCCCAATCCTGCAACACCATAGGTTCACTTTACAGTGAACTGTCCCTTGCGGGGGCGTACAGGGTTACCACGTTCCACCATTGAAGTCCGTTGGGTTAGGTGCCCGCTCTCGACCGGTCAAGCCTGTTGACCATGAGCGCCCAGGCGCAAATGACGCTCCGCTTGACGTTGCCTTTTTTGGCTCAAGTGTAGTAAACCCCTTCCACTTGTTGTGCGTTACGGTCTTTATCACGGATTCAGTTAATTTCACCATACCAACTCTCTAGCACTTACCCAATTGAGGTTATCAGGAGGGTGCGCGTCTCACGATTTGCACCCCGGCCACTCGATTGCGACCTTTGTTACGTTGTCAGGGCAGCTCTTTATTCATGCCCCTAGAGTCACCTGATGGCACAGGTGGTTCGATCAACATCCTATGTTATCAGTCGAACAACTTCTTTGGCGACTTCGTGTCGCACTGCGCAAAGCGCACACTACTATTTCTTCTGCTCTTTGTTTAAACGGTCTAGGCTGTTGAGCTGTTTATATTCAGTGATTTTTTGTTTTAAAATCAACGAAAATTTTTCTACTTCAAAATAACCTTCCACCAGCGCTTCATAAGAATATTGCCAGAGGTTTTCATCTTGAGTGATCAACTCGGCAGTTTCCATATCATAAACCACCGCGTTATCTACCGACGATAAAACAAACGGTGAATGAGTGGTGACAATAAACTGAACATTAGGAAAGAAGCCAGTCAAAAATGGCATAATTTGCCGTTGTAGTGAGACGTGTAAATGGGTTTCGACTTCATCAATAAAGACAATGCCGGGCTGCTCATAATCGGCAAATTTAATCGCCTCCATACGCATAACAATTTCAGCAATAATTTCAATCACTGCCGCGTAACCATCAGATAGCTGATTTAAATCAATGACATCGCCTTGCAGATTTTCATTTACACCTGTGAATAAAATCCCTTTATTTAATTCTGATGGCTGACGTTCTATACTTTATATTCCATTTGAAGCGTAACCTGACGCAAAGGCCGTAAATATGAGTAATACCAGCTATCAAAATATGATCACCTGTGACCCGGTGATCATGGTCGGCAAACCTTGTATCAAAGGTACCCGGATTACCGTTGAAACCGTGCTGGAAATGCTCGGCAGTGGTATGGAAATATCAGAAATCGTTAGTGATTATCCATCACTGGATGCCGCTAAAATCCAAGCTGCATTACAATATGCAGCCCGCCATCTGAATAAAGGTGTGGCAGCCTGATGTTGCCGATTGATGAAAATTTATCTTATAAACTCGCCGCCCGCTGCCAAGATATTTTTCCCGGTATATGTTGCGTATCTAAAATCCCCAAATTGGGCGAAGGCACACCAGATAATACAGTATGGGCTTATGCCAAAACCAACAACATGGCAATATTGACCAAAGATAAAGATTTTATCGATTACTGGCAACAATTCGGACCACCACCCAAAGTAATACGCCTCGATACAGGCAATTGTCGTCTTTCTATTCTCGAAACCATTATCCGTAATAATCACATAAAAATTTTACAGTTTTTAAATAATTCAAATAATGGATTACTCGTCATTTAAATGCCCCACAACAACGGAACACCCATGGCCACATTACACTTCAACCAAATACTGCCGAGCCAGAAAATGCCACAGCTGGCCAAAGATTACGTCACCAGCAGCGCTAAACTGCCTAAACGAGCCAAGGCGTTTTGTTATCCATTTAAGGCCGCTGCGAATCAAGGGGCTTACTTTTTTTCACCGCTGGATTTTGAGTTTAAACTTAACGATGAACAATTTTTATTACGCGCCAAACAAGATAACGGCGAATATAAAACCATTGAAATCAACAGCTCAGATGCGCCGACGACCAGCAATCAATTTATTTTACTGTCAGATATTTCACCGCAGCGAAGTGACCAGTGTTTGGCGGCTTATCGCGAGCGATTAGCTGATGTGACCCTGCCGGATTTTATTAATCGTGACAACTTTGGCTTTTATGAAATCTTACTCAATGTGATTGTCGAAGAAGCGCCTTTTGGGGTTTTCCTGCAATTGTGGTTAGGTGGTGTAGTGACTACTGATCCGGGCGGTGAGGTATGGATTAAACAGGCGGCTAATGTGCAGGTTGACCCCGGTTACACCACTTTGGATGCGCTGATTGATGTCGAGCGCTGGCAAGGTTGGCTAGCGATTGTGCTTAAACCGACACGTAAAAATGAATGGGTCAGTGTTGATAGCGAGCAACCCGTTTGTCAACTTTTAGGTTATGACAATCCGATTGAAGCAATAAATACTATCCCGATGGCACAAATTAGCGATGAGTTGTTTTGTGCACCGTTGAAGTGGCATGTGTTTGACCCAAATTATGCCGCCAAACCGGGGAAGTATCAGCGTTTGATGAGGCTTCAGCCCCCTAATATTTAAAAGCAAAAATGAAAAAGCACCGTAAACCTTATTTGCATATGGCTTACGATGCTTTTTTTACGACTTGGTTAAAACAAAAAATCAAGCGGTAATATTGATATTATGACCTGCATTGCCTACCGGTTTAGGCGCTGATGCTTTATCTGTTTCCAGAGCAACTGCGGCTTTTTCCGTCTCCTTGGCTAACTGTGTACTTTGCTGACTCGCAGCTTGTTGGGTTTGTTGAGTTTGAGCAGCATGAGCTGCACCACCACTTGGTCCTACTTCCATAAACGTTACCTCTTTTTTTATGATAAATGAATCGTAATACAGGATATCGGCAGACAGCGATTAAACTTTAGCCTTATTTTAAATTTATTTTAGCATTTTTTTTTTCGCAAAAGGCCCGGCATTTAAAAAAGACCTTGGCTTGTCATTAAATCAGGTTACACTTACGGTTTCAAAACTCACTTCAGGGAAATTCCTATGGCTGGTTCAAGCCTGTTAGCCTTACTTGACGATATCGCTCTCATTCTCGACGATGTAGCTTTAATGACCAAAGTGGCGGCGAAAAAAACCAGTGGCGTTTTAGGTGATGATTTAGCACTTAACGCCCAACAAGTCAGCGGCGTCAGTGCCGAGCGTGAATTACCTGTGGTCTGGGCCGTCGCCAAAGGCTCAGCCAAAAACAAACTGATTTTAGTCCCCGCAGCCATCGCTATCAGCTACTTCGCCCCCTGGCTTATCACCCCAATGCTCATGTTCGGTGGTTTGTATTTATGTTTTGAAGGCTTCGAAAAAATTGCCCACAAACTGCTACACAGCGACAGCGAAGACAAACAACAGCATGATCAAAAAATTGCTGCCTTAAATCAGCCTGACGTTGATTTAGTCGCCTTTGAACAAGACAAAATCAAAGGTGCCATTCGCACCGACTTTATTCTCTCTGGTGAAATCATCGTGATTGCCCTAGGCACTGTAGCTACCGCAACACTCGCAACACAAGCCATGGTCGTCAGCAGTATCGCCATCATAATGACCATCGGCGTTTATGGCCTAGTGGCCGCTATTGTCAAACTCGATGACGCCGGATTATATTTAATTAAAACCCAATCGACAACCATTTGGGGCAGCTGCAAACGCGGTTTGGGCAAAGCCCTACTCGCCTTCGCACCGTTTTTAATGAAGTCACTGGCGATCATCGGCACCGTCGCGATGTTTATGGTCGGCGGTGGCATTTTAGTCCACGGTATCCCCGGCTCTCACCATTTTCTCGAACAAGCCGAATCTCTAGTCGCCAGCATACCAACCGTTGGCCAGGCCCTTTCAGTAGTGACTCCCACCATCTTTAACGCATTAGCTGGCGTCATCGCCGGAGGATTGGCGTTATTGGTATTCACTGTCGGACAAAATATTTACAGCTTATTTAAACCACAACCCAGCTCGGATGACCAATGACACCAACAACAAATCAAGGTTTTGCCCTTAACCTCATCGAAGATGCCGACGCACCATTGGTCGATAGACTCTATCAATTAGAAAAACCCATCCCTTCACTAAAACCCGGTCAAGTATTGGTCAAAATACTCGCCTCTGTGGTCAACCCCTCCGACTTGATTTATCTCAAAGGTAAATATGGCTTACCACCCATCAACGGCGGTTACGTTGGTTTTGAAGGCTGCGGCATGATCATCGACGCCAACGCCGGACTCTATGGTAAATGGTTAATCGGCAAACGGGTCGCTATGGCCGCTCAACCGGGCCTTGATGGTTTCTGGAGCCACTACGGCGTCACCATGGCTAATCTGTGCTTACCCCTGCGTAAAGACATCAGCGACCAACAAGCGGCCACCATTATCGTTAACCCGCTCACCTCAGTATGCCTAGTTGAACGTGCCAAAGCCCTCGGTGCAAAAACAATCATCATTAATGCGGGTGCCAGTCAGGTCGGTAAGGGCGTTATTCGTTATGCCAAATTGTTGAATATCAAAGTGATTGCAACTGTACGCTCAGCTGCCAACGTCAACGTACTGCAACAACTCGGTGCTGAGCAAGTATTGTTAACCACCAGCCCCACCTTTAAAGCCGATTTAAAGGCCGCCGCCAAAGCCCTTCGCGCCACCGTATTACTCGATGCCGTCGCCGCAGCTGATACCGCAGTGGTATTAAAATGTATGCCTAATCGTTCGACGGCAATTGTTTATGGTCGACTAACAGAATCTCAAGACCCCTTTGGCGGTCAATTCGGTGTCGCCGATGTGCTATTCCGCGACAGTAAGGTCGAAGGCTTCTGGCTCGCCAATTACCTGCGTCACGCCAAACCTTGGCAGGTACTGGGATTAAGCAAAAAAGTCCAGAAGCTGTTCGCCGAAGGAGTGTTTCAAACCGATATCTATGGCACCTTCGGTTTTGATGATTTTATCCCCGCTCTGGCCCATTACGCCGACCACAAGAGCGATGGTAAAGTGATTTTTATTCCTTGACTTTGACCTTGCTTTTCTCCGTAGTGAAAAAAGAACAATACACGTTGAAAGAGCGGCATTAACACTACCATTATACTGGTCGCTGGACTTTTCAGGGTTATTGGAGCGCTTCGTTCTTTACAAGCAAAAGCATTCACCACGGAGGCGAAGCGAAACCGAGCACATACTTGCTGCTCGCAGTTCGCTGAGGTGAGTACAGGATGTACGATGTTGCAGGGCTTCATGGATGAAAGTGTACCACAGGCCAACAGAGTATAATTTGGTGTTGTCTTTCAGGTTGTTGGGCTGTTCAGGTATCTGGAGCGCTTTGTTCTTTACAAGCAAAAGCATTCACCACGGAGACACGGGGGCACGGAGAAGGTCAAAGGCGAAATCGTTGTTTTTCTCCGTATCTCCGTGTCTCCGTGGTCAAAATGTTTTATTTTTTTAAGAACGAAGCGCTCCAGTGACTTGAAAAGCCCGTCAAACCCTTAAGACATTTTATCCACAAGCTGAATAGTTACATCAAAAGCTTATTCACCACAAAGAAGAGCGAAAGACAAAAAACCCCGCACTAGGCAGGGTTTTGCTCTTAATTATTAACTGTTAATTGTTAACTATTAATTAAGTCTTATGGACACTGCACACCAACAACAGCGAAGGCATCAGTCACATCAGCAGCACTTAAACCTAGGTCCGTAGCGGCTGATTCAACACCACAAGCACCGGCGTTGAAGGTTGAGTTGGCAGTCCAGTACAACTCGTTAGCACGAAGCATTACAGCGAAAGCCTCTTGTACGCTCCAACCTGATGTTGTTGCCAGCGTATAGAACGCACGGTTGTAGACACCTGAGCTGTAATGTACATCCATACCTGAGGTCATATCTGCTGCATGGTCAATCGAACGACCGTCTTGTGAAGGTGTATCCATATATCGCAATGCACCAGCAGATTTAAAGATTTGCTCACCAACCATCCAGTCATTGCTACCATTCATGTAATACTCGGCAGCTTCACCAGCCATATCAGAGAACGCTTCGTTCATCCCACCAGACTCACCACTGTAAACCAGACCTGAACGTTGCTCAGTCACACCATGGCTCACTTCATGCGCAGATACATCAAGGCTAACTAATGGGTGGAAAGTCGTTGCACCGTCACCAAATGACATCGCAGTACCATCCCAAAAAGCATTTTCATAGTTGCGACCATAATGAACTCGCATTTCTAACTTTTGAGTTAATGGCGTCACACCATACCAATCAGCATACATGTTGAAAATCACGTTACCAAAAGCATGAGCGTCATTTAGTGGCGAATAAGCACCGTTAGCTGGTTTATAAGAGTTCTCAGGACAAGTGAAGTCAAACAAGTTACCGCGACGAGTGCTGCCACCCATATCAACGGTTTTCACGTTTTCACTTTCCATAAAACAAGTACCTGAACCATCAGTTGTTACAGATAACGCCGGAAAGTCAGCACCATAGTAGTACATGCCAGTCTTCTCGTTACCGCCCGGGCCTGTTGCCGTAGTTGGCGTGGTATTCGTTGGTGTGCCACCGCCTGGCTTGCCTTTATGAGCAATCGCATCCATAAAGGTGATTAATGAACCATCTTTGGCATTAACTAAACCGAAAGGTCGTGAAGTTTTATCCAAATCCAAGAAGTTCACTTTATAAGCCAACAAACCTGATTGATGATCAATCACTAACTCAACATCAACATTGGTAATGTTAGTCACACCAAATTGAGCTTTAAGGGCGTTAATCGCACTGGCTTTAGAAATTCGAGCTTTAACATCCAGTCCAGCAAAGGCTTTCATGTTACCTGAGGCGGCAATCGTTTGGCCTGTAGCATCGTTTTGCGCCACAACATGAGCACCAAACACTTTAACGCCTTTATAAGATTGGATCATTTTGCTTTTAGTCTGACCAGATACCAAGTTAAAAACACCTTGGGCAGAAAAAGTATGGTCCGGGTTCAAACCAAACGCTTCACCAATGCCTCTATGACCAACACTAACGTGTCTTACACCAGCAGTAATATCAGGATTCAAACCAGAATCAATATCAGGGTTCAGACCAGTGGCGATGTCAGGATTCAGACCAGAATCAATATCAGGGTTCAGACCAGTGGCGATGTCAGGATTCAGACCTGAAGCGATGTCAGGATTCAGACCTGAAGCGATGTCAGGATTCAGACCTGAAGCGATGTCAGGATTCAGACCTGAAGCGATGTCAGGATTCAGACCTGAAGCGATGTCAGGATTCAGACCTGAGGCGATGTCAGGATTCAGACCTGAAGCGATGTCAGGATTCAGACCTGAAGCGATGTCAGGATTCAGACCTGAAGCGATGTCAGGATTCAGACCTGAAGCGATGTCAGGATTCAGACCTGATTCAATATCAGGGTTCAAACCAGAAGAAACCATTGCGCCTTTATAGCTGCTATCTGGATTGAGGCCAGATGCGATGTCAGGGTTTAAACCTGAGGCGATATCAGGATTCAAACCTGAGGCGATATCTGGGTTCAAACCTGATTCGATATCCGGGTTCAAACCTGAGGCTATCAGGGTTCCCGCATAACTGTTATCAGGATTGAGGCCCGATGCGATATCAGGATTAAGACCTGATGAAATGTTGTTATGTACAGCTGCCGATACCGGTGCCAATGTGAAAGCTAGCAAACCACTGATTAATACTATTTTAGATGTTTTCATTTTTTACCTACCTTCGAATTTGATGATGTATTTATTTTTTTATGAGTCATATTTATTTTTGTTATTTTATTGTTATTGTTTTCTGTCGTTAATACTTGCTTAACAACCATTGTTAAATAAGTGTGTTATTTTTAACATTTGTTAATTCTGTTGGCAACCTTTATTTCTGCATAAAGCCCAATAACGAGTGAATATTTAGTGAATAAAGTAACCTAAAGGGGAGGGAAAGCGAGATAAACAGCGGGCTGTAGCAGCTATGTTCCAGTTGAATAAATAAATGTTAAAAAATGTTAAAAAAATTAGTCTTTTCGTTTAAAAAAACCAATATATGATAAATATAGTCATAATTAAGTTCCTTATCCAACCGTTTTATGATTAACAATGATGCAAAAGTAACAAGATTCATATTTGATATTCCTTAAAGGAATTAGCGAACGCACCAACTTACGGTTAAATATACCGAACGGTCAGTTTATTATCGATTTTTACCACAGCGAATAGCAATACACCATATGCAGTTTTTATTCACTGCAAAATCCATCAACATAAGTTAACAGTTTGTAACTTTTGAAATACCCTTATCGCTGCTTTTACTCGCCCTGTGGCGTCGTTATAGTGATAATTGTTAGTTTTGTTGCAACCACGATGTTTAGCTATCAAAAAGCGGCCTCAACAGAGGGATATTCACGTTATAATAGCAGCCGATAGATAAAGTTCCTTTTATGCCATTTCACTAATGATTGATAACAACTGAGATCCAATGACAAACTCAATTAATAACAAACCCATCAATCAACGTATTGTGGCGCTGGATGTTTTGCGTGGATTTGCGGTGCTGGGGATCTTGGTAATGAACATTCAGTCTTTTGCCATGCCGTTTGCTGCCTATATGAATCCAACGGCTTTTAGCGACTTCAATGGCATCAACCGCTTGGTCTGGGCGCTCGGTCATATCTTCAGCGACAGTAAATTCATCACCTTATTTTCGTTGCTATTTGGTGCTGGGGTGGCGATGTTTATCGAACGTGCCCAAACCAATCATCCTGACGGCGTACTGTCACTCCATTACCGCCGGACGCTGTTACTACTATTGTTTGGCTTGCTGCACGGCTATCTGATTTGGTTTGGCGACATTCTCTACCTTTATGCCCTTTGTGGTCTGTGGTTATGCTTCTTCATTAACCTCAGCCCGGTATCACTGGTGATCATCGGTGTGCTGCTAAATACCATTATTATTGCTGCTGGTGTGCATCAGGGGGATATGTTCAGGGCAATGTCTCCAGAGGAGTTAACCGACATAGTGACAGCTTGGCAACCAACCAGCAGTCAAATGGCGCAAGAAATCAGCGCTCTAACAGGCTCTTTGGCACAAATACAACAAGTCAGGATCGCACAAGTAGAACAACAACACGCAGTAGCGTCGGCTTATTGCATTAGTGCAACTGGCACTATGATGATTGGGATCGCCTTATATAAGTGGGGCATATTGTCAGCGCAAAGGTCTGACAGCTTTTATCGTCAGATGATAATCGTCGGTTTGGTTGTCGGTTTACCACTGATTGGTGTTGGTATCATCAGCAACTTTGCCCACCAATGGGATATCTACTATTCCATGGGCACAGGCAAGATGATCAATTACGCCGCCAGCTTCGCCATAGTGATGAGCTATATCGCTATCATCATGCTGGCCATCAAACGCAAGTGGCGACCAAACTGGCAATACCGTCTCGGGGCCGTCGGTCAGATGGCATTAACCAACTATATTGCCCAGTCAGTCATAGCGACTTTTATTTTTTATGGTCACGGGCTGGGCTATTATGGCCAGCTCAATCGCAGCGAACAGCTGTTAATCGTCTTTGCTATTTGGGCATTGCAATTATGGTATTCGCCTTTATGGCTGGCTCGTTATCGCTTTGGTCCGCTAGAATGGTTATGGCGTTCATTAACTTATTTACACCCACAGCCAATGACGAAAGTTTAAACTTACAACCTTTTAACGCGCTATAGTCGATTGCACATTACTATTTGCGAACTGGCTGCTCTATACTTATGTCTTTCAACTCACAGAATGTTTAGCCTTCTAACCTGTTATAGGAATCACATGGAAACTTTGTTCGACAAATATGCCGGTTATGCCACTTTCAGCAAAATCATCACCTTATTTTACCGTAACCTGTTGGACTCTCCCCGCGTCTCTCACTATTTTACCAATATCGATTTAGATCGACTGATAGAGCATCAAACCAACTTTCTCGCTCAAGCACTCGGTGGGCCACCAATGTATAACGGCAAAGACCTGAGAATTGCTCATACAGGACTGGGGATCACCGGGGCTGAATTTAACGAAGTGGTGTCTATTTTAGAAAAAACGCTAAAAGAAATGAAAGTCGAACGGGCTGATATCATTACCATCCTGGCTATCGTCAAAGAACATAAAAAACAAATTGTCAGCGCTTAAAATTTTTCTTTATGCTGCGGCATCGGTGAAATGAGTTTGTAACTGCCTTTTTGCCAACGGCCAATATCATTAGCGTACCATTTTGAAAAGCGTCGATCAGAAGGACCACCCAATAAATTGCTATGTAGTTCATGCCTGCCCATTTCAGTAACCATACGAATAGTCGGCATAAAACTGGTTTCACGGCCATCACTACGATAAATTTGCCCCTGATGGATTGTTGCCCGGCCACCAATTACGGTGATCGGCCCTTTATCAAACCCCAAGATCTCCGGAATTTTGCCATCAAAAAAGATATTTTTAAGGGTCAATTGCTGCACTTGCCCCCATTTTTGTGGCATTAACTTCAACGCCCGGGCTGCTGCTGCCTGAAACACTTCATCACGAGGTTTATCGTTAAACCAAACCGACTCAGGCTGTAACAGCACTTGATCAAAATTATCATAAAAATCAATAAAAGTGCCGCTCTCTTTGGCTAGATACTTCACAATTTGCTCGCCCATACCATTGAGCGCAAACACATCGTGATATAAACATTTCATCACTAATTCAAACAGATAAGCCCCTTTCGAATCACCATCATAAGCCAAATCCCATGCTTTGAGGATATTACCCTGTGGAGTGTCAGGCAACAGCGGTTTGAGAATCGCCATAAACAATTCAGCCTGGAGCGAATGCACATCAAACTGCATTTTATACATGTCGGCACAGGTCAATGACTTGCCTTCTTTTAGCAGCTGAGCAATTCTGTCGGCACGATATGAACCCATAGCGATATTAATCGGCTTCACCGTGCCATAATCATTTAAATTGTTGTTGGCGGTGACAAAAAAACCTTCCGGTGGGTTAATGCAACTAGGTAACAAATCTGGCGGATAAAATCCCTGCCAGTTATTTTCGGCCTCCCAGCCATTAAGTGGGATAAAACCACTGATCCCTTTCTTACGAATAGGCACCAGACCACTCATTTGAAAAGCAATATCACCATGGCTATCGGCCATGACAAAACTCCAACCGGTTTCTATTTTTCTGACTTTTTCCATCGCCTCGTGAACATTGGCAACTGACCACATATTAATAGAAGCCGCAATAGTCGCAATACCAGCGTCTGCGGCGGCCCATAATGTGGCCAAGTAATAACCCTGCTTAGTTGGATCACCATCGAGCAAGCCATGTTCATTTTCATAACAATTGATGGTTGACGATGGATTGTGCTTACGGCGAATGATCTCTTTACGTACATCAAACTCATGCCAGCTGTCATCTGCCGAGCGGAAGTAACGGCCAAACTCACATTGCTCGACCCACGAGTCGATACTATCAATAAAGGCGTAGGTCACGCCCCACGACACATCATTATTGCGACCGCTTAAAACTCCGGGGATCCCCGGTAACGACGCACCCATCATATAACGGTCATTGCCAATCAATACCACTTCATACCACACATTAGGCAGTCGATTCCCTTCAAGGTGAGGGTCGTTAGCCAAAATAGGTTTACCTGAGAGGGTTTTCTTGCCGTGCAGCACCCAATTATTCGATGCCATCATTCGTGGAATGGCCTGATTCCATAATGAAGCAGGTTTAACAATACGCTCACCAAGGGTTACTTTAGCTAGTAACTCACGGTCTAGTCCTGCGAGGATCCCCGGAAACAATTCATCGAGTTTTTCCTGACAAATATTGGCTTGCACCATCTCAACAAATAAACGTTCAATTTCAGCCTGAGACTGTGCCAGCGTTAAATAGCTGAGCATTCTCGACATTAATAGGCAATCTTTGGGTTTCCAGGGTTCAGGATGATAGCCCAGCAGTTTAAATTCCCAAGGGTAAGATTTAGTCATCGCGGCATTGATGCCCTGACAATAAGATTCTAGTGCGGCGTGATCTTCAACGTTGAGTTTTTCAAGCTCTTTAGAGATATTCTTCGACCAGTTCATGCGGCGAAAAAAAACATCGATGCGAAAGCTTTCATCGTCGTCATGTAATAATTCACACACCCGACCCTGACCTAGCACTCGCATCAAGCACATTTGCATCAGTCGATCAGTGCCGTGAGCAAAACCTTGGCCCCAGTACAAATCAGCCAGAGAAGCCCCATTAATATGAGCCACCCCATTTTTATCACGAAAAACACTGATACCTGCTTTCATAGCTTAATATTTGAAAACCCTTGTTTTTGTTTGAAATTTAGTAGAATCTGGGGTAAATGTAAAGCTTGTATAATCGTAACTATTCAGCGAAACCGATAATTCTGTGGATAAATAACATCAGACAATGTAGGAGGGCCGTCTCGGCGCGATTTATACCGAAGGTATAAGGTTTTTTGAAATGGCTGCGCCATTTATCGCGGCGGGGACGCCCCTCCTACCTGAGTTATCCACAAGCTGAATAGTTACGTATAATCAACCAACGTCTTAAGTAAACAGATCTGATGAACATAGAAAAATTAAGTCAACAGCTCAATCAAATGAACCAACATCCACCTGTTGAGCAATGGGATCCGCCTTTTTGCGGCGACATGGATATTGAAATCAAAACAGACGGTCAATGGTGGTATATGGGTAGCCCCATCAACCGAATGCCACTAGTCAAACTGTTCGCCTCAGTACTCACTCGACGCAACAATGAATATTTGCTGGTCACACCGATTGAAAAAGTACGCATAAAAGTACAAGACAGCCCTTTTCTCGTCACTCAGTGGCGACGACAAAACAGCGAACAAGGTCAACTGATTATCTTTACCACCAATATCGGTGATGAATTTATGCTCAGCGAGCAATATTCTATTCAACCACACAGTAATGAACAAAACGTGCTGCAGCTGAACATCCACCGAGGATTACACGCCAACCTGCATCGCAATGTCTATTATCAACTGGCGTCAATTGCCGAACAAGAGACAATTGACGGCACAGAGCACTGGGTTATTCGCAGCGGTGGCATTAGTTTTAGCCTTGGTAGAGCCTGATAAGTCCACCCGTCCCTGTAACGGTAGTATACTTGGACTTGTCTTCTAGGTTTATGGGCTTTTCAGGTTTTTGGAGTCCTCCGTTCCTTAAAATAAAAATATTAACCACGGAGACACGGTGGCACGGAGAAAAACAAAAAACCTTAAAACATCATTTTTTCTATCTTCGCTTTTGACCTTCTCCGTATCCCCGTGGCTCCGTGGTAGAAATGCTTTTGCTTTTAAAGAACAAAGCGCTCCAGCAACCTTGATAAGCCCTCCGGCCCTGCAACAACGTTAACGTATCGGGTATTGACGGTTTTCCTGTGCCCGCTCTGTTCTCAAGAATATCTACGACACCAAACAACCCGGATCGAGTTTCATCACTTGACGGGCAAAATAAGCAAAAGTGGCGGCATTGCGTCGGTCTGTCAGCACCCAATCATGGGCTTCTTTACCCAAATCAGCCGGGATATCGGCGATTTTACCTGCTGACGCTGCCAATAAATGTAATTTAGCTGCTCGCTCAAATTGCACCGCAATCACGCAAGCTTCTTCGATACTACTGCCTACCACCACTAAACCATGGTGAGACAACAATAAAGCGTGTTTATCGCCAATGGTTGAAGAGATGATTTCGCCTTCTTCATTACCCACCGGGATCCCCGGCCAATCGGGGAGAAAAGCCACATCATCAAACAACACACAAGCATCCATATGAGCCACTTTTAATGGTTCTTCAAGCATTGATAGGGCTGAGGTATAAATAGGATGGGTGTGGATAATACAACGTGCATCCGGACGTGCTCGGTAAATCCATGAGTGAAAGCGATTCGCCGGATTGGGCATCCCCTCGCCTTGTAACACATTTAAATCTTCATCAACAGTCAATAAATTTGACGGCGTGATTTCATCAAAGCCATAACCGAGTTGCTGAGTGATAAACACCCCTGGCTTTTCAATCGTGGTAATTTGGCCTGACAAACTAGAATCATGGCCTTTGTTAAATAAAATACGGCAAGTTAGTGCGACTTTTTCCTTCACTGACCAGTCGGTTGAACCAACGAGTTTGCGTTCCATTCGCTGCTTTTCTTTTGCTACTAATTCGTCTTTACTGAGATTAAAGGTATCACTCATAATATGTCCAACATTACGTTATCTGACCATTGCCAAAAAAATAAAAAAAAGGGAAGCCAATTGGCTTCCCTTTTAATTTCACCTGAGATTATTCCATACAGTTGTTGCTATAATATGAAGCGTCAACCGTGAATTCAGTTCAGATTAACCTTTACGTTTTTCAAGGATACCGTTAAGGATACCCTCGTAAACGCCACAACGAGCATCAAGCATACGTACCGCAGAAGCCAATACTTTTTGGAACTCATGCACTTCATTCATGTATGGACGACCGGCAGCAAACCAACCATCACCATGATCTGTATCAAGCTCACAATGCACCACAAAGAAAGTCAGCAACTCTTCGCTCAAACCACGACGACGCAAATGCGCCAGTACACGTTTTTGTTGGAAAGGAATACTCAGTTCCAACGCACCCATGCCACCCATACCGTGATGTAAACCATCACCGAACCAGCACAAGTTGATTTTGGTATTCAACAGGTTACAGGTTTCAGCATTGGTATCTTCATCTTTGGCACCACCGAAGTGATCCATCATAGGTTCAAACAGATTTGGATGCGCTTGTTCAAAGTTACCTTCACCAAACTCATCATGCAGGTTTTCATAAAGCTCTTCACGCATCTGGAATGGTACGATCAAGCTGTATGCAGCAACGTGCAAATGGAAACGCTTCATGTTGACACGGTAGTTAGACAAGAAGTAACGAACTTCTTCATCAGACAAGTCATCTTTATCGAAATAATCAAATAATGCGTGATGATTAACAGGATGACCGGCGATAACATCGTTTTTCAACCAGGCCAGGAACTCATCCGGGTCAGTCATGCCTTCTGGAATTGAATAATCCAGTTGCAAATGTTTTTGCTCGGTGCGCTCGATGATGTTACGAACGTCCCACTCAAGCTCTGCACGAGAAGTACCCAACGCAAAACCATTTTCCATTAGTTTGATGTTCATGTTGAACAACAAGAATTGAAGCTCTTTCCATAAAGCTCCGCCTTTGTTTTGAAAAGCTTCTTCAGCAATCTGTTCGATGTACTGAATACTTCCGACAGTTTTGATCAGTTCTAACTTCTCTGCTTCCGAAGTTGTGTTGTAATCAGATATTTGCGCTACCACGTTTACTCTCCTCATTAACTGGGGGGGTCCGGCATGAATTGCCGGCTTTACAAAATTCGAACCAATACGCCCCTATAGATATCCCCAATACCAAATCTAATATTCAATTTGGCTTTAGGAACTTATTTTCCTCAATTCAATAATTTTTTTCACTACAAATAAAGTAGTGTAAAATCGAACAAAATTCTATAGATAACGAGCGGTTATACGGTATTAGATGCACTGACTATTGTCAATTAATACATTTTTTTATCAACCAATTCAAAACGTTATTTTCGCGTACTTCGTACTAATTACGCACTTAAATTGCTTAAATATACAGCCAAAGTGGTCAAAATTGGTCGATGGCGCTGCTGTCGATTGCACAAAACCATCACGACAGAAAACAAAAAGGTCCAATTGATCAAGTTAACTTGTTACCATAAAATAAATAGCCCATGACTGGTGAAAGATCAATAAATAATTGTCTTTGTCGTGCTATTACAGTACCAGCACTGCGCTACCAGATGGTTAGATAAAACCCGTTGAAAATAAAGGTTAACAATAGACTAAATTATCATCAGTGAATTAAAACAGTAAAATAGTGGCTAAGGGTCCAAAAACACATTAATTCGTTTTTGTTACATATTTTTTACAAATCTTTTTTTCACTTAAACTCGCATAAATAAGCATAAATCGACCATTGCCTTATTTCGCCCCGGTTTTGTTACCAAAATTGTTCAACTTCAAAATTGACAAAGCTTTTTGCTCCTGTATACACTGGTAAGGTTCAACCTGAATTCTGGTTTTATCCTTTTTACTTCATACCTGTTCCCACGGAGACAATATTATGGCAGCGCCTGCGCATTGTTATGTACCACTGAGCCCAACAACTTTTTTAGAGCGTACCGGTCGCGCTTTTCCTAACCGGGAGGCTGTAGAGCATTCAGGGGGTTCTGTTAATTTCTCGCAACTGTTATCCCGCAGCCGCAGTTTAGCCCAAGCCTTACGAGACCTAGGTATCGGTCATGGTGACTGTGTAGGTTTTTTATCTGAAAACAAGCTCCAGTCCATCGAAGTCAACTATGCCATTCCGGCCACTGGTGGCATTGTCGTTACCATGAATCCGTGGTTACCTTCTGCTGATATCGCTTATCAACTCGAATTCACCAATGCCAAAGTGCTGTTTGTCAGCGACCAGTTTGCCAAACGACATCAAGAAATTTTCGCGCAAAAAAGCGATTTACAACACATCATCATTATTGATAAAGAGGCTGACACCACCACAGGTGTTGTGCCTAACACCGCTTATGACGATGCGATCAAAAGCGGCACCGACGAAACCCCACTAGACGCCAATGTTAAATCTGAACATGATCCGATTGTCATCAATTTTACTTCTGGTACTACTGGTCGCCCTAAAGGCGTAGTGATCAGCCACCGGGCCGCTTACCTTCATGCCATGGGCCAAGTGCTAATGCTTGAAATGAGCGCCAGCTCCAAATACCTCTGGTCACTGCCGATGTTTCACGTTAACGGCTGGGGTCATATGTGGGCCTGTGTGGTCATTGGTGCCAAACAAATCATGTCCTCAGGTGTCGAAGCTGATTTTGTTACAGAAATTAAACACCACGGGGCAACCCATCTCGCCGGTGCCCCTCGTCTGGTTCGCTCATTAGTGGATACCGTCGCAGGCGGTTCAGACATCGAAGGGTTAACTATCGTGACCGGTGGTGCAGCACCATCGCCGGTGTTAATCAAAGAACTCGAAGATATCGGCGTCAAGCTGGTGCATCAATACGGTCTTAACGAAACTCTCGGTCCATATGTTGTCTGCGAAGAGCAAAGCGAATGGCAGTCAATGTCACAGGAAGAACGCACCCAAATGCGCATGAGACAAGGCGTACCAGCCATTCATGCCGGCACAGGTATGCGAGTTGTCGACACTGACGACAATGAAGTGCCAGCCGACAGCAAAACCATGGGTGAGATCATCATGCAAGGTAACACGGTCGCCAGCGAATACTGGAACAATAAAGAAGCCGGTGACAAGTCATTTGTTAACGGTTGGTTCCGCAGTGGCGATATGGCGGTGGTTCACGCCGATGGTTATATCGAAATAAAAGACCGTATCAAAGACTTAATTTATGTTGAAACCGAATATGGCTGGGAAAACATCTCTTCGATTGAAGTAGAAAACACCATCAGTCATCACCAAGCGGTGAAAGACATTGCAGTCATCGGTGTCTCCATCGGTGAAGGCGAGAAAGCCAAACCGCTATTGATTGCTTTTGTTGAAGCGCAAGAAGGCTCTGATTTAGATGAGGCACAGCTAAAAGCTTATTGCGAGGCTGAACTGGCCGCCTATAAACGACCTAATCATTTCTTCTTCGCCGACATACCAAAAACAGCCACCGGTAAAGTGAAGAAAAACTTATTGGTTGATGACGCCACCGCCAGGATCACTGGCGCTTAAAACCCACGCTGAAGGTGTTATAAATAGCCGCTACGCTTGATGTCAAGGTAGCGGTTAGACACTTCAATCGCCAGATGATCGGGGTTGGTATCAACCATAAATACCCCGGCATCAATCAACTGCTGCTTAACTTTATCCCGACGATTGAGATAATCAATAGTACCACAATAACGATACAACTGACCGATATCGGCAATGGGCTCATCAAGTACTTGTTGCAATATTGGCTCACGAATATTGGCGAGTAAAATCAGATGATTTTTACTAATCAGCTTAACCGCAGGCAGCAAATCTTCAATATCCTCATCCCGAGTATTGGTGATCAAAATCACCAATGAACGCTTACGTTGCAGCTGCACCAACTGCTTTGCTGCGGCACTATAATCGGTGGCATGAACCCCAGGCTGCAAGTCATAAACATGGTTCAAAATCGTATTGATATGTGCGCTGCCTTTTTTACACGGTAACCAACGCTGTTCGGTGCCAAAACTCATCAACCCCACCGCATCACCTTGCTTCAATGCAATATGACTTAACAGCGACATCGCATTCACCGCATGGTCGAGGTGCCCCTGATCTTCATCAGTAGTACGCATTCGACGCCCATTATCTAGCAGTACAATGATCTGTTGATCACGCTCATCCTGAAACTCACGCGAAATAATCTTTTGCTTGCGAGCTGTAGCCTTCCAATCAATCTGTCGTGACGTATCACCTCGTTGGTATTCCCTGAGCTGATGAAACTCCATGCCTTCGCCGCGACGCTGGGTTCGACGAATGCCAAAACCAGACACCTGATTATCCGTCGCCATCAAGTTATAACCATTAATCGTTTCAAAATCCGGATACACTTTCAACGTGGTTTTAACGCTGTATCGGGTCACCACCTGCCATAACCGCAAACGGGATTGAAGCAGTACCTCCAACCCCTCAATCGAGGCATCACCTCGTTGATTTGGCCGCACTTTATATTCAATGGTCGTGGTTTGCCCCAAACGCAATTCGGCGTCCAACGTCAGTTGTGACACCTCCAACGATGGGTCAATTAATTCGCGAATTTTAATTCGCTTATTGTTGTGATAGCCAGTTTCCTTGTTTGAATGACTGATAATCAAGGTCACTGGCGACCAACGCCGCACACTGAAAATATCTTTACAATTGCGCTCAAAACCCAAAGGCGTTTGTTGTCTCGCAGCCAAATAATCCCAGCTCATCACCATCGCTAGCAGCAGCACACTGAACAACCACAGCTTGCCCAGTATTTCAATTAAGCTATCAGCCGAAGCAACCGCGCCATTTGCCACCGATAGCTGGATCAATCCCTGAATAAAAGCCAGCCCAAAAGGCACAGCAACCAGCCATAACAGCCGTCTATCAGGTTTTATTGCGACGATTTTCACTGCCGGGGTGCCTCAATATGATTGAGGATCGAATGTAATACCTGATCAGTTTTAACCCCTTCAATCTCCATATCCGCCGATAACATAATTCGATGGCGTAATATCATCAACGCCACCGCTTTGACATCATCCGGCGTAACAAAGTTATTACCCGCCATCAAGGCATTAGCTTTCGCCGCCCTAACAATCGCAATACTCGCTCTGGGGCTCGCCCCTTTAGCAATGCCCGCCCAATCCCGGGTAGCGCGAACCAAACGAATCACATAATCAAGCACCTTGTCATCAATGGTCAAATGACAAGTCAGGGCCTGGAGTTTGATCACATCGTCAACACTCATCTGTTGTTGCAACGATTCAATATTAAAGCTCTCTGCACGTCCATCGGTGACCAACTTAACCAGACTAATCTCTTCTTCCAACTCGGGATAGCCGATAATGATTTTCATCATAAAGCGATCCAGTTCAGCCTCAGGCAACGGGTAAGTGCCTTCCTGCTCAATCGGATTTTGCGTCGCTAACACCATAAACGGATTGCCCGCCGGATAAGATTCACCTTCAATGGTCACTTGCTTTTCTTGCATCACCTCAAGCAATGCCGCCTGAGTTTTCGCCGGTGCCCGATTGATTTCATCTGCCAATAGCAAGTTGGTAAACACCGGTCCCTTACGCATCTGAAACTGCTTGCTGCTCATATCATAAATGGCATGACCAGTAATATCGCTCGGCATCAAATCCGGGGTAAACTGAATACGTGAAAAATCGCTGCCGATACATTTAGCCAGACTGCGGACCAGCAAGGTTTTGCCCAACCCGGGCAGCCCTTCAATCAGAATGTGACCAGCACTTAACAAGCCAATCAACACCTGTTTTAGCACCTGCTCTTGGCCAATAAACACCTTATTAATCTCAGCCTGCATCGACATAGTGACTTGATGCCCCCACTGGATCTGCTCATCAACTTGTCCGTCTGCTGGTCCATTCTCTTCTGATTCGGTTACCATAATTGTTTCCTTAATTGCTGTAAAATAGCGACAGTGCCGATCAGCGCTTGCGGTTTTTCAGGGATCGCGGCAAATAACGCCTGATGTACTTGCGCAGCAGACATATCACTTAATCTGCCGATCAATTCGCATTGTTGCTGTTGACTGAGCTGATCGTAATCATCATGTCTAAGCGCCACTTTTTGCTGAATTTGATGACGTAATAATTCAACCGCAGGCAACTCGGCACCACTACGCCATTGATAGCGGGCAGACGCCTCAAGATGCGCCATAAAGTCTCGTCGTACCCGAGTTGTGACAGTATAAACAGTGCCAAAACGCAAGGTTTTTGACCATAACCACAAAACCAGCAGCAATAATGCACTTAGCACCAAAGCCGCATTGTTTCGCCATAACAAAGTCATAATGCCCGGCATATCTTCATGATATAAAATCCAGCTTTTTGACTCAGTGCCAGTCAACATTTCCAACAAATAAGCATTATCAAAACAGCTCAGTTGGCGATTGTTCCACAGCCCCAGATCGGTTAGTACAGTGAGATCGCCCTCGCCAAGCTCCACTTGCACGATTTTGACCCCATCGGCATTAGACGCCCAGCCCGAAGGCTCTTGCTCTTCGGGGTAAAGCAGCACATGACTACCGCCAATATTCACTTCAATACTCGCTTCGCTATCACTAACACCAATCGCACTCAACAGCGGCTCAAACTCACACTCAATAAGCTCTTGCTGATTGCTTTGTGCAATTAATTGCTCAACGGTTTGCTGTAACAGCGGCTCATCTTCTGCTGCTTCGAATTCACGGTGATCGCCGTTTTCCTCAACCTCAGAAAGCTCAGGCTCCACCAGTTTAATCTGCAACGGATCCAGCAATAAATCACCGCTTCTTTCATTGTCAAAATCATAAGGCATTTGGGCGACAACAATCAGGCTACCACCCTGTTTCACCCATTGATTTAACAACTCAGTTCTGCGCTGACCCAGAGAGAATCGGCCACTGGTAATGATAATGGTATCGTCTGTTGAGGGTAATTGATCAATCAGGGTAAAACCGAATTGTGACTCGGCAATTTCATTGTGAACAGCTGTTCGCGTTTTGTCATCACTAGCTGTTTGCTCAATAAACAGCTGCGCAGCCAGATAAGGATTTTGCCTGGCAGCATCATCAAAGCCATTATTAAGCTCAACTGTTTTCCACTTGATATCTATCGCCCATATCATCGCGGCAATCACCACCAAAACCAACGCAATGATGATTTGTTTACGACTCATCGGCAGCCTCCGCACTTCCTACAACATCAGGCAGCCTGAAAGCCGAATCAAAACGCGCAAACAAAGCTTCCATCACCGTATCTTGTGGCACAATACCGGCATAAGCCAACCGCTGCCAACTGCGAGTTAATTGCTCAAAATATTCAGCGGTTTGCGGCAAGGCATTACGTTTAACCTGCGCCACACACTCACCTTCGGTAAAACCGTCATACAAAGTCAAATGCTGTTGCTGCACCAAATTCGCCAAACTCCCGCGATATAACAAACTGAGTGCTTGGCGTTTCTGACCTTGTTGCCACAACACGCTAGCTTGAGCGGCAGGATTTTGTCCTAAGCTATCTTCACTGATATCCAAACCAAAAATATTAGCGCTAGAGTGATCATCTGACTTGGCTGAGGCAAGATTGGGCACCATTTGAGCAAACCAATCCCGGTAACGATAAATCAACAACAGCAGCAAACCCACTACCAACGCAGTTAAAATAATCTCCAAACTGTTAGCGATAAATGTAACGATAGCCGCCAACCATCCGGGCATTAACTCCGGCTTATCTGCTTCATCAGCGCCCACCTGCCAGTTCAGCACAAACTCAGGTATTTCCTGAGTACTCATTTGATTAAACTGTGGCAATGCTAGAATCGCTTCTGCCCGCTGCCGCGCCTCAGCGCTAAGAGCCTGCTCAGGCTCCGCAGCCATCGCATCATGGCCATTAAATCCGGCTAACGATACCAACAACACAGCCACAATAGACAAAGATACAGACGGTTTTGGCTGCTTTTTTTCACGTCGCTCAACCATCTGACGAAAGACAATTTCAATATCCCAACCTTCTGCACGGGTGCGTTGATTCAAATAAAGCGAAAACCCAGCGGTCACGTAATACGGTGCGACCAAGCTCATCGCAATATAAACCACCAAATTGGACAACTGGGCTTGAGTCGCCAATTCGGCGATAAAAGATAACTCCACCCCAGTCTCAACCGGCATCAGAAAATAAATCAGCGAATAAATTGCGATGGCAATAAAACTCTCGATATGAATACAGACCATAGTGAGCCAAAATGCCGCTTGTTGATTGGCTCCACCAAACAGATTCATACGCCGTTGGCGAGCGTCTCCAGAGAGGTTTTCTAACTGTACAATCGGCAACAGATAACTACGATGCGGACTAAAGCGCCGCCACAGCAGCGTTGCTAATAACTGCCTAGTAACCACCCCTGACCAGCGTTTAAGTTGTTGTTTTAAAGTAGATGCTTCACCAAACAAGCGATGACTCAGATCGCCTAATATAATTCGCTCAAACAAGGGTTTTAACCACCACATGATCATAACCGCAGCAGGACCATAATCGAACAACACCAGCTGAAGCAGCACAAACAGCGGTAAAGTGAGCACTAACCAACCACCAATCAACGGCCTGAACCACTGACTGGCCATTTTAAAGCCCAAATCGGTGGCTTCCCACTTAGACCGGGGCCTCACCACTGCATTGATTTTACTCAGTTCCATTAGTTTTTAGTTTCCTTTATGACGCTTGCCGACAAAAGCAAAATAGCTAAAAACACCAAGCCACAAAATCGTACCCACGGTATATTTTACCGCAGCAGGCAACGCCGAATTAGACGACCAAAATGCCTCAAAAAACGCCGCAATCAGCAACATCAAAATGATGCCATATAATAATTTCAACGCTTTCAGTGACGCCGCTTTAAGCGCATCCTGCCGCCGTTGTTGTCCGGGATTAATCAGCGCATACCCCAGCATCAAACCAGCGGCTCCGGCAATCACAATCGCCGTCAGCTCAAACGAACCATGACCAATAACAAAAGGAAAAAACGTGCTATGAAAATCAATATTAACCAAATGAGCTGCCACCGCGCCCAAGATTAAACCGTTGTAAAACAAATAAAAAATACTGCCCAAGCCAAAAAACAACCCAGTGGCAAAGGTCTGAAAACCCACGGTAATATTATTTTGGATATAAAAGCCAAACATCTGCATATCACTTTTAGCATCCCGATCCTGACCAAAACGCTCTGCTTGTGGGTCATACATAGTTTCAAACTGAGTCACCTGTTGATGCTCAAACACACTATAAACTAGCTCAGGCTGCCATTGCACCAAAGCATAAAGCACAATCGCCGGACCATAAAAAATCACACTGGCGAGCCAAATAAAGGCCATGTTTTGCCTGACTTCATGAGGAAAGTCATAAATAACAAATTTAATCAATTGATGAAGAAAATGACCTTGACGCTGATACAACTGCTGATGACCACGTAACACCAAATCATTCAACTGCCCCACCAGATAACTACTATAACGCCGCTCCTGAGCCAGGCTTAGGTGATGACAAATACGGCGGTATAACTGTGGCAACTCGGCATCGAGCTGGGTTTTCTGCCACGGCCAGAACGCCTTTTTCTCGGCCAAACTCAGTGCGGTTTCCATCTGTTGCCAGTCCTTGGTATACAAGGTTTCGAATGCCTGCTGTTTCATGCTTGTTTCTTCATTGCTGGCCTATAATGCCGTTGGCTATTTTCTTGATTTCACTGACCCGAGCTGCTGATTGTTGTGCAGATCCTGGCGTTAATAGCACGGTTTGCAAAATATCTCCAAGCTCTTGTTGTCGTGCATCTGAGAGTTTTTCACTGCGCTCGGCAAACGCCAAAATCGCCTGCTGTTCTTTGATTTCTAATAAAAACGGCACGGGTCGAGTGCCCTCTTCGCTCAATTGCGTTTTTTTCTGCGGCTCAGGTCGATAAACCACCAGCGTAGCGGCAGCATAATCGCCCAATCGTTTAAACTGTTTGCTGGTGACCATCGAGATAATACCGAAGAGATAGGCGAAAGGAAAAAAGTCAGCAGCTCGCAAAATATTGCGCAATACAGAAGCGCCCCAATCGAGCGGCGTACCATCATCATGCACCACCTGAATGCCCATTTGACGTTTACCCGGGGTCATACCGTTATTGAGCATTTCAAAAAAGACGCTGTAGAACCACTCCAGCAGAAAATAAAAAATCAGGTAAATACCACTGCCAACTTCACCAAAAGCCGACGTACCAAAGGCAAAAATGATCAACACCCCCATTTTAATCGCCCAATCGATAGCATAAGCGAGGATCCTCGGCACAGGTCCGGCAGGAATAAGATGCAACTCAATGCTTTCAGGGGTTTCAACAGTGAAATGAGTATCAATCATGGCTGTTTGGCTTGTGCTAGTAGTTTTAGTTTTCAAAATCCGTCTTCGCAGTTTATCAATTTTCAGCAGGGAGAGGTTTGCCCGTCCATAGCAATAAGCGGGTTAGCGTATCATATGTTTGTTGAGATACAAGTGATTATTGGTTTGATGATGTATTACAGGGGAGATGTTTGCTTAATCATTAATTTATCAAAAGAAGGCGAGAAACCCGCCTTCTTTTAGTCCGTAAGATGTGGATAAATCAGTTATTTACGTTTCTTTGATAACTGTTTAACCGAAACAATAATTGACAATACTGCGGCAATTAATGTTACAACTACAAGAATAGTTTCCACCATTACACGTTCCTCCCATTTAACCGGGAGTAAGACGGCCAAACAAACACTTTTGGTACCTCAGTCATTTGGTTTGTCCTCTGTTTAGAAGTACACGCCTAATCCCTGAATTAAGTATCTTATGGGTTCCACCCCACAAGCCGAGGATTTTAAAAACCTTTAGGAGATACCATAAAGACTCTCAATTTATTCAGTGACAAACATGACATTGCTTAAAACAGAGACACATTATATTAATTACGCAATCAAAAAACAACTTAATTTTTAGGTTCCTTGATTTACTTTGAGATATATGACTTGATTAAAATCGTCATTAAGTCCATTATAGAACTTGTTTAGAAGTACACGTCAGCATTTTTAAATGAAAAAACCCGACCTCCAATCGGGTTTTTTTATTTTTAATTACTATCAAATTAGCAATGCAATCTACTCAGCCGCCCCGCCCTTGGCATACCACAACGCCAGATAATCACGCTCTTCATCGGTCATATTGGTTTTATTCAACAGCGGCATATCCTTCGAATCGACACTGCGGACCTTAATTCTTGACGCCCATTGGCTGATGCTCTGGATGTCGTCAAATATCACCCCAGCTGGTGCGACTTTAAAGATGTCATCGGTAGGATTGGCTGAATGACAGCTGGCACAACGGGTTTCGATGATTTGAGCGACCCTTGTCACATCAACTTGCTGCTGTTTATCTGCCTCTGATAAGGTCTTTTTCTCTGGGGCGATAGTGTAAGCTAAAGCAATTAATGCCACAGCGGCACCAACTAGTATCAGCGGTTTTTGTTTGCCGAAGTGGCGCAGAACAAAATATTGTCTGACTGCTGCGGTGATGATGATCATCGCAATCAATACTGCCCAATTGAATTCATGGTTATAGGTGATTGGGTAGTGGTTGCTGATCATGATGAACAGGATTGGCAAGGTGGTATAAGTGTTGTGGGTTGAGCGTAATTTGGCATTCAGACCGTGAGCCGGATCTGGTGCGGTGCCGTTTTCTACCGCAGCGACCAGCGCTTTTTGCGAGGGAATAATACCAAAAAAGACGTTGCCTGCCATAATACTGCCGATAATTGCGCCGATGTGGATATAAGCCCCTCGGGCACTGAAAACTTGTGTCAAGCCGTACGATAATGCGATACCTAACAGCAGCAATAGAATGCCAAGTATCAAACCATGTTCTTTTAATTTGGTGCGAACCATTATTTCATAAGAACCAAAGCCGACGACGATTGCACCAATACCAATGCCAATAGCTTGCATTTGACTAATATCAGCCACGCGTTTATCAATCAAATACGATTCTGCACCGACGTAATACATCAAGGTCAGCAGTAAAAAGCCTGTTAGCCAAGTGGTATACGCTTCCCACTTGAACCAATGCAGCGTTTGTGGCATCACTGGCGGTGCCAACTGGTATTTCGCCACTTCGTAAAAACCACCACCATGGATCGCCCACAAATCGCCCTTAATGCCTTTATCAGTTTTCCACTGAGGCGGTGTCTGTAAATGATTGTCGAGCCAGACAAAATAAAACGAAGCGCCAATCCAGGCAATTCCGGTCACCAAATGGGCAAAACGCACAATCAGGTTCAACCATTCATTAATATACGGGTCCATAAAAATCCTGTTATTTCTCTAAAAAATGAGTTCGATTTACACCGCTTCGCCCAAAATATGCGTCACAGCGACATGTCGTTCATCGCCAAGCATATTCAACACAAAGAGTTTTTCTGCCAAGGTTTGACAATGTTTAATTCGTTTTGCCATCAACGGCGTCGCCTGATAGTCAATCACGATAAAATCAGCCTCTTTGCCAACCGCAAAATTGCCAATTTTATCGTCCAGATCGAGCGCCACCGCACCGCCTAACGTCGCCAAATAAAAGGCTTTAAACGGCGTGAGCTTTTCGCCACGTAGTTGCTGAGTTTTATAGGCTTCATTCATGCTTTTCAAGATAGAAAACGTGGTACCAGCGCCAACATCAGTGCCAAACCCGACATTAACATCATGGGCTTCTGCCTGTTTAAGATTAAACAAACCACTGCCAAGAAACAGATTCGAAGCTGGACAAAATGCTATCGCCGATCCGCTCTCACCCAACCGTTGACAAGCATCATCATGCAAATGAACCCCATGAGCAAACACGCTGCGTCGACCCAATAAACCGCTTTGATCATAAACATCAAGATAGTCTTTGCTATCAGGAAACAGCGTTTGCACCCACTCAACTTCTTGTTTGTTTTCAGCCAGATGAGTGTGCATATAAACATCAGGATAGCTTTTTAACAGCTCCCCGGCTTTATCTAACTGGGCTCTCGAACAAGTTGGTGCGAATCGCGGCGTCACTGCATACTGCAAGCGATCCTGATTATGCCATTGCTCAATCAGCGCTTTACTGTCGGCAAAACCAGACTCGGCAGTATCCGACAAATCATCTGGGCAATTCTGATCCATCAATACTTTGCCGCAAATCATCCGCAGCTTTTTCGCCTTGGCGACACCAAAAAATGCATCCACTGAGGCTTTGTGCACTGTACCAAACACCAACGCAGTGGTGGTGCCAGCATCAAGCAATTGTTCGATGAAAAACTCCGCCGCCTCTCGGGCATAAGCTTGATCTTTGAATTTTCGCTCAGTGGGATAGGTATAATTCTCTAACCATTGCAATAATTGCTCACCATAAGAGGCGATCATTTCAGTTTGCGGATAATGAATATGAGTGTCGATAAATCCGGGCACCATCAAACCATCAGGGTAATGAGTCACCTCAACATCCGCTGGCAAACTCGCCAATAACACATCTGCCTCACCGACCTGCTCAATCAAACCCTTGTTGACCACCAGCAAACCGTCGGCAAAATGTTGATAGCACTGCGCCAACGGCAGTTTTGCCGGATCAGCTAAAAAGTGTAAAATCTCGCCTCTGAAAACCTTCATGACTCGCTCAACTCAATCACAATCGAACCATCGAGTGCTTCGACATCACAGTTTTGACCTTCACCACCTCGATCAATCACCATAAAATCACTCTGCTGATTCAACGCTAAACAATAGTGATGCCAGGTGCCCGGATGATAATTCACCCCCTGATCAGCATTTGCCAAGAAAACTTCTATTAAATCAGTATCTAACTCACCTTGTGGAGCCACAACCACTAAATAGGGTTCGCTGCCCAAAGGCATAAACGCCTGACTGCCCAACGGATGACGCTCCATCATCTCAAGCGCCACAGGCTGAGGTAAGGGCTTGGAACGAAAGATATTGATCAGCGTTCGACCCTCATTAGCCGCCACATCAACCGTTGCCAAATCATGGAAACGCTCTGTATTACCATCATTAATCGGATAATGATGCGCCTGCTCACTGGCTTCAATCACATCGCCAAACACCTTAAAACCCTCAGCGGTTAACGGTTTGGCGACTATCGCTCTAGTTGTCATTAATCAGCTGCCCCGGTAAGTTGAATAACCATAAGCCGTCAATAACAGCGGAATATGATAATGGTCACCGTTGGCATCCAGCTCAAATACGATGTCGACATAGGGATAAAACCCGGCTTCGTCATTACTATCGAAATAAGCCTTGGTGGCAAAATGCATTCGATAAATGCCCGCCGCTAACTTGACCGAATCATCTAGTAATCCGCCAATGCGACCATCTTGATTGGTGACGCCACCCGCGAGTTTTGTCCAGCCATCAACGGTTTGTTGAAACAGCGTAATAGGCAGATTGGCGGCAGGTCGTCCGCGTGTGGTATCCAGTACGTGAGTAGTAATTTGGCTCATAACAGCTTTCCTAAACGAATTTGGAATATTTTGCGTTGCTCTTCAGCGGCGTTTTTCAGCTCAGTTTGACGATCATTAGGTAGTCTTGCTTGCAGCAAAGCCAGCATTTCGGCGGCGCTTTTACCGCTGGCACAGACGATAAAAATAAAACCAAACTTATTGAAATAGTCGTCATTGCCCTGACCTAATGCTTCAAGCACCTCATCACTGGCTTGCTTAACTAAGCCTTGTTCGCCACTCGCCAACGCTTTGGTATTAGCATATTTAGCCCGCAAACTGTTGACGTCACCAATTTTCGGATGACCATCAAACGCTTCAAGATAATCCGCTTCGCTGAGCCCCAGCCAACATTTGTCAGCAGCTTGTACCAATGCGTTTTCGTCAGCAAATGGCCGAGCAGCAACCATTTTATCCACCCAAGTAGCAGAGGTACAGCATTGCATCAATGCCTTAAGCGCATCTTGTGCGGTGGCGTTGTTTAATTCGTTGAGATTCAAGCATTACCTCCTTTATAACCAAACACTCGCATCCGGCTCACACCGCCATCAGGAAAAATGCTCAAACGTACATGCGTGAAGTTTTGCTTTGCACCTGCGACAATTTCGTTAATAAACAAGTGCTCACGATGGGCGTAAAGTTTAGTATTGGCGATCACCGGCAACCAATTCGCCTTATCACTAGTGAAATCATCACTGTCAGAAACACAGCCTTCAAGCGTAAAACTATCCGGAAAGTTACCTTTAAAATGGTGAGTATCCACAATCACTTTATTGACGCTGCCCGGTGCCGCGAGTTTAACAATCGACCAGTCAGGTCCTGGGTCACGACGTCGTTTGGTTTCCCAACCATCACCCATGTCTTTGCCCCGTCCGGGCATGATCAGGTTATTTTTGTCACTAAAAAACATGTCGCTAACCAACAAAGCTTTACCGCCGTTTTTAATCGACGCCAAGTCAATCAACTCGCCGGGTAAAAAGTCATTCCAGTTCACTTTGGCTTCGCCATAAACCCGCAAACGAGCCACGCCGCCATCAGGGAAGATATTTAAGCGAACATGGGTCCAAGCCTGATCTGAATCAACCTCAAACAAGTTTTGACTGTGTGCTTCGACTTCGCTTTGCTCAAGAATACTGTGCCACTCGGTACTGTCATCCGGTTGACCTTCGCTGATACAAGCTTCAATTGATACCGTTTGCGGTGCATTACCGCGAAAGAAATTGGTATCAACATCAACGCCACGAATAAAACCGCTAATGCCCAAACGAATAATGCACCAATCGTATTCTCTGCCGTCATCCCGACCATAACTGCGACGAGATTCCCAGCCATCCATCCATTTGCCTCGCTCGGTGTATTTATCGTCGATAAAAATACCCCGTCCGGCTTTAAGCAGGTTTTCCATTTCAGCAAAAAAATCATCGCTGCAAGCCAATGTTTCGCCACCCACCCGCTCACTGGCTAAATCGACATAGTGAGTTTTAAAATTTTGTTCAAGTTCAATGTTATTTGTCATCTGTTTCATTCCGCTATAATTTGTACGTTCTGCGCTTTGTTCTTTTGCTCTTCCTCCGTATCTCCGTGTCTCCGTGGTAGAAATGCTTTTGCTTTTAAAGAACGAAGCGCTCCAAAAACCCTTAAAAGCCCACCAGCCCGTATAACGGTAGTGTTAATCCAACCGCCCTTTCAACAAAGGTCTACCCACTGGTGTCTGTAAAAAAGCATCATCGCAATACACCAGCTGGCCTCGGACATAGGTTTTTTTCACTTCGCCACACACGGTTTTACCGGCATAAGGGGTGATTTTATGGCGATGTTTAATCATTTCATTACTGATTTCATACTCCGCCAACTCATCAAATACCAGCAAATCAGCATGATATCCCGGCGCAAGCTGACCTTTAATACTGTCTAAGCCAGCAAATTTAGCGGTTTCTAGCGACATCAAACGATTGATATCCACCAGCGTAAATCCACGATTTTTCGCTTCGGTCCAAATCAACGGCAAACCAAATTGTAACGCTGAAATACCGCCCCAGGCTTTTTCTACATCGCCACTGTCAATGTGTTTAAGCTGCGGTGTACAAGGTGAATGATCAGAAACAATAAAGCTGATGCGCCCATCGGTCACCGCTTGCCACAAGGTTTCACGGTTATCATTTTCACGAATAGGCGGACAGCATTTAAACAGAGTCTTGCCATTAGGAATACTTTCAGCAAACAAAGTTAAATAGTGCGGACAGGTTTCAGCGGTAAATTCCAGCCCCTCGGCTTTGGCTTCACTGATGCTATCCAGTGCCTCGGCAGATGACAGATGCACAATATGCACTTTGCATTGATGACCATTACTGTCAGCTTCTTTTGCCAATTTAACCATCAGGGCAACCGCTTCGTTTTCCCAGTGTTTTGGGCGTGAAGCAAGAAAGCTCTGATAATTATCACCGATGACAGGCGCAGGTTTCTGCTCTCGATCCAGTTCAGCATGGATTAAATAAGGCACGTCATGCTTGGCTAAAATAGGCAAAGCTCGACGAATATCATCTTCCTCAACATTAGGAAACTCTTCGATACCCGAATCGATTAAAAATGACTTAACCCCTAATACACCGGCAGATAACAGCTCATCCAAATCGTCGATACTGTCTGGCACCACCCCACCCCAAAAACCGCAGTCGACCCATAATTTATCGCTCACCGCAGCCAGTTTTTCAGTCAAGGCGGCTTTGTTGATAGTCACAGGAATACAGTTGAGCGGCATATCAACCAAGGTGGTGATCCCCCCAGCCGCAGCCGCTTGAGTGGCGGTATTAAAGCCTTCCCATTCGGTGCGTCCCGGTTCATTAATATGAACATGAGAGTCCACCAGCCCAGACATTAATACCCAATCGCCCAAGTCTTCAACCGGACAAGCCAGCTCGGCATCATAAGGATGAATGGCAGCAATCAGCTGACCTTTGATTTCAACGCAAGCGGCACTCATGCCGCCGTTGCTGATCACCCGTTTACTTCGCAGGGCATAATGATCCAATGGGTTTCTCCTTTTCAATATTCAGAGGTAAGGGTTAATTAATTGTTTGATGTCGTGCCAGTTCACACCTTGTTGCGAAGATTGCTCTTTATATTTGTCACCCTGATAAAGCCCAATCACTTCGGCGGCAATCGCCACGGCAACCTCCATTGGTTTTTTACCCGGCACAGCAGCCAAACCAATCGGACAATTCATCCGTTGCACTTGAGACTCATCAATATCACGATGACTAAACCGTTGTTGAAAACGTCGCCATTTGGTATCAGAAGCAATCAAACCCAAATAACTAAAATCATCGCGTTTTAAAATGTGCTGACAAATATCAAAATCCAGCTGATGGTTGTGGGTCATCACGATGTAATAACTGTTTGCTGGCATATTCGCCACTTCATCTTGGGGTGAATCGCTGATCAGCGGCGTGACATGATTTAACGATTGCAAAAAAGCTGGCGGTGGAAATTGGGCTTCACGATTGTCAACCCAAGTCACTTTGCAGGGTAATCCCGCCAAAATACCAACCAATGCCTGACCGACATGTCCCGCGCCAAACAGCATGATATTGACGCTGCTAGCGGCAAACGACTCCAGTAATACGCTAGTTGAACCACCGCAACACTGGCCCAGTTTAGCCCCAAGTTGAAAATTCTCCAGTTGCTGAACCACTTCACCACTGGCCAATATTTGATGAGCATAAGCAATGACTTTATGCTCTAACTGACCACCACCAATGGTGTCATAAATCCGATCAGCAGTAACCACCATTTTGGTGCCACTGTCCCGGGGCGTTGAACCGGTCACGCCAATCAAAGTCACCAGCACATAAGCTTCACCCTGATGATCCAATTGATGAACCGCCTCTGCCCAATTGTTATTCATAAGACCTCTCATGGCTGTTTCCAACTAGACGCTTCTAGTGCTTGCTGTACCTGCTCAACTGCTGCCAATACTCGCTCAGGCGTGGCTGGAGTATCTAATACAGGATTGACTTTATTAAAACCGACACTGCTGATCGCATCTTTCAATGCCGACCATACGCTGATCCCCAGCATAAACGGCGGCTCGCCGACGGCTTTGGAATTGTATACGGTGTGCTCTCGATTCGGATCGTCCGGCAATAAATCCACCGTAAAATGCTCAGGCGTATCGCTGATCGCCGGAATTTTATAAGTCGCCGGATTATTGCTGAGCAAACGCCCCTGCTCGTTCCACATCAGCTCCTCAGTGGTTAACCAGCCCATGCCCCCTGTACGTAAACGCGCCTTCAACTCTGGCCGATATCGATGGCCGGATTCAGTGATGCGCCAACATCATGGAGAATATCTGCTGCGCAGGATTTTATATTCACCAGGTAAGAGTATCGATCAACAACTTCAGAGACAGGCCGCGCCATATGCGAAGTAATAGAAAAACGGCCGGCCACGGGCGTTATCTCGGTCGATCAAAGTGAATCTTCGGTGTGCGGTAGATAGCCAGTGCTGACGATAGCGAGACCTCGATTGAAATATGCCAGTTGAATAAACTCAGCAAAAGTGCACCAGCTTTGTATCGCGGATCTTGCACCAGGTTATTCTCAACAAGCTCGACGATCTTCTTCGGTGACATCGTAAAATGTTCACGGGCAGCAAATTCAACTCAACCGCTATTTTGATGGTATCTGGGCGGCATTTTGAGCCGCTTTACCGTTCAGGTCAGCACCTGAAGACGCTGCTGTTGGTGACGTATTTGGCACTTTGTCAGTATTGAGTTGCACTGACACCCCATACGGTGTCAAAATCTACCTGAAATTCTTCCGCGACTATTTGAGCCACTTTAGTGTAAACAGGCCCTGACCCATTTCGGTACCGCCGTGATTCAGGTGGATGCTGCCGTCGGTGTAAATATGAATCAGCGCGCCAGCCTGGTTTAGAAAAGCTGAGCGGTAAAAGAAATACCGAACTTCACCGGTGTCAGTGCCAGGCCTTTCTTCAGGATTGGACTATTCGCGTTGTATTAAAGGTGGATGATCCTGATGACGGCGTTGCTGGTAGTCACTGCTAGTCTTCGCTAGATCGTATCGAGCAACTTCTCAAGGTTAGCTGATTGCTCTTCCGTCTGTTTGGTAATAGTGAGTGACGTTACGGTCCTGTCTTCACCGTATAGGTTCAGCTTGCGGATCTCTAACGGATCTTTACCTCAAATTACGGGCAATTTCATCCAATCACTATTTCAATGGTCATGATCAGGCCTTGAGGGCCGCCAAAACCACGATAAGCGGTATGCGAAACCGTATTGGTTTTACAACGATTGCCCGTCACCGTGGCGTTATCGAGATAATAAGCATTGTCTGAGTGGAACATCGCCCGGTCAACAATCGCATCAGACAAATCCGGCGAATACCCACAATTACCATTAACCGTGATATTAATCCCCTGAATTTGTCCCCGACTGTCAAAACCAACCTGATAAGTATTTTCAAACGGATGGCGTTTGCCCGTCAATACCATGTCATCGCTGCGACTGAGTTTCATTTTGACCGGCTTTTTTGTCACATTCGACAACAACGCCGAAATACACGCCCAAGGTGCGGCCTGAGTTTCTTTACCGCCAAAACCACCACCCATTCGACGGGTATCAACCACCACTTTATTCAGTGGAATAGCCAATACTTCGGCCACTAGCTTTTGCACTTCGCTGGGGTGTTGTGATGATGAGAATATCGACATGCCGCCATCTTCTGTCGGCTCTGCACTCGACACCTGACCTTCAAGGTAAAAATGTTCTTGGCCACCAACGCTGATCTCACCAGACAGTTGATGCTCAGCCGCCTCAATCGCCGCATCTGAGTCCCCCCGTTTCATGGTAAAAGGTGGCCGCACAAAATGCTGTTTAGCCAAAGCGTCTTTTACCATCAATATCGGCTCCAACACCTCATATTCAATCTTGGCCAACTTGGCCGCTTTACGAGCCAAATCATGGCTGGTCGCTGCCACGGCAAATATCGGCTGACCGACAAACTCAACCAACTCCTGAGCCAATACCGGATCACCCGGAAACACCGGACCAATATCAACATGTCCC
>CBDIDQ010000048.1:0-14206 GCA_965277695.1 Alteromonadaceae bacterium
GTCAAAGCTAACTGATCTTCGGCGCTAGCCAAATAAATGTCTTTCCAACGGTCAGACCAGTATTTTTGCAGTCGCGGGCTTTTCATCCCGTTTTCGTGCACTAGCACTTTTGAACGGTGACCATGGGTAATGCGCTGACAGTTACCATCATGCTTTTTCAAACCATGGGTATAGTGATAATAAAAACCATTGATGTTCTCTGGACGTAATTCCAGAATCACTTTTTCAACATTATCAGGTAATTGGGCGTGAATTTTTTCAGTAAGAAAAGCGCAAATGCTGGGAATATCAATTTCTGGCGTTTCAACTAACGCAAAAGCTTCGGCAGGAGAAAAAACACTAACCCGGCCAGCATCTTCACTATGAAAATCAATCAACATGCCTTTGTCACCGTCAGTGATGGTGGTCACGTCAGCTTGTGTCGGCACCGCCAGTTTGTGGTCAATCAGATCATCGATGATAAATTTAACCTGTTTTTTTACTTTGGCAAAGTCTAGCACCATACTTTGTTCGTCTAGCGAGCCGAGCAAAGTCAAATCAACAATCCAACTTTCGCCAATAACGCCTCGGCGCAAACATAAATAAGAAAAATCAATGACCGTTAGGTCGTTTACAAATAATTGCATATTACTTTCTTTTCAATCAGTTTAAGCAAGCCTCCAACGCCA
The DNA here is from genome assembly GCA_965277695.1 of Alteromonadaceae bacterium. GTDB lineage: Bacteria > Pseudomonadota > Gammaproteobacteria > Enterobacterales > Alteromonadaceae > JABSOG01. Next base: position 669 of record CBDIDQ010000048.1, read on the forward strand.
GCGGTAATTAAATACCCATACCAGCCAAGCTCACCTTTAAGGACGCGCATTATATGCCAGAACTGGCGAAAACATCACCCTTGAACGAGTTTATTTGTCATTTTTCTCCAGCCAGCCGTTCAACACTCCGATTTGTCCACATTTATATGCCGCCAAAGTCAACCGAATAGCATTAGTCACCAACTTACTATCATCCCAACCTGTCTTTTCAGAAATTTCCTTATAGCACTCCAGCGCTTCAGGCGTGAGATAACCCCGCAATTCCATCTCACCTTTATCTTTCTTGCGCTCCCGGTAATTTTTCTGCTTTTGTGCATTGGTCAGCGCTTTTTTCTTCTCTGTCATCAACCACTCCATTCGTTTTGCTTTACTCTATTTTAACAGGGGCAGTGTACTGCATCCATAGCGAGATTTTAATGGGTTATTACTTTTGACTTTGCTTTTCTCCGTGCCTCCGTGTCTCCGTGGTGAAAAAAGAAAAGGACGCTAAACGTTGAAAGGACCACGTAAACACTACCGCTATACAGATCAGTGGGCTTTGCAGGTTTTTGGAGCGCTTCGTTCTTTAAAAAAATAAAAAAGCACTACCACGGAGACACGGAGGCACGGAGAGGGTCAAAAGCAAAGCAAAAGTAGCTAAATGACTGTTCAGACTTGTTTAGCTTACAAGTGTACGCTAAATTAGCGAAAATTTTGAAGGGGAAAAACATCATGGAACAACAAAGCAGTTATAGTAAACAAGAACTCGAAGCCTGCGGTAAAGGCGATTTATTTGGCGTCGGCAACAGTAAATTGCCCACTGGCAATATGTTGATGATGGACCGTGTGGTGCAAATCAACGAAGACGGCGGTGAATTTGGCAAAGGCGAGATTGTCGCTGAACTAGATATCAACCCAGACCTGTGGTTCTTTAAATGCCACTTTGAAGGTGATCCGGTGATGCCAGGTTGTTTAGGTCTCGATGCCTTATGGCAACTGGTCGGTTTTTATCTCGGCTGGTCAGGCGGTCCGGGTCGCGGCAGAGCACTCGGTGTTGGCGAAGTGAAATTTACCGGACAAGTTTTACCCACAGCCAAAAAAGTCACTTACCGACTCAACCTCAAACGAGTGATCAAACGAAAACTTTTCATGGGCGTAGCCAATGGTACGGTCGAAGTCGACGGCAAAGTGATTTATACTGCCTCCGATTTGAAAGTCGGTCTGTTTACCGACACCAGTAATTTCTAACTGCCACCGATTAATTGCGCTTAACTTGGAGCCCCAATATGCCAACCGACACTTTAACTCTCACTCGCCCGGATGATTGGCATATTCACCTTCGTGACGGTGATTTTCTCCCACGCACCGTCACCGATGTCAGCCGCTATTTTGGTCGTGCCATCGTAATGCCTAATCTGGTGCCGCCCGTAACCAACATGGCACAAGCGCAGGCTTATCAGCAGCGCATCAAACAGCATTTGGCAAACGATAATTTCACCCCATTAATGACCATTTACCTCACCGACAACACCACGCCAGCGGATATCATCGCTGCCAAAAACAGTGGTGTAGTTGTTGCTGCCAAGCTCTATCCCGCAGGGGCAACCACCAATTCAGCCTCAGGCGTCACCGATATCAACAAGCTTTATCCGGTGTTTGAAGCCCTGCAACAAGTCGATATGCCACTGCTATTGCACGGCGAAGTCACCGATGCTGACATAGATATTTTTGACCGAGAAAAAGTCTATATCGACCGCACCTTGACTGGTTTAGTGGCTGATTTCCCTGCACTGAAAATCGTGCTCGAACACATCACTACCGCCGATGCGGTGGCCTTTGTCCAAGCATCAAACACAGCTAAAACAGGTAATATCGCCGCGACAATTACCGCCCATCACTTGTTGTATAATCGCAACCATATGTTGGTCGGTAATATCCGTCCGCATTTTTATTGCCTGCCGATTTTAAAACGTAATATTCATCAACAAGCGCTGATCGAAGCGGCGACAAGTGGCAGTAAAGCGTTTTTCCTCGGCACCGATTCAGCACCGCATATCAAAGAAAACAAAGAAACCGCCTGTGGTTGTGCCGGCTCATACACCGCACACGCCGCCATAGAGCTCTATGCCGAGGCTTTTGAAGCCGCTGGAGCCTTGGATAAGCTCGAAGCCTTTGCCAGCTTCAACGGCCCGGACTTTTACGGCATCAGCCGCAATACCGAAACCATTACGCTGCAAAAACAAAGCTGGGATGTGCCAACCGGATTAGCCTTTGGTGAAAGTGTGGTAGTGCCCGTCAAAGGCGGTGAGACAATTGCTTGGCAAGTAGTTTAAGGCAGGAAGCGTTCCTCAATATCGGCTGCACTAACAGGCTTTGAAAACATGTAACCTTGACCATAATCACACTCCATGTTTTCAAGGCAATCTTGCTGATTAGGTTTTTCTACCCCTTCGGCAACCACCTTAAGATTGAGTGATTTAGCCAGCGCAATAATCATCTTAACCAGCGGATTATCAAACTGGTTACCTTTCAAATCGTTAATAAACGAGCGATCGATTTTCAAACAGTCCAGCGGGAATTGATGCAAATAACTCAATGAAGAATAACCGGTACCAAAATCATCAAGAAATATTTTCACCCCGCGCTCCCTTAACCGAGCAAGATTAACTTTGGTCTGTTCAATGTTATCAATTAACGCTCTTTCGGTGATCTCTATGGCAAACACCCCATCCTTTAATTGATAAGTTTGTTTCAACGCCATCACAGTATCAACAAAATCAACACTGCTAAAACTCTTACCTGAGACATTTACACTGATATAAAACCCCGCTGCAAACTGATCTTGCCATTTTGACATCTGCTGTGCCGCCAGCTCCAGCACATAATGGTCAATATCAACAATCAGATTCGACTCTTCAGCAAAACCAATAAACTCATCAGGATAAACCAAGCCTTTATCTTTATGCTGCCACCGAACCAGAGCTTCAAGACCAATGACATCCTCATTAACCGTGGCATAAATCGGCTGATAAAACAGAATAAGCTCCCCCTGAGCTAGGGCTTCCTTAATCTCCAAATCCAAACGAATATAAGACGACTTGTCTGCCAACATCTCATCACTAAAGACACAATACGTCGCCCTGCCCTTATCCTTGGCCTGATACATTGCGGTATCCGCATGTTTAATCAAATCAATGCCAGAGAGCTTGTGATCAGAAAACGCAATCCCAATACTCACCGACGTCGCTAGCTTTTCTTTACCAATTAAAATCGGTTGTTTCAACGAGCCAATCACCCGCTCAGCCACCTCAATGGCTTCGGCTTTATCACCGATATCTTCAAGCACTATGGCAAACTCGTCACCACCGAGTCGAGCCAGCGTATCGCAACCGCGAATATTCTCTGCAATGACTTCACTAACCTTAATCAAAAACTCATCACCCACCACATGACCCATAGTGTCATTGATGGTTTTAAATCGGTCTAAATCAAGATACATAATACACACAGATTCGTGATTATGCCGTTTGAGCCTGTCCAGCGCATGGATCACCCGATCCATAAACAACACCCGATTAGCCAACCCAGTCAAGGCATCATGTAACGCCTGATGCTTAAACTTTTGCTCGGCAAACGTGCGCTCCAATGCATGACTGATCTGCTGCGCCACAAACGTCAGCAACTCCTGATCTTTGTCGGTGTAAATGTACCGCGCATCATAACTTTGCACCACCACCACACCCTTGACATGCTCACCAGAGTCAAACGGAATACCCAACCAAGACTCAGCCAGCTGACCGAGCAACTGGCATTCGCCACGCTCATTCATCTGCCTGATCTCATCAGGGCCTACCAACAACGGTTTTTGATTTCTGAACACCCAGCCAGTGAGGCTTTGTTCGAGCATATTACGAGAGAAAAATTGATTCGGATCAACATCATAAAATTGATCACAATAATAGGGGAAATTCAACAACTCGGTTTTTTCATCAAACAACGCAATAACAAAATTCTTCGCCAGCAATAATGAGTTAACAATCGCTTGGATCTCTTGATAAAACTGGCCAATATCATCAGCAGAAGACTTCAATGACGCCAGTCGAAACAACGCCGCTTGCAAGTTCTCAGCATACTCCAGCTTTTGCACTGATTCTTCAAGTGCCACCATCGCCTGAGAGCGCTGCATTTTGGTTGACAACATGGCCGCCACAGTCACCAATATTTGCTGATGCTCCTCAGTATAAGCATTACGCTTTTCATGCTCACAATCGATAACACCAATCACTTTGTTCTCATGTAAAATCGGCACTGCAATCTCTGATAAAGCAGGATTCACATCTGCCACATGCCGAGCATCCAAGCTAGTATCGTTGATCATGATCACTTCATTGTTCAATGCACAATGACCCACCACCCCTTTACCCAATGGCAAAGTGCTCACATTACAAATCTCACCGCTTTTCGGACTTTTCACCCCATGGGCTGACACTTGCTCCAGTTGCTCATTGTCAGGATTTAAAATATAGATCACACAATCATCAAAACCCAATTTAGATACTACATCAGCGGTAACGTAACCATACACTTCTTCAAGGCTATTGAGTCCCATCAAGGCAATCGAAAATTGATTGATAATATTAAGGTAACGGGTTTGTCTTTTTAATGAGGATAACTGATGTTGTACCGACGATTCAACCGACTGTTGTGACTGAGGTGCTTCTTCGGTGAAAAGCGAGTCATCAATATTATGATTATTTTTGCTGAGAGGTTTTTCTTTGTCCATTAGACAATAATACTCGGGAAATGGCGCTGGCGTATGCGCATTATATCGCATATTGCCGCACGTTATATAAAAAGATATGCCTTAAAACCTGCCTAAACTCAATAGTGACAAAAGAGCGACAAAAGAGTGACAAAAGAACGACAAAAGAGTAACAAAAATTAATCCCTCCCAATCGGTGACTTGTCACCAATGGGAGGGATTAAAAATAGGTCGCCTATGAGCCGCTTTGTTCGACGCGATTCTTGAGCTTTTGCCCCGGCCTGAATGTCACCACTCGACGAGCTGAAATCGGAATATCTTCACCTGTCTTTGGATTTCTCCCCGGCCGCTGACTTTTATCTCGCAAATCAAAGTTACCGAAACCCGATAACTTTACTTGCTCGCCGCCTTCCAAGGCATTGCGAATTTGTTCAAAAAAAGCCTCAACCACATCTTTTGCATCACGTTTGTTCATGTTGAGTTTATCAACCAAATGTTCTGCAATTTCAGCTTTGGTAAGCGCCATAACTACTCCCTCAACGATGCGTTAAATTCACTTGCCAAGGCTTCTACTACTTGATCAACGGCCAGAGCAATGTCTTTGTCTTCAAGGGTACGCTCTTTGTCTTGCAGCGTTAAAGATATGGCCAAACTTTTAAAGCCCGGCGCGACACCTTTACCTTGGTATACATCGAACAATTTTAGGTCAACCAATTGATTTACGCCAACTTTTTCTATGAAAGAAATTATTTTTCCTGCCTCTGTAGCCTGATCAACCACAATCGCCAAATCACGCCGATTGGCAGGAAACTTGGATAATGTTTGTGCTTCGGGGATTTTTGCTTGATTCACTGCCGCCAAATTCAGTTCAAAAACAAACGTACGGCCATTTAAACTCAATTGCTTCTGTGCCCGAGGGTGCACCGCGCCAACATAACCCACCACCTTGCCATCAGCCCAAATCGACGCTGACTGACCTGGATGAAGTGCTTTATTATCAGATACTTGGAAGCTAAACTCAGTGTTTTCACCAGCCAAGCCTAACAGCGCTTCAACATCACCTTTGATGTCATAAAAATCAACTGCACGGTCTTCCTGGGTCCAGTGCTCACCATTTTGAGAACCACAAATCACCCCAGCCAGCATGGTTTCTTGGCGGATCCCCATTTCAGCAGATTCATCCGGTACAAACGACAAACCCTGCTCAAATAAACGGATCCGAGATTGCTGACGATTTTGATTATAAACCACCGCACTGAGCAATCCTGGCAACAAACTGAGCCGCATCACCGACATGTCAGCCGAAATAGGATGAGGTAATTCAATACCTTGGACATCCGGATGTAAAGATTTTTGCACTTTAGGGTCAACAAAACTATAGGTGATCGCCTCAGTGAATCCCCGATCAACCAACAGGTTACGGTACTTATGAATGCCGATATTCGATTCTTTATTGGTGGCCATATTCAGGCTTGCCATTGGGGCAATATTTGGAATGTTGTTATAACCATAAACCCGAGCAATTTCTTCAATCAAATCCACTTCGATTTTGATGTCAAAACGATAGGTTGGTACCGTCACCGACCAGCCATTTTTCTCGCTATTGGCGTTTACTGATAAGCCCAATCGAGTGAGAATTTCTTCAACCTGCTCGGCGTCAATTTCAATTCCGATAATACGCTTGATGCGTTCCGCTCTTAAATCAATGGTTTTAGGCTGTGGAATATGCGCGTCATCTTGCGCTGCCACGATAGGTCCAGCCTGACCACCAACAATAGACAATAACAACGCTGTCGCTCGCTCCATGGCCTTATATTGCAATTCTGGATCGACACCTCGTTCATAACGATGAGACGCGTCTGTGTGCAAACCATAACTTCTCGCTTGACCCATAATAGCCAATGGCGCAAAAAATGCACTTTCTAGGAAAATATCCCGACTTGCAGTGGTCACACCTGATTCAAGACCACCGAAAATACCAGCTATCGCCAAAGCTTTTTGCTCATCGGCAATTACTAGCGTTTCTTCGCGCAAGCTCACTTCGTTACCATCAAGCAACATCAGCTTTTCGTCTGCTTTGGCTTTACGCACCACAATGCTGCCAGATAACTTAGCTAAATCAAAGGCATGCATCGGATGACCAAGTTCGAGCAAAACGTAGTTAGTAATATCAACCACCGGGTCAATCGAACGAATACCGCCACGACGCAGCTTTTCAACCATCCATAAAGGCGTCGTTGCCGCCAAATCAATACCTTTAATCACTCGACCTAGATATCTCGGACACGCATCGCTCGCTTCAATATTGATAGCAAAGGTATCATCAATCGTGACTTCACTGTTTTGCCATTGCGGTTCAACCACTGGCATCTGGTTCAACACGCCAACTTCACGGGCAATCCCGATCATACCGAGACAATCACCCCGATTTGCGGTCAAATCGATATCAATCATCACATCATCGAGACCCAAAAAGTCACGAAAATTAGTGCCCACAGCGGCATCTTGAGGTAATTCCATGATACCCGCTGAAGAGTCAGCTAAGCCCAATTCAGACTCAGAGCACAACATGCCACATGAAGGCTGACCGCGTAACTTGGCTTTTTTGATTTTAAAGTTGCCCGGTAACACCGCACCAACTTTAGCCACTGCCACTTTAATACCTTGACGACAGTTAGCTGCGCCACAAACAATATCGACTAGCTCATCATCGCCGACATTTACTTTGGTGACTTGTAATTTATCCGCATCCGGATGACGACCGCATTCGACCACTTCGCCAACAACAACGTTGGTAAACTCGCCAGCAATGGCATTAACGCCATCGACTTCGAGGCCGGCCATGGTAATTTGTTCACATAATTGCGTTGAATCAATCGCTGGGTTGACCCACTCTCTTAACCATAATTCACTGAATTTCATTGTTTAACATCCTGCTATTCTTGACGCTTACGAGGTTGAAACCTCATCTACATTGACGAAATTAAAACTGTTTGAGGAAACGCAAATCGTTTTCAAAAAACGCGCGTAAATCATTAACGCCATAGCGCAACATTGTCAGGCGCTCGACACCCATGCCAAAAGCAAAACCAGTGTATTTTTCTGAATCAATGCCGACTGATTTAAGCACGTTAGGGTGAACCATGCCGCAGCCAAGAACTTCAAGCCATTTACCATTTTTGCCCATCACATCCACTTCGGCAGAAGGTTCGGTGAACGGGAAGTAAGACGGACGGAAACGCACTTCAAGATCTTCTTCAAAGAAGTTTTGCAAGAATTGGTATAACACCCCTTTTAATTCAGTGAAGCTGACGTTTTCGTCAATCATCAGTCCTTCGACCTGATGAAACATCGGCGTGTGAGTTTGGTCATAGTCATTGCGATAAACCCGGCCCGGAGAGATGATCCGCAATGGCGGCTTTTCTTTTTCCATGGTACGGATTTGTACGTCAGAGGTTTGCGTACGCAACATCATTTTGGGATTAAAATAGAAAGTATCATGATCGGCGCGGGCCGGGTGATGCTCAGGGATATTCAAGGCATCGAAGTTATGAAAATCATCTTCGATTTCAGGGCCTGATTTCACTTCAAAGCCTAACTGACCAAAAAACGCTTCAATACGTTCAATAGTGCGAGTAACCGGATGCAAACCGCCTTTTTCCAGGGTACGTCCTGGCAAAGTCACATCAATTTTCTCAGCTTCAAGACTTTTTTCTAATGCTTCATTTTGCAACAATTCGCGGCGTTCATTTAGCACCCCTTGGACTTGTTGCTTGGCCTGGTTAATTGACTGACCGGCAACTTTACGTTCTTCCGGGGGCAGTTTACCGAGGGATTTGAGCAAATCGGTGATCTTGCCTTTTTTGCCTAAAAATTCTACTCGAACCTGATCCAGCACCGTCGGATCTGACGCCTTCTCAACAGCCTCGGTCGCGTGCTGCAAAATCTCTTCTAAGTTCATTATATTCCTCAACATATTCCTCAACAAGTGACAACTAAGCGTGTACTCATAACGAGCCGGACACAATCCGGTTCACGCTTATATGCTTGTGCATAGTCTTAACAAAGGCGCAGATTTTACACGAAAATGTGACCGTAAGGCTATCAATTTAAAGGAATTGTCAGAAAATAAGCAGAATTTTGTTAGGTTATGGACAATGCGGGGGAAATTCGCTTTTACGGCAAGCTGTTACAACCCCTTTACAACGCCAACGTCCCCTTAATGAAAGGGATCGTTAATTTACGCTGGGCAGCGATAGATGCTTTATCAAGTTTATCCAGCGCATTAATCAAAGAAGTAATGTCCCGAGTCAGACGCGAAACCATGTAGCGAGCAGCCTCTGTCGACAACTCCAGTCCACGAAGTTTGGCGCGAACCTGCAAAGCTTTCACCTTATTGTCATCATTGAGGTTTTTCAGCTGAAAGGTCACGCCCCAGTTAAGTCTTGAAATCAAATCTGGCAATTTAATATTAAGGGTATCGGGCAAACCGTTGGCGGCCACTATCAAGGTTTTTCCGGCGGCATCAAGTAAATTAAACAGATAGAAAAACCCCTTTTCCCACTGTTCATTACCTGCAATTAACTCAAAATTATCGACGCAAATCACCTCAAAAGCATCAATGCCATCAAGCACATCCCGCTTCATGTGGATTAGCTGATCCATTGGCAGCAGCATATTCGACAAAGCCAATTCCTGCGCTTTGACGCAACTGGCATATAACAAATGGGATTTACCGGTTTGATTGGGGCCACATAAAAACGTGAACGAGAATTCGCTATCATTATTATCAATAACCTGATTAAGATGAGCGACTAGTTGCTTATTTTCGCCCTGATGAAAACTGGCGAACACTTCATCATCAGGCAGTGTTACCGGCAATGCTAATTGCATCGGCTCTGGTTTTACGCCTGATGTCATGGGTTCCACCTAAATTCCAACATTGGCTCAATATCCGTTTCGCCTGCTTTGTTGGCATCTGTAGTGGTATCAATGTTATTCACTGCGAAGGGATCATAGATTTTCTCAAAACGTTCTTCCAGATCTAACCCTTGCAGCAAATCCAGCAGCTCGCCTATCAACACCACTTCAAATTCGGCGACATCATTATTAATACTCTTGAGCAGTACATCGGCCACCGACGAAAAACTGCCCAATAACTTTTCAGCATTAATCAGGTTGGCGATTTGAGACACATTGCGTACCGTCAGTACAATTCGGGTGGCGTCATTAAGGTTTTTCGAATCTACTGCATACTCTGCGGCGTAATCATCAGCCATGGTATTGACCAATGTATTCATCAAATCATCTAACTCGCCAGTGATAGTTTTATTGTCGACCAACTCGCCTTTTTCGAACAAGCGCCATTGTAAATGCCAATTTTTATCCGTTTCGACCGCTGTCGTTAGAGGTGCGGCTAAAGGCTCAATCGGTTGACCATCCAAAGTTAACAGCTCGGTTGACGGCGGTTCATGCCAAAAGCGTGAAATAACAATGGCATCGGTATTGTAGCGTGATGAAAACTGCTCGATATGGTCAAAAAAGTAACCCCAAATATCCGACACTGACACCACTTTAGTATCTTGTAAATCATACAAAGGAAAGATGATTGGCAGTCCTCGGTCTTTGCTCAACTGATTAATTTGTTTCAACAAATGGGGATAGGCTTCTTTTGAAATCACTTGACGGTTAAGGGTTTGCGCTTCTTCCCCGGCCATCCACAATAAAATGGACGGTCGTCTTTTGCCCCAGATTGGCAGCGCTTCTTGACGTAACAGGCGATTGACTTTGCCTTCATCAAAACTGGCTTCGAATTGTAATTCATTATCACTATTACGAGTAAATTGAAATTGGTTGAGGTATCGGCTGGCGCGGCGGATAGCGGTTTTAACCTCGGGGTTTTTTAGCACTTGGCTATTGCCCGAGACTTTTATCAACACTTTTCTAAATACATCACGTTGACCTGTGGTACGAGCCTGACGGGATTGATTTGAAATTGAAACACTGGCTTGATAAAGATCAGTGACCTCGATTGCTGATAGGGACAGTGGAATAAATAGTATACTGAGCCAGCCCAATCGGGATAGCAAGTGGTTGGATTTAATTATTTTTTGCAAGACGTTTAACAGTAGAAACACTTATTTATCAGGTTATCAGTAACAATGCAGGTATGATAAACTAACGCTCCGAGAAAAAAAACCACAAGCAAGAGAAAACCATGCAAACAGAAACCCTATTCACCAAAATAATCAACCGAGAAATCCCCGCAGATATCGTTTATGAAGACGATTTATCGCTGGCCTTTAAAGACATCAACCCGCAAGCCCCCACTCATTTGTTGATAATCCCGAAAAAGCCTATCGCCACTACCAACGATATCACCAAAGCAGACCGCGAAACCGTCGGCCACCTTTATTACGTCGCCGGCCTTATCGCCAAACAACAAGGTTTTGCTGACAACGGCTACCGCGTCGTAATGAACTGCAACGAAGACGGTGGCCAAACCGTTTATCACATTCATGTTCACTTGCTCGCTGGCAAAGCACTCGGCTGGCCTCCTTATACTGATAAACTTAAGGTTGGGTAAACTTAAGGCAAACTTAATAATCTCTTGTAGGTGGTGTTGATCGCCTGCAAATTCATTCAACTTTACAGATGATTAAAACATGAAATTCGAGTTTGAAAACGTGGGGTTTATTGATGAGGGCTGCGTTGAATTGGCCGATCTGACATTAATTTGTGGCCCCAATAATGTTGGCAAAACTTATATTAGTTACAGCATTTATGGGTTTTTAAAACATTTCAAAACACTGGCTGATTTTTCGCTTAATGAAAAACAAATAGCAAAGCTGCAAGAAGAAGGTAGTCTATCGATTGACTTGGCTGCGTATCAAAAACAACTTACCCCTATAATTAAAACCTCATCGATACAATACAGCCGTACGCTTGCCAATTATTTTAATGCACCAACAGATCTGTTTACTAAGGCCAAAGTCGATTTTTTAGCCGATGATTTTACCTTTGAACTCAGTGCTGAATTCAAACAAAGCGCAAAATTTGGTCGTTCAGAAACCCTGATTTTTGATAAAGCGCCCAACGAATCAATCCTCTCTATTGCTTTTCAGCTCTCTGGTGAAAATAAATTACCGACACGCATTCTCAATGATGTCGTCAGCGATGTTATTGCAGATTGTTTACTGGCTAATATATTACCGCAGCCCTTTGTAGTGACCTCTGAGCGAACAGGCATATCGTTGTTTTACAAAGAATTGGATGCCAGCAAAAATGCGATTATTGACCAACTCGCAGACAGTGACAAATACGATCCGAGTGTGATTTTAAACCATATACGCTCACGCTACGCCAAGCCGATCCAAGATAACATTGATGTCATCCGCAATTACCAAGAGTTAAGCAAACAACACAGCTTCATTCGTCAACAAAAAGAACAATACCAACCCGTGCTGGACGCATTGCAAGACTTGCTTGGAGGGCGTTTTAAAGCCGTTGACCAGCAGGTTGTCTATGAACCTGAAAAAGAGCAAAACAGGAAAAGGTTAGATATACCCGTTTATATAGCATCCTCTTCTATAAAATCACTGTTTCTAATTGACTTGTATATCAACTGCTTGGCAGAAAAGCAGGGATTATTAATTATTGATGAACCCGAGCTAAACCTACACCCGGACAACCAGAGAAAAATGGCTGCGCTACTGGCCAGATTAGTCAATGCGGGTATTAAAGTGATGATCACCACTCACAGTGATTACCTTATTCGAGAAATCAATAATCGCATCATGTTAGCCAATGACTTCCCAACCAAACAAGCCGTGATGAACAAAGCCAAAATCACCGCTACCGATATCCTGCAACCCAGCCAGGTCAGCGCCTTTAGCTTGAAAGAAGACCACACAATCAAAGCAGTAGCGATTGACAAATATGGCGTCAACATGGAAATTTTTGACAACCTGATTGCTGATGCAAATACACTGGCTGATGATATTTATTATGGTATCGGGGACTAGCAATGCTTGATTCACTCAAGAAGATTATTAACCCGGATGTGGTCATTGATATTGCCACTGGTGAGGGAACATTGGCAATAAAAGAAGATGGTACTGACAGTAAAATAAAAAAGCTGACTATCACGGCGTTGCCTGACAAAGCATTTGCCTTTACTTTAGATCATCAACCCGGCGGCAGCGCCAATCGGATTTTCCAGCAATTATCCTGCTATGTCGATGTAACCAACGACAGTGGCGTCAATAAAGGTTGTGATTTAGTCGTTATAGCACCAGACAACGCCGAGAATTATACCGTGCTGGTATTTGATCTAAAATCAGACAAACCACGCAAAGAAGCCACCGAAAAGCAATTGACTAATTCAGAGCTATATGTGAAATACCTGATATCGATGGTCGAAACCCACTACGGCAAGTTTGCCAATGAGATACACTTTAAACGCTCAATTGTCACAACTGATTTAAGAAATCAGCGGAAAAACCCTATTTATCCGCCGAATCAAAAAGTGGATGGCAGTTATAAAGTTAAAGCCGTACGGGTGAATCAGGCAAAAGAAGGGGTTGTTCATTTTGGGGCGCTTTGAGGGTTATTACAAAATTGATATAAAACCCTGTGTAAGTCGCTTGCGATGAAATACATGGATGTATTTCACAATCTAAGATTACGCGGTATGAAATCATTGAAGTAAAAAAGCCTCAACAAATGTTGAGGCTTTTACCGAAAATGGTGCCCAGACGCGGAATCGAACCACGGACACGAGGATTTTCAATCCTCT
>CBDIDQ010000049.1:0-5354 GCA_965277695.1 Alteromonadaceae bacterium
CAATTCGATCATAATTCAGATCCATTCAAAATCACAGGCACCCCTTTATATAGACCTGGAACAATTGGTCAAAGAATTATTGCTCAACAAGGATTATTCACAATACATAGTCAACCAGAGTTTTCAATGGATGATCATTTACAGCCAAATGATCAATTAGTCAAAATTACGATAAATAAAAAGTATGCTCCAAATTTAATTTTTGACTTAGATAGATATGGAGTAAATACAATGACAATGTTCCCTGACTTAGATGGTGTTGCTAAGTACATAGATTGGGCTGAATCCAACAAAGTAAGATGGGGGAAGTAATAAAATAATTTCGATTATAATCAATAGTTCCCATCATTTTTTCACAATTCCAAGCGATCCCGGTGATAGATTGGTTTATGCCAAACCCTACTCAAAATGACTCACTAAGTCATGCAACATGGCAGCGGTGGTGCCCCAGATAAAGCGGTTTTTGAAGGGCATAAAATGCACGTCGTGGTGTTGACCGAAGCGTTTGACGCTCAGTTGATGGTGATTGGTGCGGCGCAGGAAAAACTCCCAAGGTACTTCGAATACGTCGTCGACTTCGTTTTTGTCGATGGTGGTTTGATAATCTGCGGTAACAAAACCGACAAAAGGGGTGACGATGTATTTGGAGACGGTTTGATAGTTATGCAGTTGGCCGATGATCTCGATTTGGTCAGCATCAATGCCGACTTCTTCTTGAGTTTCGCGTAAAGCGGTGGTCGCCAGTGAATGGTCGCTTTGCTCGAAACGACCACCGGGAAAACTGACTTGTCCGGGATGATGTTTGAGATGGCCAGCTCTTTGGGTTAATAACACAAAGAGTTTATTTTCCCGCTCAATCAGCGGAATTAGTACAGCGGCTTTGGTTAACGTCGCCGCGATGGTCTGCGGTTTAACGGTGAGTGGTGATAATACAAACGATGATTTGAATTGGTTTTTATTCATATGGCCGCTAATACTGGGAGTATCTTGTTTACCTTATCATACGTTTCTTGATATTCACTATCAACCTGAGAATCAGCCACAATAGCACCACCGGCCCAACAAAATATGCGATTTGTGGCGCTTTTGTTGTTTTTATCCTTTTTACACACAAGTGTCCTGATAGTAATACTGGTATCCATGTTGCCAGAGGCACAAATGTAACCAATAGAACCACAATAAGCAGAGCGTCGATGGGGTTCGAGTTGGTCAATGATCATCATGGCGTTGATTTTTGGTGCGCCAGTGATTGACCCGCCAGGAAAAGCACTGCGCAGTAAATCGGTGGCTTGAAATTGTCGGCTCAACACACCTGTTACAGTGCTGACTAAGTGATGCACCGCCGGAAAGCTCTCAATAGCAAATAACGAAGGCACTTTAACGGAGCCTGATACGCTGACTTTGCCAATATCATTGCGCAGTAAATCAACAATCATGACGTTTTCTGCCCGGTCTTTTGCTGACTGGCTTAGGCGGATGGCATTTTGCTGATCAACTTGTGGGTCATCAGCACGTACCGCTGTGCCTTTGATTGGCTTGGTTTGAATTTGTCTGTGGTTGAGCTGCAACAATCGCTCTGGCGAAATACTTAAAATAGAAAATTGTTCGAAGCGTAAAAATGCAGAAAAAGGCGCTTTATTTTGTTCTGCTAAGGTGCAATAAGCGCTGTATTCATCACCTTGGTAACTGGCATCAAACCGCTGGGCAAGGTTGATTTGATAGCAATCGCCATTGAGTAAGTGTTGTTGTACAGCGGCAAATTTGTCAGCATAGGCGGCAAAATTCATGTTGGCTTGCCAATCTGTGGTCAGCTGAAAAGGCTGTTCTTTTGTTGTTATAGGTATGGCTGAGGTTGATTGACAAAACTCGGTAAATCCTGGCACAGCGGTATCAAGCGATTGATCTTGAGAGACAAACCACAGGCTATCATCATGATTATCTTTAATGATGGCCCAATCATAAATGCCCACGGCCATATCAGGAGTGCCGATATCGTCAGTGGCTATGCGCGATAAAGCTTCAAAACTGCCGCCTAAATCATAGGCAAAATAACCGATAGCACCGCCAATAAAAGGCAGCTGAGTGGGGTTGCTTTGGACTTTGAGATTGGCGGCGATTTGTTGTTGAACTATTTTGAGCGGATCGTCAGTGCTGACAACACTATTGTCGATACCATTGAGCACTGTGGTGACTTCTGTGTGGTTACCTCGGGTGACGATTTTGACTTTAGGTTGTGCCACTATGATGTCAAAACGGCTGTCGATATGATCGCAATTGGCCGAATCAAGCAGCATAGCCCACGGGTGTGAGGCGAAGTAATGGAATAACTGATTAGCCTTTAATCGGCAAATAGTTATTTTC
Source organism: Alteromonadaceae bacterium (assembly GCA_965277695.1). GTDB lineage: Bacteria > Pseudomonadota > Gammaproteobacteria > Enterobacterales > Alteromonadaceae > JABSOG01. Next base: position 2,362 of record CBDIDQ010000049.1, read on the forward strand.
TTGGTTATTAATTGTTCGAGAAATTGTTCGGGCATTTACTTTAAATTAGTTAACAACGAAAAGTGGTTTTTATCACTAGCAGCGATTCAGGCGGCAGAGTATCATATTCTGATCATTTACCAAACCCCATTAACATGAGAAGGTTTCATCATGACGGTGATAAAACAACAAGATTTAATCGATAGCGTTGAAGATTCATTACAGTACATCTCCTATTATCATCCATTGGACTTTATCCAGGCACTGGAAAAAGCTTACCACAAAGAACAAAGTCAGGCGGCCAAAGACGCCATTGCCCAAATCATTATTAATTCACGGATGTCCGCTGAGGGCCACCGACCAATTTGTCAGGATACTGGGATCGTGACTTGTTTTGTTAAAGTCGGCATGGACGTCAAGTGGGATAAAACCGATTTGACTGTACAGCAGATGGTCGACGAAGGTACCCGCCGAGCATACGGCAATCCGAATAATCCCTTAAGAGCCTCTATTGTCGCCGATCCAACTGGTGCCCGAAAAAATACCAAAGATAATACTCCAGCAGTAGTGCATATTGATTTGGTCGCTGGTGATAAAGTCGACGTGATGATTGCGGCCAAAGGCGGCGGTTCTGAAAATAAAACTAAAATGGCGATGTTGAATCCGTCCGATTCGATTGCCGATTGGGTGGTCAAAACTTTGCCAACCATGGGGGCAGGCTGGTGTCCACCAGGAATGCTCGGTATCGGTGTTGGCGGTACTGCTGAAAAAGCCGGTGTATTGGCCAAAGAATCACTGATGGATCCGGTAGATATTCAAGATTTGATTGACCGTGGCCCAGAAACTGCCGAAGAAGAATTACGCCTAGAAATTTATCAACGAGCCAATGATTTGGGTATCGGTGCGCAAGGTCTCGGTGGTTTAACGACGGTGGTTGATGTCAAAATCATGTCTGTGCCTACTCATGCGGCTTCTAAACCTGTGGTGATGATCCCCAATTGTGCCGCTACTCGTCATGCGCATTTCACTTTGGATGGTTCTGGTCCGGCTAATTTGGTGCCGCCAAAACTGGAAGACTGGCCACAAGTGACTTGGGAATTAGGCGATCAAGTACGCCGGGTGAATGTCGATGGTTTGACCAAAGACGATATTAAGGAGTGGAAAACCGGTGAAACTGTGTTGTTGTCGGGTAAAATTCTGACGGGTCGTGATGCGGCACATAAACGTATTCAGGAATTATTGGCCTCAGGCGAAGGTTTACCTGATGGTGTTGATTTCACTAATCGCTTTATTTATTACGTCGGTCCGGTGGACGCCATTGGTGATGAGGCGGTAGGTCCTGCGGGTCCAACTACGGCTACGCGAATGGACAAATTCACTGACATGATGCTTGATGAAACCGGTTTGTTAGGCATGATTGGTAAATCAGAACGCGGTGCGGCAACCATTCAGAGCATCAAAGCGCGTAAGTCAATTTATTTGATGGCGGTAGGTGGTGCGGCTTATCTGGTGTCTAAAGCGGTGAAGAAAGCCCGTGTGGTGGCCTTTGAAGAGCTGGGTATGGAAGCGATTTATGAGTTTGAAGTGGAAGATATGCCAGTGACTGTGGCGGTTGATAGCACGGGAGCCAATGCTCATGAAATTGGTCCGGCAATTTGGCAAGCTAAAATTGCTGAGTTGGATGATAAGCTTAAAGCTTGATAACAATTAATAATTAACAATTGAAAGCCCGCTGATTGCGGGCTTTTCTATAAAGGAAAAACCATGGTGTTGAAGAAAGTGTTTAAGCAATTATTACCATTGGTCGGGTTGTTATCGTTCAGTGCGCATTTTAGTGCCAATAGTGCACCTTTGACGGTAGCGGCGTTGAATAAGTTTAATCATTTGCATGATGTTAAGCTGTCGCCTGATGGTAGCCAGTTGGTGTATGGATTAAAAACCGCGCAAAGCAATCATTTGTATCTGATGGCGCTTAATGACGCAAAAGGCAGTAAAAAAAATGCTGAGCCACAACAGTTAACCAGTCATGACAGTAGTGAATCGTCGGTGCGTTGGACTAAAAATGGTGATGAGCTGTTTTTTCTCAGTGCTCGCAGTGGTTCGACGCAGGTTTGGCGATTGCAGTTGTCAGGCGGTGAAGCTAGGCAGGTGACTGATTTGCCGCTAGATGTTGAAGGTTTTAAATTATCGCCAGACAATCAACAGTTGGTATTGTCGGTGTCGGTATTGCCCAGTTGCGGTGACTTTAAATGTACTCGGCAACATCGTGCTGCCGAAAAAGATAAAAAGGCCAGCGGTCGGGTTTATACCAAGTTGATGGTTCGTCATTGGTCTGATTGGGTCAGTGAGTATAAAAGCCATTTGTTTATTGCCACAATCAACGATAAAGGCATTGTCGACAGCCCGGTCAGAGACTTGATCCCCGGTTGGAATGCGGATGTGCCGGCCAAGCCGTTTTCAGGCATGGAAGAGGTGAGTTTTAGTGCTGATGGTCAGCATGTGGTGTTTTCTGCCAAACAGCCGGGCACTGATCATGCGTGGCAAACCAATACGGATTTGTTTCGGGTGCCCAGTGCAGGTGGGCCGATTGAAAATCTCACTGAGGTCAATAAAGCCGCAGACAGTCAGCCAGTGTTTTCACAAGACGGTCGGTTTATGGCCTATTTGGCGAGTAAAACGCCCGGTGCTGAATCCGATAAGTTGGGTTTGATGCTCAAAGATTTGAAAACCGGTGCTTTGAAAGAAGTTTCGCCGTTGTGGGATCGCTCTGTCAGTAGTTTCAGCTTTTCTAGTGATAATCGTACTATCATTGCGGTTGCCGAGGATTTGGGTCAGCGCAGTATTTTTGAGATCAGCACTAACTTTGGTGATATCAAAAAGGTTTACAGCGATGGCGCGGTGGGTGATGTGCAACTCGCGGGCGATACGCTGTATTTTACTCGTCATTCACTGGAGCATCCTAAAGATATTTATGCGATTAACCGGGATGGTTTTGGTCTAAAACAGTTGACCGA
>CBDIDQ010000050.1:0-51886 GCA_965277695.1 Alteromonadaceae bacterium
TTTAGCGTCAGTATCACGACTAAAGGCGAGGCTTAAATCTGTATTCAGATCGTCAATTTCAAATAGTGGACGAATTTGTGCAAAATCAAACCCTTGCTGTTTCACTAACGTACGCACCGGTAAGGCAGAGCCAACGATTAAATCCACCCGTTGTTTAAACAGCAGTTCAATATTCTGCTCAGCATTGACCACATGGTGGAGCTTTTTAAACTGTCGCCTGGATAAATAAATATCTGGATTAGAGTCGTGAGTAGTGGAGATGATATAAGGCGTGATCTCTTCAAGCGAACTCAGCGGTTGCGGAAATCGTGATTTGAGCCCCCAGATAAACGCGCGTTCATGGTGAAGTATCCCAACCCAGTGAAACAGTGCATCCCGCTCGCGTGAGTGAGAAATCGAATAAATCAACACATTAGGTTCCTTTAATGCGATGGCATAAGCTCTGGCCCAAGGCAACACTAAAATATCCGCAGTATCACCAACCCCTGCCACTAATGCCCGCACCACTTGCGTCGAATAACCACCCAAACTACCATCAGCGTTGCGTTGTTGATAAGGCGCAAGGTATTCCGTCACGATTTTGATATTTTGTGCTTCGACGTTGATACTCGGCACTAACCACCCAGCAAACAACCACCCGGCAAAAAACAACGTTTTAAAAACAATCAATAAACAACTACTGTTTAATAACTTCAAGGCCCCAGTCCTATTCATGTCGATCATCTACTCTTGTTTTGGTTCCAATCAAATATCAGGGTTACATTTAATCGGCTGAAAAACGAGAATGAATTCTCGTCTACAATACCCTAGAATGCTGTTTGTTGATAGCACCAGCCTAGCAACTGAACAGTAATTAAAAACGCCTTGCATTTGAAAGGTACGTAATTCATAATTCGTTGCCGTGGTCGGATCAGTGGTAAAAATAACGCTTTTTATCGACCATTTTAATTGATCTCGCAAATGGATGAAATAACTGTAAACATACGTTACAAGATGTACACAGTGTATTAATAAGTTTCCGGGTTGACAGGCAATGTGAACAATAAATAATCAATTTGTTGCGTATTACAGTTGTAAAATGTAACAAAGCATTGTAATATTCTGCTCACATTAACAGATGGATTAGAAACAAGCGCTGAATTTGAGCGTTTGCCAATGAGCTGTAACACAGCAATGAGATAGATTAAGGTATAGCGTCGTAAGAGTTTGATTAGATTACTACAAACTTTTAACAGGATGAATGTTCGTTAAACCGATTAAATGTAATTTTTTTAGTGATTTCAACATCAATCAGCGGTTTACCGCTGGTTTTGATGGCTAGCAATAGCCAGTGTGAATTTATAATAATAGGTTTCTTTAACTTTTAATTTTAACTTTAGCAATGAGAGTAGTAATTGTGAAAAAAATGAATTTGGTATCTATCGCGCTTTTATCAGCCTTATCAACAGGTGTACAAGCCGCAGAATTAACCGATGAGCATAATGCGTTATCTTCGAAATTGCCATTTGGCACTTCGGTAAGTCAGGTGATTTCAGCTGCTGACGGCAGTATTGTTAACGGTGCCAGTACGCGTTTAGAGCGTACTTTTGACAAAATATGTATTTCAACCACTACTAAAGATTTACCAGCGGGTGCTTACACCAACTGGTGGATGATTTTCAACAATCCAGAGTTCTGTGAAAACCCACGTGGCGGCGGCCAGTGTAGTGGTGGTCCAGACGTTGCTAACCCGGATGTTGACACCACAGTAATGTGGGCTGCTGGTGGATTGGTTGCTCATGATGGCACTGGACATTTCAGTTCTTGTACCGGAATAGGTGAGTTATCTCACTACATCGTTGCTGGTGGTAATGGTCTGGTTGATCCACAAAAAGCGGAGATCCAATTGGTTGTTCGTTATCACGGTCCAATCGATGTAACTGATTATGAAACTATCGGTAAGCAAGTCACTTTGTTCCCAGGCGGCTGTGCAGATCCAGCTAATGGCGTAGAAGGTTTTGCTTGTGCTAACTTGCAGTTCTCTGCTCACTCAGCAGACAACTCAAAATTTGGCAAAAACAAGAACAAATAAATTCAAGGTAACACTTGTCTAAATAAAGACTAAATAAAAAAGCGCGAATTTTTCGCGCTTTTTTGATCGCCGCAAATAAAATTTAGATGAAGTCACCGCGCCATCTGAGTTATTACGTTATATTGATAGTATCCATCTATTAATACTTTCATTTTATGACCCAATTTTCATTCTCTTCATTAGCAAATCGATTAACCAGCCTATTGTTAGTGTTATGGCTGACCACACCATTCACCACTCATGCAGATTCCTTAAGAGTCACCGTTGGCTTGAGTAAACCGCCTTATGTGATTGAGCAAGGCAATACCGGATTCGAGATTGACTTGATAAAAGCCATCTTCACTCGGATGGGACACTCGTTGACGTTTCAATATGTTCCCTACGCCCGTTCAAGCTATATGTTAAAGCGGCATAAAGCCGATATTGTCATGACCATCAATGGTCGCACCGACATTGGCGCACAAGCTTCATTAAGTCAGCCTTATATCACTTATAAAAATGTCGCTATTAGTCTGCGGTCAAAAAGGCTGTCGATCCGAAAAATCGCCGACCTAGCCCCTTACGCCATTGTTGGGTTTCAAAACTCCAGTACCTTGCTCGGTAATGAATTCAATCGAGTATCAAAAAAATCCCGCAAATACATAGAGCTATCTAATCAGCAACAGCAAGTAGAAATGCTGCACCTTGAGCGTACTGATGTGATTGTCATGGATGTGAATATTTTTAATAGCATCAGCAAGGGTATTTTTGGCGAAAACAACATGCAACAAGTCAACATTCATTCGATATTTCCCACCAGCCCCTATAGCCTCGGCTTTAACAGTCAGCAACTGAGGCAAAGCTTCGACCGTGAATTGGTCGAATTCAAAGCCTCAGCGGCTTATATTAAGCTGGTTGATAAATATCAGCTGTATTGATTGAGGCAAAACTCACCATTTGGCAAAAAACTGGTCGACAGATTTCTTCGGTGTTTTGCCGAGTTGTTGCAGTAATTTGAAAGGAATTTGTGCCAGCTCATAACGTTCATTGATGGTATCAAGCATCGTCAGCCAGAGTTGCGCGGTCATTTGGGCATCATATAAAGCCCGGTGAAAAGTGCCATCACTGGGGATGTTGGTGTAACTCACCAAGGTGCCAAGTTTATGATTCGGTGCTTGTTGATAGACTCTTCGGGCTGTCAGCATTGAACAGGCAAACTGACCGCCGTATTGACGGGAGATATTAGCCAGTTCAGCATCCAAAAAACGTTTATCGAACGACGCGTTATGGGCCACTAAGTTATCATCACCGATAAAATCGGCGAATTCGGCCATCACCTCATCACAAGGCGGCGCATCTTTTAACATGGCATTGGTTATACCAGTGTAACCCTCGATGAAACCACTGATCCGCCGACCGGGGTTCATTAATGCCTGAAAATGTTCGCCAATTTCGCCATCGACAATACGCACTGCGCCAATCTCAATGGCGCGATCGCCCATGTCAGGGGACAGTCCTGTGGTCTCAAAATCCAGAATGACGACCGTATCCGCTTGAGTCATTAATACTCCTGTGTCTTATACCGATTGTTGTTAGCTATTACTGGGCGGGCAGTGTAACCCAATAAAGTCAAACAAGCACCCTCGCCTAGCTGATTTTTATCTTATAGCGTTCAGCTAGTGATTGGTGGTTACACTAAACTGGCCAACATCTGTTCGGAATAAGCTAACAAATCCGCACCCGACTTCACTTTGCTGACGTAATCAGGGTTAGCAATAAAAGGTCTGCCTATGGCGATTAAATCGAATTTATTTTGTTCAATGGCGGTGCTGGCATGTTGTGCAGAATAACTGCCATTGCCGACTAGGGTTTTACTGTAATTGGCGCGTACATAATCCGATACCCGGCCACCCAAATAGTCAAACTCCATGCTGTCATCAAAAATACCGATGTGTACATAAGCCAAATCTCGCTGTTCCAACTCAGTAAAATAGTGATCGAACACAGCGCGATCTCGATTGTCTGGAGCGATATTAAAATAAGCTCCCGGGCTCACCCGAAGTGCGGTTCTGTCTTGGCCAATACGAGCAATGACAGCATCTATCACAGCCAGCGGGAATCGGCTCATATTTTCAGCACTGCCACCATATTCATCTGTTCGTTGATTACTGTCATGATGCAAAAACTGATCGATTAAATAACCATTCGCGCCATGTAATTCAACGCCGTCAAAACCGGCTAACATAGCGTTTTCTGCCGCTATCGCATAATCCTCTACCAGCCGGGTAATATCTTGTTGAGTAACCGCTTTAGGCAGTTGATAAGTCAGTTCTCGCATTCGTGGCACACTGCCTTCAACCGCTAATGCCGAAGGGGCTAATACGTCGCCACCGCCGTAAAAATGGGGATGGGCAACCCGTCCGGTATGCCATAACTGGGCGAATATTTTGCCGCCGTTTTGATGCACTGCCTTGGTGACTTTGCGCCAGCCTTCGATTTGTGGCAATGAAAATAGGCCCGGCACGTTCGGGTAACCTTGGCCATCAGGACGAATAATGGTCGCTTCTGAAATGATCAAACCGGCCTCAGCACGACGGCCATAATAGTCAGCCATGGCCTGCGTCGGCACTAAATCATCATCCGCCATACAGCGAGTTAAAGGGGCCATTAATACCCGGTTGGTTAAATTAAGTTGCTCATTAAGTGCAAAAGATTGAAAAAGGTTATCGGTCATCAGCGTGTTTCCTATCTTGAATGTGCGTTCAAGATATGCTTTTTTGAATGAACATTCAAGTATTATTTTTGAATAAGCGTTCAAATAAGGTTATGATTGGCGCAGTAACAACACAGAGGATAGATAATTTTCTTATGCGAAGTGCCGAATTTGATACACAAACCGTATTAAGAGCTGCGATGATAGCCTTTATGCACAAAGGTTATGGCAAAACCAGTATGCAGGATTTAAAAAAGGCCACAGGATTACACCCTGGCTCGATCTATTGTGCTTTTGACAGCAAACGGGGTTTGCTGCTCGCCGCGTTAGAGCAATATAAAAAAGACAGAAGCAGCGAGTTCAACGCTTTTTTTCCTGGTAAAGCGGCTGTTTTGGCGGAATTGAAAGACTATTTGAACCACACCGTTCAACAGTGCCTGAGCTGCGATGCCTCAAAAGCTTGCCTGCTAACCAAGTCATTAAACGAGATGGCAGAGCAAGATAGTGAAATACAAGCAGTTGTCACCGAGAGCCTAGCAGGTTGGCAACAATCCATAACCCTGCTATTTGAACAAGCCAAAGCGAATGGCGAATTAAACAGCCAAAGAGACCCTGAACACCTTTCCCGTTATTTTTTGATGGGCCTGTATGGCCTGCGAACCTTCGCCCAAACCCATCCAGAAGCGCTGGTGTTACAACAGTTGGCTGACCAGCTTTATCATGATGTTTGTGTGTGATCGTCGCTGGGCAATTATTTAACTACGGTCAAATAAACCGGTTTTGAAATCGACAAAGTATTACCAGTGTCACTCAGCTTGCCATCTTGCCCAATCGCCAAGGCGACAATATTGTTACTTTCTTGATTGGCGACTAATAAGGATTTTCCATCAGCGAGTAACATAAAAAAACGTGGCCATTGACCTTGAGTAGAGATTGTTTGGATCCTCGCCAGTTTGCCATCACTGGCGACACTAAACACCGCAATACTGTCATGCCCGCGATTGCTGGTATAAATATATTTACCGTCGGCACTGATCGCAATATGCCCCGCTTGGCTATGACCAGTAAAATCATCAGGTAAGGTATTCATACTTTGAAGTGGCGTTAGCTGGCCGTTTTTTTGCATTTTGGTCGCCGTTAATGTATTGGTCAATTCATTCAAGATATAGCTAAACGGTTGGGTTGGATGAAAGACCATATGTCTGGGACCAGCACCGGCAGGCAGCGTAATAGCGACCTGCTCTGATGTCAGCTCTCCAGTAGTCGGATCAACAGCGTACATATAAACTTGATCAACCCCCAAATTGACCGCATAGAGATAACGCCCATCAGGACGCCAACTAACCCAGTGCGCATGTGGTCCTTCTTGACGTTGTTTATTGGGGCCTTGCCCTTGGTGTTGAAATATTGTCGGTGCTGGTTTTATCGCGCCGCTCAACGCTTCAATATCATAAACGGCAATATTGCCTGAGCTATAATTCGCCACGGCTAATTTATTTTGACCCGGACTTAGCGCAATATGACAAGGGTTATCCCCTTGACTAAGCAAGGTATTAATCCCATGAAGTTGCTTTAGCTGATGATCCCAATCATAACTGGTGACACTGCCAGCATTGGTTTCTCCGACACTATAAAAACGCTGATTGACGTTATCATAAACACCAAAAGAAGGGTTGCTGATCTGGGCAGAAAGCGTGGCTGGGCTAAAGGTATAAGCATTGGGATCATAGTCAACAGTATATACCCCCTGACTGCCTTCATTTGACGTATAGGTTCCCACCAACATCGACACTGGCGGAGAAATATTTTTGCTAGTTTGACTGCTAATTTGACTACAGGCAGATAAAACGACTAAAAATAATACCGTCATCAATAAACGAATAGGCAAAGCTGAATACCAAAAAAAACGTTTCATTTAACAATCCAAATAATAGTAAAAAACTGCGAGGGCTTGGATTGTACAGCTTGGCTAAAGCCTGCGCCATAGCGGATTTTATCAATCGGATCCTCAGGGGCCTTGAACCCCTAAAGCTGGTTATTTTTTCTTCACCGAAAAGCTTTTTAAAACCAAAAGAAATAAGGCGTTTGAAAGACGCCTAACTACCCCATCGCTCCTTAATGTAAATATCCACATATAAACAACATTAAGCTTATCTCAAGATAAATGACCACGAAATTAATCGTTTTAATGTATTTTATATGCTGTACGTGTTAATATTTTACCTCGATATTAAATAATCACTTGATAAACTTATAGCACCTCTTATACTATAAGTTATGGAATAAACCATGAATACACTAAAGTGGTCTAAAAAGTCGTTAAGACAGCTAAAGAAACTTTCAGCCCAAGACAGTAAAACCATCTATCGAACAGCGCAAACGCTAAAGCACTTTCCTGACTGTCAGAATGTTAAACGTCTGAGTCACCATGAGTATAATTATCGTTTACGAATAGGAAACTTTCGTGTTCTGTTTGATTATGATGGCAAAGTTAACATAGTCAGTATCGAAGAGGTGAAAAAACGTAATGAAAGCACATACAGCAGTACAAATCATTAAACAAGACGACAAACCCATGTTTGCCGTTATCCCCTATGAGCAATATCTGACACTAATTCAATCCGCAGACGAAGACGTTTATTTGCCCAATGAAGTAGTAGGATTGCAAATTGAAAAAGGATTGTCATTAATTGCGGCATGGCGACATTACAAATCATTGAGCCAGCTACAGTTAGCCGATTTAATGGGCATTTCACAACCAGCGGTAGCGCAAATCGAAAAAGAAGGTTGCACACCGCAATTAGCCACATTGGAGAAAGCCGCCAAAGCAATGGGTATTAAGGTTGAGCAGCTAACCGATTGAGTTATCCTTTTGATTTTTAAAAAATTGATTAAAATGATTCTTTTTAATTCTTCTGCTGCTATAGTGCTTCTCGTTGATATCAAGGCATATGAACTTTCACCTGCCACCTCAAACAGTACTATCATATAAAATTAACAGGTAAATATAATGTTGAAAAGCACAGAGCAAAAAGAGTTAGGTCGCCCATTGTCAGTTGAAGAATTAATGTTGATAGCTGGTGGTCATGCTTCCTCACATGGAGAAATTTGTGATGAACAACCTACTGATTCAGGCTGCGTGGACCCCTTTAATCCTTAATACCTGCAATATTCCTATGACTTGGGGGGGCTTTGGCCTAACCACAAATCCTCCATGCCCTTTCTTGAATTTAGGCGATCACTGCCGTACAGTGTTCCTGTCAATACTTGACGACTTAATGAAAAGCAATAAAGGCTTATTATGAAAAACCTTTTAGTCACAGGACTATGGCTGGCATGTACGGGCTTAAGTACAAGCTGTAGCGCGGTAAAAACTGTTGATGCCAGAGTCAGCGTTAATGATCGTCTCACCAATTCAGCATCAACATTGCAGCAAAAACAATGGATCCATGGATCGACTGATTGCCAATCAAATACCGACCCAGCCATTGAAGTGTTTCGATACGACCCATCAAGTTACATACTTCGTCAAAATAAATGCACCAACTTTGAAGCCCCTTTCATCTATGTCCTATTCGGCGGTGAGAAAGTACTGGTCTTGGATACTGGAGCCACTGAAAGTGCGATGGATTTTCCACTGTATAAAACGGTGCAATCCCTGATCGATAAAAAGGAGCAATCAAAGCAAGGTAAGCAAACACCAAAGCAATTGTTAGTGATTCATTCCCATAATCACAGTGACCATTATACTGGCGACATTCAGTTTGAAGGGAAACCCAATGTCACTGTGATAAAACCCAATAGTGCTGCCATGAAGCAGTTTTTTGCTTTTAATCAGTGGCCCAATGGTGAAGCTTATATTGAACTCGGTGATCGAAAGCTCACCATCATGCCAACCCCCGGACATCAAGAAGAAGCGATTTCAATCTACGATCCACAAACAAAATGGCTGCTTACCGGGGATACCTTTTATCCGGGTTATATCTATGTCAAAAATTGGCAGGATTACAAAAACAGCATTGCCCGTTTGGTTGAGTTTTCAAATACCCATGAAGTCAGTGCGGTGTTAGGTGCGCATATTGAAATGACCGATAAAGCCGGTGAATATTATCCAATCGGCACCATTTATCAACCCAATGAAGCCCCGTTGACTTTACATCCACAAGACTTAACCGCTTTAAATTCGGCGCTCAAAAAATCAGATAAACCGCAAGAAATCATCTTTAATCCATTAATCGTCGCACCAATGAGTACGTTTCAAAAAATACTCAATAATGTGGCGACGTGGATTATGCAATAGCATCGACGACAAAGCGTTATTTTATCCAGCTTTTTGTTTTTTTTGGTTTTAATTAAGCTATATTAGCCAGCCGTCAGGCATCTAAACAAACAAGCATGAACACTGATACCCCTTTTAAACTCGATCACTTTGTCGTCACCCCTGCCCAGTGCAGCATTCAGGGTGAGAATGACGAAAAAAACGTGCTACAACCGAAATTTATTGACGTACTAACCTGCCTCGCCGCCCATTATCCCGATTTAGTCAGCCGCGAAGTGCTTATCGATACCTTGTGGGATGGTAATTATCCGGTCGGCGAAAAAGCCCTGACCAACGCCATTTGGAATCTCAGGCAACAGCTCAAACCTGCTAAAGCAACTGATGAATCCGATCCGCAACCGCAAAACAAACAGTATATAGAAACCATACGAAAAAGAGGTTATCGACTGACGGTTGCGCCCACTTATTTGACCTCTGGGCCATTAACCTCTGGGCAATTAACCTCTGAACCAAGCGCCCCTATTGAGATCAGCACAAGCTCAAGCGCTAATATAAAGAAGAACCCGCTCATTGCGACATTTGCTGGCGCATTGATGTTAATTGGCCTTGCGCTGATCAGCAGCACCTTTTTTACCGATGACATCGTGAGCAGCCCTGCTAAAGACGGCCAAATCGATACCACAACAACTATAACCGCTATAACCACGGCCCCCGGTCGGGAATTATTCCCAGTGGTTTCTCCCGATGGCCGTTATTTGGTTTATGTTTGGCGACGCATTGGTCAGCGTTCCAACTTATATATCAAAGACCTGACCCAAACCGATGTTCAGCCCCGGCAACTAACCTTTAATGACGCCTTAGAAAGTCGGCCGATTTGGAGTCATGATGGCCAGCAATTGTATTTTGTGCAAAAATCCAGCGACAAGCAGCAGTGCGATATCATCCGTATGACCCTAGTCACCCACGAACAGCAAGTCGTGGCTCACTGTCCGGGCAATCACAACATTTCAATTTCACTGTCTCATGATGATAAAACCCTGGCTTACACAGGGATCAGCGAGCCTTATAATAACGTCGGTATTTATTTGACTGATTTAACCGACTTAACCGCCCCGCCCGTGCGCTTTTCGTGTGGTGACGAATGCGCCCAGCAAGACCGTAATTTTGCTTTCTCGCCGGATGGTTTATCTATTGCGGTTTCCCGCCGGGTAGAATCGTTGACCGAAGACATTTTTCTGGTCAACCTCAAGAACAAACAAAGTCGTCAGCTGACTTTTGGTGAAGGCGATATTATCGGCTTGGTTTGGCACCCTGATAGCCAACGACTGGTTTATGCCACTGTCAATTCAGATGCCCGAGAAGGTTATATCATTGACCTTAAAGATGGCAGCATTACCCCGCTCAATGTACCGGGGTTTAGTTTTCCTGATTTTGTTGGCGACACTGACGAACTGGTCTATCACGACTGGCGCATTCGCACCCATATTGCTTATTTACCCTTAGCTGAATCCATGCCAGTCACGCCTTTCCCGGTATTACAATCGGATTTCAGTCATCGCAATCCGGATTATTCGATCAATGCCGATCGTTTGGTTTATGTTTCCAACGAGTCCGGTCATAACGAAATATGGACAGCTAAAACCGATGGCAGCAGCCGTCAAAAGCTCACCAATATGAGCACTAACTTGGCATTTCCTCGTTGGTCTCATGATGGCAAAAATATTGTATTTTTAGGACCTAAAAAAGATAAGCAAGGCAATAACCTGTATATTTTAGACGCCAACACCCGCCACATTCAAAATGTCCCCAGCCCGTTTGATCAACATAAACGCCCGGCTTGGTTACACGACGACAGTGCGGTCATTGCGGTAGCCGAACACAATAACGATACCCGCCTATATGCGTTTAAACCTGACGGCGGCAAACCACAATTGTTGCTCGATGATCAAGCCCGCTTTGTGGTGCAAACCGCTGACCAAACCTTTTGGTATAGCAAAAATGGTTATCTGGGTTTATGGCAATTTAATCCCAAGCAAACCAATACCAAGCAAACAAGCAAACCACAACAAATTCTCGATGACAGTCGCTTTGGCATTCACTATAACTGGACCGTAACGGACAAGGGTGTCTATTACCAGCACGATCATACTGAGCATCAGCAGATAAACTATTACGACTTTGCCAACCGCAAAATCACCCCATTAATCAAAGTGCCGCTGCAAACTCTCGACCGCTCCGGCTCCATGACACACATCCCCGGGGCACAGCAGATCATCTTTAATCAATCACAATATCCTCAGGTGGATATTAAACGGCTCAAACATCCATTATTAGAATCGTTAAAATAAGACTTTTTATTGTCTATTTTGGCTCTCTTTAACCTCTCTTTAACCTCTCTTTAACCTCTCTTTAACCTCTGCTGAAACTCTATTGTGGCCTGTACAGTCTCTATCAGGCCGTTTCTTTATCCATTTTTGCTGAAAAACCCTGCATTGAATTGTGTTATCTAGAGAAATCGCCTGAAATACAAGGGCTTGCAAATCTTATCAACTGTGTAATCAAATGGTAACAAAGCATTCATAGGCTGTTTAACTCGTTTTAACTAACGACTTCATCGGCTTTTAACTTTAAGCAAAATCACTAAAAACAACAAACTAAGGAACACTAATGAAAATCACCCAACAGCCGATTAAACGGCTGGCCCCGATCACCCCGGCGCTCTTAGCCATATCACTGATGACTTCGACTTCGGCGCAGGTCTTTGCTGGCGAACAGGTCCGCGTTTCCTGGGATAAAAACCCCCATAGCGAAGCGGTGATCGGCTTTGCCGACAGTGCAGGTTCGTCCATTCAGTTGGGCACCAGTACCAATGAAGGCAGCTGGCAAACGCATAATACAACTGTGCAGCGTCGATTTGATAATAGCAACAGCTTAGTCAGCAATTTTGTTCGTCTGAACAACCTCTTAGCTGATACCGAATACTATTTCAAAGTCTGTGGCAGCACTTGTAGCACTAAGTTGTATTACTTTAAAACCGCCCCTTCTTCACCCCGTAATATGACCGTGGTTTCTGGCGGCGATTCGCGCAGCTCTTATACCGGTCGTCTTGAAGGTAACCGCTTAGTGGCAAAAATCCGCCCAGATTACATCACCTTTGGCGGTGACTACACCAATAATAACCGCGACACTGATATGTCAACCTGGCTTGATCACTGGCAAGATAGTTTTTCTGTCGACCAAATCGACGGCAAAACATTCAATCGCGTTTATCCGATTATCCCAACCTTTGGCAACCATGAAGCGGGTAACCCGGACTCTTTATGCGAAACCTTTGGTACCGACCCTGATGGCAACGGCGTATGCTCCAGCAGAGATAATTACTTTGCCATGAACATTGGCGGTGCACGAATTTATACCCTCAATACCGAGTTCAAAGATAATGCCACCTTGTGGTCGCAACAAAAAAGCTGGTTAACCAATGACTTGGCCAGCCAAGGCGCACAAGCCAACTGGCGACTAGGGCAATATCACCGCTCAATGGTCCCCACTGGCGGCGGCAAAACCTCTTATTCGACAATCCGTCAATGGGCATCAGTATTTGAAACAGGCAAGATGAACCTGATCACCGAATCAGACACTCATATTGTCAAATATACTTGGCCTGTGGTGCCTAGCGGCTCGTCTTACACCAAAGTAGATGCAGGTACGGTTTACCTTGGCGAAGGCAGCTGGGGCGTTGGTACTCGTTCAACTGACACACCACAAAGCTGGCTGGCCGATAACGCCAGTTTCAAACAGTTTAAAGTCATTCAGTTTAACGCTAGCAAAATTGATGTTCGCACCGTCAGATTCAGTGGCGAAACCGGCACTTCAAGCTTAACTCGCGCTCAACGTCAAGCCGATCCATTAGCCTTGCCAGCAGGCTTGGACTTGTGGGACCCGGCAGGCAGCGTCGGCCAAGTGTATACCTTGTCAAAAGCCAGCAACAATTTAACCCAAGTAGACAGTGGCAGCGCTAATCAGGCTCCTACAGCCGGATTCAGTCACTCAGCCAATGGTTTGGCGGTATCGTTTAGCAACCAAAGCAGCGATCCAGAAGGCCAAGCAATGAGTTACAGCTGGAACTTTGGTGACGGCAGCACGTCGACATCAAGCAACCCCAGCCACACTTATAGTTCAGACGGCAGCTACAACGTGACGCTGACAGCCACCGACAGCTTGGGATTGAGCAATAGTAAAACCCAGTCAGTGTCTGTCTCTTCGGGCACCAGCGGCGGTAATGAGTTGCAAAACGGCGTGGCAAAAACCTCACTAAGCGCAGCAAAAGACGCCTCACTCAACTTCACCTTTAAAGTGCCTAGCGGTGCCAGCAATGTGCAGTTTGTGATGAGTGGCGGCACTGGTGATGCTGACCTGTATGTCCGTTTCGGCGCAGCACCAACAACTTCAACCTATGATTGTCGACCTTGGAAAGACGGTAACTCGGAGACCTGTGCACCAACAGTTCAAACCGGCACTTATCATGTCATGCTCAATGCTTATGCTAGCTTTTCTGGCGTAACGCTAACCGCATCTTATGATTTATCTGGTACGCCAACAGGTGGCACATTCACGCAAAGTAATGTATCTCAGACCAAAGATAGCTGGGCGCATTACACTATTGAAGTCCCCGCAGGCATGAGTAACCTGACCGTTAATACCTATGGCGGCACAGGCGATGGTGATTTGTATCTGCGTAAAGGTTTACAAGCCACGACTTCAAGCTATGATTGTCGACCGTATAAGAGTGGCAACAGCGAAAGCTGTACTGTCACCAACCCGGCAGCTGATACTTGGCATATCAGTGTTAGGGCTTATGCGAGTTTTGACGGATTAACCGTTGAGGCGAGCTGGGCTCCTTAGGGCTTTGCACAATTAATAGTTAGCAATTAATAGTTAGCAATTAACAACCATAGGGTGCACTCTACGCACCCTATGGTATAACCAACAAACAGAAACGAAGAACCGATGATATTTCCGAACACCTCTTTTATCAGAATAATGACTCACTTAGCGGTGATGGTGCTGTTTATTATCAGCTTGCTCAGCGGCATCCGACTGGCTTTTGATAACCCTTATATGCCCGCGCAACTTTTACATCTGCCCTTTATCCCTCAAGGCAATGTCTTGCAATGGCATGAAATCGCCGCTTACGGCTGGCTGGCATTAGTCGCTTATTCACTGCTTGAATGGTTTAAAGCTAGGCACAACCAAGCGCCACACTATCAGCGCAAGAATCGTTTTATCCAATTCAATTACCTGATGATCCTCGTCCAATGTAGCAGTGGGTTATTACTTTATCTCAACAGCTTGCTGATCAATTCAGCGTCAATTAACAGCCTATTATTACCACTGCATTATTTTAATGCCGCACTGTTTTTTATCGTCGTCATGCTGCATATGATTGACCAAATCATCACTCAATCTTGGCCACTATTACTGGCTTTTTTTGTGCCAAAACACCTTACTTTAAAGGCAGGCATCACCCTTAGTATTGTCAGCGTAATCGGCTTTGCCTTGCATTACAGCCATCATGCAGTCCACCCAGAATTGACAGCCAAACACATAAAACTAGCAACCGAAATCACCATAGATGGCCATTTCGACGAAGACGCGTGGCAATCGGCGCAAAGTAGCACTGTTTTGACTGTTCAAGGCAATGATTACTTTGACGGCGTACCGGTCGAAATCAAAATGCTGCACAACGGCTTATCCGCTTATTTTGCCATTCGCTGGCCTGACACCACCCCGAGTTACAGCCACTTGCCTTTGATCAAAACCGCCAGCGGCTGGCAAGTTCAACATGATGGTTATGAAAAGGACGATGAGCGCACCTTCTATGAAGATAAAATGGCGGTAATGCTGTCGCAAAGCCCCGGGCTCGGCGGTGGTTACAGCGTTCATTTAGGCAAAAAACCGCTGGCTGACAAACCACAAAACCGCTCCAGCCGAGGCTATCACTACACCACCGATAACACCTTGCGAGATGTATGGCATTGGAAAGCAGTACGAACAGAACAAATGTCATTTTTGGACGATAATCATTTTGCCGCCCCCTCGCCCGCTTGCGAAGCTTGTCCGCGATACACTGGTGGTTATCGCACCGACCCTAAAGATTCTGGCGAATTCAGAGCCAACTGGCAGTGGTTTTATCGCGAAAAAGTCACCCCATTGCGCTTACCCTCACGCCCTGAAATAAAACAACGCATGACTGCCGGACAATTTAACGACACCGACATGAGCTGGTTTGATACCCTGCCTTATTCTGAGGCGGCTGATACCTACCCCGTCGGCACTTATCTGCCGTCAGTACTGGCTTATGAAGGTTTTGAAGGCGACCGGGCTAACGTCAACGCCAAAGGTGTTTACAAAGACGGTTACTGGCATTTGGAGCTAGCACGAAATATCCAGCACGATTCTGAGTTTGATTTACCCCTCGCAGACGGCATATTTTTATGGTTTTCACCGTTTGATCACGCCCAAAGCCGCCATGGTTATCATCTCAAACCGCTTAAATTGGTGATGGAGTCTGTCTTATGAAACGATTATTAATTCCCTTATTATTGTTGGCTTCGACAGTCAATGCCGCTGAAACCAAACCCAAATGGCAAAAAATCAATCAACAAGGTCAACCCGTCGGCATAAAACTCGGCCCTTGGCATTGTGCCAAAGACAACACCACTGAACTGACTTGGGAAGTCAAATCTTGGCACGAAACCGCCCATTATTACAAAGCCACTTACAGCTATTACGACCCACTCACCAAACAAGGGGTGATTGATGGCGGCAGTTGTCAGCAAGGCAATGAATGGTACCCCTGCGACGTCTCCGACCACATCGAAACCCTCAATAAACAAGCTTATTGCGGCATCACCACTTGGCGTTTACCCACCTTGGCAGAGCTTAAAACCCTAATTTACCGTGACAATATCAAAGGTAAACTGTTGATTAACGGTTATATCTTTCCACGCAATACCAAGTCAATTTATATGACCGCAGATACAAGCCAAATAAACGGACAACTAAAAATAACCATGATGGACTTTTGGCGAGAACAAGTGCAACAACGCAATGCCGATGTGGTGGCGAATGTTAGGTTAGTGGCCGATTGAGATCATTTGTGTCTGATTCAGCTTAAACTTGTGTCTAATTTGATATTTATTAAAATAAATATTGATTCTATTACTTTAATCACCTAGTTTTTAATCATTAACGCACTTAATAACTTGACAAATATTCCAGTGATGGAATATTCTCTTTAAGGAATGATTATGATTTGGCAGGTAGAGTATACAGACGAATTTGGTGATTGGTGGTATCAACTTTCAAACAAACAGCAAGACAGTACCACAGCCACGGTTGAAATGTTAATGGAGTTGGGGCCGCATCTGCGTCATCCCCATTCATCGGGTATTAATGGTTCAAAGCACCAGCATATGCGAGAGCTACGAATTCAGTCAGGGGGTCATCCAATCAGGGTGTTTTATGCATTTGACCCTTTACGCCATGCCATTTTATTAATCGGCGGTGATAAAACCGGGCAAGATCGCTTTTACCACGAGTATCTCCCAGTTGCCGACAAACTGTATGATCAACACATTAAAACGTTAAAGCAAGAAGGGTTAATAAAATGACGGGACGAAATGCATTTAGCAATCTCACCAAAGACTTATCACCTGAACGTCGTGAAGCCATTGATGCACGTAAAGTGGTGTTACGAGAAGAAATGGAGCTTTACGAACTGCGCCAAGCGATTGGTATTTCGCAAGAACAACTCGCAGAACAGCTACAAGTCAAACAACCAGCCATCGCCAAAATGGAACGCCGCTCTGACTTGCGCATTCAAAGCTTGCGTAAACTGATTGAAGCCATGGGCGGCTCTTTAGAAATCAAAGCCCACTTCCCTCAAGGCGCAGTGACGCTAACGGGTTATGCTGAGGTCCGGTAGGAGCGAGCTCCAGCTCGCGATTTTGTGCCGAAGCCGGATGACGCCTAACCGCAACATTTTTTCTGCTTCAACTATATTCATCTTTAGTGTCTTTGCGGTTTTCTTCAACGAACCAATTATCACTGGTAACGCCTTCGGGAGTCAGTTTGTACATACTGCTATAAATAAGTTTTTTCTCAGTGCCAGCCTGCCATTTTAAAGACAAAAATTTTTCGCCCCACCAGCCAAATAAGTTGCAGGTCATTCCTAGCTAGCCACTCCACTAAAACATCGCTATCAATCAGTCCGGTAGATTTGATCGCATAACTCGGTCTTTTTGCTCTATCGCCAATTGCCTAGTTGAGGCTTGCCACAGGAGCAAATTAAACGACAACAGCGAACTCATGTAGCGGATCAGGAAAACGATGCTTGACCCCCACTGGGTGTTTATCGAGAATAATATTAAATTTCAATGTTACTCATTAACGCCAGTCGTTTGCGTATAAAGGCAATGTGCTGTGCCAGCGGCAATGATTTTGGACACAAAAAGCCGCCAAAACACGAACGGAACGCGAGCACAGGAAGAAAGCGACGAAGCGCTGAACCTGACAATAGATGAAGTGTCTGGGCGAAGGGGAACGGAAGCGAATACCGAGGTGTTAACAGGCCGTCCCCTTCATGGATGAATATTAACGCTACACATGTTACGTAAATGATATGCTTATGAACAATGTCTGGAAAATGAGCCACAAGGAGGTGACCGTTAACGCGATAACCTGACGATATGAAACCGTAAAAGAGCGTCATTTATATTGCTCGCCTTAGCAATATAAATGACGGTCCCAACGGATAGTTTTTGGACAGATTGAAATATTGGTCAAACCGCAATATCACTTATATGGTACAGTTTATTGAAACTTTTCCTGATGCAAACATTGTGAACGCACTGCGTTCACAATTGAGTTGAACACACTTTCGAGCTTTAATGGGTATTGACGATCCCCTGAAACGTGAGTTCTATACCGCAATGACAATGCAGAAACGTTGCTCAACGTGAACCTTAAACGAACGTATTGATTCACAACTGTTTGAACGCACTTATTTATCGAAAAAGCCGGAGAAAACCGTTGTCCGGGAGCTACGATTGCAGCAGACCACCCTAACACCAAAAAACGATTGGATAACAAATGCCAATAGCGCGTGATACGTGCACACGCATCCACCAATTTTTACCCTTTTGAAAATATTGCATGTAAATTATATTGAAGAATATGTTTACATGTTTATAATCAGCAATAGATTGTCGGATGAAATAGGTAGTGAAAATAATGACTTCAAACAGTGTTAATGTTCGGGTAACAGGTGTATTACGTGATCATATGCAACAACAGATCAGTGGAAAAAGTGGTGGCCTTTATGAAAGCGCCAGCGAATATATCCGTGATTTAATTCGTCGTGATCTTAATGAAAAACAAGATAGTTGGCAATTTTTACAAGACGAATTAGAACCAGGATTGAGCGCTGATGAAAGTGAATTTGTAGAAATATCAGCACAAGATGTTATTCAACGTAATAAAACTAGATTGAATCAATGAGTTCATATCGTCTATACCCCAGAGCTGATCAGCAGCAAGATAGAATTTGGCAATATACCTCTGAGCAATGGTCAATTGAACAAGCTGACATATATATCCAAGGTCTGCACAATCACTTTGTAAAACTGGCCAACAAGGAAAAGCTCTGGCGAAAACTGCCCCAAACCAAACTACGATTAAGTAAAGACGCTTGGTTCAGTCACTACGAAAAACACTTCGTTTTCTTCCGGGCGCTGCCAAACAATACTATTGGGATTATAAGCATCCTGCACGAAGTGAGGGATATACCCACTCAATTGCGTAAAGATTTGAACCGAATTTAATAGATACGTAACCTCACACGATATATGCTATTCCTGCCTTTTCAATTGTGATCTATCTTTCTCTCAAATTCTCCTTGCGAATTAAAACTGCTGCTCACTCCCTTCAATCAGCGCTGATGTTAGATGGGTAGAACAGCTACAAGTAAAACAACCCGTCATTGCCAAAATGGAACGCCGCTCTGACTTGCGCATTCAAAGCTTGCGTAAACTGATTGAAGCCATGGGCGGCTCTTTAGAAATCAAAGCCCATTTCCCTCAAGGCGCAGTCACGCTGACGGGTTATGCTTAAGCAGCAGCATACCCCGAAGGCATACATTGATATTGAGCCTTAAAACACTGGCTGAAATAAGAATGCGAGGTAAAGCCGACCTGATGAGCAACGACACTGGGCGATACGCCGTCGGTGAGTAACTCGGCGGCTTTTTTCAGTCGATAGCTACGAATTGATTCTACCGGACTTAAATCTAACAGGGCTTTCATTTTGCGGCTCAATTGGCGAGAGCTTAGTGCCATTTGACTGGCAAATTCGCCGATATTGAAGTTTTCATCGGCATAATTGGCCGCCAATACCTGATTCACTTTATCGAAAAATGCCTGATGCAGTATATCCACCACAGCTGCTTGCGCTTCGCTGCTATCGACTGACTGGTGGTCAACAGCCGCGTGATCAACCGTCATAACCCCGGCGGCAAATTCTCGTTGATAACGTTGGCGTAACAAGCCGCGAATGGCCAGCAGGTTTTCAATTCTGGTGAGCAATTCAGTGGTATTAAACGGTTTTTCGAGGTATTCATCGGCCTTTTCTGTCCAGCCCTTAAGGCGGCTTTTACTGTCGCCATGGGCAGTCAACAAAATGATAGGAATGTGGTTGGTGGTTAAATCTGCCTTTAAGGTTTTGGTGACGGCAAAGCCATCTTTTTTCGGCATCATCACATCACTGATGATTAAGTCTGGCAAGGTCTCACGGGCAAGCTTAATGCCCTGCTCACCATCAACCGCCAAAATACAATCAAAGCTATCACTGAGGCATGAGCTGATATACTGGCGCATTTCATAATTATCTTCGATCACCAATACTGTCGCCCGCTGACTATCTGCCTCAATGCTTGGCTCAAGGTTTTGCGGTTCAGCAGCCTCTTCGGGCAAAGCATCTTGCTTCATCTGCTCAACAGACGATAACAGCAAGGCTTTATTCGGCGCTCCGCGCTCAGCTGAATTACTCGTCGCCGATAATGGCAGCACCACAGTAAACGTACTGCCAACACCTAACTCACTCTGTACTGAAATAGCCCCTTTATGTTGCTCTACCAGTTCTTTTACCAACGCCAATCCAATACCAGCACCGGGCACGTAATCGGTGGTGTTTTCTACTCGGGTGAAGCGCTCAAAGATGTTTTGCTGATCAGCTTCGCCAATCCCCATCCCGGTATCACTCACACTGATCACCACCTGACGTTGTTGATTTAATGCCATTTTTAAAGTGATCAGCTGATGACCTGCCGAATACTTAAAGGCATTGGTTAACAGGTTAGACAATATTTTTTCCAGCGAATCAGGCAGCATATCCACCGTCACATCCGCTTGAATATGACTGTCGAGCACCAGTTTAATGTCTTTTTCTTCGGCTAGTGAGCGGTAAGAATCAAGCAAGAACTGACAGGTCGCTTGAATGTTTTTCGGTTCGCTGGCTCGGGGTTGAAAATCTTGTAAACGGGAGATATCTAGCAACTGATCAACCATGCTCAGTAACCGTTGAGCATTGCTTCTGGCTAATCTGATCAGCTTAAGCGACTTGTCATCACGATGTTGATCATCGCGAGCATTTTTTAAATCGGCATCCAGCGGACCTAATATCAGCGTCAACGGGGTTCTGAATTCATGGGAGATATTGGCAAACAGCCGATCTTTATCTTTTAACAGTGCGGTTACTGTTTCGGTTCGTTGTTGCAATTCAACTGTCCGTTCTTCAATGCCTTGCTCAAGGGTTTTGGCTCTTTGTTGCAACTGTCTGATCCGCACAAAATTGAACATAAAACCGAGTAATATCAAAGCCAAAACATAGAGGATATAAGCCGGGGTCGACGCCCAAAATGGCGGCTTAACGGTGATTTTCAGGCGACGAATATTGTTCTCATTCCAATCGCCATTGGGATAACTGGCTTTGACTTCAAACAAATGATCGCCCGCCTGTGGCGAAGTAAATGACACTAATCGATTATTGGCATTGCGCTCGACCCATTGCTTGTCATTCTTTGCAGGGTCATAGTCTGAAGAGTCATAGTCTGACACCCGAAAAGCATAACGAATACGATTGGGTGCATGAGAAAAGCTGCTGGCAAAACCAAAGGCAAAACGATACTGCTGTGCTGACACCGTAATAACATCAAGATCGTTAAGAATAGTCACCAACGGTGACGCCGGGTCATTTGCCCGAGTTTTGACCGCATGGTCAAATAATCTGAAATCCGACAAGGTGATCGGCGTATCGACTGTTGGCGGTAAATCTATCGCAGTGACCGCCTCAGGCGAAAAGAACGCCAAACCATTACTATTAACCAACACCAATTGACCAGTGGCAGTAACAGTACTGGTTTGAGAACCAATTTTGCTGATCCGCAAACCCTGACGAGTATTCACCTTAATCAATTGCTTGCTCGGCTGAATGTCTGGCTGATATTTAAACACCCCATCAGGCGATCCGAGCCATAAAACCTCACTGAGATCTTGAATGATATTTTTCACAATTAACTCAGGTAACCTTGGCGTCAAGGTTCTGCTCGTCAAATCCAGCTGCAATAAACCGGCATTTTTAGTCCCGACCCAAATTCGTTGCTGTCGATCTTTAAACAAACTCAAGACAAAACCCAATTTGTGATCGGCTAGCATAATGTCGCTAACTGAGCCACTGTCAACATCCAGTATTTTCAGACCGTTTCCCTTGGTGCCAATCAGAATATAACGCCCAGTTTTATCGCTCACTGGCAACAAACTAAAAACGCTGGTATCAGTCAGATGTTGAACATAACGTTGATTTTTGCGATCCAAACTAAATAATCCAGGTGCCTCCTGCCCGCTGGCATTGACCCCAATCCATCGAGTTCCTTGGTCATCAATCGCTAACCGTCCAAGATTTATCTCGCTGAGCGAAGCCCCTGTGTTAGGTTGCACTTGTCTGCTGGTCAAATCGAAAGTCAGCAACCCTTTATAGCGGATCCCCAGCACCAACGATTGGCCTTCACCCTGATGAATAGAAATGATATTGCCAATATCATTAACCACCATATCAAACACTTGGGTCTGTTGATTAAACACATAAAGGTTTTGATTACTGCCCAACCACAAGTCACCATTAACATCACTAAATGCACTGCTCAGTATCTGTGGATCATCAATAGCCACCATATAATGCTTGAACGACAATGCACCCGGTGCCAATCGAATCAATCCATGACTAAAAGTACTGAACCATAACGTCCCATTAACATCTTGAGTAATACCGGTAATATTAACCATATTGATGGTATCTTTTAACGCCATACTCGGATTGATCACAGTCGCCGAGTCGGCACCCGCTTTGAGCACACTCACACCATTAAAAAAACTACCGATCCACAAATCACCAGCCCCGTCCTGATACAAACTTTTAACGATGATATCTTGGTGTTTATTGCTTTTTTTATAATTGCTCGCAATCAATTCAAATTTTTGCTGGTGTGGATCATAGCGAGCCAATCCAGCATTACCACCAGTCCAAATCTGGCCATCTGGCGAGGCATAAACCCTATCAATTCGACCTAAATTGGTACTCTTCAGATCAGTCGGATCATGACGGAAATGGGTGGTTTTACCACTGTTCAAATGATGTAAAGACAAGCCATTATTAGTATTAACAATCCACAGCCGTTGCAGTTGATCCGGCACCAATACTCTAACGGTTGTTTCAGCAGGTAATGATAAATCTGCATTAAGACGGCGGTTAGTTAGGGTCTTGCGGTCAAACAGATTAACCCCCCGCTCTGTACCAATCCAAAGCTGATTATCTGCGCCTAGACTAATACTGTTAAGCTCATCACTATCTAACGTTGACGGTTGATCAGCCACACTGCGAAAGTTTTTAAACTGCTCGGTAGCGATTGAAAAACGACTGAGCCCTCGCTTATTTGTCGCTAACCAGATATAACCATCAGGGTCTTGCACCATAGCCCGGATATGATTGCCTGGAATACTGTGGGGATCATTATCGTCATGAGTATAACGTTTGATGTTATAGCCGTCGTAGCGGACTAAACCCTGATCGGTGGCTACCCAGATAAATCCCGACTGCCCGGCAATCAGCCCGCGAGTAACGCCTAATGATTGGCCTGAAATGGTTTCAATGTTCTCAACAACAGGACCGGGCTGAACAAAAGTGCCAGACTCGGCGGTAAAAGGAAGGCTCACAATTAATAAACATAATATACAAATGCGGATAACGGCTGGCATGATCAAAATGGTTTCTCTTACGACTATCAGGCAGGACAGGATTATGCGTAACTGCGACAGGCAATGCAAGCCCCATGCGTTGACAAGGCTATCAACTCGCATCAAAGGAATAATGCTACCTGCGTCGTGCTCCTGCACACAGGCATTTACCATCCCTGTAATAAATAAAGGAGGGTACAGTGACCCTCCTCGCATCAATAAAAAACCCGCTTACTTATTAATATAAGTATTTAAAAAGCTCAAATATTTGTTCGATGCAGCAATGCGGTTTTCTTTTTTACTAAAACCATGACCTTCATTGTCAAACACCAAATACTCAACGTGGGTGCCACCGGCTCTGATGGCTTCAACCATTTCGTCACTTTCGATTTTTAACACTCTAGGGTCATTTTTGCCCTGTACTACGAGTACCGGACTTTTTACCTGATGACCAAAGAATACTGGTGAGATATCATGCAATCGTTGACCATCAACCGCCGGATCACCCAACTCGTCATACAGCGACTTTCTGAACGATTCCCAATAAGGCGGAATACTTTCAAGGGTACGAACCCAGTTAGTGACACCAAAAATATTCACTCCAACTTTAAATTCGTTGGTAAATGCCATCGCCGCCATTGTCAGATAACCACCGTAGCTACCGCCAATCACGCCAATTCTATCGGCATCAACCCAATCTAGCGATTGCAGATACTTTTTGTTATACACCACGTCTTGCAAGTCATCTTCACCATGCTTTTTATCATCCAGATGGAAAAAAGTTTTACCATAACCGTTAGAGCCACGATTGTTGATCCGGAAGATCGCATAACCATTATTAACCAAATGTTGGATCAGCGCTGAATACCCTTTACGACTCTGACCGCCAGGACCACCGTGGATCCAAATCAATGCTGGCACTTTTTTAACCACCGCCTGTTTGGGCTTGTACAAAATGCCGGGGATCTCTACGCCATCAAAACTCTTAAACCGGACCACTTCACCCGCCACTAAGTTTTCTTCTTTGATCGCCGGGTTACCGGTATCAGTTAAACGCCTAACCGTTGAAGAACCAATTTTATGTACATAAAGGTTAGACGGCGAAGTGTCAGAGTTAATGTAAAACACCATGGTCGATTCATCAGCTGAGAAACTCACCCCACGCAAATCGCCTTTTGGCAAATCTGGCAAGCTGATTTTTTTACCATTACGAGTATTAAGGATATCCAGTTGAGTCTGCGCATCAGCATTCACCCCAGTGACTTGATACTTTCCTTTTTTAGAAAAGTAAGTAAAACGAACATCCCAGTTAGTGCTGTAATTTACTTTTTTAGTCTGACTGCCAATGTCATATGACCAAGCTTGACTGAACTCGCCAAACTCATCGGTCGAATAAATCAGTTTTTGGCTGTCTGGCGTAAAAGCATAAACACCATGGGATACATCTCCCTGATGCTCTGTAACCAATACAGGTGCTTTATTGGGAGTGTTGAGATTAAATAAAAACAAATCAGAGTTGGCATTACCGTGTTCTTTACTGCCAACAACCCACTGACCATCAGGACTAACGTCCTCAACCGACAAACCCCGGTCATTTTTAAACACCAACTCACGGGAATAATCACTGGTTTGATAACGATAAACGTCAAAGAACTTTGGATCACGTTCATTACTAGCGACAAAAAACTGTTTATTATCCTGATGCCAGCTGACAAAAACTGCCCGGTGTTTTTCACCTGGGGTCAAATCCTTAATGCTGCCGTCTAATTCCCTAACATATAAATGGGCTTCTTCATTACCGCCCTGATCGGCACTGTATAACACTCTGTCGTCTTTAGGGAACCAACCGGTGACGTAAATGGATTCTTTGGAATCCGTTAACGGTTGCGCTGGAGAACCGTCAAGCGGAATTTTATAGGCATTAAATACCCCGGTTTGATCATTACTGACCAATACAGCGGTGGCATCGTGATTAATTGAAGAGCCGAATACACTGGTGGTTTGATAAAAGGCTTCTGCGCTATAGGTCTCAAAACCAGAAGTCTCAAAACCCGGACTCTCAAAACCAGCTTGAACCGCTGACTCAGCTTGTTGACCAGCCTGATAAGGACTTTGTGTACAAGCTTGTAATATAAATGCAGCAGCCATTGCTGTTACACCCAAAGTGATTTTCTTCATTGATGTTCCTCTCGTTTACTCTGTGTTGTTATTTTGTCTTGATATTTCACTGCTATTGGTAAAAATACCACGCATACAGCGAGTGAAATCAGCTAAAAAACAGTTGTCATGCAGTCTATTGCACACTGTCACATTTGTATAGGCTGATGTTAATTTCTCTATTTAATCTCTATTTTAACTAACCGTCTGAAAAGTAAAGAAAAGGGTTAAAAATGATAGTCTGACTGTCGCAATTTAAATGAGTCTACTGTAAGCTATTTGTCAAGTAATGCATTTACCCAATAACCATTTTATAAAGCGTGTGAGAGAGGAAAACAGCCAATGACAAGCCGTAATAAACTGATGATGTTCGGATTATTATCGATATCAAGTTTAGCCATAGGTTCAGCCAGTGCTGGGCAATGGAGTTATGACAGACAAGGGGCTGACTGGCCGGGTATCTGCGCCTCAGGGCTCAGTCAATCACCCATCGATATTAATACTGCCAAAGTGGTAAAATCAAATTACAACGCCACTATCGATTACCGCTTAGACAACATTGAAGCGGTCAATAATGGACACACCATACAGTTTAATCCCGACAGCCGTAACATCAAGCTGATTGATAATGTCAGTGGCAAAATGGAAACTTTCTCTTTATTGCAATTCCACCTACACAATGGCAGTGAGCATACCATCAACGCGATACAACAAGATGTTGAAGCCCATTTTGTGCACGCCAACGCCGCCTACCTAGCTGGCGAAAAAGGCGGTCGATTGGCGGTTGTTGGGGTTTTTCTCAATGGTCAAGAGGATAATAGCGATGATCAAAACGGCTATTGGAATGACTTACTCAAAGGCTTGCCAGACCAAACTTATGCGTCATTAAACAAACCAATCACGCCAAACTACGAGGCGTTATTGCCCAGCGATAGCCGATTATTTACTTATGAAGGTTCGTTGACTACACCGGGTTGTAATGAAGTGGTTAACTGGATTGTGATGGAACAACCGATTAACGTCTCTGCTGAGGCGATTAAAAGTTTTGCCGCTTCACAACACGGCCAGGGGACTTATCGGTCAACGCAAAAAATTTATAGTCGAGTGATCCGCAGCGGTCGTTTGCACAAATAAATTGCCAGCTAAATTGCTTTAACTCACAGTCAGCCTTTGTTTTAGCTGACTGTGACAACTAAGCTATTTCCTTCAAGTATTTCCTTCCAGCTATTTTCTTCCAGCTATTCCCTTGGTCCGTTAAAAACCGCTGCTAATTCATCGGCTGGTAATTCATCGGCTGGTATGAGGGCATCCTCCGCCACTTTGTTCTCCATGCTCATCATTGCCCATTCCATTACTAGGCGTTCCATTATTAAGTTCTCCGTTTTTTGTTGTTCTGTCAGTTCACTCATGATTATTCCTGTTTATTGTTGTTTGTTGTTTTAGTCACTGGTAGTTTACCTGTAATTTCGGGTAATGCAAGTGTCCCGGTACGCATAGATAACGGATCACTGCTACTTTTCGGCGTACGGGCATTACTGATAGCTTGATTTAATTGTGCTTGCTCGGCCTCACACTTCTCGCGCAACGCTTTACTTTTCTTGGCACAAGGCAGCGGTTTATGCATTACAATAGCGGCCCCACTGACAACCGCAGCAACAACCGGATCTTGAGTAGACAAGGGATACATACTGCTACAGCCACTGAACAATACGGCTAACGACGCAGCCAAGGGTACAACTAATGATTTACTTATGTTCAATTTTATTCTCCTACCTCTCAACATTTACGAGGTTAGCACCTCATCTACGGCAAAGCTTCGGTGCCAAATTAACTGCACTAGATGATAGCCGCACACCAACGGGAGTCATCATACGCGACGACTTTCAGTAAAACCATGGTTTTTTTAGTGATAAAGCGTTGGAGAGAATAAGAGAAAAAACCTTAGTTGCTATGGTCATTAAGCCACAGTAACTAAGGTCATAACGGCGGAAATTAATTGCGCGCCAACATCGCGCCATCACACGGCGGCGGTGACATGGTGCTACCGCAAAGACGTAAACGCCAAGCGCTAGCAAGGTCAGATTGGCTTGAACGACCAATGTTGTGGTTGAATTCCTGCTCTGTCAATGGACCGACAACAACACGATACTTAGTTGCCCCTTTTGCTCTGCTAGCAGCACTGTTAGTGATTAATTGCGCATTTAACCCTCGATGTGCCTGAATACGTTTTTGCGCATATCCCAGTTCATTAAAACTCCCCACCACAGCAAACAACAAGGGTTTGTCGTCATTATGGTCAATTCTCTGTAACGTTTTGGTATAACCCGCATTAAACTGATCACTGGCTTTATTGCCCTTGATTTTGGTGGTTGACGACAAAGTTTTAACGATAACATCAGGAGAAGTGGTTGAAGCATATTGCAGGGTTTTACGGTTGCTACTTGCCGCCTGATAGGTCTGTTGAGGCTTGCGCTGATAAGCGGTTTTGCTGTTGTCTGGCAGGCGGGTAACATAAGCCCTAGATTTGCGAGACACTTTCTCAGGCACTTTGTGCCAATGGCTTTCGTCAGACGCCGGTGTGGTATTGCTATTGTCTGCGATTAACACGCCCGGCAGGTGATACTCAGAGTCGACACAAGCACTTTTACCTAATACGATACGGTGCAAAGCGCAGTCTTTAGCCATAACTTTTGAAATCGCATGATCCGAAATGGACTTGCCACTTACCGCGTAGCTAATGCCGCTAACGCCAAAAGAAACCAACTGTAATGTGGCGCACCCACTGAGTAGCGTCGCACCAGCAATGATGAGTGGAAAATAAAATAGTTTGATGATCTTATCTCCGTAAAGGTGATGATTGTCTGAACATAAAGCAATTAACAGGCCGATAATCCACTCAACCACAAAATACTTAAAATGCCTTATTAATCAATTAATTACTCTATTCTTTGTAATCGCCCTGCCTGATCGTAACGTCATTATTCAGTCACAGCGGCAACTATTGCCACGCTAAGCCACGGTAAACAATTGCCATCATCCCTGTTCAGTCTATTGCTCGTTCTATTGTCCGTTCTATTGTCCGTTCTATTGCCCGTTCTATTGCCCGTTCTATTGTCCGTTCTATTGTATAGCGGCAGCAACTGGCAAAAGCATGAAAAAATTATCCACTTTTTCCTTGCGCCAATCTTAACTCAAGCTCTATACTGGATGAATAAACAGGTGTTCATTATGACTTCAATTATACAATCGTTACAAATTAACCAATTACTGTGGCACGCCAGTCATTTGCCCGGTGATCCCGATTCACAAGTAACCTCAGGTTACAGTCAGCTTGATGGCAAGCTCAATGGCGGCTGGCCCGATAAAGGCATCGTTGAATTACAGGCCGACAACTTTGGCATTGGCGAGATCCGCTTGCTGCTGCCAGCATTAGACCGATTAAAAAGCAAAGAGCTGCTGTATGCCTGGATATCTCCGCCGGGCAGACTCAACGGCCAAGCACTGGCCAATGCCGGATTGCCGCTATCCAATACGCTAGTGGCGACTGATGTATCGGCTAAAGAAGCGTTTTGGCTGGCAGAAAAAAGCCTCCGCAGTGGTTGCTGTGCGGCAGTGATTTTATGGTGTGATGAGCTAGAGCCCAATCAGGCTAGGCGCTTGCAACTGGCGGCTAAAGAAGGGCATTCGCTGGGGTTTATCATCCGGCGTCAAAGCCGTGTTGAGCAGTCATTACCGGTTAGTGTCAGAATGACCGTAACCCCGCAAAAACAAGGGTTACAGGTCAATATTCATAAACGTATTGGCGGTTCTCCGACCTCCCCTTTTGCGGTGGATATGCTGTCGCAATGGCCAGAGTTGACTCAACGTAATGTGACAGATAATAGAGATAGTAACGTCACCGATATCAGCAGTGCCATGAACAAAACCAAGCGCAGCGTAAGCTGATGTGGTGGTTATACTTGCACTTTCCCAGCCTGCAACTTGATGGCATCCAGCAGTCGTCTGTCACCTTAGAAAAGGCAGAAAAACAAGCGCAAGGCAAAGCGGTGATCGTCATTGATCGTCAGCTTAATGAGGTCCGTCAGTTAAATGACATTGCCCGGGCATTAGGTGTCACCCCGGGCATGGGGCTAGCCACGGCGATTGCTTTATCTGGCGAGCTGGTGATTGTTGAGTATAACCCTAAAATAGAACAAACCCGATTACACGAACTGGCGCAATGGCTTTATCAGAAAGTCGCCGATATTGCCCTATTTGAACCCGATGGTTTAGCGCTTGAAGTATCAAGCATGTTATCGCTCTATGATGATGTACAAAGTTACTGGCAGGCAATTCAAAACATACTACAACACCAGCAAGTCAGCTATCAACGTGCAGTAGCCAACACCCCACTGGCCGCACGGTTGCTGGCCAAAGACAGCCATAAACCACTCAATAACGACAGTCATCTGATTGAACGTCAACTCGGTCGTTTGTCAGTGCAACAGCTAGAGTTAGCCCAAGTGCATGTTGAGCAATTGCAGCGAGTGGGCATTCATCAGCTGAAACATTTATTGCCCATCGCGGGTAAAGAATTAGGCAGACGTTTTGGTCTTGAAGTACTCAACCATCTAGGGCGAATAAAAGGCGATATCAGGCAGCCACTGACGTTTTTTGAGCCGCCGCTGCATTTTCGCAAAAACCTCGAATTATTTCATGAAATTGGTATCAGTCAGGTATTATTATTCCCGCTTAAACGGATGATCCAAGAGATGGAAACCTTTCTTAATGGTCGTGAGTTGGTGGTTACCAGTATTACAATCACCCTGCTCTACCGAGATGGTGAGCCCACAAGCCTCACCATTGGCAGTGCCTCGGGCGAATATAAAGCCGACAAATGGATGACCTTAGTAACCTTGAATATTGAACGCACCCGGCTTAATGCTGCCGTTGTTGGGATCACCCTAACCAGCGGTGAATTGATTGAAAAAAATGCCACCGTTGACGACATGTTTTGTGGTGCCAAGGGTAATATGACTCCGGCGCAACTGATCAGCCTGTTACAAGCCAGAGTGGGTAAAGAGCGAATTGTCGGTATACAGCTGCATCAAGATCACCGTCCAGAACATGCATTCAGTTATAAAAAACCGTTAAAACAGGCATCAACATTGCCCGGTGCATTTCCCAGCATATTACCTAAAATAAGACCATTGATATTATTACCTGAGCCTCAACCATTGACTGAGCAATACACAGTACTTGAGGGTCCTGAACGAGTGCGCTCAGCCTGGTGGGGCAAGCAAGAGATTTACCGTGATTACTTTATTGCCCGAGATAATCAAGGTGCGGTGTGTTGGCTGTTTACCGAGCCTCAGGGAACGTGGTTTTTACATGGGTATTTTTGCTGATGACTGCGCAGCAGACAAATCAGCAAACAGGCCAGCAAACAAATAAGAGCTATGCCGAGCTGCATTGCATCAGCAACTATACCTTCTTGCGGGGTGGCTCTCATCCTGAGGAATTAATTACTCAGGCTGACAAACTCAACTACGCGGCGCTGGCGATCACTGATGAATGTTCGGTGGGTGGTGTTGTCAGGGCTTATGCCGAAATTCAAAAACGACAATTAAACATTAAACTGATCATTGGCGCTGAATTCTACATTAATGACGATTTAAAAATCGTGCTGTTATGTCCTGACAGGCAAGCTTATGGTGAATTGTGTCAGCTGATCACTTTGGCCAGACGGCGCTGCGAAAAGGGTCAATACCAACTCTATACAGATGATTTAACCTCGCTGCGTCACTGCTTATTACTTTGGATACCTCGGGGTGATTATGATGTGGCGTTGAGCACCGGTCAGTGGTTAAAAGACAACGTAAAATTGTCGACTTGGATAGCCCATGAGCGCTTGCTGAAATCCGACGAACAAAAATATACTCGCTTATGCCAGCGGCTAAGTGTGATGTTGGGTTTTGCGATAGTTGCTGCTGGTGATGTACAAATGCACGAGCAACGCCGTCAACCATTACAAGATGTACTCACCGCTATTCGGCTGGGGATCTGCGTTGACAAAGCCGGTTATGCCCTGCATTCCAACTCGGAGCATTATTTACGTGAGCCGGAGAAAATCAACAAGCTGTATAGTACACAACAGCTTGATCAAACTCTGGTTATTGCCGCACTTTGCCACTTTGACTTGGCCATGATCAGCTATGAATACCCAGCCGAAATAGTGCCCGAGGGATTAACTGCGCAACAATATCTCCGGCAACTGGTCGAAAGTGGCATCAAAACTCGCTTTGCCGAGGGCATTACCCCTGAGATCAGAGCAACCATCGAAAAAGAACTCAAACTGATTGGCGAGGAGAATTACGAATACTTTTTTCTCACCCTGTATGACTTGGTTAAATTTGCCCAGAGTCAGCATATTCTCTACCAAGGACGGGGCTCAGCGGCCAATTCTATTGTTTGTTATTGCCTCTATATTACCGCTGTTGATCCAAATAAAGTCAGTGTTTTGTTTGAGCGGTTTATCTCTAAAGAGCGGGATGAGCCACCAGATATTGATGTTGATTTTGAGCATGAACGCCGAGAGGAGATCATTCAGTATATTTATCGCAAATATGGTCGTGACAGAGCGGCGATTGCCGGGGCAATTCATACCTTTAAGTTCAAAGGCGCAGTGAAAGAAGTCGGTAAAGCATTGGGGTTTAACCTCACCCAACTGGAATATTTTATCAAAAACATCAACCGCCGGGATGGCAATCAAAGCTGGCAAGAGCAAATCGGCCTGTTGGGGCTGGACCAAAATTCACATATTGCACGTTGGTTTTTACAATTGGTCGATGAGATCAGAGGGTTTCCGAGGCACCTATCGCAGCATGTTGGCGGATTTGTCATATCCAGAGGACCTTTGCATCAACTGGTGCCAATTGAAAACGCGGCAATGGCCGGACGTACGGTGATCCAATGGGATAAAAATGATATTGAGACCTTAAAACTGCTTAAAGTTGATGTATTAGCGTTAGGGATGTTAAGTGCCGTACGCAAGTGCTTTTCGCTGGTGCAAAAGCATTATCAAAAAGAGCTGAGCATGGCGCATATTGGTGGTTTGGGTGATGATGCCAAAGTCTACCAGATGCTACAAAAAGCCGACAGTGTGGGGGTTTTTCAAATTGAATCCCGGGCACAAATGAGTATGTTGCCGAGATTAAAACCCAAGTGTTATTATGATTTGGTGATCCAAATTGCGATTGTGCGGCCAGGTCCAATTCAGGGCGATATGGTGCACCCTTATTTACGTCGCAGAGCCGGTATTGAGGTTGAAAGTTATCCCTCAGAGGCGGTTAAAGCGGTGTTATCTCGCACCTTAGGAGTGCCGATATTTCAAGAACAAGTGATCAAACTGGCGATGGTGGCAGCGGGGTTTTCGGGTGGTGAGGCAGATCAGTTACGCCGGGCGATGGCTCGCTGGAAAGTCACTGGCGAAATGGAAATTTTTCGTCATAAGCTGATCAACGGGATGCAACAAAGGGGTTATGACACCGAATTTGCCGAGCGTATTTTCAAACAAATTTGTGGTTTTGGTGAATATGGTTTTCCTGAGTCTCATTCTGCCAGTTTTGCGCTGCTGGCTTATGTTTCGGCTTGGTTAAAATACTATTATCCTGCGGCGTTTTACACCTCATTGCTCAACAGTTTACCGATGGGGTTTTATTCAGCCTCGCAACTGATCCAAGATGCCCGGCGGCATAACATCACGGTTTTACCGGTTGAAATCAATCAAAGTACCAACGACCATATCTTAGTCTCACAAAAGGTTTCGCAAAAAATCTCACAAAAACAGCGAACAGGAAACGATGAACCATTGGCTATTCGGCTGGGTTTTCGTTTAGTCAAAGGGTTGTCTGATCAAGGCATTGCGCGTATTTTACGCCAACGACCAACGGACGGGTTTCGTTATCTTAAAGATGTTCAGCTATCGGGCTTAAATAAAGGTGATTTAGCGGCGTTAGCCAGTGCTGATGTGCTTAAATCGCTGTCGGGTAATCGTTACCAGACCCGTTGGGATATGATGACCACAGAATGCAATTTGCCATTATTTGCCAATTTGGTTGAAGACTCTTCATTAGTTGAAGACTCTTCATTAGTTAAAGACTCTTCATTAGTTGAAGACTCTTCATTAGTTAAAGACTCTTCATTACCTGATGAAATCGCCCCCTCACCGATTGATAATCTGATTGAAGATTTTCGTGCAACTGGCCTAAGCCTTGGCAAACATCCCATCACTTTACTGCGTGAACAAGCCAAACTCGGTCGTCATGTCCGTGCTAAGGATTTGGTTAATAGCAGAAATAAATCCCTTGTCACTGTGGTGGGCGTAGTCCACCGGTAAACAAAGCCCCGGCACTGCATCAGGTGTTACCTTTATGACCCTTGAAGATGACACTGGCAATATCAATGTGGTGGTATTTAAAGCGACTTCACAGCAACAAAAACAGCCGTTTTTAACCTCAAGCCTGTTAAAAATCAACGGCATTGTCGAAAGCAAAGATAATGTGATCCACGTCATCGCCGGCAAGCTAACCAATATCACCCACTTGCTGTCAGAATTTAAAGCCCGCTCACGTAATTTCCATTGAGGTACAAACGAAGTGTCGTGCGCAAAGCGCACGCTACTAATTGATTATCAGGATTTTTTCAAAATCGCTTTAATCGCTTTTTCGAGGCCGGGGTTGTTTGGATCGGACTTGTCTGTACGCCAGACGATTTTGCCTTCTCTGGAGATAAATACTGTGGTTGGGGTGCCCTTGACGCCGTATTTTTTGGTAATGTCGTCGCCGTTGATCACGGTTTTGAAGTGCCAGCCACGTTTGTCCAGTGCGGCTTGGGGTTTTGCGCCGTCATCTTCCCAGATGCTAACACCTAACATTTCTAATCCCTGTGATTGATATTTTGTATATAACGCGTCTAATCCGGGTTGTAACTTCTTGCAATATGGGCACCAAGTGGCCCAAAATGTATCACCAGTGGTTTACCTTTGTAATCTGCCAAGGTCACTGTTTTACCTGCTTCGGTTGCAGTGAAAATGCCGGTGCCACCACTGGTGCCGCTGCTGCCATTGCCTGAGATAAAAACATACTCAAACCAACCAGACCTGCAAAGACCGTTGTTAATAAACGTTTCATAAAATCTACCTTAAAATAATTAAATCTGCCAATCCTCAAAAGACCCGCATTCTAAACCAAAGCATTCAAATTGGCTGTAAATAATTCATTTGATTGTAAAAATTTAATGTCATTGCAGTCTCGAAAACGCTATGGTATCAGCTTTAATTCAACAACATACCAACCACAGGAAAACCCATGACCATTCAAGTAAACGATAAAGTCCCCGCCGTCACCCTCAGTGTTTTTGGCCAAAATGGACCAGAAAGTGTCACTACCGACGAACTGTTTAGCGGCAAAAAAGTGGTGCTCTTTGCCGTCCCCGGTGCTTTTACCCCGGGTTGTTCAAAAACCCACCTGCCCGGCTTCATCGCCAATGCCGATAAAATCAAAGCCAAAGGCGTTGACAGTATCATCTGCATGTCAGTCAATGATGCCTTTGTGATGGACGCTTGGGGTAAAGCCCAAGGTGCTGATGAAATCGTGATGTTGGCCGATGGTAATGGTCAATTGAGCGCAGCCCTTGGTTTAACCCAAGATGCCAGTGCTAATTGCATGGGTATTCGCAGCAAACGCTTCGCGATGATTGTTGAAAATGGGGTGATCACCGCGCTGAATGTCGAACCTGTACGCGGTATTGATGTCAGCTCTGCTGAGACCATGTTGGCGTTATTGTAATCAAACGGGTTTTGATTTTGACTTGCTTTTCCTCTGTGTTCTCTGTGCCTCTGTATTGATAAAAAAGTACAGAACATTAGGCGCTGAAAAATCGCACTACAAAAATCAATTACCACCAACAGGCACCGCAATAGTAAACGTCACGCCTTGTCCGGGTTGACTCTGGCAATCAATGGTGCCACCGAGTTTTTGCACCACCAGATTAAACACAATGTGCATTCCTAAGCCTTTACTACCACGACCTCGGGTCGTGGTATAAAACGGTTCATACATTTTATTCAATTCGGCTGGTGCCATACCGTTGCCATTATCACTATAAGTAAACAATAACCAGTGTGCTTGCAGCGTGGCATTGATGCTGATTTCACCGCTGTCTTTATTTGCAAACCCATGAGACAAAGAGTTTTCAATCAAGTTAGACAGTATTTGCCACCAAGCACCGCGATAGGTTTTTATCGTCCAATCCTCACAAGATAGCTTAATATCAACCTGCTGGTCTTTTAATCGTAAAGCAATGCTGTTGATCACGTCTTGCACATAACGACCAAACACAATGTCGTCAAAACTGTCTGCCGTTTGCTCTACCGCGACTTTTTTGAAGGTTTGGATCAACTCCGCCGCCTGATGTAAATTACTGTCTACCAACGCCTGACTTTGCTGGGTATTATCGATATAACTGTCCAACAATTTGCGCGTCATTTTACCCGCAACTATCTGTTCGCTGAGGGTTTTCAAACTGTCGATATGCAAGCTCACCATGGTAATGCAAATGCCCAACGGGGTATTCACTTCATGGGCCACACCCGCCACTAAGTTGCCCAGTGCCGCCATTTTTTCTGCTTCAACCAGCTGTCGTTGCGCCGCTTTTAGCTGATCGATAGAATCCTGCAATGCCTGAGTTCGCTGATGAACCTTATGCTCCAGAGTTTCATTGAGTTCTCGCAGTGCTTCTTTGTCCAGCCGTTTACGGTGAACGTCTTGCAAGGTCCCCGGTGATCCGCTTGATGTGACCCTGCTGGTCCATATCGACAATCTTGCCGCGACACAGCACCCAGCGCCATTGACCGCTTTTATCACGCATTCTAAAAGCCGCTTCAAGGTGGTCTTTTTCAGCTTCGCTATGCGCCTTCAATGCTGCTGTAAACGTCGCCTGATCATCCTCATGCATCAATAAAGTCAGTTCTCTAAATTCAACCAAAGGTTGCTTATCCAAAAAGGTAAAGTGACTCAACATGTTTTTACGCTGAATCAATCCCCGTGCTTTATCCCAATCCCATAGTTGATCACCACTGCCCCACAATGCCAAACTCAATTGTTGCTCACTGGCAACAATTTTGGTCGCAGCTTGGCGCTCGGCGGCTAGGGTTTGTGCTTCGGCCTGACGCTTTTTCAACCGCAAAGACCAGACTGAAAATAAAATCGCGGCAATGATCATAAAATAAATAGCATAAGCCCACCAAGTCAGCCAAGGCGCAGGTAAAATCGTCACTTTGATGGTGCGATAATCATGGTTCCAGACATTATCACTGTTACTGGCTTTCACTTTAAACACGTACTCGCCCGCATCCATGTTGGTGTACGTCGCCCGGCGGTTAAGTGCATCGGTATACACCCATTGCGAGTCAAACCCTTGCAGTTGATAGGCGTAGTTATTCTGTTTTGGACTGGCAAAATGTAACGCCGCAAATTCAAAGGTAAACACCGAATCAGTATGAGTCAACAACAGCGCATCAGTGTAATTAATCGCCATCTCTTGCGCTTGGTTATTGAGTAAAAAATCACTAAAGATGATCGCAGGTACTGTCGCATCATCCTGAATATGCTGCGGATAAAACGCGTTAAAGCCATTAATACCGCCCGCTAAAATTTGTCCTGACGGGGTAGCAAACCAAGCCCCATTTGAAAATTCGTTGCCCTGAATACCATCGCTGAATTTATACCCATTGAAGGTTTCTGTGCGCGGGTCAAAACGGTTCAAACCATCATTGGTGGTCAGCCACAAAAACCCGGATTTATCGCCCATTACCCCCATCACCGTTTCATTGCTTAACCCCTGTTGGCGACCAAAATGTCTGAAACTTTGGGTTGATGGGTCAAACCGATCTAATCCGGCTGTGGTACCCAACCATAAAATGCCATCATTAGTCTGATAAATAGAATATACGGTGTGGCTACCCAAACTATAACGATCATCAGGATCATGGCGATAATGACTAAAAGTCCCGCTGGCCTTATCGAATTTGTCTAGCCCTTGTTTATCGGTCCCCAACCAGATTTGTTGCTGACTGTCTTCAAACAGCGCCGTAATTCTATTAGAGCCAATACTAGTGGGATCAGTTGGGTCATGTTCGAAATGAGTAAAACGCTTTCTATCAGGATCAAGTCGACTCAGCCCTTTATTAGTCCCAAACCATAAAAAGTGTTCGCTATCTTCAATGATGGCATCGATTCTGGTTGCATTGTTGAGGCTAGTGACGTCATCTGGATCATGAGTATATTGACTAAACGTTTGCGTGGTTTTATTAAATCGATTTAACCCACGCCCCAAAGTGCCCATCCATAAATCTTTGGCATGATCTTGAAAAATCGCTAATACCGGCGCTGAGTTAATGCTGTGTGGCTGACTTGGTTGGTGTCGATAATGCTTAAATGTGTTGGTTTTAAGGTTTAATCGGCTAACCCCCTTAAACGGACTGCCAATCCAAATCAAGCCCTCATCATCTTCATAAAGCGACCATATGGTATTGTCTTGCAGCCCCTCAGGCTGAGTTGGTTGCAGTTGATAATGGACAAAATGAGCGGTGGCCGGATTATATTTATTAACTCCGCCAATCCGGGTGCCAAACCACAAAATACCACTGCGATCTTCAACCATGGCACGGACCCGGTTACTGCTTAAACTAAAAGGGTCCAGCGGATTATTCACCAGCAAACTAGAAACGCCAGTTTCAGGGGTAAACTTAATTAATCCATCGTTCATTGTGCCTATCCATAGGTTTTTCTGGCTATCACTGAACAGTGCTCTGACAAAAGGCTTACCGTCGTCGGTTGAAGTATCTGCATCGAGGGAATAATGAATGAAAGTCTGATTTTGCCAATCAAAACGATCTAGGCCCTTTTGGGTGCCAACCCACAAACGTTGACGGTCATCTTCAAGTAAAGTAATTGCCCGGTCATGACTTAAACTGTGACTATTATTATCGTCATGAACAAAGTGTTCAAAGCGCTCAAACTCAGGGTCGAAACGGTTAAGCCCACCACCATTGGTCGCCACCCAAACAGTATTGGCGTGATCAACCAACACATCTACCACTTGATCATTAGACAAGCTGTGAGGGTCATTCGGATCATTAAGGTAACGGGTAAAACGGCCAGATTGGGGGTCAAAATGACTCACCCCGCCGCGATAAATACCAATCCAAAAATGACCATTATCATCTTCATCTATCGACCAAATATCATTACCGTCGATACTATCAGCGTCAGCCTCATCATGGCTGTAACGAACAAAATTATCACCCTGGCGGTCGAATTTAACTAACCCACCATTAGTACCTACCCACAGGTTACCGCGACTATCTTCAAATAAAGTGTTGACCCAGTTACTGCTCAATGAATGGGGGTCATTGCGATCATGGCGGTAAACTTTAAATTGATAACCATCATAACGATTAAGGCCATCTTGAGTGCCAAACCACATAAACCCTTCACTATCTTGCAATGCAGTATTGACGGACATTTGTGACAGTCCCTGCGCCGCCGTAATACGTTCAAAGCGCAATGCATTGGCCGTGAGGCAAAATAACAGTAACACAGCGGTAAACACAACAATCGCCAAACGCATCAGGGACGGGTTTCACAGGTTTCGGATAATGGCCGAAGCATAGCCGAATTAACCGATAGAAGATAGGGTAAAAAATAGCGGTTGAGTACATGTAACGAACAAGGTATCGTATTGTTGGTTTGGAAAGTTGTTTGATTTAAAAAGGAAGCGGTATGCCAAAAATCCCCTGTGTTTTTACGTCTGAAATAACACTCCATAACTATGCCTTTAAATGCTCAATCCCTAATATATGGAGTTAAACGATGACAAAAACAGTGACCAAAGTTATGAAAACAACCATGCCAATGCTATTACTGGCATTAAGCTCAACCCAGGCTCTGGCCCACGATGGCAATGATAGCTGGGTGACCGCCAAAGACTACCAACTGTGGTCAAATACCTA
Source organism: Alteromonadaceae bacterium (assembly GCA_965277695.1). Classification (GTDB taxonomy): domain Bacteria; phylum Pseudomonadota; class Gammaproteobacteria; order Enterobacterales; family Alteromonadaceae; genus JABSOG01. Next base: position 39,598 of record CBDIDQ010000050.1, read on the forward strand.
CACTGATGAGCACATCAGAGTGGTGCCAAGCGATGGCATGTACAATCCTGCGGGTGAACAATGTAGTGATCTTGATAGCTATATGGTTGACACCAGCTTACCAGAGCCAGTAAAACAAAGAATATATTCAACCCTACTCAGTGCGGTAATGGCAAAACGATCAGTCAAGTTAAGGCTTGATAGCAGCAGCTGTGAAAACCTCAGACCCAAAATCATTACCGTGGTTATTCAATAAAAGTAATTACATCATGATCAAAGCAGATAAAGCCCAAATTATCGCTGATAGTTGGCAGGCTCACGATAAGATTGAACCCGCTATAAACCGACAATGGCAATCACCAAGTCCATGACATTGGTGCCTGTGGGTCCGGTGATGAAAATATCGTCGGTTTGGCGTAAATAAGTCCCGGCATCGGCTTTATCTAAAGCCGATTGGGCACCAGCCAAACGATGAAAGCTGGTGCCATCGACAATACCACCAGCCGCATCGGTCGGTCCATCAGTGCCATCAGTACCTGCGACTAAAATGGTGATATCATCCAACCCGGCAATTTCTTTGGCCAATGCTAGCGCCAAACTTTGATTACGTCCGCCATTACCCGGGTTATCGGGCAATTTAATCGTCGGTTCACCACCAAAAATATAAATCCCATGTTGGCCATTTTTCAACGCCTTTCGCAATAATTCACCGATGTTGGCCGCTAAGTTAAACACGTCATCATACAGTGTTTCACTATTCATTCTGACCTGAAAACCAGCCTGATGCGCAGCAATTTGCGCTCCTTGCCGTGCAATAGTATTGGTGGCAATCAGTTCAACTCGACCTTTAATGCCTACTACTTGAACCAGCCGATGAATATCCCCAATACCAGAGCCAATAACCGCAATATCATCACCCTGTACATCTGAAATGGCTAATGTCACCACCTCAACATTATCAATACAGCTCAGATGCGACAACAAACGACCATCTTTGATCAACGAGCGTTGTTTACGTTGTTGATTAATTTGCGCAATAGTTAAGCCTTCGCCAATCAGTTTTTCAGTTAACGCTTGCCAGTCATTAAGGCTGATCCCCTCAGGCAAACACTCAGCTAAAGCAGAAGCGCCACCCGACACCAACACCAATAATTGACTGCCCGGGGCCAGTTGTGACACCGTTTCAAGTAGCATTCGCCCGGCTTTTAATGAATTATCATCGGGCAATGGATGCCCGGCTTCAATCACCGTCACCCCAGAAAACCTCAACAATGCTCGACTACGATGGCGATACTTAGTCACCACCAATGCCGGGCAAGGCTCAAACACTTCAAGCGCCCCCACAGTCATGTCAGCAGCGGCTTTACCAATCGCAATAATCTGACTTGGCTTAAAATCAGTCATTGTTTTTGCCACATTCAGTACTGACTGACGGCCAGATACGGCAGCAATAGCTGCATGATAAAGCGGGATCAGCTGAACTTTTTTATCCATCAATATAAGGCCCCAATAATCCTTTATCGGCTAATAAAGACAGCAGTTGGTTGGCATTTTTGGTCGCATCTGCACGCGCCTGTGCGTGAGTGCGAGGGTTGTCGGCAGCCCAAAAGCTCGCCAATGCGCCGCTGATATCTCCGATTTGTTTGACTTCGGCGGCATCAAGATTGTCAAATGTTTGTGCCGTTACACTGCCGACACCTTTGACTGTTGCCGCTTTACCATCAGTAAAACCGGCCGGCAACTGGCCTTTGAGATTGATCACTTTACGCTCAATAATGGCGGCAAAGATTTGATTAACCGCCTGCTTTGCCCCAGCCACCCGGGCATGGTGTTCAGTATCTGCTGCGGCATGAGGTAACAGCGACATTTTACCGACATGAGCCGGGTAAATATCAAGATAAGCTTTCATTGGACCAGACAACTCACCACTTTGCTGGTCTTTAAATAGGTCGGCATCAATGGCGGCGTAGCGCACCTGACCACTGCTCAACGCCCGATCCAGTGCGGCAGTATCAACCAATTCGCCTCGATCATAATTCACCACAACCGCCGCTGAATTCATCGCAGTCAATACTTCATCGTCAATCACACCAGCGTTGGCGTAACACCCGGTTTGACTGTCTAAAGCACCGAGTCCTAAATGTGGGCTGATAACATCTGCCCCAGTTGCCGCTTTAATGATCGTCGAGGCAAATTCAAACCCTTCAGAGCAAATCCACGGCTGATGTCGGGCACGAGCAAAAATAACCACCCTCATCCCCAACGCTTTGGCCAGTTTGGCCACTTCACGACCGATATTGCCATAACCCAACACCGCAATGGTTTTGCTGGCTATGGTTTCGGTGGGATATTGCGACAAGTGTTTACCGGTATCAAAATCCCCCGCCACCACTCGCTGATGCAAACTATCAACATCCAAATCAGGCAACACCCGTAACAAGGCTTTAATCGCCATTTGCGCGGTCGCTTGTGAGTTAAAACTGGGAGTATTCATCAGCGGTGCGCTATTACCTTCAACAGCGCTATTACCTTCAACAGCACTATTACCTTCAACAGCGCTATTACCTTCAACAGCACCATTAGCACCACCCCAACTGAGCGAGGCCATATTGCCAGTACCTGCTCCAATACGCACACCACCGAGCTTAAACTGACAAGCAGGTGGCAAAAATGTCGCCGCAGCAATTACCGCGTCATACTGTGCGGCGGCGGTTTCTGCCAGTAACTCGGCCTCAGTGCTCAACTCCGGTTGATAGAAAAAATGCAGTTTATCAGCCTCAAGTGACTCACACCAAGCTTGAGAGCCCAGATGAAATACCCCACCTTTAGCTTCAATATGCTGTTGTACTTCACAGTGGTCGGGCTGTCCATCAGCGTCAAATAGCATACCAATTAAATCGGTAATAAGAATTTTATAAGTGTGTTTGCCAGTGGCCATTAACAGTCCTAGTGACTCTTTTTAAAGTCATTATTTTTTATGGTTGTGATCATATTACGTCATTTAGGGTTGCAATTACGCTGCCCAAATGTAGGAGGGGCGTCCTCGCCGCGATCTGTGTCAAAGACACAGCAGTGTTGCCTTCGTCAACAATCGCGCCGGGACGGCCCTCCTACAAAAAGCATCATCAAACTGTTACCTTGTTTGACCAGAGCCTTTTTTATTGAGGTAAAAACGTCGTGATTGATCAATCTGTTGGCACAACGAAGCCAGCTCATCCAATACCCTTGGGGTCATGCGGTGTAGTTGATCGGCATCTGGGGTGATCAGCTGATGGTGTTTAACCGCCGTTAACGCCTCCCAGTGTTGCCAGTTAAACCCTTCTTTGTCTTTTTGATTGACCGATAACGGCTGAATAATCAACTGTACATCATGAGCCAGCACCTGTTCAATACCTACTTGCGGGTAGCTATTAACCGCATCGAAAAACGGGTTTTTCGCCCGGCACACATCCAAATGCAGTTGCGGCCAGCTATCTTTGGCAATGGTCGATAATGGTCGCGCCCATAACTCATAAAATACACTGATCAGTGATTTCGATTGGTATTGCTGGCGAATTTTCTCCAATCGCCCGTCATAGACAGCCGCCACTTGGTTGGCTTGTGTCACATGGCCTGACAGTTGACCAAAATAACGCAGCTCTTTGGCGACATCATCAAGGGTTTTCGGATGAGAATAGGCAATGGTGAACCCCAACTTTTGTAATCGCGCTAAATCATCACTGGGATTACCGGTTTTCCACGCAATGATTAAGTCTGGTTGCAGCTCTATCACCCTTTCGATTTGCAAACGAGCATAATTGCCAACGCTGGGAATGTTTTTTGCCGCCTCTGGATAATCGGCATGATCAGTGGTGGCGATGATTTGCTCACCTGCGCCAATGGCAAACAATAATTCGACAACGTGGGGTGATAACGCCAGAATTGTTGGTTTTTTGGTGCTTTCGATGGCACTTTCTTTAGCACTTTCTTTAGCGCTTTCTTTAGCGCTATGACTAGGAAAAGGACTGAAACATAACACCCATCCCAGCAATAGCAGTTTGATTTTCAGGCTCACCAATCAATCCCCTTTTGCGCTTTAATCCCATTATCAAAAGCATGTTTTAACGATTGCACTTCACTGACCGTATCAGCTATTTCAATCACTTCGCGGTGACAGGCTCTGCCCGTTACAATCACATGCTGCATCGCCGGACGATTAGCTATAGCACTGAGCACGTCTTCAAGTGCTAAATATTTGTAAGTGAGCATGTAGGTGATCTCATCCAATAACACCACATCAATGGTCTCATCAGCCAACATCGCTTTGGCTTTTTGCCACACTAGAGTGGCCGCTGCAATATCCTTTTCTCGGTCTTGAGTGTTCCAGGTAAAGCCGGTATTCATCACTTCAAATTCAACCCCGGCGTTTTCCAATAAATTACGCTCACCGCATTCCCAAGTGCCTTTAATAAATTGGATCACCTTGGCGTTTAAACCATGCCCTACCGCTCGGGCAACGGTGCCAAAACCGGAGGTTGATTTACCTTTACCATTACCGGTGATCACAATCAGTAATCCCCGCTCTTCTTGTGCCGAATCAATCCGGGCATCAACCTGAGATTTTACTTTTTGCATTCGTGCTTTGTGGCGTTCATTTTTGTGGTTTTCATCGACCATGGTGTTTCCTTGTTAAATTTCAAGTTTTTATTTTGCTGATGTTTTATTTTGCTAATGTTTTATTTTGCTAATAGCGATTCTATCGCGGCGACATCCAAATATTGCTCAATCGCATCAGCGAGTCGCTCAATCGCCGCCTCTTGTTGTTGTTCGTAGCTCAGTTGTTTGGTAACGCGATACCCTAACCATTTTGCAACTAGTTGAATAATATCATCATTTTCAAACAAGCCATGTAAGTAGGTGCCTGCGATAGTGTCATCTAAATTGATACAACCGTCGCTTTGTCCCTCGCCATGATCAGCGTCAAGTGTTACCAAAGCGGTCATATCTACGGTAAATGAAGTCTTACCAACATGAATTTCATAACCGCTTACCGGGGCACTTTCACCCGCTAATGTCAACGTGCCCTGACTTTGGCTTAAGCTTTTTTGTTCAGTCAACTCACTGACCAGCGGTAATAAATTGAGTCCTTCGCTGCTGCCAACCGACTCTTCTACCCCTAATGGGTCATGAATAACCTCACCCAACATCTGATAGCCACCACAAATACCCAGCACTTTGCCGCCATATCGCAGGTGTTTATTGATGTCGTGATGCCAGCCCTGTTGACGTAAAAAGGTCAAATCACGGCGCACGTTTTTACTACCTGGCAAGATAATTAAATCGGCTGGTGGCAGTGGTTTTCCCGGTCCGGCAAAGATCAGATTAATCTCTGGATGCAAGCGCAATGGGTCAAAATCAGTATGGTTAGCAATGCGTGATAACACCGGTACCACGATATTGATTTGACTGGTTTCAGCTTGATTTTGCTGACTGCTGATGGCATCTTCTGAGGCAATATCCAACCCTTGCAGATAAGGCAAAACCCCCAGCACCGGTTTATTGGTGCGTTGTTCTAACCAATCCAAACCCGGCTGTAATAGCGCCACATCGCCTCTGAATTTGTTGATCACAAAACCAACCACTCGACGTTGTTCTGACGGGGATAATAAATCTAAGGTACCGACGATTTGCGCAAATACGCCGCCCCGATCAATATCGGCAATCAAAATCACCGGACAATCCACCGCTTCGGCAAACCCCATATTGGCAATATCGCCTTCACGTAAATTAATCTCGGCTGGGCTACCGGCACCTTCAACCACGATGGCATCAAATTGCTGCTCAAGTCGCTGATGAGAATCGAGCACCGCTGTCATCGCCACTTTTTTATAGTCGTGATAACCCTGCGCTTCCATATCACTCAAGGCTCTGCCCTGCACAATCACCTGAGCACCGGTATCTGAGTTTGGTTTGAGTAAGATCGGATTAAAATGCACCTGCAAGGCGACTTTTGCTGCCATCGCTTGCACCGCTTGAGCACGGCCAATTTCACCCCCGTTTTCGCCCTCAGCATCGTCATCACTAGCAGGCACCACCGCACTGTTTAGCGCCATATTTTGCGGCTTAAACGGCGCAACAGCATAACCTTTACGATACAGTACTCGGCACAAGCCGGTGACCAACAGGCTTTTTCCTGCATCTGAACTGGTGCCTTGTACCATCAGGGTTGCTGCCATAGTTGTTTTTCCTTTAAGTTTGCACAAGATTAGGAGATTTAAAGCCTTTTTTCTTTTATCACTACCGTTATTCAGGTCTACGGGCTGTTCTGGTATTTGGAGCGCTTCGTTCTCAAAAAACAGAAACATTTTGACCACGGAGACACGGGGATACGGAGAAAAACAACGTCAAAAGCCAACAAGTTTAACTATTTTGCTTTTGATCTTCTCCGTGCCTCCGTGTCTCCGTGGTGAATGCTTTTGATTGTAAAGAACGAAGCGCTCCAGTAACTTGAAAAGCCCGCCAAACCCTTAAGACATTCACAATTTAAGGTCTAATTATCTACAAACCTTATTGACGCGCACCGCGATGCATCACAAATAAAAAGAACACACTGCCAATGGCTGAGGTAATAATACCAATGGGGATTTCCAGACTGGCAAAGGCACTACGGGCCAGTACATCGACCCAGAGTAAAAAGCTGCCACCAACCAATGACGAACCAATGATTAACGGCAATGTGGTGACGCCAAGCCAGTGACGAACAATGTGGGGGATCATTAAACCAACAAAACCAATACCACCACAATAAGCGACGATGGTGGCGGTTAATGCCGCGCAAATCGCCATCATCAACAGGCGTAAACGGTCGACATTAACGCCTAATGTGGCGGCACTCTCATCGCCTAACAATAACGCGTCGATTTGTCTGCTATAACCAATGACAACAATAATCGATAATATAACCACCGGGGCAATCACATAAAAATGGCTCATTTCAACCCGCGTCAAACTGCCCATTAACCAAAACAATACCCGATTGCTGGCAAAGGGTTCACCCAAATACAATAAGAACTGGCTGACTGCGCTAAGCATAAAAGACACCGCCACCCCAGCCAATAATAATTGCTCCATCCGCTGCAACACTTTTGAGATCATCAGTACGATGAAAACAGCAAACAAAGCGCCCAAAAAAGCCGCCAAAGGTAAAGCCACCGTCATTTGGTCAGCCAAGGTCAAGCTGGCAATAGTGGCTCCTAAAGCTGCACCTGATACAATACCAAACAAATAAGGATCGGCTAACGGGTTACGGGTGGTGTTTTGTAAAATCGCCCCGGCACAAGCCAATCCCGCCCCGGCAATAAAACCGACTAATACTCTGGGCACCCTGACCTGCCAAATCACCATATCAACAAAATTATTATCGCAATCACCCAGTAGACAAGTCATCACTTGTGCCCCCGAAATAGTAGCCGGACCAAACAGCATCACTGCAATCAGGCTGATCACACTTAATATAATCAAGCCGCTAAACTTCTTGTTGTGATTGACCAGGGATTTGCTCAGGGGCTTAATCATAGCTTTGACGCTCCGGGCAGATGAAAGCTCACTCTGGGCAAACCGTTGTAAGGGTCGGTATCTCTGATGCAGGGCAAATTAAACACCTCAGTCAAGCGCTCAGGATCGAGTACTTCATCAGCACTGCCATCAGCAATCAGTTGACCTTGTTGCAATAACATCAGTCGCGGACAATGTTGCGCCGCCAAATTCAAATCATGTACTGTCATCAGTACGGTGATTTTCAGCGCTTTGGCTAAATGCATAATTTGATGCTGATAATAAACGTCAAGATGATTGGTAGGTTCGTCCATCAGCAATAATTCTGCGCCCTGCACCAATGCTCTGGCGATCAGCGCTCTTTGTTGCTCTCCGCCAGACAAAATGGCAAATGGTTGCTGCAAATGTGGGGTTAATCCAACTTTCTCTAACGCCCGTTCAATTTGGTGACGGTCGGCATCGGTATCAACGGCAAACAAGCTTTTGTGCGGCAGCAGTCCCATACGCACCACATCAAACACAGTTAATGAAAATATCGACTGGCTTTGTTGGGCGACCACGGCAAGACTTTGCGCTAGCGTTTTGCTGTCATACTGCCCAATAGCTTTACCCTTAAACTCAATACTGCCAGTAAAATCCTTTACTTGTTGCTCAATACAGCGCAATAAGCTGGTTTTACCCGCGCCATTAGGACCGAGTATGCCAATCATCTCGCCCTTATTGACGCTAAAACTAATATTTTGCAAAATGATTTTTGCTTGACGGGTTGACTGATCACTTGATCGGGGGTTGGCTCGCTGCCAACCGAGATCACAGACTTCAAGCATTGGTGTTCGGGTATCAGAGGATGGTTGCACAGATGGCTAAAAGTTCAATGATTTCAATGGTGGACCAGTATAATGAGTGCTGATTGAAGTTACAATGAAATTATCGCGGTTCGCTTAAATGCGCACAAACCGCTAATCAAACTGCGTTACCAATTAATATCCTCTTTAATATTGGAATATATCAGCAATTTTCGTTCATTCACCAGTGCTTCGGTGTTATCAATGACCTGTTGCAGTTCTAAACTCGCTTCAACTTGCAACGGCACTGTGATCCCCATCCAGCCATTTTGACCATTTCGTTTCACCGTTGCCAGTGCATGTTTGGCCACTTCAACGACCTCCTCCCACGAGTGGGTATCAGGAACATCACCAATAAAAGGAAAACCGACAAAACCAATAGAGCAAGTTTTATTGACACTGATACCGTCGGCGACAGTAAAATGATAATTGCTCATTAAGCTTCTTAATCTTTCCGCCATCATCGCCGCATCATCAATAGTGGTTGAGCGCACCACCACTAAAAAGGTCTCATTATGGTAGTGGATCAGATAATCCGATACCCTGAAAACTTTTTGCAATAACCCCTTCATGCCTTTTAACACCGCATCAGCCGCCGCCTGACTAAGATTTTTGCTAATGTCTTTAAACTGATCAATATCAATCAGCAAAAAAACCAAATCAATGTCTGGTGGCAGTTGATCTAACTTGCGATTATTAAAATCTTGATAAATACGCTGGCATTGGGCGATATCGGCATCAAGATGCAAACTAAGAAAACGCAGGTTGTACAAATCGGTCAATGGATCGATGACGGTCAATGACTCAATCGTCTGCTGTGCCTGTGCTAACTCTTGGGTTTTTTCAGTCAATGCTTTTGCCCGATCAACCACTCGTTGCTCAAGGGACAACAGGTGATTATCGAGCTCTTTTTGCAGTTCAAAGTTTTCTACTGCCCGCTTGGCAGTCCACAAAAAGTCAACGCGTTCGAAAGGTTTAAGGATAAATTTATAAATATGGGCTTTGTTTACCGAGTCAATAATTGATTCAACATCAATAAATCCGGTGACAATAATACGAATGGTTTTGGGAATAATCTCAGCGAGGCGTTCAAACAACTCAACACCGGTCATATTTGGCATCCGCTGATCGCTGATCACCATACTGATTTTTTCCGGGTTTTCCATGTTTTCGACCAGTTCCAATGCAGCTAGCGCATCTTCACTTTCAAGTACGTCGTAATAGTCCTTTAACACCGACGCCATCACTTTACGGTTTGACTCTTCATCATCGACAATCAACACAGTATGGAGTTTAGTCGACGACTCTTTAGCCTGTAATTCGTTTAATTTTTTCTTGCTAAATAAAGACATAACTCTTTCCCTTATACAGAAAAGTCTATTGGTATACCATGCCTAAGTGTAGAGCGGATTCTAAGTGAATACCAATGGCTTTACTAGTATAAAGCCATGTTAAACGTCAGGAAAATACCACTCATTCGTCAATATTGCTCATTTAGACTGAATTAACCCCGGGGTTTTAACCGGTGGGGACGATAAGGGGTGATCAAAAACCAGATAACTGCCAGCAGTAAAACAATCAGCAGACACGCTAACGCACCAATAAGCCATGTTCTGGCAATAACTCACGTAATACATAGGTACGGTGAATAGCGGTGGCTTGGAGAAAATGAAAGGCGTCCATGTTGAGCACTTCGCTGGAATCATTAAGTTCTTCAATTCGGTTTAAATCATCTAACCATGCTTTACCGTTATATTCAGGAGCCTGTTCTGGAGCAAACAAATCACCGGAGGCCATCGCGTCTTGCCACGCTTCAATGCGCCCTTCGCCCGGTTTAGTGACCCCCAATACTTCGATGATTTTGGCTTTCATATCAGCGAATGGGGTTGGTGGTCTTTGTTGTGCATCGACATTGGCCTGACCAAAAGCGATAAAGAGGTTGTGCAGCTTCTCACAAGCCTCTAAAAAGGTATCCGGATTGGAGCGATGGCCCGATGAACGACCATCTTCATAAGTAAAACTCCATTTCAGGTATGGTCGGTCTGGATAAGTATGCGCGGCCCCATGTCCTAGTCCGCCAGATATCGTTTCTGCGGCATCCGCTTGCATTTTAGTTTTAAATCGCAACCATTTTTTCTGAATATAACTCAAAGCGTCAGAAGGCAAAGCGCTGTCAAATTCGAAGGTGTCATCATCAATATAATTAGCTTTAGATGAAATACCTGAAAAGCCATAATGGGCAAACGTATCGGCGTATACATGAGCTGCCACACCTATCAAATGCGGGGCATAGACTTTATTGGCTCGACCGAGGTGATGCTGCAACATTTGTCTGGCAATGGCACTGTCTTTTACGCATTGCAGGCGGTGCTCATAACTATCGCCTTCATTACCAGGCAAAAAATGAAAAGGCACCCACACCAGGCGCTGGTCGTCGTTGCCAAGGTTGTCACCGTCTACTGAATGATGAGCCGAGGCGGTGACATTCAAATGTCCCTTATCCTTTGCATTGAGATTTTTGTGGCCCGCGTTATCGTCGACAAATTGTGCCGCCGTGGCAATGATTTTACACACCTCAGGGGTTAAACCCGCCCCTCTGGCCATGGCATATGTACCGTAGTAGTGCATATCTAGTTGCATCAGATGATCCTCTTGTTGTCTGTTCAGGGAGTATAGCTGTTGGAGCTAATTTACTGTGATCTGGTATCAGTGACAACTTTATTTTACTCTGACTGTTTTAGACACACTGTTTAAATAGCCATGGATTTAGTCTATCATGCCTCGTTTAAATCAATCGGATCATTCTAGATAACAAGCCTGATGGAAAAATTTGACGACATTCAACACCGAGCCATGACCCGTAAAGGTGGCGAACAAGCGCTAAACGCTTTGATCACGCTGCCATTAAGCAATCATCAGGTGGCACAAATCCCCGACCATAGCTGGCTCGAAGAATTTAGCCGCAAAGTTTTTCAAAGTGCTTTTTATTGGGCAGTGATTGACAAAAAGTGGCCGGGATTTAAAGCGGTCTTCTGGGATTTTAATATTGAAAAACTATTGATGATGCCAGCAGAAATGCTCGAAAGAAAAGCCACCGATGAACGTATCGTACGTAATTATACCAAGGTCAAAACCATCCCAATCAATGCTTTGATGATCCACACCGTGACCGAAAGCCACGGCAGTTTTGGTCAGTTTATTGCCGACTGGCCCAGCGACGACATTATCGGTTTATGGGCGTGGTTGAAACAAAACGGTGCCCGGCTAGGCGGTAATACCGGTCAGTATGCGTTAAGAGCACTGGGCAAAGACACTTTCACCTTATCCCGTGATATCGAGGCTTATTTAAGAGCCCATCAAATCATTGATGGTGGCTTGCAAAGTAAAAAATCACTCGCTGCCATTCAACATTTTTTCAATGAGATGCAACAGCAAAGTGGTTTAACTATGCAGCAGATCAGCAAAACCCTCTCTTACAGTACCGGAGATAACCGGGTTGGTTTTGCGTCTTAGGCGTTCAAATATAAGGGCTCATATAAGGGCTAATATAAGGGCTAATAGCGTGCTTTCATGTATTCGATGCCCGGAGCTAACATAATGCGCCAAGCGAGTTTAGTGTCTTGTGGCAGCTGGGGAAAAACCTGCTCTAATGTCACAATCAAGGCATCGAGCCAATGTTGATACATATTAGCAGTGATGTCTTTATCTACTTTACTGTGAATTTGTGCCAGTGTTTTCAGCCGTTTGGTTTCTTCAAAGGTTTGCGAGAAATCAATTAAGTAAACAAAAGACATTTTTAACATATCACGCTGCACTTCCATGTCAGTGTTGGTGAATTTAGTTTTAATCAGTGGATTACTTTCAACAAAATTAAGGTAAAAAAGACCAAAAAACTCGGCAGACTTGTCTTTATCCAAACACAATTGATGAAA
>CBDIDQ010000051.1:0-22337 GCA_965277695.1 Alteromonadaceae bacterium
AAAGCACCTACCTGTACGCTACTAACGTTAGAGAATGTCACCGTCGCGTCATTTTTTATCTCGACCTTGCCACTAGCAGCAATCGCCCCTGTCAGTGCGGCATCATTTTGAATTTTAACATCTTGTCCGGCCCCGTAGAGTACCGCATGAGCAACAACATTATCTTTCAAGTGGATCTGCTCATAACCCACAAAAACCAAATCCTCAGCCGCACCCGCAACATTAATTTGACTATCGTTCTCAATATCAAAATGTTGGTTGACGTAGATAGTGACTGGTCCATTAATAATTAACTGAACCGATCCGGTGATCTCCAGAAAATCAAACCAATACTCTCCCGTATTCATGGTGATCACCGAATCATTTTTAAACCAAGCGCTATCGATCACATATTTATCGACTGGGGCGAGGAAAGTGACATGGGCAGTACCTTGAATAGTCAACTCATCCACTTCGGTGATATTATGATCACCACCGCTTCCGATAGTCACCGTGTTCTCATCTATCGTCAAATCGGTTGAAGTTGAAGTGGTTTCAAAGGTAGGCAGGGTCAAAGCAGGTGCAGTGGAGCCACTGGCAGTACAATCGGTAGTATTACAGGTATTATGACTTCCGCTGGTTTCATCAGTGATGGCAGGGAAAGTTAAAACGCTGTCACCATCGCTGATCACCTTGCCGTTGTTTTTAAACTTGATTGAACTGGAGCCACTATTACCTTGTATTGAGTCAGCAAAATAAACCGCACATGTGCCAGCAACCGGACAGCCGCCAGATGAAAAAACAATATCACAGCTACTACCAGTACCGTCATCACAGGTCAACGCATTGTCTGGTGTCGCACTCGGGTTCGCCACTGAAAGGGTTAACGTTTCAGCCGATGTATGGGTAAAAACAAAAGTCGTACTGCCGCTAAAGGTGGGTGAGCTTTTCGTGACGCCATTCGCCTGAAAATCCAAACTGACAGCCCCTGTAACCACACTACTACAAGCACTGTCAACACATGCCTTAATCGTCACCGATTCATCAGCACAGGTAGAGCCTACGCTATCATGAATAATTTCAAAGTGATCGACCTCAACAGGCACCACGCCGCATTGATCGCCAATCGTAGTATCACTGATATCTTCAAAGGTCACAGTTGCACTGTCTTTAATTTCCACCGTGCCGTTGGCTGAAATCGCCCCGGTCAGTGTGGCATCATTTTGGACATGAACATCCTGTCCTGCCCCATAAAGTACGGCATGAACAGCGACATTATTTTTCAGATGGATTTGTTCATAACCGACAAACACCAAATTTTTGGCATCACCACCAACATTAATCTGACTCGACCCTTCAATATCAAAATGTTGATTGACATAAACCGTCACCGGACCATTGATAATTAGCTGTGCAGAGCCGACAATTTCCAAAAACTCAAACCAGTAAGTGCCGCTATTCAGGGTAATAACGCTATTCGCTTTGAAATAAGCCTCTTTAATGACATATTTGTCAATCGGTGGCAAAAAGGTGACATTCGCGCTGCTATCAATCGTCAACTTATCAATTTCAGTCCAATCATAAGTGCCCCCGGTACCAATCGTTGAGGTGCCACTACTGATGGTTTCATCGGCAGTCACGCTAGTAGTTTCAAAGGGTTGGCAAACTCAGCGCAGGTGCAACAGCAGCAGCAATCGTGCAATCGATAGTATTACAAGTATTATGACTACTGGTGGTTTCATCAGTAATAGTAGGAAAGGTCAATACGCTGTCATCATCGCTAATCACCTTGCCAGTATTTTTAAACTTGATTTTGCTAGAACTGGAGTGCCCTTGCAAAGAGTCTGGAAAGTAAAAACTACAAGAACTGGCGTTAGAACAACCTGACGATGAAAAAACCATATCACAACTGCTACCACTACCATCGTCACACACTAGTGCATTACTTGCAGCCACACTCGGATTAGCCACTGATAATGTTAAAGTTTGCGCAGTAGTATGAAAATAACTATAAGTGGTACTACCAATAAAGGAAAGGTGACTTTCGCTGCTGCCATCAAGTTGAAAATCGAGACTGACGGCAGTGGAATATAAGGAAGAACAAGCAGCATCGGTGCAAGCCTTAATGGTTACCGACTCATAGGCACAATTGGAACCAACAGCATCATGAATGATTTCATAATGATCAACAGCGCTCCCGCCACCATTAGTACACGCATTACCAAAATCTGTAGCAGCAATGTCAGCACTGTTATACGCCAATTGCGCACCTTGCCCGAATACCACGTCTTTGGCCGATCCTGCACCTTCAATCAATGAGTTTTTACCTAAGGTTAATGTCCCTTGTGCATAAACATAACCCCGGACTGTCGGTCCTTGGCCCAAAGTCAAATCGCTATAAGCATAAATAAACAAACCAGATGGGTCACCACCCGCATTAACATTAACATTTTTTGCCAAGGTGGCGCTATTGTTGATAAATAACCGAATGGTGCCAGTGCCAACGAGGTTGATGCCCATTCCCTGAGTCGTAGAGAGATTATCAATCCAATAATCTCCTGCTGGCATATTAACTACCGCATTTTTACCAATAGTAAAGTTTTTGATGCGATACTCACTGTAACCACTGCTGACCGTCAGCAAAGCGCCTTGCCCTACGCTCACCTCATCATATTCATTGGTACCTGAATTACCAATATTTCCTGAGCCGTTTTTGCCAATAATAATATCAGTAGAGCTGGAGGTAGTGAGGAAAGTACCGAGATTCATTGAGGTGGCAGCTGCTCCGCCAGATGTACAATCTGCCGAACTACAGGAGTATCCCTGAGAACTGCTATCAACAGTCGGTGAGGCTAATATAGAGTCAGGGTTGCCAGTAATTACCGAGTTCTTGCCGAAAGTGATACTGCCACCTGAATGGTGACTGGTTACACCATCCACATAGGTCTGCAAGCACTCTCCAGCAGACAGCTCCGCAGAAAATACTCCGCATAACAGTGCCAAAACCCCTATACCTAGCTGAAGTTGCCTACCCATACCACCAACCCATACAATTAATTCACCCTACTACAACCAGCAGCGTTTACTCATCAATAAGTATAGTCGTAAAATGGGAGTTTTTTAAATGGCAACAATAAAAGAAGCTTAATTTTATCCTAGCGCTGCCTGGCCTCAACAGCAATAGTTCTAACGGTAAAAAAACCACCATCGGCACAGGTCGCGGTGCTTTCTACCCGGTAATGGGTGTAACCAGTTGCCCCAACGTCAAACTGGATGCATTGCACAGCCACAGTACAACCGTAAAAACCCCTTTGTCCGCTCCAATCACTGGTTAAGCCAATCGTTGCACAGCTAGGAGTACCCACAGCGTCGTGGGCAAATAACTGTTGCATGGTTCTTTCAGCGCCACTGTTAGCCGCACTGAGTGCCCGAGTGCCAAACACTTCATAAGTTACCGCCTCAGCAGAATCGGACAATATGTCCATCATGGTTGCTGCTAACAGCATCATCACTGTCAGCACAAAAATAGACATAATCAACATGCTGCCCTGTTGCGGTTTACGTCGATTCCTTTGATTGAGCTTTTGATTTTTAAGGGACATTAACAAGGTGCACCTCATGATTAAAAATGACCACTTCTGAATTTTGCTCAAACTCAAGGGTTAACTGCACCACCGCGTTGGCCACCAAGGTTGCGCCAGAGTAGGTAAACGGTATCGAGCCAGCGCGAATGTTTTCAGCCATTAATACGCCATTTGCCCATGAAACTGGTGGCGATGCCTGAGTCCCGCCGGGCCAATAATTATCAAAACGCACCATTTGACCAGAAGTAGTACCACCTGAACTAACATCAGCGCAATAGCTCACGGCATTTTTGACCAAATAATAACGTTCAGTGGGTGAATCAGCATCAAACCTGACACTATTATCCAAGGTAATGTCTTGTGCATCAGTACCATTGGCAGGTGAAACCGCATAAGAAAAAATATTCCCGGTGACATCAACACTAGCATTAGAACCGTAAACATCACCGACATTAAGCGGATAAATAACAATTTTATTGGCGTCGAGCGGACTAATGGCATGTTGCACCACAGTGACTGTAAAGCTATCCCCTTCTGGAAAAACCGGAATGTCGACATAACTAGAGCTGGCCAATATCGGCACAAATTCAATACAACGAATACTACCATTGCTACCGACACGAACACTATTAGGTAAGGCTTCACGCATTCCCCGGGTGATACGCTCTGTCATAAAACGGCTTTGACTGATGATTTGATCACGCCCCACCACATCGGTATAAATATTGACACCCAGTGAAATAAAACTGGTCGTACCGATGCCAACAATAGCCAGTACCACAATCACCACAACCAGTTCAATCAGAGTAAAACCTTTGCTATTCATTAGTAATTGCCTCTGTAAGCGGCAAATTCAAAGGCATCGTTATTCGGTGTTTTAACCGTGATCAAAATGAGTTTAGCGTGATGGTCAGCTGGCGTATCTGCAACGCCGTTATAATCACCATCATAAACCACGCTGACCGATACGGTATAATCCTGATACAGTGTTGCTAATGTATCCGAACTACCCAGTAATTCAGGGGTATAGCCGTGATAGTCATCAACATCATCGAATGTATCGACATCATTACTTTCAAAAGGATCTTGATTTGGTCCAAAATCAGAAGCAGCAGAACATGGCGTAGCCAAAGCTTCACTGCACCGCAGCAAACCACCAGATAAGTTGGAATTTTCATCAAAGGCTTTGCCCATGATTTCATTCATTAACGACTGGCCTAATTCAGCCGCTCTGACTTGGTAAATCGGGTCGATACTGTTGGTTGCTTGGGGATTTAAGAAGGAGACTAAAGAGGTCATGGCGATAGCCATAATGACAATACCGGCAATCAATTCAATCAGGGTAAAACCACAAATTTTTGACACTTTGATTAAACGGTTTTTAACACGCATGAATATAACCCTCAGACTCAATGCATATTCTGGTGGTGTCGCCTGAGGCAATGGTTAATGTGCATAAATTATCGGGGTTACAATTACCACCAGAAGGTTTACCAAGACTGTCAAAACGGATTAGCCGAGTTGCATCATCATTAGTGACACCAGCAATAGCGACGGTGACATTAGGTTCGAGAGTGGTGGTGAAGTTAACCAGCGCATAACCACTGCCATCACAGGCGGTATCTTGATAGATGCCAAAAACGGTAGCGTCAATCTCAACATCATAGCAATTACTGTGATCATTTAATGCCCGGAGCTGGGCGACACGAAGTTCGGCAATAAGTTGATCGCGAACGGTATTAGCAGAGAAGTTACTTTCAGTAAGAAATTTGGGTGCCGCAGTAACGGCTAAAACCGAGATGATAACCAGGGTAATGATAAGCTCAAGCATGGTAAATGCGGATTGTTTCTTCATTGCTCCCTTACCCTTAAATAAAGAGCTGTAAATAAAAAGCTGTAAATAAAGAGCGATTTATAAAAAACATTTTATTAGCAAGGTTGAAACCTCGTCTACAGCAGAGTTTACGCCGTAGACGAGGTTTCATTCGCGTTTTTCAAGCGGTCAAATACAGCCCCGTATCAACGGCTAATTTATGCACAAGTCGTAATGCCGCCGATAACAGGAAATATGCCAGGACCAGCAGAGTCAACTAATGTCACAGTACAATCTGCCGCCAGTGTAATAGTCAAAGTAACAGCTGTACCTGTTCTGCCTTGGCTGACGTTAAGGCCATCAATATCCATTAAGGTAATGATATTAAACGCTGTAGTGCCAGAAATGCCATCAGCACTAGCGTCAGCAGTTACTGACGGATAACCATTAGTGACATTAACAAATTCATCATTCATTGATACTGCACCACTGGCACGACCAAACCCATCTACTGCGGCTTTACCATGACCCATCGTCAACGCGCCACGTATGGCACCAACAACACCTTCACGCGCTGCTGTTCTGGCATCTCCAGTAATATCAATAAACTTAGGTGCAGCAGTTACAGCCAAAATGCCCAAGATAACGATAACGACGATTAATTCGATTAGGGTAAAACCCTTTTGTTTTGATTGATGTTTCATAATCCTACTCTCCAATGGTATTGCTAAATACAATAATTTAACTTTAAAATAATAAAAATAATTTGATGGTTATCCTTAGCAATTTATATACCAGCGTGATCCTTGACGCGGTATCCTCCGTTTGGCCTTTCCTTGGGTTGTTATAATTTCAATTTAATTCTTAAAAACAATAACCCGACCGACGTCAGGTAAATAATAAAACCCTTGCCCCGTAGCAATGGTCGGGGCACCGACATTACCACTGGTTTTATCCAGCGACGCCATTAAATGATAAACGCAACTATTTTGACTATCAACAGTGGCTGTTGAAACATAATAACGATTGGTGATAGCGCTGTTAACAGTGGTAGAACTGGGTGAGTTTTGCAGGATATTATCAAAGGTTAGTTCGCAAGCCGCTTGAGTCGGTGTAGAAGATGCCGGTGTGGCAGTACCGGCTGTAAATGGGTAACCAATCGCATTAACCCAAATAGTAGTGTTATCAAAAAGTACGGTACCGGCATCATTGCCGCCCGACGAACCAAGGTTATTGGTTAGGCTACGCCCTTCTAATTCCCACTGTGCCCGAACTAATCCAACCGCCGAGGCGATCCCACCAGCAACCCCTTCGACTGACGCATCTTTGGCATCGTCGGTTGCGTTCATGAATTTGGGAATAGCCGTAGCGGCTAGAAATCCCAAAATTACCACAACTGCAATCAGCTCAATCAAGGTAAAACCTTGCTTTTTTGGCTGAAACAATTGCATCTGTTGTCTATTCATTACATTTAACTCACTCATAACGGCTAGCTAGTATAGCCAAGATCTAATAAAAACAAAACACTCTTGTGATAAACAAACGACCTTCCTTTTATGGTAAATTATTTAGAAATTTCAGGGCCTTAATTCAACTTTGCCGGTATCAAAACGATAGCTAAAACGGACTTTTCCGGCAATGGTATTACGGCATACCTGAATATTCATGCGGCTTTCATCAACCTCATTATTACCCATCTGATCAGGTCTTTGACTATCTAGTTGGTTAAGCCGAAAGTTAACTAATTCACCCGAAAAACTCAATCGCTCCGACTTTTGCATGGCTTGCCATAACGCTTCACATGCCGACTTTTTTCCCGAGCCTAGAACTTGTATCGGCCAACCATAGCGATTCATAACAAAAATCCACTGACCTTTTTCTAAACCCTGAGCATTAACGCCTTTAATTACCACTTTATCAGGCCGTCCCTGCAAAATCCAGTCCCGATGGATGCTGATCACCGAAGCCGCATAAACAGCAATAGCAGTGTCTGCTTCGGTATACTCAACAGTGTCAGATATATCACTAAAATGACGTACCGCAGAGCCAAAAATAACAACAAACAGGGTAAACCACACCAAAAACCGAAATGCCGACCTTTGCGATTGTTCTCTTGCGTCGGTCACTTCATTATTCCTATACCAGCCATTAATTAATTTCTCTATTAGTTGTTATTTTAACCCTATTCGCATTTTGCGATCAATTTGCAATTTGCGAATTCATCACAGAGAAGACGCCTCTGCTACGCTTTGCTCTTAACAGTTAACTATTTCATCGCCCCCATCATATCCCACATCGGTGTAAATATGCCCAAGGCCAAAATCAACACCATGCCTGCGACCACTGAAATCAATATCGGCTCAATTTTAGCGGTGAGGTTTTTCAAATCAAAATCCACTTCACGTTCATAATAATTGGCCACTTCGGTCAATAGGTCTTCTACTTGCCCGGTTTCTTCGCCAACCGCAATCATTTGCAAGACCAAAGGCGTAAATAATTCACTGCGAGTCGAGGCGCGTAATAAGCTCTCACCTCGCTCTATGGTTTGCCTCATGCCATTGATACTGTGTGCCATGTAGGTGTTATCAACCGCATCAGCAACCAATGTCAAAGCACTGGTTAATGGCACCCCTGATCGTAACATCATCGAAAAACTACGAGCAAATCGGCCCAATAATGCCCGCTCCAAAATATTGCCGATAACAGGCATCTTTAACTGGTAATGATCCCATTTGAATTTGCCGTCTTTGGTTTTGATATAGTTTTTAATTGCCACCACCGCACCGACCATAGCAACTAACATATACATCCAGTAATTGACAAAAAACTCAGAAGAAGCCAGCAAAGCCCGGGTAGTCCAGGGTAACTCGGCATCAAACTTGGCAAACATGCCAGCAAACACCGGAATAACTTTGATATTCAGAATGAACATTGCCACCGTAATGGCTCCCATTACCATAATAGGATAACGGGTCGCTTGCTTAATCTGTTTACGCGTCGCCTGCTCTTTTTCAAAATAATCAGTGATTTGAATAAAGGCTTCATCTAGTTTACCGGTATTTTCACCAACATGGATAATACTGGCCAATAATTTGTTAAACACTTTAGGATGAGAATTTAATGCCGCAGACAGTGTGCGCCCTCTCTCCAGCTGCGACGCGACGTCAAACAGGGCCTTTTTCAATGTATTAGAAGTGGTGTTTTCTGCCAACCCCATCAAAGCGCGGATCATCGGAATACCCGCCTTAGTCAGCGCATACATCTGACGACTGAAAATCAATAAGTCGTCCAAAGTGACTTTTGCACCAAACAAGTCATTGAAATCAATTTTTGCACTGCCTTTGGCTTTAGCGGGTTTAATCTCTACCGGAATATTATTACGCCGCATCAACAGGTCAGCGACTCCCGCTTCATTAGGGGCTTCTAGCTGACCGGTGACTAAATCACCGTTGCTGCTACGCGCTTTATAATCAAAAAATGGCATAACGTTTCACCAACTTATCCCGTAACTATTATTGCAACTACTCTTGTAGCTCTGTAATATGCTCAGCCACCCGCAACACTTCTTCGATAGTGGTGATGCCTTCAAGCGCATACTCAAACGCCATTACCCCAAACGGGGTGAATGTTTTATTTTGTCTAGCACATTTACCAAAACCTTCGGTATCTTCACGACGTAGAGCATCCATCATGTCGATATTCATTTCTAACAGTTCAAAAACCCCCATTCGGCCTTTGTAACCCGTATGATTACAGGTTTGACAGCCTCGGCCCTTGTAAAATATTGACCCTGACATGTCTCGATCAGACAGTTGCTGCAACCACAGCAACTCTTGCTCATCGGGCTCAGACTGTTGACGACAGTTTTCACAAATTTTCCGTATCAGCCGCTGCGCCACCACCCCTCTAAGTGAACTGGCCACCAAATAAGGCGGTGCGCCCATATCAATCAAACGCAAAGCACTGGTGATCGCATCATTAGTATGTAAAGTAGATAAAACTAAGTGACCAGTTAATGCCCCCCGCAAACCGATTTGTACGGTTTCTTGATCACGCATTTCCCCCACCATTAAGATGTCAGGATCTTGACGCAAGGTGGTTCTCAGTACACTGGAAAAATCCAGCCCAATTTTAGTATTAACCTGCACCTGATTAACCCGTGGTAAGCGGTATTCCACCGGATCTTCTACAGTAATGATTTTTTTGCCCGGTTCATTGAGTTCACTTAAGGCACCATACAAGGTGGTTGTTTTACCTGAACCGGTAGGACCCGTAACCAATATCATTCCGTGGGGACGACGAATTAAACCCCGAATACGATCGAGAATATGTTTTGGCATCCCGGTCTCTTCCAGCGTCCTAAGACCGCCAGTCTGATCCAACAAACGCATCACCACCGACTCACCATATTGGGTCGGCATCGTTGACATCCTGATATCAACACTGTGCCCTTTGGTTTTGATATTAAAACGACCATCCTGGGGTAAACGCTTTTCAGAGATGTCTAAATTGCCCATCAACTTTAACCGCAACACCAATGCCGAGGCAATATTGGCTTCTTTTAAAGTATCTTCTTGCAACACCCCATCAATACGCTGACGAATGCGGATCATGCCCTCATCCGGTTCGATATGAATATCCGAAGCCCCCGATACCACAGCATCTTCAAAAATGGTGCGCAATAGCTGCACCACTGTCGCATCCCCTTCGGTATCACTAGTAAGGCTGGCAAAATCTAGATCAGAGGTTTCTTCATATTCTTCTTGGAGCTGCTGGGCAAAGGATTCGATATCTTTGGTGCGACGATAAAGCTTATCAAAGGCTTCAAGAATTTGGTTTTCTTTGACCACCGCAATATGAATTTCTTTAGGAGCTAACATTGGTGCTAGCTGATCAAGACTACTAAGATCAGCCGGATCACTCATACCTAAAGTTACTGAGTCACCAAAATCTTCAATCACTAAAGCCCGATGACGACGCGCATGAACCTCAGGTAATAATTGCACCACAGCAGGTTCAATGGCTTTTTGTGAGATATCAAGAAAGGGAACATCAAGCTGTTGCGCCAAGAAACGTAACAAGTCTTCTTCTGAAATATGACCCAAATCAATCAGCGTGGCACCGAGTTTGCGCCCTGAATTTTTTTGCTCTTTCAGCGCTTCCATCAACTCGGCTTCGACAATCATCTGTTCTTGTACCAGCAAATCACCGAGGCGCATTTTTAGTCGAGGTCTAGCCATTTTTCAATACCTTACAGTTAATCTGCCATTCTGCTCTAGGGTGCCAAACTACGTAATCGAGACATCACAAACTGGCGCGAATTGGACGAGATATTACTCATTTCAAGACTTTTACGATAAGCCACCAGCGCCGAGGTCTTATCACCCGCTGCTTCAAGTGAGGTCGCCAAACCCAGCCACCAACGACCATTGGTCGGATTCACTGTGACCAAACGGCGAAATTCGGCCGCCGCTGCACTAAATTGTTTTAATCGTTGCAAACTTGTTGCCTTTAACGCTACATATTCTATCTGTTGCTCGGTGATCACTGGCAATTGTAAATATTGCAATGCCGCAGCATAGTTTTGTTGCTGATAATGAATTTTCGCCGCCAGTCGCGACCAGCTGATATTATCTGATTCTATCGCCAGACCTTCGTTAAGTACAACCAATGCCTTAGCCACTTTTTCACGACCAAAATATAACGCTGCCAACTCAACCCGTGCTGCATCATGAACAGGCATCAGCTGCAATACTTGCTGATACTGAGCAATCGCCTGCTTAATCAAGCCCTTACGCGCCAGCTTTTTTGCCTCAGAGAAGGTTTTATCTGTCCTTTGCTGCACACTAAACTCAATTGCCTTCACCTGCATTTTATTAGCCACTGGCTTGGTTGGTGGCGAAACAACTTCATCCTCGGCAGCCACTATCACTGGGGACTTCACAATAGCAGGCTCAGCTGTTTTTGACTCAGCTGTTTTTGGCTCAGCTGTTTTTGGCTCAGCTGTTTTTGGCTCAGCTGTTTTTGGCCCAGCTGTTTTTGGCCCAGCTGTTTTTGGCCCAGCTGTTTTTGGCTCAGCTGTTTTTGGCCCAGCTGTTTTTGGCTCAGCTGTTTTTGGCCCAGCTGTTTTTGGCTCAGCAGTCACAACAGCCGCTTTAACCGTTAACGTCGGCTTAGCAGATTTAGCGTTAGTTTGATTAACCACTTTGGGTATGATGATCAGCTGAGGTTGCTCAACCACGGCTGCGGTTTTAGTCTCGACTTGAGCTTTCGGCTGGCCAGTCACTTCATTAGACTCAGGCTGCTGAAGCCGAGGGTCATTAACAACCACGACTTCAGGCTGGTTTTTCAGCACAAACCAATAACCAGCCAAGGCAACTAACACCGTCGTCAAAACACCCACAGCGACGAAAATAGGCCACTTTTTGGCCGGGGTGTGTTTGGGCTTTAAAAAAGCCACATCTTCTTTGGCTTCACCCTCTTCTTGGCGATTATCCAAATCACTGAGCATTTTGTTGATCACACTCATGGGGCAGTCCCTGACATCATCCACCAACCTAAACCACCAATGATCACCGCAGTCGAGACTGAAACCAGCACTGACAACCACAGTACATTGCCGCTAAAAGATTCACTGAGTGTATTGCTCAAACCACCGACAGGGGTTGCATCATCAGTATCAAAAATTGCACCTTGCAAATGCTTTTTGCTCACCTCTTTTTGCCCCTCTCCATAACAAAGCAACAAGGCTTTATGACATAAAATATTAACCAACCGGGGAATACCGCGACTCGCTTTAACCAGCGTGTGGATGGCAGCAGTACTGAACAAATGGCTAGATTTACTATAACCCGCCGTCAACAGTCGCCTATCAATATAAAGCTCAATTTCCTTATCAGATAAGGGCCTAAGCTTATAAGAAAACGAGATCCGCTGACGCAATTGCCGTAACTCAGCCTCAGCCAGACGATTGTCCAGCTCCGATTGAGCAAATAACACCACTTGCACCAGCTTATTTTGTTCAGTTTCAAAATTAGTAAACAATCGCAACGCTTCTAAACTCTCAAACGGCAACGCTTGGGCTTCATCAACAATCAACACCACTGACTTGCCTTGGCTCGCCAAAGTGATCAAATGCAGTTGCAGCTGTTGCATCAATTGTTGTTGATTAATATCTTCACTCAGTGGCATCCCCAATTCGCTGGCCAATGACCAACGCAATTCAGGTGGGGTTAAATAAGGGTCGGGAATATAAGCGGCAATAAATTCATCGGGTAATTCATTCAGTAAACGACGGCAGATCAAGGTTTTACCTGTGCCAACTTCACCGGTCACTTTAATAAAACCTTCACCCATTTTCAGCGCAGTGGTCAACACCTGAAAAGCATCATGATGACAGGGTAAATCAACATAAAAGTTGGTATTAGGCGTCAGGGTAAATGGCAACTCAGTTAAGCCAAAGTGGGTTAAATACATAATTATTCCACCGAATACCAAGTTTTTAATAAGTCAGAAGAACGCTTTAATTGTTGCTCCCAAGTGCCAGCACCAACAACCGTGGCTTTCACCAAGATCACCAACTCTTTCTTACGCTCGATCTCCTGGGATTGTTTAAATAAATTGCCAAAAAAAGGAATGTCACCTAGTATCGGCATTTTTGACGATGTATCATTGATAGTACTTTGCATCAAACCACCAATCACGACAATTTCGCCAGATTTAGCCCTGATAATCGTATCCGACTCACGAATATTACTTTGCGCTAAAGGTAAAACAATAGTTTCACCACTCAGCGTCACCACCTTTTCTTGCTCTGAGGTTTCAGTCACCGAGGGGTGAATATGCAAAATCACTTCACCATGCTCATCAATTTGTGGTGTCACATCCAGCGCAATGCCAGAGAAGAAAGGTGTTAAGGTTAATTCAGGTGTCGTTGTAGTCGCCGCGCCAGTTGTCGTTGTACTTGAAACGTCAGTAACAAAATACTCATCTTGACCAACCTTAATCACCGCTTTTTGGTTATTAGTGGCAGTCACTCTAGGGCTCGATAACACCTGCACGTTACCCTGTGTTTCAAGCAAAGTGATCACGCCAACAAAATCTTGATTACTAAACTGAATACTTGATATTCCGCCAAGACCAGCGGTAATGGTATTAGCCAGATTACCCGCCGTATTACTAAATCTGAAGTCTGTACTGCCAGTATGGGCAATTGCCTGTTGCCAGTTAATTCCCTGCTGAAAATCATCACTTAACGATACTTCAACAATTTTGGCTTCAAGAATAACCTGACGTCGCAACGTCTGTTCCGAACGGTTTAAAAATTCTTTCACGGCAAAAATTTCATCAGGGTAAGCTTTAATCGTCACCAAACCAGTCATCGGACTGATGATCACCATTCTGCCATCTTCAACCCCCACCATAGTCTCAAGCGATTCTTTTAAATCTTGCCAAAAATCGGTTTCACTAGTCGTTTGAATATTTGAGCCACTAAACTGACCACCGCCACCTGTATTGCCCGACTGACTGCCAGACTGACCGGAATTCAAACTGCTGCCACCACTGTTATTGTTGCCCCCAGCACTGTCATTGCCCTGACTACCGCCTCCCTGATTGGCATTTTGAGAAACGCCACCAGCATTAACAGTGACAGAAGACAAGCCATTACGTGTCATCATCAAATAGTTGACCGACAAGGTTTCTGTTCTTAATCCCCGCGCTTTAACCGTCCAAACCCGACCTTTTTTGCGAATATCAAACCCGTACACATCCCTCAATACTTCAATCGTTTCCAGCAATGTCACCCCTTTGAGGTCGACACTGATAGTCCCTGAAACTTCAGGGTGCACAATAATACTGTAGGGGGAATTGGCAACTAGGCTGGCAAAAAACGGACGCACATCCACCTCATCGGCGACGACATGAAAATGGGGTTCTTGGGTAACACCAATGCCATTGCTAGTCTGGCCAGATAATATATCTTGCATCACCTCATCAGGTACTAAAAACGGCGTGTCAGCAGCTTGTGCCGAACCACCTAATTGACCAAATTCTTCTTTGACTTCATCCAACACCCGAGGTGGCTTAGACTGACACCCGGATAACCAAAGGCTGAACATCAATACACCAATAAGCGGTGCGAACATTTGTTTATTCATTATCACTTTTTCTAATTTTCACTTTTTTTTAATTTTCATTGGTTTTAATTTTCAAACGATACAGCGACAACAACAATTCTTTATTATCTCGTACTAAATTCACACTGTAATCCGTCATTTCAATCAGTTCATAACCTTCAATAATATCGCCAACTTGCACCTTCTGGCTATTAATCACCGCTATTGCTTGAGCTTCGTTGAAGATAATACTTTGCAATTTTAACGGTTTTTCTTGCTCTTCTTCAGGCAAATCATTTATTGGTCCGCCAAATGCGCCCAAATCCATTAAGGGTCGGGTGGGGTCTCGTACCAAATCGGCAGCATACGCAGGCATTCCTAGTAAATTTAGAAATACATATCCGACCAGTGTACAGGTTAATCCTGTGTTATATCGCAATAAACCGTTCATTGTTACTTATTGTTGTGATTTCAATTTCAAGTGTCGCTTGTGGATGCTCTTGTACTTTATAAGAAAAGGTCTTCCAATAAAAGCGCCAAGGCAATGTCTCAAGCCGTTTGACATAACGTTGTAAGTCAAAATAACTACCAACGACCGACAACTTTAAACCATGTTGATATAAAGTGATCCCCGCACTATCGGGGATCCCCGCAATATCCATTTCAACCGCTGCCATCGCAGAAAACCGCGTGACCTTGATTTTTTTCTCACTTTGCAATAGCGCAGTCAATACATTTCGCATTTTGTTAGGTGAAATAAAATCGGACGTCAGCACATCAAGGTTTTTTTCTAGATCAGACAGACTGCTTTTAATACTGTTGATTGATTGTGTTACCGCCACATCTGGATCTTCTTTTAACGCATCCTGATAAATCTGAATTTGTTGTTCTGTTGTCGCCACCTGACGATATTCGTCGGCAATTTGCTTCTCAGACGCTTTAATTTCTTGATAAGCCGGAATAATAAACAATGTCAGCCCCAACCAGACTAACAAAAACAGCACACCAAGAAACACAATCAGTTTCTCACGCATTTGCAGTTGCGCTGTTTTATCACATAATTTTTGCCATTGAGCATTCATGGCTGTTCCTCAGTGGCATTTAACTGCGCTTCAAGGGCACTCAAATCCATTGATACTGAATTGATTTCAAAGGCAATTACCTGCTCATCTTTATCTTCGAGGTTAAGCACAGCAAATTCCTTGCCAACAAAGAACGGACTTTGCTGCAAACGACCCATCCACTGAGGTACTGCCAGTGCCTCAAGGGCATAACCTCTTAACGACACCCCCAGTTCATCAAAACGCATTTCGCTGATCCACAGAGTATCATCATGAAAACGAGCAATATCCAGCATTACCGCTGAGTAACGTTGTTCATCGGGCACTCGTCGTCCTTTGAGATGCTGGCTTAAAATACGTTTACCTTTCAATTCCTGGGTAAGCTGATCGAGTTTTTCAGTCAACTGCACTGACGCCTTACGGTTTTGATGCAGTGTTTGAAGCTCGCTCACTTCACTTTGTTTATTAGTCAACGCCGCCCGGCTACTAGCCAACTCATCTGCTAAGCCAGCAGCAGAATGGTGTAAACCAAAGCCAATGGCAGCCAGTACTATTGTGGTAGAGAGCCAAGATATAACCATCATATTCAGGGCTAGTTTCTCTTTTTTCGGCCGTAACAACGGCACATAGAGATTAACTCGGGTTTTATTTGACATCAGCTTCGCTCCCACCTGCTGCTGTCAGGTATTCCAACGCACCACCTAAAGCTGGGTAAAACTGTTCAGATAAGGATTCAGCGATAGCCACCAGCGGATTTCTAATGCCCATCGGCTCAACGGTGATCGGAAAGTGCTGTGCAATTTGCTCAGCAATTAACGCTTGGTGCTCAGTTGGCAGCGCCAGTAAAATATTTTTAATCGGAGCCTGCTTTAACTGGCTTTCAAAATAATCCATTGAACGTTGTACTTCGAGACTGAGTGAATCAGTTAACCCCTCAACCAACTCCTGCGCTGAATAATCATGAATGCGATTAAACCCACGCAGTTTACGAGCAAAATAAAGCTGATCTTTTTTAACGATTTGTAACGCCACTTCTTCATTAGTTTGCTGAGATAACAACAAACTGGCGGTATCGTTGTGACCCACCACATTTTGAATTAACATCTCTTCGGGCACTATGCCTTTAAGTTCCACCTTGTTTTTAAGAAACAGCTCAATTAACGGCATGATCACTTTTCGACTGGTCACCACCACATTAAGTTTATCTCCTTGCATCGGTATTTTTGCCGCGACATGAAAATAATCGGCGATCAAATCCTCTTGGGCAATATTATTCACCAAGTCTTTGATGCTCCAAGACAGCGCCATCTCCAGCTCTTCCTCAGGAATGGCCGGTTTATCAATTTGTAATAACTGGTAACGATTGAAGGGCAAAGACAAGGTGATCCCAGCTTCTTTTAATTGGTGCTCTTTGATCAAGGTCTCAACACTGGCTAACCACTGTTCTTCGGATTCAATAGCCACTTCGGTATGGCTGTGGTAAAGCCACTGACCATCATCAACCTTACCTTTTACCAGACGAACGAATTTAGGATGCAAAGAAATTCCGGCAAGGTAGCTGTCTCCCCCCCGACTAAATAGGTGTTTGATTTTGGCAGGTAATGTGAACTTCATAGGTTGTTATAATAAAGTTAATTGTCGATGTATTGAATAGAAAGTCATTATCTCTGATCACAGCCAAGATACAAGCTTTATAGTGAGATCAAACCAAGGGAAGCGGGTTTTACAATATTTTTTGCGGAGTTTATTTTAATGACTTGGGCTAATTTGGTTAATAGAGACTAACGGTTCGGTAAAATAATGCCCCTGAGCACCAGCAACCCCTAGTTTTTGTAAGGCTATCCATTCACCCACTCGTTCAACCCCAAGACCAAAGATAAGTACATGAGTACCACTACAAGCGCCCTGCAAGCTTTTCACAAACAGCTGATTTTCAGGTCGCGAATCAATGTTTTTCACAATACTAACGTGTAATTTAAGATAATCAATTTCATATTCACGAATGTATTGGGTGTTCAATACGTATAAACCCACTTGATCAACCAGCAACCGAACCCCGGTTTTATGTAACAGGCGAAAGAAGGGTTTCAGTAGCTGACCCTGATGAACCAGTGGATATTCGCTCACTTCAATAATCATCCGGCAAGCCACATTAGGATATTGCTGTAAGAACTCTAACAGCCATTGTTGAAAATCCTTGTCGCAAAGAGAATCGATGTGCAAATTGAGACTACAAATATCCTGAACGCTTTTTTCATACTGTAACAATTTCAACGCTTTTTCGACGACTAGTTGATCAATCCTCGCCACCAAACCACACTTTTGTGCCATCGGTAAAAATACATTCGCACTGGCCAGTTGACCATTATCGTTGCGCATTCTGGCGAGAATTTCATGATGATGTATTTCACTGTTATCAGTTAATACCACAGGTTGCAACAGCATGACAAACGCCTGGCGGGTTATTGCCGCTTCAAGTGAGGTACGCCATTTCACTGAGCCTTTGGCCAAGTCTCTAACGATAGTCCCCTGATCATACATAAACCAATTGCTCGGGCCTTGCAACTGCGCGGCTCGCAGCGCCATATCGGCCTCGGCTAATAGTTGATAAGCACTTTCATTGGTTTTACAAGCGGCAACACCAATATGGAAGAAGTGTTCGCTGTCGACACATTCAGGTAAGGGGATACGATTACACAAGCGGATCAGTTTGGACGCCACGTTTTCGCTTTCAGTAATGCCAATCAGCGGGATCAGAATAGAAAAATCAAACTCGGAACGACGGGCAAACACTGCATTAACATGGTCTTCAAGATAATGGGCGATCAATGCAATGAAATAACTGAGTAGTTCTTTGGCTTCTTGTTCTGAGGTTTCTAGTTGGATCACATCAAGCTCTTTGAGCTGGATCAAAAAAACACTACCTTGATTATCTGTTTCTTTATCGGTTAAAAATGCTTCCAGTCGGTGATCAAAATAAATTCGGTTACCCACGCCGGTTTCGGTATCAAGAAACGTTTGTGCCCGAACAAACTGATCCACCCGATAAGACTGATTGATCGCCTGCTCAACCTGACTATGCATCGCCAGTATCGCGTCAGTCACTACCCAACGACCCGGCTCGAAAGGGATTTTTTTAGCCGTTTCATCACTATCTTTAACATAGTAACGCGCCCACTTTTCTACACTTCGCGCATCTTTTAACAATAAACTCAACCATTTGCGAAGGTAATCATAACCTAACACCAAAAACAGTCCAAACCACAGATTAACCATCAAGACCAATACCCAAGAGGTCTGCTCGGGGATCCCCCACAAACAAACATTCAACACACACCAACCAGCAATGAACACTCGTAGCCCATTGCGCTCCAATTCACTGCGATTTTCACTACGTAAAAGCTGGAGAAAAAAACGCTTAAACATGGCTTTTGCCCCCATTTATTTGATTAATGAACGATGCGAATGCTGTGCGAGTCTGATTTGATTTGACTTGATTAAGTGTAGCGGAATATTTGTATAAGCCGAAGAAAAACTTTGTCTTGAGGATATGCTATTAGTGGACAGATTTGTAACTATTCAGCGTAGGATGGGTGAGCCCCAGCGAAACCCATCAATTGGACGAAAACAGCTGAAATACCATCGTTTATTGCCTAATTGCGATGGGTTTCGCCTCTGACTCACCACAAGCTGAATAGTTACAACAATAGTAACAGAGTAAACACAAAAAACCCTGCGATAAGACAGGGTTTCGGTAAAAATGTTCAAACTTAACTAAAAATATCGTTTAAAACGGAATATCATCATCAAAATCGATTGGCGGCTCTACCGGGGCTTGCTGTGGTGCTGGTTTATTAAACCCACCTTGCTGAGGTGCTTGTTGAGGTGCTTGTTGTGGTTTGAAACCACCCGGTGCTGGTTGCCCAGGCTGATTAAAACCGCCCTGCTGTGGTGCTGGCTGTTGTACAGGTTGTTGTACAGGTTGATTAAATCCACCTTGTTGTGCTGGTTGAGCGTGGGCCGGTTGATTAAAACCGCCTTGCTGTGGTTGTGCAGCAGGCTGATTAAACCCCCCTTGCTGTGGTGCTTGCTGTGGTGCTTGTTGTGGTGCTTGTTGTGGTGAAGCTGGTGCAGATTGGGCAGGCGCTTGATTAAAACCACCTTGTGATGGCTGACCACCGTAGCCGCCCTGACTCGGCTGCTGTGCTGGTGCAGCGCCCATATTTTGGTTCATGCCGCCGCCCATACCGCCAGCCGCACCTTGACCGCGCGAATCGAGCATCTGCATTTCGTTAGCAACGATTTCAGTAGAGTATTGATCTTGCCCTTGCTGATTCTGCCATTTGCGAGTTTGCAAACGACCTTCAATATAAATTTTCGAACCTTTACGCAAATATTCGCCAGCAATTTCACCGAGGCGATTAAACATCACCACTTTATGCCACTCGGTAGTTTCTTTATTTTCACCTGTCTGCTTGTCTTTCCAAGTTTCAGATGTAGCGATAGTCAAATTCGCCACAGCGCTACCATTTGGCATATAACGCACCTCGGGATCTTTGCCCAAGTTACCAACAATTATGACTTTATTAACACCACGAGAGGCCATTCTAATTACTCCAACATTCTAAATAAATTACGCTTTCATCGATTTTGAGCTTTTGAGCTTTTGAGCTTTTGAGTAGATTCTGTTTTCTTCAAATTACTCTTGATTGACAATACTCTTCGCCAATGCAATATCAAATACGCTTTCATCGACTTTCAAATAGGTTCTATTTTCTTCAAATACCACTGTCGCTTCTAACACCCCAGCCAAAGCGACTAATTGATCAGCCAGCAGCTCAGCTTGGGTTTCATCACTACAATGAATATCCATCGACAATTGTTTTGAACGCTTGGGCACTTGCATCCCCCAAGCAACAAAAAGCCATAATAACCCCATTACTGCCGCCGCCGCAAATACCAATTGAGGGTTCGCGAAATCAGCCACAACTCCGCCGACAATACCGCCTAAAAATGCACCAAAAAACTGACTGCTTGAATAAATCCCCATCGCAGAGCCTTTGTTACCCGGCGGGGTAATGCGTGATACTAAAGCTGGTAGAGTCGCTTCAAGGTAGTTAAAGGCAACAAAAAACAACAATATAAAAGCAATGATCGCATTAAGGTTATTGGCACCAAAATAAAGGCCAATCAAGCTGATGGTCAAACCGCTGATGGCAGCAATAAAGATTTCTTTTTCTTTGGCTTTTTTACTGGCATAAATAATAAATGGCACCATCAGAAAAAACGAACCGATTAACACCGGAAAGTACAATGTCCAGTGATCAACCGCTGGCATTCCTGTTTGCATCAACATTTGTGGTAATGAAACAAATACCGCAGTCAGCATTAAATGTAAAATCAATACCCCAGCATCTAAGCGAATTAACTGCGGATGACGGGCCAACTTGGACAATAATGCCGGAATAGCCACGGTTTCGCCCCTTGGCGCTTTGTTTACCGCAGTGGGCACCAAAGTCATCACCACCACAATCCCGGCTAAAGCAAACATTGCGGTGATCCAAAATAATCCTGATAAACCAAACGACTCTGCCAGCATGGGACCAAACACTAGTGCCAGTGAAAACGAGATGCCGATACACATACCAATCACCGCCATCACTTTCGGTCGCTGTTCATCTCGGGTTAAATCCGCCGCTAGCGCCAATACTGCACTGGCAATTGCGCCAGTGCCCTGAATAGCCCGACCCAGAGTCACCATATAAACCGAATCAGCCATCGCGGCGATGACACTACCAATGGCAAACAGGATCAACCCAAAGACGATAATTCGTCTTCGACCAAAGCGATCAGATAATAAGCCCATCGGAATTTGCAAAATAGCTTGCGTCAGGCCGTAGGCACCAATCGCCAAACCAATCCAGATCGGCGAAAACCCTTCCAAGTCTTGACCATAAATGGCAAAAACTGGCATAAGCATAAATAACCCGAGCATACGAAAACCAAAGACCGCAGCCAATGAAACGGCAGTTCTCTTTTCAAGTGGGTTTAAACCGGAGACAGACATAGTACTGATGAATTTTAAGCGACAATTTTTTGTGTCGGCATACTAGCACAAACAGCAAGGCTTTAGCAGTAAAGCAAAATAAAATAATGTTTGCTTAGTGCCTGTTGGAAAATATGCCATAATTCGCATCTTTTTAGATCGGTGAAGATAGTTCAATCCATGGATAAAATTGAAGTCAGAGGCGCACGCACTCACAACCTGAAAGACATCAGTCTGGATATCCCCAGAGACAAGTTAACAGTGATCACCGGCCTATCCGGCTCCGGCAAATCGTCACTAGCATTTGACACCTTATATGCCGAGGGTCAACGACGTTATGTCGAGTCTCTTTCGGCCTATGCTCGTCAGTTTCTGTCATTGATGGAAAAGCCTGATGTCGATCATATAGAAGGTCTGTCACCCGCCATTTCAATTGAGCAAAAATCCACTTCTCACAACCCCCGTTCCACGGTCGGTACCGTCACAGAAATATACGATTACCTGAGACTGCTTTTTGCTCGCGTGGGCGAACCCCGTTGTCCGGAGCACAACACCACATTGGCGGCGCAAACAGTCAGTCAAATGGTCGATAAAGTGCTTGAACTCCCTGAAGGGACAAGCTGATGTTGCTGGCTCCCGTGGTTCAAGGCCGAAAGGGCGAGCATACCAAATTACTCGATAACCTCGCCGCACAAGGGTTTATTCGCGCCCGTATTGATGGTGAAGTGTGCGACCTAT
>CBDIDQ010000052.1:0-13646 GCA_965277695.1 Alteromonadaceae bacterium
AATCAGCTGTGAGGGCAGCACCTGGGTGGTGCAAAACCACGTTTTTGCCAAAGATCAAACGCCAATCAGTGAAACAATGGCAACTGACAAACAGGCTATGAGAGCTGAACTGTCATCTTTGGCGTTATACTTTGCTAAACAATCCCCACTGACTAAATCCGCGTCGACAATACAATTTGCCGCTGCCTATACGCAACATATGATCCCTTTACAATTATGCGTTTATGACCTTATTCCCAGCTTAACAAATTCAACACTGTATCGCTGGCAAAAAAACATATCACAACAGCGTTATGCGCAAACCCTGGCTGATTTTCAATTTGCATCATCTGGCCAAAACATCCCGGTCGAACATTTATTGCGGAAAATGCTGGCTCACATTGACCTGTCGCTCACTAGCGACAATATCAGCCGGCTATTAACCAAACTGCAAAATAACCGCTTTGCCTTAGCGCAGTCAGACGACAGTCAATCATGAAAAACGCCAGACTTCAGCAGCTACCGCTTACACAGCGCATGATCCTGGAACGAATGCGCCAAGCCTATCAATTAACCACAATAGAACAGCTCACCAACCGGCTAGATCCTGCATCCAACGAAGTGCTGGATTGGCTAAGACGTGGTGAAATACCGGTGGAGCATATTGTCCAATGCCATTGTGACACCGGTTTGGCGCTGGATTGGCTGGTGCAGGGCATCAATCCAAATGCAACTGTGGCGCGAAGCCTTGGCGATATCAGGCAACTCACCACAATAATCGAAAATGATTTACAACAAGCAGTGCAAAATCAACAAATAGAAGAGAAAAGAAAAGGTGCCGTAGCGGATTTATCCTATAAAATTACTTCAAGTTTATTTAGCTTGAAGAGTCCTATTATAATACCAATATCTGACGGCGACCCGACAAATAACAAACATTGATTTTAAGTGCTATGAAAAGTCTGCCTATTCTTATGATGAAGTGTCGACTTGCAATCCAGTATATTCAATAACAGTGGCGGTGATTTTGTTGGCAGTGATAGCAAAGCTCTCTGGCTGAAGCTCTGCTATCATACGGAAATCTGCTGCTTGCATTAAGCAGTCTAAAACCTCTTGTTTCAACAGATCAACGCGTTCGGTATTAAGTGCTTCTCTAAAATAACTGCCATAATAAAGCCAGTCAAATGACGTATTTGTCATCATGCTGCACTTATGTACTTGGATTGGCGGCACATGACCTGCGCCAATCCACGCTGTAGGCACCGTCTGACCCAAACCCAACTTGTTAGCCAGATCCTTCATCCTTGTCACTTCTAAAACGCACTTCATGCGTTCTACCGTGGCTCGGGCTAAAATTTTTCTTTGGTCAGCGTCTGATGATAATGTTAAATCAACAGGTTTTCCTTCAGCATCGACTATCACTTTTTCGGTCATTTGTCCGCCCTTTTTAATTCGACTTACGATCTAAACGCTATTGTAAAGACCACTAATGAGTTTATGCAAGCGCAATCTCAGCGTCCCCGACAAATAAAACACTTAAAATCAACCCTTTTAATCCTATTGCACAAATTAAGGTGACTGGGTTCCCTCAACAATCACGAGGTTGAAACCTCGTCTACGGTTGAGCGACTACCTCGTAGACGCTAATTCACCGAAGTGTCGGACCATCGCATTTTTCAAATAATGAAATATAACCCGATTTAATTGGCATCTAATTTATCGGCTATTTTCGATTTTCATTCCGGTGAGTTCAATAAACTGACTGACCCATTTGTTGGCTGTAATTGAAAAACCCTCTTTCTGAACTTCTGTTATCATTTTGAAGTCTGCGGCTGACATTAAGGTTTTCAACGCCTCAGTTTGTAACACTGCGACTTCTTCGTCGCTAAGCTCACCCTTGAACTCTTTGCCATCGCGAAGCCAATCAAGCGAAGCGCCTGTGATCACACTGCACTTTTCAATCGCTTTTGCTGGCACATGCCCTTTGCCCATCCATGCTGTGGGTACTGTACTGCCAACCCCTAGCCGTTCAGCTAGATCCCTTATCTTGCTGACCTTAAGAGCCGCCTTCATTCTGGTTACAATATCTCGGGCTATCGCCCTTCTCTTTTCTAAGTCTGAGCCTTCAACAGTCAACTTAACCTCATTTTGCTTACTCATCAATTATCCACTCTATTCAAATGTTGGCCAAACTTATCTTTCAGTAAAAATCAGTGACCAAATGCTATCATGCTATCTTTGATTCAACTCGGTAATCTGGCGTTCACGTCGAAAAAGCTTTTGAAAAAGCTCAGGATTATAATGTTATCCTGCAACCCAAACAGACATTAACGATTATTTTGGATATGAAAACATCACAATTAATTTGCAATTATGTCATAGCTGAAGTTAGTTTAAAACACCAAATAGTAAACATTTAGTCAGTTTTTGGTAAGCAATAAGTAAGTAATAAGTCAGGTATTTTCGATGTTATTGAGGGTTTAATGGCTATTTAACGTACCATTATCAGCCGCTAATAATGCACTGCGCCGTTGTTCATGCACTAATAGTATCTCGTCAATTATCGCGTTAAGGATGCTTTCGGGGGTTTGCTGTCGCTCTTCTTCCTCAGCTGAGGTACTCTCTATTTGATTGAGTGCTATCCTGGCTTTTAAGCCCGCCTGTTTGCGGCGCTTAGTAATTGCCTCATCAAGATTGCCTGATGGATATAATTCGACTAACAGCTGTCGGGCTTCTACTTCGGGGATTAATTGATACAACCGATCTCGTACAAATGAATCATCTCTATTGGTATTGACTGCCCACAAGAAAATCGGCCCCTTGGTTGACAGCATATGGTGTTCAAATACCCCACGTTCGGTGTCGATGATGCCAATCATGGTGGCCCCTTTTTTTGAGGGTTTGCGCATATCGTTGGTCAGCAGTTCAATCATCGACGGAGACAGTTTGAATTTTTTTGCCACTTTCTCAATATTTTTTTTGGTGCCAGCACCTAAAATCCAAATATTGGTGGCCAATTGAACTATCGCATCCGAAAAAGCGCTGGCCAATTGACTGGCTTGCAATATCTGCACATCCCACTTTCTCCCTTCAAACACAGACTGATCCATTTGTTTGTCCACATTGACCAGACCTTCAACCCGGTGCTTTTCGTCGATACAAAAACGCTTGGGCAGCTTACTGATCGAATCAATGTATGCGGTATGGTATGGCCGGTAATCAACGTCAAATATGCCCACAGCGCCAGGCATTTCGGCTAGATGATCTGGCCCGGTAAAAAAGTGGTTGGTCAATACATGATAAGCCAACATATACATCAAGCCAGTTCTTCTCGTTGCATCTGCTCCGGTACCTTTGGCCACATCATTCAAGTCCAGCGAAATGACTCTGGCTTCACCGATGTCAAAGCGGGTGTAGTCAGCTATCAGTGGGTAGATGTTTTGGGCTTCCATTATTTTGCGTTTAACAAACGCTGGCA
The DNA here is from genome assembly GCA_965277695.1 of Alteromonadaceae bacterium. Taxonomy (GTDB): domain Bacteria; phylum Pseudomonadota; class Gammaproteobacteria; order Enterobacterales; family Alteromonadaceae; genus JABSOG01. Next base: position 3,458 of record CBDIDQ010000052.1, read on the forward strand.
GTGGTTCGCCAGTGCCGCTAACAATGGTCCCTTGGTAGATTGAGGTGATAGCATGGTCGGCCAATAGAGATGCCACAGTTCTTAGCGTTGGTACGGCCAAACGTTGAGCCATCGAGGCCAAATGAGAGTCACCCGATTGATAAAGAAAATCAACCACATCCCACCACAATACCATCTTGCGCTGACCATGCTCACTGAAGTGATAATGTACCAAGGCTTCATCAATTCGGGGCATGGCACCGGCCACATAGTGATGGGCGGTTTTGCGATCAGAAGCTGTTTTATATGCCAGTGTGATGAGCGCATCTGCGATACCCGAGACCCCATCAGGTGGCCTATCAGCATCATCTGGGGTCGCCAAAAAGGCAATGAAATTCTTAATGAAGGCTTTTTGCGTAGACAGCGGATACCTTAGCCCCAAGCGAGTATCAAACACATTAATACAATATTCTTTGGTATTTTGCAGCCGCTCATACACCGCAAAATGGCGTTTTTCTTTGGGTAATGCGGCCCGTATCAACGAAATCAGTCCCTTTGATGACGGACCAATGTCGAGAATTGAAATAAACGGCAACTCCGTCAACCCGGCACTTTGAATCAAGGCAATGTTTTCATCGGCTATGGCATTTGACTTGCCGGTGCCCATAGGACCCAGTATCAAGGTTGTTTTATGCAATTGCAGTTTTGAATTCATTTCAATCGGCATTAATTTACCGTCACGGGTCCGTAGCAATTTAGAGCCCACCGTATAAGGGCTTGATGGTCTAGTTATCGGAGACATCTTTATCGCCTCATATAACGGTGGAGCCGATGGGTTAGCCGTGCTGCCCAAAGTCGCCCCAGGCACAGAGCTTAATGTGGTTTCTAGCGCATCACCTTCTGCTTGGGCGGGTTGACAAACCCCCCAACCTTGAACAATACGCGCGAGAATGGCCCGTCTCATCTCGACCAGCTTTGTTTCACCCTTGGGTGCCCACGTGCAAAAGGCGATTTGCAGTTTAACAATTTCTTGGCCTTTATCTCTGAGGGCTTTGAGCTGCTTTTTGGCCGCAATGATATAGTCATTATCTTCTGTGCCTGGGGTAAAAGCCAAAAATGAAGCCAACACTTCTTTAAAGCCAAAAATACTCATACCATCTTTGCGCACCAACATGTGCATTCGCCAGGGGATTTTTTCATTGGAGAGACTTTGAAAAAGCGCTTGAAACGGTTGAGGATGCTTGGGCGGAATTTCAATCGTCAAGGGGGCAAATAGGGTATCACCAATTTCGACCACTGAATGATTCTCTCTAAACGCCGCGCGGGGGAATATTTGCTCGCTGAGTCGCGGATAACCCATGCCACTTAAATCAGGGTTTGTTTCTTCGTTGATCCGAAAGGGGATTGGATCGCCGGGTAATGATGGTGACCAGTCGGGACCGGTAAACTGACTATCAATACTATTGCGCATTTCATGAATGAATGCATGGCTATCCATCAAATCACACGCCAGCCCCACATTGCGCATATCCTCAACCACACTGTTAATTAACGAATGGTGTTTTTGTACATAAGCCGACACCCCCATACCGGCAGACTGAACACTGGACTGGAGCGGTAAGCCTTTGCGCTGCGTCGCTTTGGCCACTTGGATCTGCTGCTTTTCTTCTTTACTCAGACCATGAATATTGGTCCACACCAACAAATAAGCCCGCTCTTTCTGGCAGTAAGGCAACATCACATCACGTTGTTCATAAATCAAATCGTCCCAGTCTAGGCCAATATCATGCGTAGTCTTTAACGCCGAATGGGTATAGATATCGTCAATTTCAGCAGCAACACCTGCTTGGTCCGCCGAGAAAAAAAAGCTAAAATAATGACAACCATCGGTCATATAAGCGGTTAACTTGGTTTCCATCGCATCTAGAATGGTCACCACTTCATCATGTAGCACGGTTTTGGCTGATCCATCAATTCGTACACAACTGACTAATGAGCCCTCGCGCATCACCAGAGTGAATTCATCATTCACGGTTTCCAGATCAATAAAATCTCGTGGGTTCATGGCAAATAACGAATCATGCACATATTGCGACAGATAATCGAAAGGTCTGAATAGTTTATCAAAAAAGGTATTATAAGGTTGATATCGCATCGGTATAAAAGCGTGTGCTCACTCGGTTAAATGATTGAACGTGGCAACCTGCCAAAACTGCATTTGCTGGCGAAAAGGCATTTCAAATGGCCAATAGCGCAGACCACTAAACAGTGCTTGGCTGTTGCGATGCATTTTTGGTGAGGCATATAGCCAAAGGTTAATAAACTCTGACAACGCACCGGTTTTAAGCCCGGGGAAGGTCTGTGCCAATGGAGTAACGCCTTTGGATTGAATATCATTAATCAATTGGTCGGCATATTCTGCACCGCTGCTAGGGCGTAATTTGGCCAAATAAAGCATTTGGGCCAGTCGACTAAGTTGACCTTGTGACAACGACGGGCAATAGATGATCAAACCGTGGTTATACGATTGGTGCTTTCTCGACAAGTGAATGGCTTGCATACACATGGTGCAAAGCGCCGTTGAACGGCCATCAAGCTCAAACACTTCAATGTAACCGGTGATCACCTTTTTGTGTGGCCGAGACCGTAAACCGCAGCATTGGCAGGTATATTTCAATTGCACCAACCGCTGTGTCACAGCCAGATTTGTTGACTGAGACAAGATTTCAGTTTGTTTCTCGGTTTCATCGTTATACAGCGTCAAATTCATTGCGGTCAAGTTAGGATGAATACAAAACATTAGCCGTTACTTGTTGGCCGATGTGATCACGGAATTTTGCATTTTTGCTGATGCATCCGAACCAAAAAAAGATACGTTCACGAGCGTTATAATGATTGGAATGGCTAAAAGCACTGACCCGATAGCGGTGGCTTTTATGGCCTCTTTAGGCGTGTCCTCTTGGTTATTTCTCGACGTTTGCCATTTCATGGTGCCAAATCCAACCAGCAGGACACCTGCTGTGGCGAATGAATAAAGGATCCCTTTGGTCAGACCACTCATTTGACCCGCCACATTCTCCCCGACTTTGCCTAAGCTAAGCCCACCGCTGGGCGCAGCGAATGCCTCAAGGTGCATTAAACTGAGCGCAAAAAAGGTGCCGAGCTGCAAATAAGCATGATTAATTTTATTGGTGATTGATGGCGTTTTGTTTATCTTCATTGGGGCAACCGTTGTCTGTGTGATTAAGCGTTGAGCCAAGGCTAACAAACCGGGGATTGCGCGTCAGATATAAGCGGACTTTTCAGGGTTGGGGTATATGATTTGATTGGTGAATATTATATACACCGCCCTGTCAAAAGACTGCAATATCAACTGATTGCGATAACCGTTGAGGGGACAGTCTTTGTAGGGTGGCGCAGAGCCTCAGCGATGCCCACCGGAAGGATCGTTTATCCACAAGCTGAATAGTTACAAATTATATTTAACCGTGCCTGAAAAACCCGATGGTTTACTCCAAGCAAGTGTCACAGTGTCTTTCTCTGTGACCTGACTCGCTGTTGTTGTAAAAGAGCCAACACTACCCGGCACTGTGGCTGCCTGAACGAGATAGGAAAAAACAATAAAGCTGAATAGCAATATTGCGAAAAACTGTAATTTACCTGACATTATAGATCTCTTAAATTTACCATTATACGGTTCACAGCAACACAGCAATCAACATATATTTAGCATATATATTGATTGCTACTCGTTTAAGACACAACCTTGAATTATGGGATCACGATAGATTGTGGATATATGGTGACAGTATTGACTTTCATGCCGCCGAGTGTGACAGTTCTTTTTGCGGGTGCTATTTCAGTGCCGTTTTCGTCTAATTCAGCAGGTGTTCCTATCGTTCCATCAGCATTTAATGCACTGCCAATGACTGAACATAAACGCATTCTATCATTCATTAGCACAATTTTATTACCGTTTTCATCTAAGATAAAATTCTCCTTCTCATCTTTTTCATATAAAATGCCATGAAAATCTTTACCCACTTCAATTGAAAATTTAACGTAGGCAGCATCCGGTTCAATGGCGATACCGGCATTAGCACTGACTTTGTTTGGATCAGTTTCCCACGAGTGATCAACAAGATCAGTATGTCTATAGGTACCCTTGCTTTGACCATCACGAAATAAGGTGTAAGTAATATCGCTGTTTTCATTTTTCCACTCAACGCCAAAGGTATGCTGATGACTAAAAGCATCCTTCTCATCCTGAACTGCCAAATCCAGATAATACTCACCCTTGTCGTCATCTGTACTATCAGAGCCTCTGGTTAAGCAAGTATAAGCAGAGCCCAGGCCGTTACATTTTACATAGCGTTGCTCATCGTGAGAGTGAACAGTAAATTGATGAGATTGATGCCACCTGTCGATTCTTGGGACGTACTCATCAACATCAATTTCTTGCCCAATTGTTGCACGTTCTGCCGAGGTACCACCCCAGTCAGAGTCGATCCACATACCACTTTGAGTGCCGAATACCCGTTGATAACTGAGATCTGCATGGACATTACCAAATTTGTACTTGTTTTTAGAAATAAAATAACCTGAGGTTAAAATATAATGCCGATCTTGAGTATTGCTGATCGTAGAGTCAAGGTTTAGCTGTTCTGCACTACAAGTCAACAGCCCAACTGCCGGATCGACCGTTTCCATCACATTAACCTTAATAAAGGCACTATTACCAACGACTTCAACGGTATCTTTGGTGTAATACCCCATCGAGTTAGCGCGATAACAACCTGCCGTTTTACCCTTTTTTGCGTTTTCAATACTCGCACTATCCACACAGGCTTTTGAATGCTTATTCCATTGCTCATCGAATGATGATTGAGAAGAAAAATCAGCTTCAATTTTTAAACGTTGATCTTTAACGATAATAGAAGCAGCGCTGGGTACGCATTTTGTATCAGTGGTGCAACCATAGATTGAATAACGGTAACCATCAACATTCATACGATCATTAAATTTGAATTGGGTCGAAGTCGTATAGCTTTCACCATCCCATTTAGAAGTAGCTCCGTCATAGGTATATTGATCAATTCTATATTTTGCAGCACCACGCGATGCGTTCCAATTCAATGTAAAACTACCAAGCGTTTCGCCATAACTCACAGTAGGATCACTGGCCGTGCCGATTACACCAATAGAAAAATAATAGGTATTGGTAATAAATCCCTCGTTATCTTTATATTTCACTGGCACTGATAGTGTGCCACCAAACCCGGCAACAGGTGTGACTCTTGTGCCCGACACCGAATAATTTGCACCTGCGCCCACGGAATAAACAGAGTGGTTATTACTATCGCTATCTGAAATAGAGACGCTACCAGAAGAAAAGGTATAACTTTGACCCGTGGATAAGAGTACAGCACCTTGCCCTGTTATGGTTCCTTTGTATCCGGCATAGCTGCAACTTTGATTAGAAAAACCCGACCAACCACCACTATAAGTGGCAATCACTTTAAAACAATGAGTACCTGGTTGGCTAAATGATAATTTCGCACCGTTAGTCAAGTTGTAGTAAACCCCCTCAGTTGTCCAGGCACCGCCATTAAGATTTCGTTTAAGTACGTAGTAGCTTATGGGGTCCGTTCTGGTCCAGTGGATCCACTGCGAACTACCGACACTTTGTGTTGAAGGCAGACTGTTCAGCGATGGGGTTTCAACGGCGTGAGCCGCTACTGATATAAAAAGTTGCACCATCAAAAGATAGCGTAGTGTGTTGATAATTTTTTTCATGTATTCCATTCTTTTTGTTTGTATTATTTGTTTTGACAATCCTGTCTGTTTTAGTTCATCAGTCATGCCCGGTTGTACCCTACTGAAAAGGAGACGCGCACAACTTAAACTGTTACTAATTCAATGTCAAACGATTATTTTACAGGTGTGGTAGAGACAGTCGCCAACAGTACTAAAACCCCCTCATCAATGCCCTGAAAAAGAAAAAATCGAAACTGTTTTTTGTTAAAAGTGATGGCTTTGCCTTTGTCATCAACCAACAATCCATCCGCTGTTCGGTTAATACCACTGCTGCCTATGGGTGCAAATGGCTAGTTATCGGTCATACTGAAATGACCGTTTTCAATGGCTTTTCCCGCCAGTGTAAATCGGCTTAAGTCAGCCTGCTGGCCTGCACTATCAACAATATCGCCCCGCTCATTCAGGGTTAACGCTTTACCATCCTTGCCAGTGATCAACTGACCCGATGCATCAATCAGGGTACCGTCCGCTTGTTTAAACACCTGCTTACGGTCATATAATAGCGGTGAACCATCAGCACCAAACAGCTGCTCAGCAGTTTTAATCGGTATTGAACGGAAACCGTCATTTTCCGGCTGGCGACCCTTTACAGTGAAACAATTAAATCAGCCCTTTGGCCAGATGAGTCAACAATTTTCTGTTAAGCATTAAAAGTTTTGTTCGAAACTATTTTTTTACATTTATATAATTAGCTTGAGTATCAGAAGCGTTATAACCGCCGCAACCACTCACATTTACTCTAATCTGCTGATTGGCAGTAAACGCAGTCAACACTAGCGAAATACTTTCTTTGTGAAGTCCGGTGAAATCAGAAACTACATACCAGCCACTTCCACATGGTTCTGCACCCTTTTGGTTGCCTAAAAATGATGCAGATGTTTTAAAACGAAAAGAACTACTAGCGTACGTTTGTATTTCAGTTACGTTACCCCAACCTGTCCAAGTCCCGGCTTGCGCACACAAAGGGAGTAAAATGCTGACGACTGCAATTATTTTTTTCATATATTCTCGATATAGTTTTTTAACGCTTAAATCAACCGCACATTTTTGCGTCGGATGAGCTGTCTTGTTACAGTTTTTAATTTTAAGGCATCATCAAATCAATTAAAACATTAATGATCATCTGGCTATTAGAGACCATAACCAATGGTGAATTAGGTACTATAATTAGATCAATTAAGGGTGTAAAAAATAAAAATCAAGCCTCATAATGTTTTTAGTTCAGATTCACTCGAATTTTGGCCCCTTAGGAGTGCGTGGATACAAGCCTACAACACAATTAATAAAATTTATTAGGTCCATAAACATGACTCAATTCTCGTCCTAAAAATAACCCTTCACGAAAATTTAAAATAATCCGTCCCCACACTAACTGAGCCAATGGTTAACCCCAACACATCAGCAAAAACATAAAAGTTGGCCATTAACGTGCCTGAGACTAAATAGGCGGTGCCATTGCCAAACCAGCCCGGTTGGGCAAATTTTGGTCCGTTGCGATAAGTCCACAGCCCTTTACCTGCGGCAAACCAACCCAACATATTGATATAGGCAATCACCGCTTGAATACCCAGCTGGGTTGGGTTGGTGCCATGGGGATTAAAACTTTCCAGAAAAATCGGGTCTTGGGCATCACCCAACAGCGACTGACCAACCACAGCAACCACGGTTTGGATTGACGCCATCACACTGCCAATGACTAATCCCATCACCGTCTCAGCTAGCATCCCCTCGCCGCTGCGCCCCCGTTTTGCTTGATGAGCCAATGACGCCGCGACGGTGAAAATGCCCATGGTTGCCAGCACATGGCGAAATCCGTATAAAATCCCTGGAATGCTACTGGCGGCATTAATCGCCAGTTGGCCAAAGTCATCCATAGGGCACACCTGATGCTGACGCCTTGACTGTTGAATGAGCAGTTGAATGAGCTGTTGAATGCGTTTTTGAATAAATGGTGCAATCTGTTGTTTTAACCATTCGGGTTGAAGGGTCTATTTCAGTGACTCGACCACAACCGGATATATCAGCGCCGACCTGAACCCTCATTTGTTTGGTGGTATGGGTATTAACGATAAAAGCGATTTTGTCGCTGGCCATGGTTAAATAATACGAATGTCTTTTTTTCTCGATAGTCAAAGGGGTGCTAGTATCAGCCATCAAACGGTCGATAGACACTTTAGCATTTTCAAGTGCTAACACCCGCGTGGTGAGCGTCTTTAAGTGTTGCTTAGCCGTCATCATGCTTTGCGCCGTTTGTTGCTGGTACAACACCCCTGCTTGTTTCAGGCTCGCTATGAGCTGAGATTCTTGTTCATATTGCTCAAACAGCTGTTTTACCACAGCCGCATCACTATCAGCGGATCCGCTTGATGACAGTTCAGTGATGATAGTGGCTTTCAACCCGGCTATATCGAGCTGATTGAGCTTGTTATCAACAGAAGCAATCTGTCCAGTGAATTGGTCATATTTTGTCTCAAGCTGTTTTAATCGCGCTAATACCTGTTCAATTGAAGCCCTTGTAGCATAGTCGTCATGCGCGGTTAAAAATGAACGTTCAACTTGCCCTTTGGTGGGGTATTGACTGATAAACGCCTGTACGCGTTGATCAATGAGTTGCTCAATGTGGGCAGCAACACGGTCTCCATCCGGCCTATCACTAGATTTTAAATGACCCGTTACAGGTTGTTGGACAGGTCGTTGGGCTAGGCCAAATTGCACCACTGGCTCTGGCGGTGTAAACCAGCCTTGGTTATGGCCAATAACCGCCAAACCAGCGCCTGACACCAGTATCACCACGCCACTAACGCCGATAATGACTTTGCGAGACGTCAATTTCTCCTGTAAGAAAATTTTTAGTCGAGCCAACCTCGCCTTTGACCTGCCATCAGGCACCTGTGTTTCGGGCACATCATGCTCAAGGTCCTCACTATCCAAAAACTCATCCTGCGAAAATTCATTTGTCATTGGTTACAGCCATTACAGTTAAGGGGTCTTTGCGCATTGTCGGCGTAGATTAAGGCTATCCACCCATGACAGCCAGTAAAGAATGTTGAAAAGTGGCGTTTATCAAAAACACCGAATATTACTCCTGAACTACATTATCCATTAAATAAATCGCAATCTCTTCATTGGCAGGCAGCAGCGCTGTTGAAGGTCGAATAATATTCTCAGAAAACACATCGGCAAAGCGTTCACCGACTTTTCCGCCTGCTCGATAGACCTGTTGTTTACCCGATAGCCCTGATGTCGTCACTTTTGACCCGGTTGACGTAGCCTCTTCTGTTCGTTGGGTGGTTTCCGACGCGGCCTCAGAGGCTCCGTAAATCAGAGTGGAAACAAACAGTCCACCTAATCGGTGAAGATAATGATGATCCACTTGCGAGGCAATCCCTCTTGATGCAGTGTCAGGATTCAGCGCAATGCCATTAATGGCGGTGCAAGCCGCTTTGGTTGCGCATATCTTGTTAAAGGACAACACCATTTGGTCGAACCTGAGCGCAAAAGTGCCAAATAGTATGGCGTTATGAAAAGGGTGTCCCTGAGGTAAGTTGACCACCGCCACGCCAATTTCAGCACCAAAATCAGTATTGGCTTCAAACTGGGTGACACCATAAAGCAACTCCCCGGCACTCAGACTGATGTTAGTTTTGTCGCTTTGCTGTGCTGCCATTGGCTCAGCAGCGCCAGCTTTGGCTAGGTCAGCAGTAAGCCCGGTGCGGACTCCAGACAATGCGTGACCACCAACAACGACTGAAAAAGACGGTTTGGCTTGACTGATAGTCGCGATCACATTGTCAAGTTGGCCCCTGACGCCTGCTTTAATACTGGCATAACGCTTTTGTAATCTAGAAAGGTCCTCCAGCGACACTTTGCTGGTATCGAGAAAAATCTGCTCATCAATAATCTCTATTCCACTGTCGATAGTCTTCTCTTTATCTGTAGCTGTCTGCTTTTCGCGCTCGGCAACGGGTTTTTGTATGTTTGATGGATTATCAGTTGGGGTTTGTTTGCCGGGCTCTGGTGGGACTACTGGTAACTGCTCTGGCTTAACAATGACTCTGCCATTATCTTTCACCTGACTCAGCGCCCCTTCCCTTGTGGTTGATTGGTGAAGAACGGGCTGACCGGATGAGTCGACCAATCCACTTTCAGTCAACCGCAGCGCTTGGCCATCTTGTTGTCGAATGGTATTGCCATTAGCATCGACAATTTGCTGCTGATCTGACAAATACAAATCCTGACCTCGAAACCTCACTGGGTTACCGTAACGATTAACCAAGCGATTATTTTTATCTATCAGTAGCGGCGCTCCATTGACGTTTACTGACTTACCCGCAGCATCAACCACGACACCGCCAGCCGTTTTGTATAGTTCCGTTTCCGGTATCTGAGTTAA
>CBDIDQ010000053.1:0-95376 GCA_965277695.1 Alteromonadaceae bacterium
TTATGCCGAACTTAGAGCCTGCGCATTAGAAGGCAAACACGACGAGTCAATTTTTGTTGTGCGCCGTTATGGTGTCGAAAGTGGCAAGATTTGGCATGAGATCAAAGAAGATATGCCCAAAGATATTGCAGAATAAGTCCGTCGTCTGTCTATCGGTTAATTGTTGGGTCTAACGTTAGTGATGACCCACAAGCCGCTTTTCTAATCAATCCCCTTGACTGTTTTTATCCTTATCTTGTGTTATTGCGATTGTTCATCAGCAGGGTTCAATGGCAAGCATAATCTAGACTCAACCCAAATTTAATCTCAACCTGTCTTAACCTCATTGACCCTCAATCTAAACTATATCCCAACTTTATTTTGTCCCTGTCCAAGCCTATAGCTAGCTCATTTTGGCCGTTTTGGCTTATTAGCGCGAGCTGATTACCGTACAGCTACAGCTGAGAGTATCTCAGATAGTGTTATTCACAAGTTTGAATAAACATTCATTTTTGTTGCTGTTTTATTGCTTCTAGTTTACCCCGTTATGGCCTAATGCTAAGCGTTTCTGCGCGAATTTTTAACCAAAACAATCCCATCTTAATAACTGCAAACTTACAAGGCATAATTTCCTTTTAGGGTGGTTTGAGATGTCTGTGACATCACCGCCTGTAACTGTTTTGGCCTCTTTTGGTCAATGTTTTTTTTGTCTAAATTTGTATTAAATTGTAAACACATGACATGTTTTAACACAGATCAAACACTACAAAAATAACAACAAAAAACTTTGACAATAGAAACAAACGTGGATAGACTGCGGCCGTCATTTATAATAACCCTTATATTTCAGCATGTTGTAAAAAGGGAATGTTTTATTGATTGAATTTGTCCTTGTGGTGGTACTAATGGAAGTGCCCATTAAGACGGATTCTTGTTGTTGATACGGATAAAATTGTTTGGCGTATTACAGTGACAAATGTAGAGTTCTGATGGGATAGTGGTGGCTATGCTGTAGCCATTATTGACCTGTGCAGTTTCGCGATTATTTGTGTTCTTTGTTAGACGATTAAAATACTGTTTAAAGTTTAAATTGAATCAAATAATATTAATCGGTATATGGTAACAAGATTTTAGGAAGATGGTATGTTAAATATTATACGTGAATTTATTTTCAACAGTGATTTGGATAGTGACTATTCAAAACAAGATCAGTCAGCTTTTTTGAATGATATGCAAGGGGTGATCAACAGCGCGTTTTCTGGCAATGAAGCCTCTTTGTTACAGGTTCATCAAGTGCTGTATGAAATCAATATTGCCCATTTGTCAGTGTCATGGATTAATAAAGCCAAAAATATCCATCATCCGTTTATCGCCACGGTTAAACACACGATTGACCGTGCCTGGGAAGCGGCAGAGTTAGAAAAACATCAGTCAACTTTGGCCGAATTGCCAACAGTGAGTGCTTTTGGGACTTGGATCCGCGAAGTGGTTGCAGAGCACAAATCTAATGAATTGCATCCGATATTTACTTACCTCAGAGATGAAGCCACGCTGGAGCAATCGAAAGAGTTCTTTTTCCAAGAGACGCCGCTAGAAATGCTGTTTGGTGACATTATCGCTTTTATGTTGCCGGGCATTTACGGTGATATCAAAGTGGAATTTGTTAAGAACTATTGGGATGAAGTTGGCCGTGCGGTTGATGAAAAAGTTCATCGCAAATTGCGTGCCCGCATGATGAATACACTGGACATGGATGAAAATTGTTATATCAACAATACCGAATTGTTTGTCCGCGAAGAGCTGCAACTGATTAACATGTATTTGAGCATGGGATTAGATCGTACTCGCCACACTGAATTATCTGGTGCTTTGCTGGCGACTGAATTGATGATCCCTGGCCGTTTCCAATACCTGATCGACGGCTATCGTCGTTTGGGCTTTGATGATTACAACCTGCACTACCACATCGAACATACCACAGTGGACGAAGTTCACGCTGATGACTTGCTCGATCATGTCGCTTTGCCAATTTTGGCACACGATGGCAGCCAAATGCAGCCGCTGGTACTCGGTGCCCTGCGTCGCTTGGATACCATTGTTGAAGTGTTAGATCGTTTATATGCTCGTATGCTTAATAATGACGTTTCTTATACCGAATTAAACAAAAAATAAGCATTACAATCTGCTGGCAAGCTGTAAGGACAATGGGTTGCCAGCAATCTGAACAACCAACTGCAAGGTTATCATCATGCCATATATCAATATTCAATTGCTTGAGGGGATCACTAACGAGCAAAAGGCCGAAGTGATTAAATCGGTGACTGACGTCATGGTTAATGTGTTGGGTAAAAAACCTGACAGCACCTATGTGGTGATCCAAGAGATCAGCACTAATAACTGGGGATCGGGTGGTGAAACTGTCACTGCATTGTACCAACGTCGGGCTGAGGCAGCGGCTGAAAATCAATTGAAGGGTGAGCATCATGACGCAGACCAATAGCGGCAATGCCGCTGAGATCGGCGTAGAGACCGGGCCGACCACATTACACCTGACCCATCAAGAACTCCGCAAGCGGGTAAGCGATAGTAACAAACCGCTGATCGCCCAATTGTCTAAACCCAAAGCCCTGCGCAGTATCGGCCTGTATGCCGTGGTTTATCTGGCGATTGCCGGGTTAATTGGCGCGGGCATTTATATCGATACTTGGTGGTTCACTGCACTGGTTGTGGTGCTGATCGCTGGCCGCCAACATTCCTTGTACATCATCAATCATGATGCCAGCCACTATGCGCTGTTTGAAGACAAATCCCTCAACCAATCTGTTGCCACCGTGCTGTCTAACTTGGTGATGTTTCACCATCCAGAAGCGTGGTCATTTGTGCAATGGCGTCGAGTGCATATGTTGCATCACAAATATTTGTTTACCGAGTTAGACCCCAATTACGTTGGCCGTAAAAACAAAGGCGATACGCTGGCGTCACCATCGTTGGCCAAGCTGGCATACAAAGTTGTCTCTGGTGGCTTGCTGAATATTCGCGATTTGATTGTCGGTCGTCAAGATCATGTTAGTGACAAAGGCGGCGAAATCAGCAGTGGCAAGTATACCCATCTGTTGGGGCTGTTTAAGCCCTATCAGGACGATGCTGAAATGGAAATTGAACGACGTTTAAAACTCGGTTTTTTTGCCGTTGCCTTGCTGCTGATCACGGCATTGGGGGTATGGTCTGAGTTTTTAGTTTATTGGATATTACCGATGTACACCATTTATCCGATGATTTTACGTTTTCATGATTTAACTGAACACCGCTGGGAAAAACCCACCGAAGCGCTGCAAATCAATACCCGCACTCGTCATGATGGTTGGTTGTTTAAACTGTTTTTCTCTGCGTTGCCAAGAGGTTACCACAGTGAACACCATATCTATCCCCGGGTTGGGGTGGTAGATTTGGCACTGGTTAATCAGTTGCTGGTCAAAGATCACTTGTTATCGCCACCCGCTGGTGGTGTGTCTGTGTTGTTTGGCGAATTGGCAGGCAAAATCGTCACGCCAGATCATAATGCTAACCCGGCAGCTGAATTGTAATAATGAATTTTGGGATGCGTTGTCATCCCGATTAACAATGAGAATGATGATGAGTAAAACCCTAACCTATAGCCGACACTTCGCTAATATCAATGCGGAGGAAAACCCCCGTATTCATATGCTGACTTCTCAGCCTCGGTCTTTTTTGACCAATGCTTATTTAATTGAAACCGACAATGCGCTGGTAGCAGTCGACACTTTTATGATTGTCTCTGATGCGGCGGCGTTACTTGAACTGATTGTTGAGATCGGCAAACCGCTGATCGCCATCATCATCACCCATGGTCACCCAGATCATTACAATGGCAATAGCCTATTGTTGGCGCAGTTTGCTGGCATTGCGGTGATCAGCACTCAAGGTATTACTGAGTGTATCCGTGATTCGGTGGATGCAAAAGCGGTTAAGTGGCAACCATTTTTTGGTGATGACTGGCCAACAGAAAAAGTGTTACCCAATGAGTTCGTCACTGATGGCAGTGTGTTGTCACTGGATGGCTTGAGCTATCAGTTCAGGGATTTGGGGGCGGCTGAATCGAGCAGTGATTTGTATTTTACCATCGGTGAAAATCGAGCTGCGGTGTTTGTCGGTGATGTGGTATTTAACCAGATGCATGGTTTTATGAACGATGGGCACAGCGGCCAATGGTTGACGGTATTAGATCAATTGGCGCAAGAATTGGCTGATGTCGATCAGCTGTTTACCGGTCATGGCGAGCCGGGACAACCAGCGGCTTTGATTGCTTTGCAAATCGATTATGTTAAGGCTTATCGCAGTGAGGTTGCCAAACAGGCACAGGGTGCAACAACCTTGACGCCAGAACAAAAAACTTTAGTGGAAACCGCAATGTCTCAGCAGTTTCCTGAGTATCAATTAACTGGATTTATTCAAGCTGGTGCCGACTCGGTGGCGGCTGAACTGGCGGCGAGCTAGCGCCGTCTGACAACAGGAGAACCCCCAACATGTCAAATCAACAGTATCAACTGGCTCAGTTCAGTATTTCGTTGGCCAAATATCCGCTTGACGATCCCCGAATGGACGGGTTTACCAATCAACTTCAAGAGATAAATCAGTTGGCCGATGGCCGTGACGGGTTTATTTGGCGTTTGCAATCTGATGCCGGAGACGCCACCGCGTTTCGTGGTTATGACAATCCAATGGTGTTATTGAATATGTCGGTATGGGATTCGTTAAAATCTTTACGCGAGTTTGTCTTCAAAAGTGCTCATAGTGGGCCTTATCGGGCGGCACGCAGCTGGTTTCATGAATTGCAAGGGCCAGTAACGGCGCTGTGGTGGGTTGAAGCGGGCCATCAGCCGACGGTTGAAGAAGGGGTGGCGCGGCTTGAAGCGGTGAAATATCTCGGTTCAACCGATTATGCCTTTGCTTTTCGCGGTGCCTGTCCGCCACCAAGCGCAGACCGACCCTTGTCATTAGTTGATCGCGCAGCCAAAGAAGTGGTTGATTTACATCAGTATTTTCAACAGTGGTTTCGTGGTGATATCGCTAATGATGCGGCCAATCAGGCGCGTTTTATGGACAGCTTTGACCCTTTGTGTGAATTGGTCGCGCCTAATGGCGATATTGATGCGATTTCGGCTTTGAGCAAACGCTTTTTGGCTGCATGGAAAAGATTTCCGGATGCCAAAGTGTGGACCAGCAGCTTTGTGCCTATCACTGTTATGCCTGATCAGGTTTTGGTGAAATACCGAGAATGGCGTGAAATTGACGGTGAGACTACGGTCAGAATGACCACTTGTTTGTTTAGCCGAGATGATAATGCCCCTAATGGGGTTAAGTGGACCTATATCCATGAGACTTGGTTGAATAGAGATAATCTGTATGCACCAGCGCCGATCCCGATAGAAACTAAGGATGAGGTAGAAACTGTTCAAGAAGCGCAATTGGCGGAAGCATAAATAGATGAGTAAAAACAATGCCACTGAGCTTGTCAGCGAAACCCGCCAGTCACCATTGACGCTGGGCAGTGAACAGTTTCGCCGGATTGGTTATCAACTGATTGATACGCTGGCCGCACGAATGGACGACGCCCACGATGTGGCGGTAAGGCCAGTGGTACAAGATCCTTTGTTCAGCGATATTGATAGTGCGGGCGAGATGCCGCAACAGGGTGCTGATGCTGACGAAGTGTTTATGCGTTTTACCAAACTGTTGAGTGAGCAGGGGGTTTCTACTTCTCACCCGCGATTTTTAGCCTACATTATGGGCGCAGCCAGTGATACTTCAGCACTGGCTGATTTTCTCGCTTCGGCAGTCAATCCGCCGGTCACCAGCTCGGCGACTTCGCCGCTCAGTACTATGATTGAGGCGCAGACGATCCAGTGGATGGCGCAACTATTAGGCTTTGCTGATCATTGCGGTGGATTGTTTGTCAGTGGTGGTTCGATTGCCAATTTGGTGGCGCTTAAAGTGGCACTATACAGTAAAACCAAAATGGCGACGGCCTCAGCGCGGCAGGCCAATCTAAGCCGTTATCGGATTTATGCGAGTAACCGGGTACATAGCAGTATTGCGGCGGCAGCGGATTTAAGTGGCTTTGCTCCTGAGGTGATCACTACCGTTGATACCACCGCCAGTGATCAGTTATCGCTGACTGATTTGAATGACAAAATTGATGCTGACATTGCCCTTGGCCTTATTCCGTTGATGGTTGTGGGT
Organism: Alteromonadaceae bacterium; assembly: GCA_965277695.1. Taxonomy (GTDB): domain Bacteria; phylum Pseudomonadota; class Gammaproteobacteria; order Enterobacterales; family Alteromonadaceae; genus JABSOG01. The sequence goes on from CBDIDQ010000053.1 coordinate 6,241, forward strand.
ATTGCCGGATGTACTTCTTTGGGTATTGTTGACCCGTTGGACGAAATGGCAATACTGTGTGCCCAGCGCGATATTTGGTTTCATGTTGATGCGGCTTATGGTGGATTAGCGATTTTGTCACCTCAGGCACCAGCTGAATTAGCTGGCTTACGTAGGGCTGATTCGGTCACCATCGATCCACATAAATGGATGTATGCCGCTGCTGATGTTGGTTGTATTTTGACTAAATCGAGGGAAGTGTTGATTAATACCTTTAGCCAAAGCGGCGATTATTATTCGACAGATAATCCGGGCGATGCCGCCACTTTGCAATTCAGAGATTTGGGACCGCAAACCACGCGGAGTTTTCGTGCCTTAAAAGTCAGAATGAGTTTGGAGATCGCCGGGCGTCAGGGTTATCAACAGATGATCAGCGAAGATATTGCGCTGGCACAATATTTATATTCATTGGCCAGTGACCATCCGCTGATACAAGCCTGTAGTTGTCACCTGAGTATCACCACTTTTCGCTTTGTGCCTGAAACGTCTGAGCCGTTGACGTTGGCGCAACTCAATACGCTCAATCAAACCTTATTGGTACGATTACAACAGCAGGGGCAAAGTTTTCCTTCGCATACCTGGCATCAGGGCCAATATTTGATCCGAGTGTGTGTGGTCAATCTCAATACTACCAAAGCGGATATTGAGCAGTTATTTGATGAAGTGATCACTATTGGTTTGGGGGTTAATCTATGAGTATTCAGTTTATTGCCACCATTCGAGTGCGTCACAATGATTTAGACGCTTTTAGTCAACAGCTGGGCTGGTTAAGTCAGCAAATTGCTAAAAATGACGGCTGGGAAATGTTGGTATGCAGTTGGCAATCACCGAGTCCTTCGCCTAATGACACTGAAGTGGTACATGTTTGGGATACCCCTTGTGACAATGCCATGGCTGCCCGAGCAGCGTTTAACCAGATTTTGCAGACGCTCGATAGTGAACGGGTGTCGCAGGCTATGGCGACTATGGCCAGTCAGCGGTTTTTGTTTGTCGAAAAAAAAGTTTATTGATTTAAACATGATTAAAGAGTGAATTAAAATGTATAAGATTTGGGAATGTGTAGTGTGTGGTTGGGTGTATAACGAGCAGCAGGGCGATGAAGAATCTGGACTCGCTGCTGGCACCAAATGGCAAGATGTCGAAGATAGTTGGGAGTGCCCTGATTGTGGTATGAACAAAGATGACTTTGAGATGATTGAAGTCATTGCAGAAGCCGTCTCGTAGACGCGAATTTATTCGCGTTTTTATATCTATTATTAATAAGGAAAATTCATGTCAAACGCAATACCTGATGTAACGATAGTAGTTGGCACTGTTTACGGCGGCTCTGAAGCCATTGCCGAGTTGGCGGCGAAAATGCTCAAACGAGCCGGTCATAGCAGCCGTGTTTTGCTCGAAGCGACAGTTAGCGAGCTTGAAGCGGCTGAAAAGCTGTTGTTTATCACTTCAACCACCGGGCAGGGGGATTTGCCGCAAAATATCATTGAACTGGTTGACGACTTGGAAGCTAAAACACCGGATTTTAACGCTAAACCTTATGGCCTGATCGCCTTTGGTGATCGGGGTTATGGCAAAACTTTTTGCCGTGCAGGCAAGCAGGTCAATGCCTTGCTGGCACGGCTCAATTGCGCTGAACTGATGCCTTGTCTTGAAGTCGATGCGGTGGAGCATCTTGACCCGGAAGAGCCTGTTGTACCGTGGTTGCAGGATTTTGTCGACGAGGTTGTGACCTCGTAAATACTATCTGCAAACACAGCCAGCTAACACATTACATTTAATGATGTATCGCATACCAACTTAAAATTATCAGTGATGAGTTGCAGCATTTAGAATGTCGCATCAAAAATTTATCATTAGGAAACTCAGATGAACATGAAGTCAGGCCGCCTCTTGGGCCAAATCAGCGATCCCTTATCCGCGTTGTTCGCTCCCCAGTTAAAAAGAGCTCAGTTAAAAAAAGCCCGGTTAAAAAACGTTTTGCTGATGCTAGGCACACTTAGTCTATTGTCGGGCTGTCAGCCTGCGATCAGTACTGAAACGGCTAATGCGGTGCAAGCCGCACCGCAAGTCAGTGTTGCCGAGGTGATCAGCCAAAAAATCAATGGCTGGGATGAGTTCACCGGACGGCTAGAAGCGCCGCAAATTGTTGAATTGCGACCTCGGGTCTCCGGTTATATTGACCGGGTTTATTTCAAGGAAGGCAGTTTGGTCAAAGCTGACGATGTATTGTTTGTGATTGATACTGTACCGTTTGAAATTGCCTTGCGCCATGCCGAAGCTGCGTTGGCAGATGCCAAAAGTCAGGTGATATTGGCACAAAGCGAGTTGCAACGGGGCCGTAAGTTACGCCATAAAAAAGCTATCTCTGAGCAAGAGCTGGACAACCGTATTGCTCGTGAGCGACAGACTCGGGCTTTTGTCCAAATGCGAGCAGCCGAGCTGGATAACGCCAAACTGCAGTTGGGATATTGTCAGGTTCGAGCGCCTATTAGCGGTCGAGTATCCCGAGCTGAAATTACCCGAGGCAACTACGTAACAGCCGGTGACAGCCGCCTGACCACGGTGGTCTCTACCGATAAAGTATATGCTTATTTTGACGCCGATGAACAAACCTACCTTAAATACGCCAAGGCACAGCATCAAACCGCTGATGGTATTAAAGCGCCGGTATTTATGGGGTTGATTAACGAAGTCGGTTATCCGCACAGTGGCACTATCGATTTTATTGATAATCACGTCAATTTTCAGACCGGCACTTTGCGTGCTCGGGCAGTGTTTGATAATCAGTTAGGTGAATTCACCCCGGGTTTGTTCAGCCGGATTAAGCTGATCGACAACATCAGTCACGACGGTATCTTGATTGATGACAGAGCGGTCGGCACCGATCAGACCAATCGCTTTGTATTATTGCTCACCAATGACAATAAAGTGGTTTACCGAGCGGTGACTTTGGGTAAAAAAATCCACGGACTGCGGGTGATCACATCGGGTCTTGCGGCTGGCGATAGCATTGTGGTTAATGGCCTGCAACGGGTTCAATCGGGGGCGACTGTGGATCCAAGCACAGTGGCGATGACCGATGATGAAGTGATTGCTCGGTTGAAGTTTGATCAGTCACGCATTGCTTGGCAGCGCGATAAACTCACCGAAATAGCGGTTGGCGAGGTTCGTAGCGCCTTATGAATTTTTCTCAATTTTTTATCACTCGGCCGATTTTCGCTGCCGTTTTATCGATGATGTTGATCATTGCCGGCAGTATTTCGCTGATTAATCTGCCGATCACCGAATACCCTAATGTGGTGCCGCCAACCGTGGTGGTGACTGCCCATTATCCCGGAGCCAATGCCACAGTACTTGGCGATAACGTAGCAACACCGCTGGAGCTGGCAATTAACGGCACCGAAGGGGTGTTATATATGTCATCGTCAGCTTCACCAGATGGCAGACTTAACCTGACGGTGACTTTCGCATTGGGTACTGATATTGATGCGGCACAAATCATGGTGCAAAACCGCGTTGACCGGGCATTGCCACGGTTGCCGCAAGAGGTTCAGCGTATTGGTGTGGTGACTGAAAAGTCGTCGCCGGACCTGACCATGGTGGTGCATTTGGCGTCTCCAGATGAACGTTATGATATGTTGTACCTGTCTAATTACGCCACCCTTAATGTTAAAGATGAACTTGCCCGAATTAGTGGCGTAGGCTCGGTGCAAATGATGGGGGCTGGTGAGTATTCGATGCGTATTTGGCTTGACCCGCAAAAAGTGGCGGCGTTGAACATGACCGCAATGGATGTGGTTGCGGCTATTCGTGAACAAAACCAACAGGTTGCCGCTGGTAGCCTCGGCGCTCAGCCCAGTGGTGAAAATCAATTTCAGCTGTTGATTAATCTCAAAGGTCGTTTGACCAGTGAAGAAGAGTTCGGTCAAATTGTGGTTAAAGTCGGCGAACGTGGAGAGATTGTGCGGCTAAGTGATATTGCCAAAGTTGAGCTGGGTGCTAACAACTATGCTTTGCGCTCATTGCTCAATAACAAACCTGCGGTAGCCCAACTAATTTTTCAACGTCCAGGCTCTAATGCTATTGCCATTTCTGATGCGGTGCGGGCAAAAATGGAAGTACTTAAAGAGACTTTCCCAGAAGGGGTTGAATATCATATCGTTTATGACCAAACCGTGTTTGTACGCGGCTCGATTAAAGCGGTTATTACCACCTTGTTTGAAGCACTAGCGCTGGTGGTGTTGGTGGTGGTGCTATTTTTGCAAAACTGGCGGGCGGCTATTATTCCGCTAGCGGCTGTACCGGTGTCTTTGATCGGCACCTTTACCGTGATGCATTTGTTAGGATTCTCGCTCAACGCCTTGTCGTTGTTTGGACTGGTGCTAGCCATAGGTATTGTGGTGGATGACGCCATTGTGGTGGTTGAAAATGTCGAACGTAATATCGCCAAAGGTTTGTCGCCAATGGCGGCTTCACAACAAGCGATGCGTGAGGTCACAGGTCCTATTGTTGCTACCACTTTAGTATTGGCTGCGGTGTTTATTCCCACCGCGTTTATGTCTGGTTTGACCGGGCAATTTTATCTGCAATTTGCTTTGACTATTACTATATCTACGGTGATCTCGGCGTTTAACTCGTTGACCTTGAGTCCGGCGTTGTCGGCTTTATTGCTACGCAGTAAAGGGGCACCAAAAGATATCTTTGACCGTTTGCTGAGTATGTTATTTGGTCGTTGGTTGTTTGCGCCGTTTAACCGCTTGTTCGAAAAAGGCAGTGATGCTTATGGCATCGGGGTTAAAAAGGTGATCCGGGGCGCGGGCATTGTATTGGTGCTTTATTTTGCTTTGCTTGGTTTAACCGCTAAACAGTTTATCGAGACGCCTACGGGTTATATTCCGTCTCAGGATAAAATGTATTTGGTCGGTTTTGCCCAGTTGCCTGATGCGGCTTCGCTGGACCGCTCCGAAGCGGTGATCCGCGAAATGTCGCGTATTGCGATGGAACATCCGGCGGTAGAAAGTGCGGTTGGTTTTCCGGGGTTGAATATCAATGGTTTCACTAATAGTCCTAACGCTGGGGTGGTTTTTGTGGTACTCAAACCATTTGAGCAACGTGAGCTGGCGCATCTATCTGGTAATGCCGTGGCTGAGGCGTTAAATGCACAATATGGCGGTATTAAAGAAGCTTATACGGTGATTTTCCCACCGCCACCAGTGAGTGGTTTGGGTAATATTGGTGGTTTTAGATTGCAGGTACAAGATAAAGCCAATATGGGTTATAACGCCTTGTATGAGAACACTCAAGCGGTGATTAACAAAGCTTGGGCAGCGCCTGAATTGACTGGGGCGTTCACTAGCTTTCAGGTCAATACGCCACAAATTGATGTTGATGTTAACCGCGAAAAAGCAATGATGCAGGGAGTGTCAGTGGATGATTTGTTTGCTACTTTGCAGATTTATTTGGGCTCGTTATACGTTAATGATTTTGACCAATTTGGCCGCAACTATCAGGTTAATATTCAGTCGGCACAAGACTTTCGTCAGGAGCCAGAGCAGATCGGTCATCTTAAAGTGCGTAATGGTCAAGGAGACATGATCCCGTTGGGGTCGTTTGTCACCGTCAATCGCTCGGCAGGACCTGATCGGGTCATGCACTATAACGGTTTGATCACCGCTGAAATCAATGCCGCACCCGCGCCGGGTTACAGCTCTGGACAGGCTCAAGCGGCGATGGCGAAGATCCTCGATGAAACCTTGCCAAACGGCATGAGATACGAATGGAGCGAATTGGCTTATCAGCAACAGCTGTCGGGCAATACCGCGATGCTGGTTTTCCCGCTGGTGATTTTGTTGGTGTTTTTGGTGCTAGCGGCGCAATACGAAAGTCTTAGCTTACCGCTGTCGATTATTCTGATTGTGCCGATGACACTGCTGTCGGCTATTACCGGGGTCATTATCAGTGGCGGTGATAATAATATTTTCACTCAAATTGGCTTTATCGTGCTGGTGGCGCTGGCGACCAAAAACGCCATCTTAATTGTCGAATTCGCCCGTGAACGAGAGCGCGAAGGAGACACCGTTATGGTGGCGGTATTAGAAGCCAGCCGACAGCGGTTACGCCCAATATTAATGACTTCAATTGCCTTTATTATGGGTGTATTGCCGATGGTATTGACCACCGGAGCCGGTGCCGAAATGCGCCAAGCAATGGGTATAGCCGTATTTAGCGGCATGATAGGTGTTACCCTGTTTGGTTTGATGTTAACGCCGCTGTTTTATGTGCTGGTGCGTAAGTTTTTTCCACAGCGTTTTGCAGTTTTGGCTGATGAGGTGATGCCAGTGGGCGTGGCGGAGAAGGCACTTTAAAGGCTAGGAATTGTGTTAGGCGGAGGGGTCGGGTTATGATTCCAACAACCAAGGCGGAAGGGTCGAAAACCGTATGTTGTTTAAGCCAGTCTACAAAGGGAGATCAAGGATGAAATAAAATCTACAAGGACAGTCAAATGCTCAGACCACTGCGTATCGAATATGAAAATGCTATTTACCATGTTATGAACCGGGGCCGCCAGTTTATTTATCATAACGACGAATATTGCTATGGGTTTTTAGAAACTCTCGGCGAGACTTGCAATCGATTTGGCAGCATTGTTCTGTGGGTCGAATGACTCACGAGGTACGCACGAGGAAACAACGGGAAGCTCAACTTGGAAGTCAAATACAAGCGATTATTAAAAGACTTGTGAAAGGCCAGAACGAGGCCTGTTAAATCGCTCTGTATTCTTTTTTGGTTCGGATTGATGGGTGACCCTTTCCTCGTATTTTCAACTTTTGCAAGTTTTTTGATTTATAGGAAATTACCTAAGGATCTATTTTGGTTGGTAATTATTCAGCGTATTTTACCGCTTTTACAAAGCAATTAAATTTTCTCTGAAAAGCAGGCACACCATATTCTCGCGATTACGCGCAATTCCCCACCATCCCTCATCGAATGCGTTCAGGCCGTTTTAAGGGATATCATGATTGATCATGGCGGCAAGCTAGCAAACTCAGGCAGCTTGCCAGCAAACAGCAGTTCCATCGCTTCGCTGCTGCTCACCCCATGTTTTTGGCCACTCGATATATAACCCCGTATTCGGCAGAAAATTTCAGCCCCTTCCATTGAGCGGAAACACCCCGAAATCTTCTGATGTACCTTGGTCATTCTGATGTCATTTTCACCTTGATTGTTGGTGAACGGGACCTCGGCGTCGGTCATAAATCTCAGCACATCCGCTTCGTAATTGATCAGCCGTTCAAGCAGGTTTCGACTTTTACTGCGTTTTTGCCGCCCCGGCTTTCCTTTTCCTTTTTCTTCAACGGGGGGCGCTGGACATTCTAATTCGGCGCATTCGAGTAAATATTTATACTGCTGCCGATAATCGTTGGCATTAGCGTTATCCAGCGAACCGCCTGCATCATGGACTGCATTGTTGATGGTCTTGAGCAGTTCATCCATCGCTTGCGCCCACTGTTGCCCATCCTGCTCAAAAGCCCGAATGAGCTCTCTTGAATGATGCGCATTGCATAATGAATGCGATAAATGTTCGTAACGATAATAAGGCTTCCAATGATCATGGCACAGGACACCGCCAAACTCAGGGATGATACCTCTGGCATCCATCGCCTTGCCGCCGCGTTTTTCATGCGGAAAAAAATCTGTCCATGAATCATTGCTAGCACAATGTAGCCAGTGTCTTATGCCGCCAATATTGATACCTGTTTCGTCGACATTCATTCTATACGAATCAATCAAGTTCTTTTTCGTTATCTCGCTAAACGTTTCCAGCAGCCCATAAGCGACTTTATTGAAGTTGAAAATGGACCCCTGACTCACGGGGATTTGCAATTGCTCGGCAAAATAGTCTTGTATACGCGCATAAGGGATCAGTTGGTATTGCGACATATAGACGGCGTGGGCTTTGATGGATTGACCATATTGAGCGGCTTTGGTGATGCCTTCTGGAAAGGGAGCCACAAATCGCTCGCCTCTTTCGTTGAGCAATACTTGCGCCTGATACTCAATCACTTTGCGGCTGATATAAATTTCAAAGACTTGGCGGGACTCGAATCCCGCTTCTGTGTATTGGCCTTCGGGCAAGGTGCTTCTATCGACATTGAGCACCAGCGTTTCGTCCGGATTATCGACTTTTTCCAATGTTTTACCGACATGACCTTTTTGTCCACCGGGTTTGTTTGTGGCGTCTTTTTGCTCAGTATCTTTAGGGTCAGCGGGATCAGTTCCCTTGGGGCGATCGAAATCCGTTGATGGGGGCTTGCTACTATTGCGGCTGTTTAGACCAATGCGATTAACCAAGAGTTTAACAAGGGTAATAAGCACAACAATTAACGCGTTTAACGCAGGTGGTAGTGACGCTTCTTGTTTAAGCGCAGTCTCGATATCCAATAGTGTTTTTTCGACATCAATGCCTTCAATAGTCAACGGACCATCCAAATCATGTTAGATAATAATTCAAGTCTAGCATGAAGTTGCTTATTTCCGCAAAGCGATCACATGATCTGAAATGATGAGTCAATCTGAGTGATGATAATGGTAGTAAAGTGATATTAACGATATCAATCGTTATAGTCACCCATATTGAGTTTGGACTTCGCGGTGACACCCACTTAGGCTGGTTGTGTTAGTGCCCATTAACTCACCGCGATTAGTGCTATTGAGCAGCCTTGATGGGATTTCGACATATCGAACAAGCGGATTCTGCGGGGAATGATGTGGCAGGATCTGTGGAATTTAGGATTGACAAAAAATCGATTGAGCGTTTTTCAATTTATCTCGCTGAATAGTTACCCGGGTTTTAATTCTACCAGACGTTAGCAATTAATTACCGCCCACACTTGCAAGATGAGTAATAATGGTATAGTTTTTACGATATGCATACATTTGAATTTGACACTAAAAAGAGCCAATCAAATCTGGATAAGCACGGCATTGATTTTATTGATGGCCAAAGACTTTGGGATGATCCTGGTTTTATCGAAATCCAGGCAAAATCAACAGATGAACAACGTTCTTTAATTATCGGACTGATCGATAAAAAACACTGGTCAGCAGTGGTGACATATCGCGGTAACAATATCCGCATTATTTCGTTGAGACGTTCCCGTAAAACCGAGGTATCCTTTTATGAAAGCTAAAGATTTTGACCAGCAATTCGATGATGATAATGGTGACATTATTGAAAATCTTGATTTGTCAACCATGAAACGTCCCAATCAATCTCAAAAGAGAGTAAACGTTGATTTTCCAGCCTGGGTCATTGATTCCTTGGACAGGGAGGCAAACAGAATTGGTGTCACGCGCCAATCAATCATTAAAGTTTGGCTGGTTGAGAGACTCGAAGTACAAGCTGCTAATCGGGTAGCCGGAGGTATCTAACCTCCAGCCCCCACACCACCCATCATGCGGCTCCGCAATGAGCGGTTCATCTCCCGTAATGAACCTTTATCCAAACGTCACGTAATGACACTAATCCTTCTTGTTCTAGAAATTTGTTCCCTATCGCAATGTTAATCCCCTTGGTTTTTGAACTACGCCAAGGCCCTTTGCCCGTGAGACCACAAGAAACGGCTAAAGATTGATTCACACCTCGTTTGATTAAATTTTTCACTTTAGTGCGAGGTCTTCGCCATTGTCTCCAGTAGCACATTCGCAATCTCCGTCGGATCCAACCATCCAGATCGACTGCTAACTGATATTCATTGGCGATTAAGAAGTAATAACCCCATCCACGCAAAAATTGACTCAGTTTATGAATTTGCCATTTCATGGCAATACCCCAATTTCGGTTGGTAAGTTTCCTCGCTTTGGCTTTAAACAATTCCAAAGCCTTGGTGTGGATCTTTATCCGCCCTTGTTTGAAGCTGAAACCTAAAAACTTAGAACCTGAGACAGGTCCTACCCGACTTTTAGTTTCATTCACAATCAACTTTAAACGTTTAGTGATAAAGGTTGAAATCTCTTCTTTCACCCTATTTCCAATATGTTCAGATTTCACCATGATGATGATATCGTCGGCATACCGTGCAAAATTCAACCCCTTACCTGTTAGCTTTTTGTCCAATTCATCCAATAAAATATTCGATAAAAGTGGCGACAACGGGCCTCCTTGCGGAACTCCTTTATCTGATGGAAACCAAAGACCTGTTTCAACTTCTACAATTCCCGCTCTTAAGTATTTACCAAGCAGGTGCATTAGCGCTTTATCTTTGATCTTTCTGCCAACCCGGTTCATCAACATGTCGTGGTTAACTTCATCAAAGAATTTTGATAGGTCAATATCGACAGCTGTTTCATACCCTTGCTTAATGCAAGCTTGTACGTGATTCACCGCTTGGCAGGCCCTTTTTCCTGGGCGATATCCATAGCTATGGGGTGAAAATGTTGGTTCAAAATAGGGGGTAATCACCTGGGCAATCGCTTGCTGGATCACTCTGTCCGTTATGGCCGGAATTCCCAACAAACGCTCACCACCATCCGGTTTTGGGATACATACCCGTTTTACCGGAAGCGGTTGATAACTGCCCTCAATCAGTTTAGCTTTGATCCCTTGCCAATGTTCTATGGCAAACAGATCAAATTCCTCGATACTCATGTTATCGATACCCGGTGCACCTTTATTCGCTTTAACATGTTTCCATGCTGAGGCAATATTGGCATCACTGAGCATCTGTGTCATCAGTGGATATTCATTCGAGGTATTATTCATCGTTAAACGCTGTGCGGCACTATCACAACATGGTGATCTATATGCTTCCAAGTTCAATATGGTCTCTCCTCTGGTTATAAGATGTTCTGGCCTTCACCGTGTCCCAACCATTACGATGGGCGTTTGGCTACTATGCCGTCTGCTGACTTCTGTCTAATCACTCAGAAAATTACTTCCCTGAGCGCTATATCATTGGTATATCAGTGGCTGGTTATTCGTGTTTTCCATTGCTGGACTTCCTAATTCGGCCAGCGCCAAACCAAGACCAAGGCTTGTTCATCCAGTTGCCTCACTGGGTTTCGAGTTATAAACTTCTGATATAGCAAGCTAAACAGATCTCCCCGGATAAGTGCATTCACTTTCTCTGCACTGCCGCATCATTTACGGTGGCCGTTAGATCACATGGCTTCGTTGCGTTGTGCCAACTCGCCTCCAGCCTACGCCTCATATGATGTTTTTGTCCATCAGCTCGCAGATTTGCTAGCGGCTTCCTCCAGACTATCTCTCACGATTTAGCCCTTGCCATTCGCTAGTAGTTAGCGTTAAATAACGTTTCGTTATTAAAACGGTGATCTTCCTACAGAGGACTTTCACCTCATAAGTTAATGCCCATGCCGGGCGTACACAAGGCATTGCAGCGGACGAGCCGCTGAATGCGGCGTTATGTCACCGAGTTTATCGAATGAAATTAAGAGACATTGCCAAAAACGCCAAAGCGATCGTTAACAACGTTAATGCTTATTTGGGCGGAGGGGTCGGGCGGAGGGGTCGGGTTATGATTCCAACAACCAAAATCAGTCCTTAAAACCGTAAGTTGTTTAAGCCAGTCGACAAAGGGAGAGCAAGGATGAAATCGACAAGGACAGTCAAATGCCCAGACCACTGCGTATCGAATATGAAAATGCTATTTACCATGTTATGAACCGGGGCCGCCAGTTTATTTATCATAACGACGAATATTGCTATGGGTTTTTAGAAACTCTCGGCGAGACTTGCAACCGATTTGGCAGCATTGTTCTGTTGGTCGATGGGCGGAGGGGTCGCGATGGGCGGAGGGGTCGGGTTATGATTCCAACAACCAAAATCAGTCCTTAAAACCGTAAGTTGTTTAAGCCAGTCGACAAAGGGAGAGCAAGGATGAAATCGACAAGGACAGTCAAATGCCCAGACCACTGCGTATCGAATATGAAAATGCTATTTACCATGTTATGAACCGGGGCCGCCAGTTTATTTATCATAACGACGAATATTGCTATGGGTTTTTAGAAACTCTCGGCGAGACTTGCAACCGATTTGGCAGCATTGTTCTGTTGGTCGAATGACTCAGGAGGAAACAACGGGAAGCTCAACTTGGTAGTTAAATACAAGCGATTATTAAAAGACTTGTGAAAGGCCAGAACGAGGCCTGTTAAATCGCTCTGTATACTTTTTTGAGTTCGAATTGACGGGTAACCCTTTCCTTGTACTTTCAACTTTTGCAAGTTTTTTGATTTATAGAAAATTACCTAAGGATCTATTTTGGTTGTTGGAATCATGACCCGACCCCTCGACCAACCATTTGATTGCAGTCATTTTATTGCAGGGAGAGAAGGCATCAGGTATATTGGAACTCAAGCCCGAACATAAACCGCGATACAAATCTCAATACAAATCTCAATACAAAGTAATGATCCAATGAAAAAGCTACCCATCGGAAAACAAGAATTTAAAGGTCTGATAGAACAGGGCTGTATTTATGTGGACAAAACTCAATTCTTGTTGCAACTGACTGATTTTACCGCTCCCGTCTTTCTGTCTCGTCCACGGAGGTTTGGCAAGTCGCTAATGCTCAATACCTTCAAGGAACTGTTCAAAGGCAACAAGGCGCTGTTTAAAGATACCTATGCTTATGACCATTGGGATTTTGAGCAAACCAACCCGGTTATTCGACTGGATTTGAGTAAGGTAAGCGGCGACCAGCCAGAGGTGATTTCAGACATGCTATTGGCGCTGGTCTACAATGTCGCAGAGCAAATGGATATAAATCTCAGGGAAACCCTCTACCCTAGTGTCGCTTTTGACCAACTGATCCAAAAAGCCGCAAAAACAACACCTGTGGTTATCCTTATTGATGAATATGACACCCCCATCCTCGACAATTTGAATCAACCCAAACTTGATGCAATCAAGCAAATCCTGCGCAGCTTTTATAAAATCATTAAAGCCAACGAAGAGTTTATTCGCTTTAGTTTTATTACCGGTATTTCCAAATTTACCCATGTCGGCGTGTTCAGTGCTCTAAATCATCTCAAAGATATCACCCTTAACAGTGATTATGCGACGGTTGTCGGATATACCGAAAAAGAAATCCACCACGCATTTCCCAAACAAATTGAACAGGTAAAAACAAAAATTGGTTTAACAGACAACGAGTTTTGGAAGAGATTGGCCTACTATTACAACGGTTACTCTTGGGACGGTGAGCAGTTTGTTTATAACCCTCTGTCAATTTTGAACTTTTTGGACAGTGGTGGTGAATTTATCCCGTACTGGATGCAAACGGGGTCGCCCGCATTTATTGCAAAGTATTCACAAGATAAACAGTTTAATATTTCGGATTTCGAACAGCTTAAAGTACCCAGATACTTTTTAGATCAACAGGAAATGGATACCACTTCCCCGGAGAGTTTTTTAACTCAAGCCGGCTATCTCAGCATCAAAGATAAGGACGAAGACAGTTACACTCTGGATTTTCCCAATAACGAGGTACGGCAGTCATTTTGCCAATTAATACTGAGGATACAATACAGCGTACATGACAGCGACATTCTCAATGTAAAATCCGGCTTGCGAAAAGCTCTACAAGCACAAGATGTCGACAAAATCGTTGAACAATTCAAAATCATCTATTCATCTGTTCCCTATGTCCATTTTGATTCGAATAAAACGGAGCATTTCTATTCTGCCGTGCTGCTGATGTGCCTCCAAGCATCCGGGTTTGATGCATCCCCTGAGCGGTTGAGCAATAAAGGACGACTTGACTTATCTTTGGAGCATAAACATAAAGACCAACAGCAGGTTTATATTTTTGAATTGAAAATAGCTGCCCCGCAAAAAGCCATAGAACAAATCATTGAGAAAAACTATGCTGGTGCCTACGGTAACCATCAAGTCACCCTTGTTGGTCTGCAAATTGACTTTGCCGAGCGCAATATTGTCAGCCATCAATCAGCTTCGGGTCTTGCACAAGGGTAGACGCAGTTTGAGCACATTTTAATCGCCCACACAACAATCTGAGCTTTGATTGAACCAGCCGAGATGTCGGACCAAAGCTTTTTTGACACATACTATGCACCATTTTGTCTTTTTTGACTTTCCGAATTAGCTATTTTTCTTTGGCGTAACTCATTGATAATCTTTAAGTTTTTTCTAAGGTATAAAGAATAAATTCAGACTATAAGACAGATTGGATAGATACTATACACCTGTTTGTCGTCTAGTAAGTGTTGGACTAAACCGCTTCGCGGAGATCGCAATTCCAAACATTTTACTCAATTCCCCTTACACACTTTGCCGTATTCTAGGACAATGATAACTGCCACTTAATCACTATTGGAGGCAGTTATGACACCACTTCGAAAACGTCTGATCGATTGCATGCAAGTACGGCATTTTTCAGATAACACGCAAACCTGTTACATCAGCTGGGTTTACCAACTGGCCAAATATTACCACCGTTCCCCTGATGAATTACAAGACGAAGAACTGAAAGCATTTCTTTGGTCTTTATCATTGGAGCGGCATTTGTCGACCAGTTCATGTGCTCAGGCATTTCATGCCCTTACCTTTTTCTATAAGGAAGTGCTGGGGCGCACTTTTCATCAGCGGCTATTGCCGCCAATGAAGCGGGCGCAGAAAATCCCCGAATTGCTCAATCCCCTGGAGGTTCAACAAATACTGGCAGCCTGCCAAAAATTGAAATATCGAACCATGCTGACCCTGTGCTATGGCTCTTGCGTATTCTCATGAAGATGATCACTCATTCTCACCGAAGCTGATCGCCTGTTCTCATCCATGCTGATCACGCCTCGGTGTCATTTTGCGGTTCGGCAATAGTTTTAAATTATCCGCCCTGATCCGTCAAGACATTTGTTGTTTTTCGCATCGATTCTGTTCCAGCTAGTTCAAATCGTTGAGCGCTATGAATTAACCTGTCCATTATGGCATCTGCGTAAGTGGTTTCACCGATCAGTTCATGCCACTTTGACACCGGTAATTGGCTCATTAAAATCATCGAGCCAAGCTTATATCGGCCATCAATTATGTCGAGTAAGTCGCTACGATCTTCCTTCGTCAGGCTTTCCATCCCCCAGTCATCAATAATGATGATTGGCGTTGCGTTTAATTGATTCAAAAACCAGGCATAGCGACCATCACTGTGGACTTTTTGCAATTGCACTTGAAGCCCTTTTAATCTGAAGTAACGTATGGCAATACCTTGCTGACAGAAGTAGTGGCCAATCGCGCAACCAAGATACGTTTTACCACTGCCTGTTGCCCCTGTGATGATCAGATTTTGGTAGTGTTTTAACCAATGACCTTCAAGTACACTGCGCACCTTGGATTTATCTAGGCCGCGACTGGCGCGATAGTCTATTTGGTTTGGGTGCGCCAACAACCTGAATTTGGCCTGCTTGGTCAGTCGCTCAACCTTTTTTTGTTCTCTGGTTGTTATCTCTTCACCGAGTAAAAGCGATAGCCGATCATAAAAACTCAGGTCGCTGTATAAATCCGGTTGTTCTTCCTGACGCATTAAACTTTCTTTTATTGTGCTTAAACGCAGGTCTGTCAGTTGTTGATTTAATTCTAAATTCATTGTGATATTCCTTAGTGATAGTAATCTTGGCCACGGACATTGTCGTGTTCCAACTCGGCCAGTAAATCAGGCTGTGCAGGGCCATGCGCCACAATATCCAGATTGTTTTTCAGGATGATTTTGACATTGGCCAAACGGTAACCGCCCGTATCTAACGCACGCTGACAGGCCCCATTGAGTCGTTCTTTGGCGTATTGCTTACTCAGGTGAAGCACCCCCAAACAAACCCGGTAGCTTTGTTGCGGGTGTGTCTTGCTGGTCAATTGATACTCAACCCACTGCAAAACATATTCGCCTAGACTACCGGCCCAACGTTTTAATCGCTCAGGGTTCCACTGAGCATAATCTTGATGGGCTTTGGGCATATGTTCAACCTTGGTGCTATGACCACCAACGCGCTCAGATTTAAGGTGAGTCGCGACTTGTTGATTTTGATAATAAAGTGATACCGTCTGTTCGCTAACATGGGCTTCAATTTGTTTTTTGAGTAATCCATAAGGGACGGAGTAATAATGCTTTTCAACTTCAACATGGTAATCGATGTTGACCCTCACTTTTTTGATGAACGTGTATTGGTAAGCTTGTACTGGCAACGCCTTCATTGCTGGTCGCTCATAGGTGTTGTAGTGACTCGTTCTATCACCTGGCAGCTTTTGAAACGGCTTGGTGTTCAGTCTGACTAACAGTTCTTTAATCCTTTGATTTAATTGTACTAAAGTGTAAAAGGTTTCATGGCGTAATACGGCCATAATCCACCGTTCAACGATTAATACCCCATTCTCTGCTTTAGACTTGTCTTTGGGGCGTAGTGGTCTCGCAGGGATAATAGCGACGTTATAATGTGCTGCCATTTGTTGGTATGTTGGGTTTAAGTCCGGGTCGAATTTACACGCTTTGGTGGTCCCTGACCGTAAGTTATCAGGGACCAGTATTTCAGGTATGGCATTAAAAAATTCAAAGGCCCGCACATGACTCATTACCCAATCTTTAAGCTGTTGCGACTCTGTGGCTTCGGCGAATGTATAATTTGAGCCGCCCATCACAGCAACAAAGATCTGTACGCCTCTGAATTCACCCGTATCAGGATTAACGATGGGGAGCGTCGGTCCACAGTAATCGATGAACAGTTTTTCACCATATAGGTGGGTTTGACGCATTGAAGGTTGCTGACGACCAAGCCACTCTCTATAAATCCGACATAGTTGTGGATAACTATAGTGATTATCTGGATTGCGCTCGACATACTCTTGCCAAAGCAGTTGTTTGGTCACGCCTTTTCTCTTTAGCTCTTGATAAAACGCTGACCAATCGGGCAATGGGATGGCGGTTCGCCGTGATATTTTAGTTTGCCAAAAGTGCTGGCTTAATTTGATATCATCCCAATCTGGTGGTAGTGGCCAGCCTTTAATTCCGATGAGTCTTGCGCGATTGATGTAGTTAGAAACTGTCGCGGACGAGACAGATAAACTGTTTCCGATTTTACGATTTGATAGTTTACTTTCATATTTTAATCTAAGGATTTCTTTCAGTTTTCGCATTGAAATAGGCTCTGCTGGCATAGTGTGCTCTTTGGTCAAGGATAGAGCAAACATTATGCGGTTTTAACAAAGCAAAGTGACGAGATTTGAGCAACTTTTTGGTCATTAAATTGAATAAAAAGAGTGATCAGCATCAATGAGAATAAGTGATCAACTTAAATGAGAATGAGTGATCAGCTTCGATGAGAACAGGTGATCAACATCCATGAGAATATGCAGCTGTGGTTTGCGGGTGAGCGAAGTCAGCGCTTTGGCGGTGCGGGATATTGATGGCCCGCTCAAAACACTGCACATCCATCAAGCAAAAGGGGCAAAAGACAGGCGGATCCCGCTGACCGACACCTTGCTCAACTTGCTGCGCCACTACTGGTGCGAGTATCGCCCGAAAACACATTTGTTCTACTGCGGTGATATGAAGGACAAAGCACTGAGTATTAAATCCATTCAAAGGGCTTACAAAAAGGCAAAGTCAGCTGTCGGCATTGATAAATCAGGGGGGATCCACGCATTACGCCATGCCTTTGCCACCCACCAGCTCATGGCAGGTATGCCGTTGACTCAGTTGCAACATGTTCTTGGCCACAAGACTATCAAAACCACGTTGCGCTATATCCATTGGCTGCCGGGGACTCAGGGAAAAGATGAAGCCTTCGATTTGGTCGCCAAGTTGGGGGTGAAATCATGAGCCAGCCCATTTTCCAACAAATCGTCAGTGACGGGCTCCGTCAACTGGATACCAGTCGTCTGACACCACGCCAGTGGCAAGTATTGCATCATGTCAAAGACTGTCGTACTGAAACCATGGGGAGTTACCGCTGGCACTGTGACCATTGTGGCCAGGATAGCGAATGGTATTGCTCATGTAGAGACAGGCATTGCCCAGTATGTCAGGGAAAAGCCAGAGAGGAATGGTTGCTTAAAAGGCAAGCGGATACACTGCCCGTGACCTACCACCATGTGGTCTTCACGCTGCCGCACTTGTTTAACGGCTGGGCCTGTGTTCATGCGGACATCCTTTATAAGATGTTGTTTAAAGCCGTTTGGCAGACACTGACCGAGTTTGCCAATCCCCGGCATCATCTGGATGGCCAGCTGGGGATGTTGGCGGTGTTGCATACCTGGGGGCAAAACCTGTGCCGACATATTCATCTGCACTGCCTTATTCCTGGCGGTGTGTTGACCAAAGCACATCAATGGTGTGGTACCCGTACAGATGGCTATCTGTTTCCGGTGAAAGCACTGTCGGCGAAGTTTCGGGGCAAGATGTTATCGCTTTTACAGCAACAGGCCGAAGGAGGGGAATTAAAACAGCTGGCAGCACCAGTCGTGAAGCAGACCCTGGAACAGGCTGCCCAAAAAGACTGGGTGGTTTACAGCAAACCGGCCATGAGCCATGCCAATACAGTGGTGGGCTATCTGGCGCGTTATTGTAATCGGGTAGGCGTCAGTGAAAGTCGGTTATCGCTCACGGCGGAACATGAAGTGAACTTGCGCTATAAAGACTATCGAACCAATCAGCCTGCTCAATTGGTTTGTTCGACGAGTGAGTTGTTACGTCGCTATTCTTTACTGGCTTAGGGTTGCACGTCTTACCCAAAGGGTTTATGCGCTTACGTTACTACGGGTTTATGGCCAATGCCATCAGAGGAAAAGCGCTGAATTGGATACGGGAGAGTCTGCATTGTATTAAGGAAAAGGCCGAGGTAAAAACCACCACCGAAGCAACATCCACAGGTGAGACAGCGGTAACAGTAACAGTAACAGTAACAGTAACAGTAACAGTAACAGGCCCGGCCTGTCCACAGTGCCATCAGCCAGGAATGATCTTGTTGGAGCTATGTCCGCCAGAAAGGAATTTGCTGATGACGTAATCAAGAGAAAATAGCACGACCACAAAATAATCGCTTTACACCAGAAGTAAAGCACAGGCCAGTGATGGTCACAAAAGGCGCACAAAGATGGCGATAGCGGGGGCTTCGTTTGTGCTTGAAATGTGGTTGTGATCTGGTCGATTAAACCGCTGGCTGTCCTCGCCGGACCCATTGTAGAGAATAAGCACCAAGCCAGCCTGTTTCTGAATAAAGCAAAACCCTATTTATAAGCAGCACAGTCAAGCGGCTCCGCCCAACAGACATTTATCTACCGCGCTGCGGCAGCAGATAAATGCTTAATTGTTATGGCTGGTGCCATTCTTTTATAGTCAGTCAGGTTGGTATCAGTCTGCGGCGTTAGTCTTTCTTTCCTGTCACAACCACCTTATCCTGCGTCTCGCCCGGGTATTAAAACCTGTGTTCTTCAACAATAATTTAAACCTCCGCTTCTGTATCACTTTTCTTCTTTTCCTCTTTTCCTTTGCGTCTGGGGATTGCATAGTAAGTTTCAAACAGGCTGGCCTGGCGATGGAGGCCATGCAAGTGTAAATCATAAGCATCATATTGAACGTCGCTGAGTTTATAGATTGCAAGTTTTTCCCTGACCTCAGACAATCCCTTGGCAGTGAACCCGGGTTTAACTTCATCATGCTTTAAGTAGTAAAGCCATTCATCAAGTGTATCTGTCACCACTGCATTGAATTGATTTACATTGATAATGTAATGAACAGGTGCAAGTTCGCCTATTTTTTGGGTGTCAAACAGTCTTTTTTGGCTTGGGGTGAGTTTTAGTTTATCGTCAGTTTGCTTGCCGACATATTCACTGGTGCCATGATAGAGGCAATCCTTGCTTTGGAAAAAATCAAAATACAACAAACTGATACAAACCACTTTGGTTACGCCAATAAAAGCATTTGGCGTAGTCAGGTTTGTCAAAATGCGTTTGGGGGACTCGACGAGAATTTCGGCGAAATACAAAAATGTTCTGGAATATTGGATCTCAATCAACAGGATTTGACCGTCGGTATCCCGAACTTTTACGTTTGTCCAATGATGTCTGTTGGTCTGTTCATTTTCAAAAACCTCGATAATGGTAATATCAGTGAGCAACAACTCACTTAAAAAACCGGCCATCAGGTTAAAGTTGGTTTTGTCATCCAGCAATTTTTGAATTGCCCACTCAAAGCTGATTAATTCGCGTTTCATACCTTCCACCTATGGTCAATTCTCAAGTTTAATCGCTTATCATACAATGAATGATTTTCTAGAACTTTGGAACTTTGGAACTTTCTCTCAACCCGCGTTCAGTGCTAAGTAATACCAATAGTCTTGTTAATGGCTTTTAAACACTCTGGTATAGTCAAGGGCTGCGTGAATAACACGAACGATGTGCACAGATTCATCTGTGATGTGATAAAAAATAATATAATCGTCAACCGGGAAAAATCGCATTAGCTTTCCAAGCCACCGCTTTTCCAAACCTTTGACTACCGTGCCCATTTCTGGCATCGTTGTCAGGGTAGAAAAAACGCGTTCAAATCTGTCAAGCAAGTTATCTGCTGCGGGAACATTATCACCAGCTATATTGACCCATATTTCAATTAAATCTTCTTCGGCCTGGATTGTTTTTGTAATCAGCAACATAATACATTTTTCCCTGTTATTTTGATGCCATTCTCGCTCTGGCTTTAGCCTTAATATCAGACATATTCAAAGCTCCGGCATCACCACTATCCAAGCCTTTCTGAATTTCTTGCTGTAAACACTCAAGCCTGAATTGGGCAACTTTCTCTTCTTCTTCCAACAACCTTAAACCGCTGCGGATCACTTCACTAACAGAGTTATAACGCCCGGACTCAACCAGTTCTTTTACGTAAGATTCGTAGCGTTCACCTAAAGTTACATTAGCCATTGCTTTACCCTCATATCATCACTTGCTTATTGTTATAACACATAATGGCATTTATCGTTATAGTGAAGTCAAAAAAAGTCCGATGTCTGGTCACCTCATAAAATAAAAGTTTGATATGCAAGATCCAAGAGCCCTCTTCTCCCAACAAAAACTGAATTTATATAAGGGGTATCCACTTAGCTCCACCAGACATAATATGTAGTGCTTACCCATTTGCAATATCATTGTACGTAACCGATTTTGTTGCCACTGCCAATTCCAGCAACCTGTAAAATAGCAGACCTCTGGACTTTGATTTTCGTCGGTTAAAACGAAATGAATATTCGTCAAGATAGGCATCGAGTTGTTCTGATTTTACTGAACCTTGATGAGTACCCAGCAGCCAGCGTTTCAATAATGAAGCGACTCGATGAACGCCAGGAAGGGAAGTGTGAGCAGGTTCGGCTGCGCCGAGCAGTACGACTTTATCGCGTGTATATCCTTTTTCATAAATCGAACCGTAAGACGGAGAACCATCAGTTCGAATCACCGAGCCCGGTGCTATAGTCTCTGTTATAAATAGCTCTACGCAATGTTTGGAGGCATTGTCTATTCTTCTAAGCCTTACCCGCCCAAATCCTTTTGGTTCAAGTATTTCAACGGCTACAATGACAATGGCTTTTTTGCTATCAGGATTCGGGGCTCTTATCTTACCGCTGTCGCGGCCACCTATATAGGTTTCATCGACCTCAACTATTCCTTCGAGTTTTTCTCGTTCTGGGTTGACCATTGCCTTTCGTAATTTGTGTAGCATGGTCCAAGCCGTTTGATAACTCCCCAGCCCCAGTAATTTTTGTAACCCAAGCGCACTCACCCCATTTTTTTGATTGGTGATGTACCAAGCGGCAGCAAACCAGCTAATGAGTGGTGTTCTTGTTTTTTCGAATGTGGTGCCTGAAGTGACTGTGCATTGGCAGCGGCATGAGTGGCACATAATACGCCCACGGCTTATCAAGTAAGGGCTATCTTTGTTTGAACATCGGGGGCAAACAAACCCATTTGGCCATCGCAACTTTTGCAAATATTGTCGGCAAGACTGGTCGTCATGAAACCAGTCAACAAACTGGCTCCATGTTTTGGGGTAGTCGACACCTGCAATTAGTGTGTTTGATGAGCGGCTCATCATTATATTTTGACACAGGTGGAGCTAAGTGGATACCCCTTATATAATTACAGTCTACGATTAAGGTGCTGTCCAATTATTAAACAAAGTATTTGTGATATATTTGAGTCTATCCAGCGATAATCTTGGGTTAACGTTTTTTTGCAGCTAAAAAAAACCATATCAATGCAAAGAAGTGATTGTGGTGTTTCTATCTCAGAATGGTGGCATACAGTTAATTTCTCTAAATAAAGAACTTTGTAGCTCAAATTATAAACAATTTATATCATATATAATTAAAATAGTGAGGATCACAGCCATGAGTACAGATGCTGAACCAGTAAGTTTAAAAGAAAATGAAATATTTATATCTTATTCACACGAAGATAAGGAGACGGTCCATAAAATATCGAAGATCTTAAAGAATAAATTTAAAGTTACACCATGGCTTGACGAATCCAGTATTTTGCCTGGCGAACAAATTAGTAAAGCTGTTGAACAGGGAATTGAGAGAGCTGATCTACTTTTCTTAATGATTTCAAATAATTCTCTTAAGTCAAATTGGGTTGACCTCGAATGGCGAACCAAATTCGAACATGAAATAATAAATAATCAAGTATCAGTTGTTTGTGTTTTAATTGAGGATATTTCATCAACAAAACTCCCAACTTACCTTAGAGGCAAACTGTGGATAGACCATGATCCATCCCCAACGAATGTAGCTCGAAATATTTACCAAGCAGCCTTATCCCATGCAGAAAAAAGGAAGTCTGAAGGTAATAGAGCAATGGCCGACCAGACTATGGATATTGTTAAAGGTGTTATGGGAAATCATGCGCAATTAAGTGTATTAAGTTCGGTACTCAATCGAGTTGAAAATTCCAATGTATATAAAACCGAAAACTATTGGATGCGCCTTGAAGTTCTGAAATTGGATATTATGGCCAACTTAGAAAATGCGAGGTTTGAGTATGATGATGCAAAAGAGAAAATGGACGAAACCATGGATGAAAACGATCTCCATCCCATGGCACAAATGTTGACAACTATGGCTGCTATTAAATTAAGAAGAGATGTAGGAGAGTTAGAAAAATTGGTAATACGCACAACGGGCTATGCTGAGCTTGTTTCTAAAGACCCTAGTACTGGTCCGTTTTTATGGGAAGACTTAATTGAATGTATTACGCTCGGATTGGAGGAAACACAAGAATTTCATTTAGAATGATATGTCGAGCCTGTTAAAGCCGTTGAGAAGGCTATAACATAAGCATTGCAGTGGACAAGCCGCTGAATGGCGGCGTTAAGTATAATAAGGTAAGTATGGATATATATTTAGACTTCAACGTTTACCTCTCTATATTGAAAAGAGAGATCAATAGTGAGATAAATTACGAATATATCTTCTCCAAACTACGGCGATTACGTAGGTATCGGCAAGACATTCAGTTTCCATATTCACCTGCCCATATGGAAGAAGTCGCGGTCAATCTCAATAAAAGCGATGATGCAAAAAAGTTGATATCAAAAAGACTAAATATGATTGAGAGTATTAGTCTTTCTTATGAGTACTTACCGGGAGTTCCGTCACGTGACGATGTGGTAAAAAACTTAAATAGCATCCCTTGTACGCCAGAGCTGATGGAAACTAGACGGCAACTAGAAATGGTGTTGAATTTATACGATAAAGGTTTATTAATAGAAGAACCCGCAACAAAGAAAGTAACTGAAAAACCTATGACGTGCTTCAAAAGGGTGGTCGGAGATCTTGAAGCGACTGATTGGGCTCATCATAACGATGTATTTCATCTTGGTCGGAGAAATGAAAAGTCATTACAAACAAACTTTGACTCTATTCAGAAGAATAGCGATGGTATTGAAACTTTCGTAGACTATCAAAAAAAGCGAAAACTTGGGCCTAAAAACTTATCATCTTTAGAACCATCGAAGGTTTTTAAGTTAGAAGTCGTGCAAAAAGCACTTGCTGATTACCTCAAAAAAAATAGTGAATGCCAAATTATCAAAGGGAGAGAGTTACTATCTAACCATGACTTGTTAGAAGGGACTATAACTTTAGTGCTTAATTTTTTGGAAAAAATTGGCTATAACCAAGAAGAAAATAATAAGCTTGTTAAGCTTCGTTCTAGAATGCACGATGTTACACACGCGATATATGGAGCACAAGCTGACTACTTCGTAACTGCTGATCGCCGATATAGAAAGAAGCTTGAAGCAGCGTATTCCTTTCTGGAAATACCTTGTAAAGTTCTTAGTCCTGATAAGTTTGTTACTGCTAGCTTTAAGGGGCAAGAGGTAATTATACTTAACAAGCAAATTAACAAGGACTAAAAACAGCGGGCTGTTCGCTTCGCTCCATTTTAGTCCACTATTTTTAGCCTGTTATTTGGGCGTTATATATGCCGAGCAAGCTCGGAGAAGCCCTCCTAATATTTACTGGATAAATGAACAGTCATCTTCTACCCTTAGAAGATGAAAGAAAATACTGTGCAGCACTTTTTAAACAAGTGTTACTTCGATTATCAGCAAACTCATAATATGCCGCTTTATCAAATGAAAGCAGTAGAGAAAATGATGGCTTGTCGTACTGAGGCGTTGGGCGGTCATGCCGTGTACTGTGAGGAAGGCCACCTAAATGGCGTCTGGTATAATAGCTGCCAGCATCGCGGTTGCCCGCAATGCAGCGCGATGAAAACCGCGCAGTGGTTACAACAAGCAGAATCGTTGTTACTCGACTGTACTCACCACCATTGGGTATTTACGCTGCCTCATGATTTGCATGGTATTTGGCAATTTAACCGCTCACTCTGCCACACACTGCTCTTTCAGGCGGTTAATCAAACCATCAAGAAACTGTCCGCAGATGAGAAATATCTTGGTGCGTGCCCAGGTATGCTGCTGGCGCTGCATACCTGGGCACGCAACCAGACCTTTCATCCCCATATTCATTGCCTCATCAGCCATGGCGGCCTCGATGTAGCCTGCTACAATCTTGCGAAAAAACAGAATCGTTTTTAGATTTACCTAACTTATCGATGGGTTTTGAACACTCATGACTCACCGGTTTGAAATCCTCGCGATTTGTTGGGGCGGACGGCTCTACCCTGAATATTACTACGATTTCATTTTTATGCACTTCAATTTGTTTGACCAAAGCCCTAATAATGGTTCTCTTAATTAAAAAATCGGTTGATGACAGGTTTTTGTTTACTGTATCTGCAAATTGTTCTAAGTGATTGATCACCAAACTTAACTCGTTTTGTTTTTCTTCATCATTTTTCACATCAATCAGCTGAGACTCCAGTTGAGCAACTTTTTGTTTCAGGTTCTCTATTCTTGGTTTGAACTCCTCCAGAGTCAGTGCCCCATCAGCATAACCATCAATCAGTCTGGCGCTGCCCTGTTTCAGTTTTTTGATTTGCTTTTCAAGTGCATTCTGCTCATATTTTTGTCCATCATTATTCTCAAACGCATCAAGCCTTTTTTGATACTCCCTCTGCAAGCGCTGAGGCTCTTTTAACACCACTTGCACTTGCGCCCAGACCATTTCATCCAATGCATCAATCCGTGACGGTTTATTGTCACATATCACGTGGCCTTGATGGCGGTATTTGTTCGAACCTGAGCAGCGATAGTAACCGTATGATCGACGACCTTGAGCGTCTTTTGCGCCTGAGAATGAGCCCACATAAGCATAATCACAATGGCCACATACCACCAACCCTTGTAGCAAATATGTTGCGCCTCTTTTCCATTGCCGGGCACGACGACGGTTTTCTTCCATCTGTTTCTGGGCTGCTTGAAAAAGAGATTCGCTGATAATGGCTGGTACAGGAATTTCTATCCATTCTGCCGGATCTCGTCTGGAGGTGGAAGCCACTCTTTTGGGGGTTGCACTACCGTGTCTCAGGGGCCGTATTCTCTGTGTCATTGGTTCAGTCTTACTTTTTCCAAACGCTGCTTTACCGATATAAGCTGGATTATTCAGCCATCGCCGAATGGCACTTCGGTCCCACTGATTTCCGCCTTTCTTTTCAATACCTTGGCTTTCCAGCCGCCGGATCACTTCCCCGAGGGTGAGCCGTTCTATACCAACCCAGTGGAAGATTTGCCTGATGACTTTTGCTTCTATCAGGTTAATTTCATAACTGGCCAATTGACCATTTTGCTTGGCGATGTAGTTATAACCATAAGGTGCGCCACTCAACGCACTGACATTGCCTTGCCTGGCGCTGTGGATCCTACCACGGCGATTGCGCTCAACGATTTTGGCGCGTTCATATTCTGCTATTATTCCCTGCACTTGCCGTAATAAAATATCTTCCGCTGCTGTGCCATGGGCTTGCTCAAGAAAAACCAACGCCATGCCACTGGCCGTTAACTCCTCAATGATTAATACCTGATAAGCATATTTGCGAATGAGCCGATCCGGGCATAAGACATATAATCTGTCGATGACGCCCATGTGAACACAATCCCTGAGTCGCTCTAGGGCGGGTCTGACGAACTGACTACCGCTATAGCCATCATCAATAAAATACATATCTTCAGGTAAAGAGAAACCATCTTGTTTGATGCGTGACTTAAGTGCTTCAATTTGGCTGTCAATGGTTTGAGCTTTCGCTTGTTGTTCACTGGATACCCGGGCATAAATGGCAACACACTTGGATTGACTCATGATTTCGCCTCCTTTATTGGTGGTTTACTCTGATGCTTATTGATTGATTCAGTTGGTTGGCCTGTCGACACTTTATATTGCGGATATAGCAATTCATAGACGCTGGATTCCAGTTCACCAGACAGGCGGTTTGACTCAAATTTAGCTGTAATGGTTCTTTCATTGCTCACTTACCACCTCCTGGCAGTACAGCTTGCTTCATCTGCGGCTCAGTTATAAAACCGAAATCAAAAACAACAAGACAACCAATTGCTTGAGTCATGGTACAACCAGACTTAAGCAACATGGTTAAGCGATGTCTTGGTATACGGCAAAGTAAGTATAGGTGATTTTTCGCAACATTGTAGTGGGGTGTATAAAGCGGGCAACTGGCAAACCCCGAAGCGCAAAGCATTTTTACCTGCCGGTGTGATGAAGCAGATATTTCGCGGCAAATTTCTGGAGGGGATCCGAACGGCGTTAAAGGCGGGTGAACTCGTTGTGCCAACCGAAATGACAGAGCAGGGGGTGATCAACCTATGTAATAAACTGGGCCGTACAGAATGGGTGGTCCACTGCGTCAAACCTTACCAATATGGTGAAGGGGTGGCTAAATACCTGGCCCGGTATATTCGCGGTGGTGCCATCAAGAATTCACAGATAGTGAATGTCAGTGAAGATAACGTTCGATTCCGCTATAAATCTCATCAAACGCAACAAACCGAATACCTGACCCTGAGCCATGATAACTTTATGCAACGGCTGCTCTCTCATATCCCGGTACCAAATAAGCAGCAATACCAGTTTGTCGGCATTTACCATTGCCGTTGCCGAGAAAAGTTGAATAAAGCCCGGGCACATTTAGGTCAGGAAGCCGTCCAAAAAGTCGATAAGGTCGACTGGCAGGACTACGTTGCCAGCCAGGGAAAGCAGCAGTGTTGCAAGGAATGTGGTAAAGCACTGATCCGATTAATTGATTTAAAAGATATGGAGGAAACGGAACAATTAGAAATTTTGACGCTTCGCTAACCCCGATAGAATTCTGTTCACCCACAGAAGGATTTCGCGTGCCTGGGATTCAGAAAAGCCAACCAATAGAGTCGTATCAAATCTGTCAGACCCAACGTCCACCAGTCCCAACCAACCCGATATTGCCGTTGAATCGATTTAAAACGCCATAGCGGTAGATCGACGGGCATCTATAACAAGTCGTTGAAAGCGGAATGGGTTGATGTCACCCTTTTTGCAAAAAGCGCAAAAAGGTTGCCAGCAAGCCATCCGTTTAACTTAGTGTTAGCTTTTGTTGCATATTGAAGCCGTTAACAACTATTCTTTTGCGTTAACTTAAACTTTTTCTAATCAAGGATACAGTCGTGAATAACTTACAAAAAATAGGTGGCGTTGCAGCACTTTTTGAGGCCGTCATTTACATATCCGCTTTTGTTTTTTTTGGCGCGTTTTGGGATTACCCTGTAAGTGCTGATGATGCACAAAAATTTATTTTTCTGACTAATAATCAAACAATTCTATCAATAGTTAATTTAACTATGTATGTCGCCTTTGGTCTTTTTTTGGCGGTATTAGTTTTAGCGACCCATCAACGGATGAAAATCAAGGCCCCAGTTTTATCACAAATAGCTTCGGTCTTCGGTATTATTTGGGTTGGACTTGTCATAGCAAGTGGGATGATTGCCAATGTAGGATTAGGTGCTGTAATCGATTTGTCAGCAAAAAACGCAGAGCAAGCAATGACGCTTTGGTTAGTTATTAATACAATAGTTGAAGGTTTAGGGGGAGGTAACGAAGTTGTAGGAGGATTATGGGTTCTTTTATTGAGTGTTGCAGGCTTAAAAATTATTGAGCTACCTAAATTGTTAAACTGTTTAGGGCTATTTATTGGTTCTGTTGGTATTCTCACTATTTATCCTGCTGAAATACTGACAGAAATATTTGGCTTAGGTCAAATATTATGGTTCTCTTGGCTAGGTATGGCAATGCTTATGAGCCCTAAAAGCTAACAAGGCGTTTAAACGAACAAATAATAACGTGGTGTTAGATTTTTAATGTTGGTCGTAGTGTCCGCCAATAGCGAAGATATAAACTTTATCATCATCAAATTTATAAATTAGTCTATCTTTTTGAGAAATTTGCTTTGACCATAACCCTGATAAATTATGTTTTAGTGGCTCTGGTTTTCCAAGTCCGCTAGCAGGATCTGAGCACAACATTTCTTTTAAGACCTTGCATAACGCTTTGTGAAGTTTTTTATCTTTTTATCTTAATTACTCGTAAATGAGCCAAGTTTTACCTTTAAAGATTAGTGATCTCATCTAATTGCTCTTTTGTTGGTTTATAGCCTTTGTTATCTTGATGAGTGCTCACTGATTCTGCTATTCATCAGTAGCTCTGTTTTTATGTACGGTAGTGTCGTACGTTGTAGTTCAAATAATATAACGAGACAATCAAACGGAAAATGTAACTATTCAGCGAGATAACGAAAAAGAACCTGATTGATTCGTATAGAATGAATGTAGACGAAACAGGTATCAATATTGGCGGCATAAGACACTGGCTACATTGTGCTAGCAATGATTCATGGACAGATTTTTTTCCGCATGAAAAACGCGGCGGCAAGGCGATGGATGCCAGAGGTATCATCCCTGAGTTTGGCGGTGTCCTGTGCCATGATCATTGGAAGCCTTATTATCGTTACGAACACTTATCGCATTCATTATGCAATGCACATCATTCAAGAGAGCTCATTCGGGCTTTTGAGCAGGATGGGCAACAGTGGGCGCAAGCGATGGATGAACTGCTCAAGACCATCAACAATGCAGTCCATGATGCAGGCGGTTCGCTGGATAACACTAATGCCAACGATTATCGGCAGCAGTATAAAGATTTACTCGAATGCGCCGAATTAGAATGTCCAGCGCCCCCGTTGAAGAAAAAGGAAAGCCGGGGCGGCAAAAACGCAGTAAAAGTCGAAACCTGCTTGAACGGCTGATCAATTACGAAGCGGATGTGCTGAGATTTATGACCGACGCCGAGGTCCCGTTCACCAACAATCAAGGTGAAAATGACATCAGAATGACCAAGGTACATCAGAAGATTTCGGGGTGTTTCCGCTCAATGGAAGGGGCTGAAATTTTCTGCCGAATACGGGGTTATATATCGAGTGGCCAAAAACATGGGGTGAGCAGCAGCGAAGCGATGGAACTGCTGTTTGCTGGCAAGCTGCCTGAGTTTGCTAGCTTGCCGCCATGATCAATCATGATATCCCTTAAAACGGCCTGAACGCATTCGATGAGGGATGGTGGGGATTTGCGCGTAATCGCGAGAATATGGTGTGCCTGCTTTTCAGAGAAAATTTAATTGCTTTGTAAAAGCGGTAAAACACGCTGAATAATTACAAAATATTGAAGATTGTGTTGCGTTTTTACTCTATTTTTGGACCTCTATGAATATATTTTTAACGTCTTGTTAAAAAGTATTGGCGCGGATCAATTGAGGGGATAGGTGATTTTTAACTATAAAAAAGCCTGTTCAACAATGAACAGGCTTAGGATTTAGCTTTGTTATCACAGCGATCAGGCACTTATTTTGCTCTCTCACCTAGGAGCGGCGGCCTGACAACCAAGGTTTAGAAATTGATAGTCCATGAATCGATGTAACCCGTATCCTGTCTGGCATTATCATTAACACGCAGTGTCCACTGGCCGTTACGTTCAATGCTACCTGAATTGACGTTGTATGTTTCATTGATATTGTCAGAAGAACCACCGGTGTTCTGGCGCAGAGTCACCGTCTCACCACTTGGCGCAACTAGGGTCAGCGTCAAATCACCAACATAAGTGTGCTTGATGTCTACGTCAACAGTGATTGAACCTGATGCACCGTTTCCTGTGACGTCAATAGCGCTAGTTACAGTTGAACGGTCAACGATGTTGACATCAGTGTTATTGCTGTATGTGTCTGTGCTCGGAGGTGGTGTGGTCACATCATCAAAGCTACCCACCAAGCTTACACCTGAGAATGCACTGTAAGCACGCAACATCACATGATATGTACCGTTATCAGATGTACCCGTACAAGTTTCGTTGTTACCAGTGGCATATGGACGGCAGTCGTAGCTTGAAGTTGTCGGTGCAGAGCCGAAGCGAGTATACAGGTCAGCGTCACCACTACCACCACTCATAGTGATTGAGACATTAGTTGCGCCTGCTGGTACTGCCATGGTGAAGTTCTGTTCGCTACCGCTTGCACCTGACAGACTGGTATGAGGCACACCATTGTCCAGTACGCCGGCAACTGGTGGTGGTGGCGGTGGTGGTGCAGTGACATCACAGCCATCTGCCAGTGCATCATACATGGCTTTGGCTTGTACCAGACCGTAACCATAGTAGTTATCGCGACCCGCTGAACCTAAATCTTCAGCAGTGGCCACCATTGCCTGGCGGATCTGGTTACCAGTACACTGTGGGTAATGACTCCATACTAGGGCTGCGACACCTGCAACGTGGGGAGTGGCCATTGAGGTACCATCCCAGCTCGCATAGGTGTTATTGATGATGGTAGAGTTTACTGCAACACCCGGTGCGGCGATTTCAACCTGTGAGTTGAACTGTGAGAAAGAAGCGATATTCTTGCTTGAGTTCAATGCACCGACAGACATCACTGAATCATAAGAAGCCGGGTAAGACAGTGAAGAATTACCATCGTTACCGGCAGCAGCGATGTTGAATACACCAGCGTCAGCAGCAGCGATAAAAGCATTTTCTTCAGTCTGGCTTGAAGCGCCACCACCGATACTCATGCTGATGACGTTAGAACCAGCAGCACGACACTGCTCAATGGCTTTAACCAGATCAGAGCCATAAGCCCAGTTACCTGAATTGTTGAAGATTTTAACATTGTGCAGGTCAAGCAGGCCGCTCGGATTCACACTGGTCACACCTTTACCATTATTACCTAAAGCACCGATAGTGCCTGCGACATGAGTCCCGTGTGAGTGACCCGGTACCCACCAGTCACCGGTGTCGTTGCCCAAACCGTCGTTGTCATCACCAGTAATGCCAGAATCGGTGTAAGGACGCAAGTCTTCGTGGTTGCCGTCATAACCAGTATCAGTGATACATACATTCATATTGGTGGTTTGAGCATCACTGACCTGATTAGCCTGAACCAGGGCAACACCGTAAGGGTTAGATTCAGCCAGTGTTTCTACCGCCTGAGTATCGAAACTACGAGTAACGGTGTCAATCAGATGGCGGATAGGGTCAACTTCAAGATATTCAACTGCCGGATCGTTTTTCAATGCTGTGAACTGAGCTTGGCTCAGGTGTACAGCAGCGGCATTTGACATATCCATGTGAACCAGCATTTGTGCACCATGCTTGCTCAGGCTGTTAACGTTAGCCGCTTTACGCGCTTGGACAATTGATTGGCCAGATTTGCTGGCGATAGCCTGCAAAGATTTTTCTGAACGTTGTTTGAATTTAACAATGTAACGGGTGTTCTGCACTTTGGCAGTTTGCTTGTTAACGGCAAGGTCAGTCACAGGTGTTGCCTGTACTGATACGGCACCGATTGCCAAGGCACTGGTGATTGCGACTGTAATTAGGTTTTTGTTGTTTAAATTTGTCATTTTAAAAATATTATCCTACTTGTATGGTTTTGTTATTCGTTGTTACCACAGCGGTTCTAACTGAATCGACTGTGCAACGTATTATGTTATTTATCCAATAAAGAAACTGGTAAATTCAAGGTCATGTGACTAATTTATTGAACAAATGTGATGTTATAACATTACAAATTAATGTCAAGTGTAATGTTATAACATTACATTAAATAAATCGTAACTCGAAGGGGCTTAACTTGTGTAGCTCAAGTCAAATTTGTTATTTCAGCCATGCTAGTGTTAACAAAGGGTGAAAGACGTTAATAAAAAAGCGCAACAAACGACACCAGCACAACCCCTTGGTTTTAATCATTAATGATGGTGATGAGAGCAATTAGTATGACCTGAATGAGCGTGCGAATGCCCATGTGAATGCCCGTGCGAATGCCCATGTGAACATGTACTGTCCTCGTCATGAGAATGATTATGGGGTATTAACTCCAGCAAAAATGAGCGCATACCCCTGCGATAAATCGAATAGCCACACAACACCAGAAAAATAACCAAAGCCGCCCAGTTTATCCAACTAAAACCGTGTACATCACCAGTAAGGTTAATCGGTTGAAAATCTGTAAAAACAGCATTTGTCACCAACCCAAGTATGATGGATGTGGTCAAACAACTAACGGCCAACAGCAAAGCTGTTGATCGATTGTGTAATTTGCTTATTACCCCAAACGTCGATATATTGGTTGCCGGACCAGAGAGCAAAAATGCCAACCCGGCACCGGGTGAAACCCCGCCAATCAAAAATACCGCAGCCAATGGCGTAGCACTTGAGGCGCAAACGTAGACGGGTATCCCCAAAGCGGCAAACAATACAACCTGCAATTGGGTCCCAATAGTGACCAAAGAGAGGTTACTGAGCAGCGGATGAATCAGTGCGGCAATAACAATACCAACCAATATCCAGGGTGCGATATGGTCCAACAGATCGTGGGTTGAATAATGCATACCACTTTTGAATTTTTCACTGAACGTTTGAGTCGATATGGGCTCAATCGTTACGTCTGTCGCTGGCTGCGCTTTTTTGCCAGCGTATTTTGCGACCACCAGCGCCACAATAACCGCCAGCAATGCCGCACAGACCAATCGAGCCATCGTCAAGTCAGTGCCCAACAAAGGCAGAGAAATCAAAATGGCGTCAATACCCAGCTCGGGTGTGGCAATAAGAAAAGCGATTGCTGCGCTTGGAGGAACCCCTTTTTTAACCAATGAATGATACACCGGAATAATGCTGCACGAACACAAGGGTAGCGGTATGCCCACAGCCATGCCTTTGGTTGCCTGAGACACACTGCGGCCTCGTTTGAGCCAATCGACAAAAGAATCAGACATAAATGCTTTAATAACGCCGGCAAAAACAAAGGCCAACAACAACATCGGTGCGGTTTCGAGCAATAAGTAGACCACAGTATCCGCCATTTCTACAGGCCAACCCGATTCTGATGGATGAGCCACTGCGTTGATCAGTAGGTAAAAAACACACGCCAGCCCCAATAAACTCCCAGCCCCTTCAGCTCTTTGATTGAGCTTTTGGCGGCTGCTGCTAGCTTGTTTAACGGGGGGTTTGTGGAATAAAACATGGACCAGAGTACCAACCACAAATGCCTGGAAATAAGTAACCGGATTAGTCTGAATGGGGGCAATCAAGGTATCCGCGAAGGTAAACCCTAATACAGTGCCAACGGCGATAATACCAAGCATCCCACAGGCGGCGATTGTGCCAAAATGTGGTTTTATAAACCACCAAACAAACAGTCCAATTGGGATCCGATGAATGGCCACACTCAATGCTAGATTCTGCTCAACTTGATACAGTGCCATTGCTGCACCATCTGCCAGCGTATGTATAACAAGTCCGACCACGCCTGTCAGTACTGCGATTTTGTGTACTTCGCTGGTTTTTTGATAAACCCTTTCGATTAGCATCGGTACGACCAGGCCAAATAGCATGATTAGTCCAATTTCAGGACCGCTTGAGTCAATTAGTTTGGGGATAATATCGATGCACACCAGTGCGGCAATGATCACAAATACAAAACCGTTCAGGGAAGAAAAAAAGTAATCCTTCTTTAACGAAAGTGTATTCACCAGTGGTGCTATAAATAAAAATGCGATACTTAAAAGTAATACGAGCACGATTTTTTCCTCAATTATTGTTATTGATTTAGAGAATAGCCTATTTGCATCTCTTAAATGTTATGTTATAACATATCTAAACTTAAGTGTGATGTTATAACATAACGAAGCCAATTTAATCAAACCCAAATAATAAAGAGAGATGCTTGATGCTATCAATTGCTGACCACAACCCAGAGTCTTGGCAAATTGCCGAAGACCCCATGGTATTTACAGAACTGTTCCTGAGCGAAAAGCACATTGCTATCTGGCAAAGGGACACACAACAAACCATTAGCCGCTATTTTGACACTTGCTTTGAACACCTTGGGCAGGGATTACGCACGGTTTATGCTTTGAAAACGCTCAAACAAGCGTTGCTGAAAGACTTGCCTGAAGGCCAAGGTAAAACAGAGGTGATTGAAGATATTTACTTACTGGCTGACATGCTGACCTGTTTGTTTGATTGTCAGGATGTCGGTATACGATTGGCACCGATCACTAGTGCCATGTGCCCCCGCTTTCATATCGACAACATACCGGCACGGCTGGTTTGTACTTATCTTGGAGATGGTACTCAGTGGTTGCCTGGTGAAGTCGTTAGCCATTCAAAGCTTGGACATGGCGCAAATGGTCTGCCGGATGATGAATCAGGACTCTATTGCGATGCAACTGCGATCCAACAACTCAAATCATTTGATGTCGGCATACTCAAAGGCAGCAGCTGGCATGATGACGTGACCAAAGCCGTTGTTCATCGTTCTTGTCCTATTGAAATCGGGCAAAAGCGGGTGCTGTTGACGCTTGATCCGATGTAAAAAACTTGCCCTGAGGCCAGGTGACCTTTAAGTTACCTGGCCTTAGGTTACTTAACCTGAGACTTAGGCACTTTCACTCCATTGCGGGAAGGGATCGCTTAACGTTGCCCAGTAGTCTTTCCCTTTAAGCAACTCATCATCTGACAACAGGCATTGATCGAGTGCGTGGGTCATCGCAGCCTGATCCAATTGCTGACCAATGAACACTAATTCCTGGCGCATATCACCAAAAGGCTCGACCCACTGTTTCTTTATAGAGTCTAGAGATTGTTCATCAGCAGGCCAGTCAGCTTTGGGGGTTGCCTTGTAAAACATACCACCAAAACCATAATGCATGATGCCACCAGCCTGATTCCATTCCCCGGCAAATTGAGGGCGTGATGCCAACCAAAAATAACCTTTGGATCGAATTAAGTTGCCAAATTGTTCAATTGAGTCAATAAACTGATGAAATTTTTCAGGGTGAAATGGCCGACGGGCTTGAAAACTAAAGCTGCTAATACCGTACTCTTGGGTTTCAGGTACATGTTCGCCGCGCATTTCTTTGAGCCAGCCTGGTGCCTCTTGGGCACGTTCAAAATTGAACAAACCAGTGTTGAGCACAGCATCAATGTCTACCTGCCCTTGGGTGATCGGGATGATTCGGGCATGTGTATTGAGTGTTTTGAGTATCGCCATAAGACGCTCAATATCACCAGTTTGAGCCAAATCGGTTTTACTGATGAGGATAACATCGGCAAACTCAACTTGCTCAACCAGTAAATCAGTGACACTACGCTCGTCTTCCTCTCCCAGCGATTCGCCTTTGTCTTGTAAGAATTGTGCCTCTTGATAATCCTTTAAAAAGTTTACCCCATCGACAACCGTGACCATAGTGTCTAATGTTGCAATATTCGATAATGACATGTCATTCTCATCGGCAAAGGTGAAGGTTTCGGCCACTGGCAATGGCTCAGAAATACCGGTGGATTCAATCACTAGGTAATCAAATCGACCGTCTTTGGCCAGTTTGCCCACCTCCAGCAGCAAGTCTTCACGCAAAGTGCAGCAAATACAACCATTACTCATTTCTACTAGCTTCTCTTCAGCGCGGTTGAGGGAGACTTCGTTTTGAATCATCGCCGAGTCGATATTGATCTCACTCATATCATTGACAATAACAGCGACTTTTTTCCCCTGACGATTATTCAGGATATGGCTGAGCACCGTTGTTTTCCCTGCACCAAGAAAACCCGAAAGAACAGTTACGGGCAATTTACTTTGTTGAATCATAATGGGACTCTCAATTTTTTAGAATTAAATTTAAACGCAAATGTGATGTTATAACATCTCAATTTAATAAGGAAGTGTTATTAGACACTCAATGCAAAACTGGCGGGCGGCTATTATTCCGCGAGCGGCTGTGTCGGTGTCTTTGATCGGCGTCACCCTGTTTCCACTGTAAAGGGTAGGGGTTTTAATCTAGTGCGCGCTTTGCGAACAACGCTTAAATACGCTTAAGCTATTGTTATATAAGATTAAAGCCGTGCGCAGAGCGCACGCTACTTATATCGATTCGTCTATTTCCCAGCCATCAACTCATCCGCATCAAAATCATCAACATTAATCACTCTCAGTCGACCCGCTTCGGCGCGGCGTAAAATCTCGGCTTCGGCTTCAGTGATGGCATCAAGTGCTAGTCCTTTGTCGGCGACTTCGTTGAGGCGGTAAAAGGGTAGTTTTTCTTTACTGGCGCGACAGACTTTATCGTAGATGGGTTCGGCGGCGATGATGTCTGCTAATGTTTGTTCTTGCAGTCCTAACGGGTTGCCGGGCTCTGGTGTTAGATACATATCTCGACCTAATAGTGAGCGGGTTTCGCTGGGGGTTTGCATTAACCGGGCAACTTTATGGTCGAGTATGTCTGAGGGTTTTTTTAGCGTTGGGCCATAAGGGAAGATGATGGTTTTGGCTATTTTGCCAGCAATGCGATTGGGAAAGTTATCTAGCAACTCAATTAACGCCTGCTGGGCTTTAACTAAACAATCTTCTGCGGCCCACTGCATCAATACCAGCGAGCCATCTGGCCGGCCTTCATCATTAAAGCGTTTGAGCGTCGCACTGGCGAGATAAAGCATACTCAATACATCGCCTAAACGGGCTGATATCCGCTCTTTGCGTTTTAAATTGCCGCCTAATGTGGCCATGGCCAAGTCTGACATAAAAGCCAGTGCGGCACTGAATCGCTTCATTTGCTGATAGTAGGGTTTGGTTTGGTCATCAAAAGGCGCTCTGTTAAGTCGGGCGTCGGTTAACGATAGCCATAAGGTTCGCATCGCATTGCTGATGGTAAAACCGATATGACCAAATAAGGCGTCATCAAAGCGTTTCAGTGATTCAGCTTGGTTGTCAAACTGGGCGACCATTAATTCTTCGAGCACAAAAGGATGGCAGCGAATGGCCCCCTGACCATAGATGATCATGTTGCGGGTTAAAATATTGGCCCCTTCAACGGTGATAGAAATGGGCGCAGCTTGATAACCCCGAGCCACAATATTGCTGGGACCCATACAAATGCCTTTGCCGCCGTGTAAATCCATCGCATCAATATTGGCTTGACGCATTCTTTCGGTTAAATGGTATTTAACAATAGCGGAGATCACCGAAGGTTTTTCGCCCAAGTCAATGGCTCCGGTAGAGAGCGTTGTTGCGGCGTCAGCCATATAGGCATAACCGCCAATACGTGCTAGCACTTCTTCAATGCCTTCCATTTTGCCGATAGGTAACTTAAATTGCCGCCGAATACGAGAATAAGCCCCAGATGCCATCGCTAGTGCTTTGATATTGCCAGTACTGTTAGACGGCAAGGTGATAGCCCGACCGACAGACAAGCATTCAACCAGCATTCGCCAGCCTTGCCCGGCCATGGCTGGGCCACCGATGATATAGCTGATTGGTACAAAAATATCGTCACCCTGAGTCGGACCATTTTGAAACGGAATGTTGAGGGCAAAATGACGACGGCCAATTTTTACCCCTGCGGTATCGGTGGGGATCAAGGCGCAAGTGATACCGAGATCTTCTTCGTCACTAAGCAATAGGTCAGGGTCGTATAATTTAATCGCCAAACCCAAAACGGTGGCAACCGGGGCTAAGGTAATATAACGCTTATTCCAGGTTAGGCGCATTCCAAGGACTTCTTCTCCTTCAAATTGGTCATAACAAACAATGCCAAAATCAGGAATGGCACCAGCATCCGATCCGGCTTCTGGATTGGTCAGGGCAAAACAGGGGATCTCCAGTCCTTTGGCCAGCCGGGGTAAATAGTAGTCTTTTTGTTCGTCGGTGCCATACAGTTGTAATAATTCGCCCGGGCCTAAGGAGTTTGGTACGCCGACGGTGCTGGATAACACCGAGCTTTTACTCGACAGTTTTTGCAATACACAACTTTGTGCATAAGCAGAAAAGTTAAGACCGCCATATTGGGTTTTGATGATCATGGCAAAAAACTGGTTATCTTTGAGGTATTGCCACACTTCGGGTGACAGGTCGGCGCGTTGATGGCTGACTTCCCAGTCGTTGGTCATGCGGCAGACAGTTTCAACCGGACCATCTAAAAATGCCTGTTCTTGTGGGTTTAAACGGGGTTGGGGAAAACTGTGCAGTTTGCTCCAATGGGGGTTGCCGCGAAACAAATCGGTTTCCCACCACGTGGTGCCAGCTTCAAGGGCTTCTTTTTCTGTGCGCGACATCTCGGGCATGATGGATTTATACAGTTTCAATATCGGCAGGCTGAGGTACTGTTGGCGGATGCCGGTGATATTGAGCGCAAAGACGATGGGTAAAAATAATAACCAAAGAAACGCCGATACGACCCCGCTAATACTGCCACCAAGCATTAATACGGTGGTGGCGATGGTATAAGTGCTCAAACTAGCGCGGTGATAGGCTAGTATCCAAAGCACTGTAATTAGTAGCACTAACCAGATTAAAAATTCCATTATGACTCCATTTGTTGTTTTTTATTTCGTAGGCGTTTGTTCAAGTATAGACAAGCGAATAGATTTCAATACAATGGTTTTTAACTGACTGCTTGATAAATAAAAAGAAATTATTGTGTGTGAACTATTAGCATTAACGGCCAATACGCCGACGGATATTTGTTTTAGTTTTTCTGGCCTGATAGAGCGAGGCGGTAATACCGGTCCGCATCAGGATGGCTGGGGGATCACTTTTTATGAAGGCGGTGGTTGCCGCTCATTTAAAGACCCATTACCGAGTTGCGATTCCAAAATTGCCAAATTTGTTGCTGATTATCCGATTAAAAGCCATTCGGTGATCAGCCATATTCGTCAAGGCAATCGTGGCAAAGTCAGCCTTGAGAATACCCACCCCTTTACCCGCGAATTGTGGGGCAAAGAACTCACTTTTGCCCATAATGGCCAGCTGAGTAATTATCGTCAACTGAAAAATGACAACTATCTGGCGATTGGTAATACCGATAGCGAACTGGCGTTTTGCTGGTTGCTCGACGAACTGAAAAAGAAATATCCCACCAGACCACGAAATTTTAAATCAGCGATGAACTATGTGGTTAAGTTGTGCAAGCAACTGGAGCATCATGGTGTATTTAATATGCTATTGACCGATGGCGTGTATATGCTGGCTTATTGCAGCAACAACTTGCATTTTATTACCCGCAAAGCGCCTTTTGGTGAGGCTGAGCTGATTGACCAGGATTTAACCGTGAATTTTCAGCATGTTACCACCCCGGACGATATCGTCACTATTGTCGCCACTAAACCGTTAACAGAGAATGAACAATGGACACAAATCATGCCCGGTAACCATCGATTGTTTAAATATGGGGTAGAGGTATAATTTCCGTTTTGCTTGTACCTATCTCTGTGTTCAAAGAAGGAATGCTTGTTTGCCTAGTTGATTTTTGTTAACTTGGCCAGCCAATCAGGTTTAATTATTTTTTTTACAATTGGTTAAGGTAAAAGTCATGAATATGTTCCAAACCCTCAAGCAAATGAAAATCAAGCAACTGGCGAGGCAGCTAGCGTTTGCGTTTGTGTCGTTGGGGATTGTTATTGTTAGTCTGAATACGGTGATATGGAGTAAAACTGGCGGTATAGGTGATCGTTGGCAGGCTTTTGATGAAGGCCCAGCAATAAAGGGGGTTTACCTTAACGATTTGCGTGATGCTTTGGGTTATGGCGGCATGATCCATCAGTTTAAGAACTATGTGCTGCGTCAGGACAGCAAACGTATTGCCAAGATTAAGGCCGGGGTAGATAAAGCCAATGCGTCTTTGTTGGCTTATGAAAACGTTAGCAGCAACGCCGCTGAAAAAGCCGCTCTTAAGACAATCCGTGAAGTGATCACTCATTATGCTGATGCGGTGGCAGTGGCAGAAAAAATGGTGGCTCAAGGGGCAACCCCACGAGAAATCGATAAAGTGATTAAAATCAATGATAGCCCGGCGTTAAAGGCACTAAAAGATTTAGATAGCGAACTGAAGCAAACCCGACAGCGCAACTCTGCTGCGGTTTATGAAGGCGTTGATAGTGTGTCGATGTTTGCTTTAATTAGTTCATTATTTGCCGCGATTTTGATCATTGCTTTTACCTTGATTATTATTCGCGTGTTTCGCGATATTATTGCTGCCCTTGAGCAAGCGGTTTATGCCACCGGGCGAATTGCCAATGGTGATCTGAATGTCGAGATTGCAGTGAAAACCTCAGGGGAAACTGGCAAGTTACTCAGCTCATTAAAAGAGATGCAGCAAAAACTGACCAATGTTATTGAGTTGGATATTCACAAGTTGCTGGATGCCACGCGTAGTGGTGATTTGACTCAGCGTATTGAATTATCGGATAAAAGCGGTTTTTATAATACCCTTAGTCAGGGCATTAACCAGTTGGTTGAAGTGAACGAGCTGGTGGTTAACGATACCGTGATGATGTTTGAAGCCTTATCTAAAGGGGATTTGAGTCACACCATCACCCGTGACTATCAGGGGGCGTTTGGTCGACTTAAACAGGATGCCAATCTGACGATTGCAGAGCTGACCCAAGTGATTGAGCAGGATATTCAGGCGATTATTGATGCGGCCAGTAATGGCGACCTCAGCCAACGTATTTGTTTAGATAACAAACAAGGCTTTTTTGCCAGCCTTAGTGTGGGTATCAATGATTTGGTACAAACCAGTGAGCAAGTGGTTAACGACACCAGCCGGATGTTTGGTGCCATGGCTGCTGGGGATTTGAGTCCGCGTATTGAAACCGCTTATCGCGGGGCTTTTAACGCCTTAAAACAAGATGCTAACAGTACCGCAGAAAAACTCACCCAGGTTATCGAACAAGATATTCAACAATTGCTGGTGGCCACCAACAGTGGTGATTTGAGTCAACGGATTGATTTGGCTGATAAAGCCGGATTTTATAATATCCTCAGTCGCGGTATTAACGAGCTGGTTGAAGTGAATGAGCAAGTGGTGAATGACACTGTGATCATGTTTGGTGCGCTGGCCCAAGGGGATTTGAGTCATACCATTGAGCGGGATTATCGTGGTGCGTTTGATCTACTCAAACAAGATGCCAACAGTACGGCGCAGAAACTGACTCAGGTTATTGAGCAGGATATTCAGCAGTTGCTAGATGCTACGCGTCGTGGTGATTTGACTCAACGTATTGATTTATCAGATAAAACTGGCTTCTATCAACGCCTTAGTAACGGTATTAATGAGCTGGTTGAAGTTAACGAGCAAGTGGTTGATGATACGGTACTGATGTTTGCGTCGTTGGCTAAAGGGGATTTGAGCCATACCATTACGCGCAATTATCAAGGGGCGTTTGGTCGACTTAAAACTGATGCTAATAGCACCGCAGATAAACTGACCCAAGTGATTGAAAAAGACATTCAAGAGTTGCTCAATTCAGCCCGACGTGGAGATTTGAGTAAGCGCATTGATCTTGATGATAAACAAGGGTTCTATCACAGTTTGAGTTATGGCATTAATGAGCTGGTTGAAGTTAACGAACAAGTGGTTAATGATACCGTATTGATGTTTGGGGCGTTGTCGCGAGGGGATTCCAATCAGACCATTGATCATCAGTATCAGGGGGCATTTAACCAACTTAAACAAGATGCCAACCTGACGGCGCAAAAATTGACTCAAGTGATTGAGCATGATATTCAAGCGATTATTGATGCGGCGAGTCATGGTGATTTGAGTCAGCGCATTAGCCTCGAAGACAAGCAGGGGTTCTTTGCTAGTTTGAGTAGTGGCGTGAATGATTTGGTTGAGGTCGCTTCACAAATTATTGATGATTCCAACTCAGTGATGGAGGCGATGTCTAAAGGGGTGTTGACCCAGAAAATAGAGAGCGATTATGACGGCGCTTTTGCCCAGCTTAAGGGTAATACCAATGTCACGATTGATAAGCTCACCACAGTGATCAGTCAAATTCGTAATGCGTCGAAAACCGTTAGTACGGGCTCTAATGAAATTGCTCAAGGTAATGCCAATTTAAGTCAGCGTACTGAAGCTCAGGCATCTGCGTTGCAAGAAACCGCGTCGAGTATGGAGCAAATGACCGATACGGTTAGGCAAAATGCCGATAGTGCTCAAGTGGCCAATCAGCTGGCTGAAGAGGCTAAAGATAAGGCGCAACAGGGCGGTGATGTGGTTAAACGGGCGGTGATTGGCATGACCGAGATTAATACGTCGAGTCGTAAGATCAGAGATATCATCGGGGTTATTGATGAAATTGCTTTCCAGACCAACTTATTGGCGCTTAACGCCGCTGTTGAAGCGGCTCGGGCTGGAGAACAAGGGCGCGGTTTTGCCGTGGTTGCTGGTGAAGTTAGGAGTCTAGCGCAGCGCAGTGCCACGGCTGCCAAAGAAATTAAAGAACTCATTCGTGACAGTGTTGCCAAGGTTGAAGATGGTTCTTCATTGGTTAACGAATCAGGTGAAATGTTGGGGCAAATTGTGATTGCGGTGGATAAAGTGTCGTCGATGATCCACGACATCTCTGAGGCGTCACAAGATCAGACCACTGGCATTGATGAAGTGAATCGTGCGATATCGCAAATGGATGGCATGACTCAGCAAAATGCTGCTTTGGTTGAACAGGCGTCGGCCGCAGGCGAAGCCATGGCTGAGCAGGCCAATGAAATGATGCAAATGCTAACGTTCTTCACCACTGATGATACTCAGCCGGCTCAGCTAATGCTCAAACAAGCACTGTCTAGCCAAGCGAGTGAAGTTAAACAGCTGGCACGGCCTGCGAGAAAACCCGCAGAGCCACCGATGGAAATGGCGTTTGCTGGCGGTGATGACGACGACCAGTGGGAGGAGTTTTAATCATCTGAAAAAACAATGAATTCGCGTTTACAATCGTATACGCGAATTCATTTTGTCGACGTCACAGCCATTGTTATCTACGCCATACCACTTGCCATGCCTTAAACACCGAAGGACCAACCTGAAAACGAGCGAAGTTACCTTCATGCACACTGAGTAATACAGTTTCAACCGCTTCAATGAAAGGGCTTTGATCGGCTTGGGGCAGCGCTTTTGCCTGGGTTTTGCCATTAATCTGTATTTGATCCGTTGCTTGTAGCCTTTGTAGTCGCCTTTGTAATGTTCGTCTGGGGAGGTTCAGGTTGGTTTTTTGTTCAATATCGTCGATTAACGCGCCGTCAGGAAATGCCTGCAAGGCGAGAAAAATGATTTCGGTATCTTCGTTTAGGGTCGATTGTGG
The DNA here is from genome assembly GCA_965277695.1 of Alteromonadaceae bacterium. Taxonomy (GTDB): domain Bacteria; phylum Pseudomonadota; class Gammaproteobacteria; order Enterobacterales; family Alteromonadaceae; genus JABSOG01. The sequence continues at coordinate 50,406 of CBDIDQ010000053.1, forward strand.
AGCCATAATGAGTGTCGCAATAGCGTTATAACGACACTTTACCCTAAAAAGTGTCGCAATAGCGTGATAACGACACTTCATTGAATCTGCTTAACAAAGCTTGCAACCTGAGCATCAAAATCACTTAACTGATAACCTGCGGCGAAGCTGCAATACAACATGCCTTGATAGGGCATTGATAAATAATTGAAGGTTAGGCGAAAGGTTTGTTCAAAACAATTTGGTGGTAAGGCGTCGTCGCCTGTGCCTAACACTGAACAGTGTTTACCCCTGAGTTGACGGCCAAGGTCTTTTTCGGTGCTGAGCAAGTCTGAACAACGATCGAAGAATACTTTGAGTGCGGCGCTCATATTATACCAATACAACGGTGAGGCAAAAATAATATGGTCATATTCGAGTAACTGTTTGATGAGGGGAATAAAGTCGTCATCGCGGTTTTTATGATCGTAATCAAAAGTACTGATATCAAAGTCTTTTAACATCAACAACTCAACGTCCATGGCCGCTTCAACTAGGGTGCACAACTGGCGGGTATTGCCATCGTAGCGGGAAGAGCCTAAAAGAATCACTGTTTTGCTCATGGGATTTTTTCCTTAAATAATATATAAACTAATTGCTTTATATAATAGAGTGGTTGGTTGGTAAAGTAAAGGCTGATGGGTATCGGTGTCGGCTGGTGGTCTACGGTCGCTCTGGCTTGCTACGCGAATAAATTCGCGTCTACGTTATGGGGTTTTGTTGAGGATTGGCGGTTATATCGTCGTAGACGCGAATTCATTGGCGTTTTTGGGGCGGTGAAGGTTGGCGGTTATATCGCCGTAGACGCGAATTCATTCGCGTTTTTGGGGCGGTGAAGATTGCCGGTTATATCGCCGTAGACGCGAATTCATTGGCGTTTTTGGGGTGGTGAGGATTGGCGGTTATATCGCCGTAGACGCGAATTCGCGTTTTGTAAAAATTGGGATTGTTAACAGATGCAAATTACAGATTTAAAGAAAGAACAACAAATTTTGCCATTATTTCGTTTGGGTTTTAGGCCGTTATTTTTATTTGGTGCTGCCTTTGGCTTGTTGGCGATGATTTTATGGGGCTTGACGTTACAGGGCATTATTGAATTCAGCCCTTATGGCGGCAGTTATTGGTGGCATGGTCATGAAATGTTATTTGGTTTTGCTGCTGCCATTATTGCTGGTTTTTTGTTGACGGCGGTACAAACTTGGAGCGGGATGCCGGGGCTTAGAGGTAAACTGCTGATGTTATTGTTTTTATTGTGGCTGGTGGCGCGGGTTGGTTTATTTGTGCCTTATTTCTCTGGTGGTTATCTGTTGCCTTTGCTAGATATGGCGTTTATGTCTATCGCTGCGATCATTTTGGCCAGACCGCTGATTGTGGTCAAGCAGCTGCATAACTTGTTTTTTGTGCCTGTGTTGCTGTTGTTTACTGTGGCGAATGGTTTAATGCACGCCAGCGTATTGAGCACAGAGTTACGCTATTTTCAACTGGGGGTTAATATTGCGCTATTTTTGGTTGCTATGGTGATGGTGGTTGTGGGCGGCAGAGTGATACCGATGTTCACCGCAAATGGCACCAAAACAGCTAAGGTGAGCGCGATTGTGTGGTTAGATAAACTGGCGGTTGGCAGCGTTGGCTTAATTGTGGTTGTGCACTTATTGGCGCTGATATATGTCTTGCCAGCACCGCTGATGGCAGCTTTATTTTTGTTTGCCGGATCAATCAATTTGCTTCGCTGCGCACGTTGGCGCATTTGGGTCACCTGTAAAGTGCCACTGGTATGGTCGTTACATCTGGCTTATTGGTGTTTGTCGTTGGGGTTGATATTGATGGCTGTCAGCTATTTGACGACACAAGTTACCTGGCAAACCGCATTGCATCTGTTCACTATCGGCGGTATGGGGGGGTTGATATTGGCGATGATATCAAGGGTGTCGTTGGGTCATACCGGGCGTACGCTGCAAATCCAATCGCTGATGTCTGTGGCGTTTGCCTGCGTGTTTATTGCCGCAATCGTTCGCACCTTTGGCGTTTTGTTATTACCGCAGTATACCGGGTTATTATTGTCGATTAGCAGTGCTTTGTGGGTTATCGCCTTTGCTTTTTTTGTCTGGTATTACGCGCCGATATTGTGCCGTGCCCGGGTGGATGGGCGACCGGGATAGCTGGCTGTGCATCGAAAAGCGATTTTGTCGGCGGTTGGTGTATTCCCTGCTAAAGCCAGTTAGCGTATGATCGGCGGCAAATTCAAATCTATTTCAAATTAACGATCAATAGTAAAAGGATAACAGCGTGGATTTTTGTGATACCAACGGGTTAATGCCTGTCGCATATGCGATGGAACAGTTGCTGGGGGCTGTTGAGGCTGTGACTGAAAGCGAACAGGTTGACTTGGCATTGTGTCATGGTCGGGTGCTGGCGGTGGATGTGCAATCGAGTTTAAATGTGCCGCCTCATGACAATTCAGGCATGGACGGTTATGCCCTACGAGGCGCTGATTTGAGCGATAACGATACCTTACAGCAGGTGGGGCAATCGTTTGCTGGTCATCCGTTTGATGGCGAAGTGGGTCAGGGGCAATGTGCGCGGATCATGACTGGGGCAACGGTTCCCTCAGGTGCCGATACGGTTATTATGCAAGAGCGTGCGACGGTTGATGGTGATGCCATTACTTTTAGTATTAAACCCAAGACTGGTGACAATATTCGTCGCTGTGGAGAAGACATTGCGGTTAACGATGTCGTGTTAAAACAAGGTCGCAAAATCACCGCTGCCGATGTTGGTTTGTTGGCGTCTTTGGGTATTGCTAAGGTCACTGTTTATCGTCAAGTTAAGGTGGCGTTGTTTGCTACCGGTGATGAGCTAAAAACCCCCGGTCAGCCGTTAAATTATGGCGACATCTACGAAAGTAATCGATTTACCGTGGCGGCGATGTTGAGCCGTATCGGCGCACAAGTGATTAATTTTGGTATTATTTCTGACGATAGAGACAAAATCCGCGAAGTCTTTCGTCAAGCCAATGAACAGGCGGATGTGGTGGTTTCTTCTGGTGGGGTGTCGGTGGGTGATGCGGATTATACCAAAGACACCCTAGAAGAGTTGGGCACAATCGGTTTTTGGAAATTGGCGATTAAACCGGGTAAACCTTTTGCTTTTGGCCAATTGAGTGACAGTCATTTTATTGGTTTACCGGGCAATCCGGTGTCGGCGATGGTGACTTTTCATCAATTGGCGGTGCCTGCGATCAGAAAAGTAATGGGTCAAACCGATTTGCAAGCACCTCGTTTTAAAGCCAAAATCACGGCGCGAATTGGTAAACGACCGGGCCGCACTGATTACCAACGCGGTATTTTCAGCTTTGAAAATGGCGAAGCGACGGTCACCACAACCGGCGCTCAGGGCTCGGGCATTTTAAGTTCGATGTCGGTGGGTAACTGTTACATCATCGTCGAGCAAGACCGTGGTACGGTTGAAGTTGGCGAGATGGTCACTATTGAGTTGTTTGATCAGGTCATTGCCTAGGCTTGGCGAATTAACAATGAATAAGTTATGCGGCAATCACCTCAGCGACAGCACCTAATAATTGTTTCATCGAATAGGGTTTTGCCACAGCGGCTTTAAAACCATGTTCGGTGGGAGCGGTCATTGCCGGGTCGACGGAATTGCCACTAGAAACAATCACTCTAGCGTCGGCGTCAATCGCGAGCATCTCTTTGACGATGGTTTTACCGCTACCATTGCCGGGAATGGTCAGGTCCATGATAACGGGCGTGATAAGGCGTGCCGGCATCGAGAGCTTGCTGGGTACATGGCAAGGGCTTGTTCGCCGTTATGAGTGGTTTGTACCTTATAATCATCAGTTTGTAATATTTCGGTGAGTAGTTCGCAGATGGTTTTATCATCGTCCATTATTAGTACACTTGCAGGTTGTTGGTTTGGCATAAGTGTGCGCGATTTGAGTGGGTTTACTCAAACTTAGGCTGGTGTTGATAACTTGTCAACTTGACTGCGGGAATGTTGCGGTATTACTATCTAATGATAAAGACAACAAGAACAATGACATAATGCATTATCAAAATGATCAATGGACACTTAAAGATAATCTTGGCCTCGGCAGAGTAGGCGATCAAGTGGCACAGATGGTGTTAACGGTTACTCCGCCGTTTACCATTGGTGTCACCGGTAAATGGGGGTCGGGCAAAACCAGTATTTTACGCCGCAGTTATGCCACCCTTGGCGGTTTGCCGTTGCAGCAAGCGTTGGCATTTTCAACCGAAGTCGGTAAAGAACCGGTTGGAGATGAGAAACTAAATTGTACAAAAGAGCCGCGTAAAACCGAATTGAACTGGGATACAGAGGTTCAAGATATTGTAGAACATACCCGTTGCGTGTGGTTTTCTCCCTGGCAACATCAAAACGAAGATAATCCGTTAATCCCCTTATTAGTTTGAAATTCAAAGTCAATTTTCGACTTGGGTCAAAGTCAAACAAGCGGCTGGTAAATTTAATCGTCGGGGCGGTTTAGCGGCGATGGCATTGCTTGAACGTGTTACTGATGCGGCGGCGAGTTTGATGCTGGGCAAAAATATCAAGATTGCCAGTGGGGCAACAGAGGATGTGCGCAAAGCATGGAAAGATGCAGAGCCAGACTTAACAGCACAAAGCGATGGTCAGCGTTTTCATTTGTTGTTTGAAGATGCCATTGAAGCGGTATTAACCGCAGAAAAAACCACTCAAAATGTACCAGCTAAAGCCCGCTTAGTGATTTTTATCGACGATTTAGACCGTTGTGAAGAATCGGTGATAGTGCGTTTACTTGAAGTGATTAAGTTGTATTTAAACAGCAGCCGTTGTGTCTTTGTGCTGGGGCTTGATGATACGGCGGTGGTTGATGCTTTAGGACGTTATTGGAACCGTTCAGAAGATTTGAATCGTGAATATCTTGAAAAACTGTTTCAAACCCGAGTGCCAGTACCTTTGCCTCGGCCTGATAAAATGAAGTTGGGTATTGTTGAGCAGCTCAAAGCCCATCGAATTTTACATGCTGAAACTATAGCGATAGACATTGAGCTGTTGTTGGAACCTAATCCCAGAAAAGTGAAAAATTTTGTTAATGGTTTATGTGCTAGCTGGGTTGTTTCAGGGGTAAAACAATGGGTAGTAGATGGGGATGAAGGTGAAGATGAAGTTCGCCGTTTTGTGATGTTTCATTATATTCAGCAATATCATCGTTCAGTCTGGCGGTTATTGGAGCGACAGCCTGAGGCATTGCCATTTTTATGGGCGGTGTTAACCTCTGCTAGTGTTGCTGAGATTGAAGCTAAAATACCAAAAAACTTAGAGCAAGACGTTCAGCGCTTGCTGATGGAAATGTTCCGTCGGGCTTTTAGTCATGTGTTAAAACATACACCAGACCCGGACCAAGATGATGGACCAAGACATGGTTCTGAAGATTTGGATAAGGCGGTTGAAAACTTTATTCAACGACAAGACCGTAAACGTTCGGACGAATATTTATGTGGCATGTTCTGCGACCTTATCGGCCCAGAAGATGTCTTAGCTGACCATCATTTATATGCCGACCAATACCCTAAACAGTCGACCGCGAAGGAATAACCCCTAATGACCATTGATAACTCAACCTTTGCCAAAAATGCCCGAGTGACAGCCCGAGGCAACTACACTCGTTGGCTGGCGCAGCGATTTGGCAGTATTGATTTAATGTCGACCAAAGAAGGGCAAGATAAAGTCAGCCTGAAACAAATCTATGTGCCGATTCGGCTGGGCGTTAAAGATTTGGATGAAAACCAAATGGGCAGTGTCGAGAAGGTCGACAGTGAACCGTTACCGGGCAAAGATGCCCGGGATATTATCGCTGCACAGCCGTTTACTGCCATCTCTGGCCGTCCTGGCAGTGGTAAAACTACTTTGACTCAGGCGCTTATTTATGAAATTTGTCATGATGTGCAAAGTGATTTTCGTCGGGGTCTTAACGATTCAGGCAGCTTGGTTAATAAGGGCAAAGGCATTTTGCCGGTGCCGCTTATTTTACGTAACTATCAACACGAACTAGAACAAGTAAACAGCTTTGATGAATTGCTCACTTGTTGGTGGCAAAAAGCGTTGGAAGAAGCTCAAGACAAGGACAAATACAAACAATCAGGTTTTGATATTGAGTTGTTGGCGCAAAGTGTTGATGCTGATGGCGATAATATGCCGCTGCTGTTGATATTTGACGGTATTGATGAGGTTGGCGGGCTGGCGATGCGCAATAAGGTGTTTAAGCTGGCACAGCAGGCGATGCAAAGTGGTCATCGGGTGGTGGTGACGGGTCGACCCACCGGGTTTAATGAGATAGAAGCACCGACTGGGCTTACTAACCAAGATTGGTTATATCAGGTGCAACCGTTTAGTTTTGGCCAAATTCAAACCTTTATCAAATCATTTTATCGGGTGCTGGACGAATGGAAAGCCAAACGTATTGAAGGCATTGATCAATTTAATCAAGCGCTTAAAGACCCGCAACGACGTTATTTGCTGACCCTAGCCAGAAGGCCGATTTTTTTGACTTTGATGTCACTGGTTCATGTTAACGACACCCAAATGCCTTATGGTCGGGCTGATTTGTATAAACGCATTATTGATTTATATTTGATGCGTCAAACCCTGCAACGTCGACTGAAAGCCAATAACCAAGGCAAAGAGATCCCCCGCTGGGACGAGCGAGAAATTCGCCGGGCATTGGGTTATTTGGCTTGGCGCAGTCAAATCAAAGCGGCAGAGGTGGAAGAAGCCAGTCATGATGAAGGTAAACGTCAGGTTATTTGGTCTAAAGAGGAACTACAAGCGGAGTTAACAGAGTTATTAGCCAGTGATGTCGGTGGTCGTTTTGAAAAAATTGATGCGACACAAGCTGATGATTTGGTGGCTTATTTTCTTTATCCGGCGGGGTTGCTGGTGGAGCCTGCCGAGCAGCAAATTCAGTTCTCCCATTTGAGCTTTCAAGAATACTTGGCAGCGGAATACTTACATGGTCGCTGTGTTAGCACAGGCTCCCGGCGCTTTATTACAGCGGTTAAACAACAACTGTTTGCCCATCTGGATAAACCCGGTTGGGATGAGGTTGGGGTATTGTTTTTTACCATTCATGCCACCTTGGGTGAGCAAAGTGAAAGCATCGCTCATTTTGAATTATTGGCGGCGTTGGATGTTTGTGTGCCAGAGCAAGCTCAGCTGCTGTTGACGATTTTTTGTGGTTATGAATTGCCATTTAGTCAGCAACAGCGAGCCGATTGGTTGCCTTTGGCCTTGGCGGCTTGTTTGCTGCATTTTGACAGGGAATTGGCTGAAAAGCTGCCGGATATCGCTGAGATAAAAGCGGCGGGTAAAGATTTGGTGTTGAGTTTGTTTGAGGCAGACGATGCTATGGCAAGGTTGCAAGCGGTTGGGTTATCAGCATTGCCTGAGGGTTATTATGATGAAGAGCTGACGGAATGGTTTGAACCTGTAGCAGCATACTGGGGAAAGCTTGAGGTTGATAAAAGGCAGCAATCTTTGCTTTATTTGGCAGCAGCTAGCGGTTGGTTATCAGCAAACGCCGGGATTATTGATGATGCCGTGGGGCAGGCGGCGATTAGCCAATGGGTGCATAAGCAGCAGATTCAATATCGCCGTGATGCTGATAATCAGGTTGTAGTGTCTAATGCTGTATTTGAACTGGATGCTTTATTACCACCGGAAGGCGAGTTATTGAATAACGGATTGGCTTTGATGCCGTTGGATTTTTGGTTGCAGCAAGGTGAATGGGCTGATGAAGATTATATTTATGATACTAGTTTAGTTTCAGTGTGGTTAAGCTTACGAGCTGAACAAAACTTGCCAGTCAGAACCCAATTAAGTGTTTATTTGTATCGGCTGTTATTAATGGTTGAACAAGTGACTAATAAAACTTTTTTATTGCAGTCGCGACAGCGGCTGAACTCGCGGTCGCGGTCGCTGTCGCTGTCGCGGTCGCGGTCGCGGTCGCGGTCGCGGTCGCTGTCGCGGTCGCGGTCGCTGTCGCGGTCGCGGTCGCGGTCGCTGTCGCGGTCGCTGTCGCGGTCGCGGTCGCTGTCGCTGTCGCTGTCGCGGTCGCGGTCGCTGTCGCTGTCGCGGTCGCGGTCGCTGTCGCTGTCGCGGTCGCTGTCGCTGTCGCGGTCGCTGTCGCGAGATTGGATCGAACAGTTTAAGTTAAACAGCGAACTTATAACACTATTAACACAAGTTGAACGGCAATCAAAAGATTGGTCTGAAGATGATGATTTGGTCGATGCAATAGAATCCTTTTTACAACACTGCGCCGCCCGAGACTGGTTCGAAGAACAGCAAAACCAGCCCGCTCAATACCAAGACCAATCTGGAAGATTCAACCAATTCGGCCTATTCGATGCCTCAGGTATCCCGCTGACCCAGCAATCCCGCCAGTCATGGCTCGAATTAACCGCTTGGTTGAATGACGATACGGCCATTTTACAATCGGCCTTTGCTGAGGGCTTGAGCGAGCAAGATGAACAATTGTTGCGGGATGATTTAGCTATGTTGAATCAGCAACCTTGGTCGTTGCGTCATGCGGTTAAAACCGTGCTGGACGATTGGCCGGCAGACCAGCCGACCAAGGATTTTAGCACCGAAAGATATGCGCAGGCGTTGGAGGATGAATGCAAGCGGGTGCTTTTAATTAATAATTAACAGGTAATAATTCGTGGTAGGAGGGGTCGAAGTGTCGCACCAGTCCCGCCGCGATAAATGGCGTAGCCATTTCAAAATTGCGACCAACCCTTGTGCCTTCGGCACAAATCGCGCCGAGACGGCCCTCCTACCTTGGTAAATTAGCAGGGATTCATGTATTGCACGATTGGTGGTTTTCAATTATTAATTATTAATTGTTAATTATAAATTGTTAACTGAACAATCACCGTACTAATTCGGTCAACTGAATATCAAACTGCTCAACACCTTCTTTGGCTTTCCAAATACGTACCAAGGCATAATCTAATTCAGGGGCGAACCAAGCGAAGGTTTGGCGTTCGCTCTTTTCGCCGTATTGGCGTTCAACTTTAATGGCTTTGATATTGCCGTAGGGTAGGGTGAGCAGTTCTTCGCCGACCACTTTGAATTTGTATTCGCGTTCGACACCTTTGCGGTTGATAAAAAAGTAATCAAAGGTTTTGTGGCCTGCTTTTAAATCCATGTAGATTTGTTGCTGGTAGCTGATGGCGTCGAGCCAGTTTTCGTTCCAGCTGGCTTGTTTGGGTTGTTTTTTGCTCTTTTTGCGTTTTTTCTTGGTGACAATTTTTTGGTTTTCGCGGTCAAAGGTGACGTTGTAAGTGCGGTCGGGGCCGGTGCCTGAACGTTCCATTTTATAATCGAGTGGCCGAACTCGATTGTCGACGACTTTAAATGACGAGCTTTCGGTGCGTTTATCAGAAAAAATCAACCATTTGATGCTGCTTTTATAACGCAGGCGATAAAAACTGTCGAGTACAAATAACTCTCGCTCAGCGGTGCCGTGCTCTTCGCCGGCGCGAAACAGTTTGTAGCGGGCGATATAAGGAGTGAGTGCTTGTGTCAGTTGATCGGTTGTTTGGGTCGTAGTGGGTGAAACGTCAGTGTTAGCATTGGCGGTAAATGGGGTGACCAGTGACGTAGCGACCGCTACAGCAGAGAAAAGCGCAGTGGAAAATACGAACTGGGTGAGCTGTTTAATCATTGGCATATCCTGAGGGCGGTATTATTGTTGCGTCCAGTATTGCTTGTCCTTGGCTCATCGTCAACCGCTGATCGCAAAACCATTTCACTACTAGGGGATAAATCTGATGTTCTTGATGATGCACCCGCTCAGCTAACGTCTCGGCGCTGTCGTCAGCAAATACCGGTACCTTGGCCTGCAATATTACCGGACCACCATCGAGCTCTTCAGTGACAAAGTGAACACTCACCCCATGCTCCTCGTCGCCCGCATCAATCGCCCGTTGATGGGTATGTAAACCTTGGTATTTTGGCAACAATGACGGATGGATATTGATTAATCGACCCTGAAATTCACGTACAAATGGTGGGGTTAAAATTCGCATAAAACCGGCTAATACGATTAGCTCGGGTTGGTAGTTATTAATGGTTTGTGCCAGTGCGACGTCATATTCTGCGCGACTGTCAAAGCGTTTGTGGTTGAGTTCAATGGCATCAATCTCATGGTTTTCAGCCCGAGTTAAACCATGAACCCCAGCACGATTACTGATAACCGCAGTGACCCGACCATTGATTTTACCGGCTTCACAGGCGTCAATAATGGCTTGTAAATTACTGCCATCACCAGAGATTAATACCACGATGGCTGTTGGTGAGTTGGTTTTTTTGGTATCGGTGTTGTTGTCGGTGCTGCTGTCCATGATTGTGCTCTTTGTTTTAAGGTAGGAGGGGCGTCTCGCCGCGATAAAGGGTGAAACCCTTTCAAAAATGTATATCTTAGCGATCAAAATCGCGGCGGGACGCCCCTCCTACAAGGTAAGGAGGCATCCTCGGGGTAATAGATTTAATCGTTGATTTGCACTTGCTCTTCGCCATCGGCGGCGGTTTCGATAGCACCGATATGCCAAGGGGTTTCACCGGCTTGCTTGAGGATTTCAAGGCTTGAGGCCAAATCGTCTTGAGCCACCACCAAAATCATGCCAACGCCACAGTTAAAGGTGCGATACATTTCATGGGTGGTGATGTTGCCTTGGTCTTGTATCCAGTTGAATACAGTTGGCCATTGCCAGCTGCTGCCATCAACAATCGCTTTGCTGTTGTCTGGCAATACTCGCGGAATGTTTTCCCAAAAACCGCCACCGGTGATGTGCGACAGGGCATGAACATCCACTTGTTTGAGTAATTCAAGCACTGGTTTGACGTAAATTTGCGTGGGTTCTAATAAATGGTCAGCCAGGGGTTTGCCGTCGAGGTTTTCGTTTAAGTCGGCTTTGCTAACTTCGATGACTTTACGAATCAGTGAGAAACCATTGGAGTGCGGACCAGAAGAGGCCAGTGCGATAAGCTGGTCACCAGCGGCCACTTTGCTGCCATCAATGATTTTGCTTTTTTCGACTACGCCAACACAAAAACCAGCAATATCGTAATCGCCTTTATGATACATGCCTGGCATTTCAGCGGTTTCGCCGCCAACTAAAGCACAGTTAGATTGTTGACAACCTTCACCGATACCCGCAACCACAGCGGTGGCAACATCAACATCGAGTTTGTCGGTGGCATAATAATCAAGGAAGAAAAGCGGCTCAGCACCTTGAACAATCAAGTCGTTAACACACATGGCGACCAAATCAATACCGACAGAATCGTGACGCTCGGTATCAATGGCTAAACGCAATTTGGTACCAACCCCATCAGTACCAGCAACCAATACCGGTTCTTTATAACCCGTTGGCAGTTGGCATAGCGCACCAAATCCGCCTAAGCCGCCCATTACTTCGGGTCGATGGGTCTTTTTTACCACCCCTTTAATTTGATCAACCAAGGCGTTACCGGCATCAATATCAACGCCTGCGTCTTTATAGCTCAGTGAAGTCTGTTGCTCGCTCACTCATTACTCCAAATATCGTTAGGTTCAAGGCAATTTTTCACGCGGTATTTTACGTGTTTGGCGGTGTAGATGCTAGTTAATTACTGGTTGACCCCTGAATTACTGTGTCGCTCCGCCAATCGCCAATTCAAAATATCTGGCGACGCTGACTTCTGGGGTTTTGGCTATCTTTTCAAAACACATGGAGGCAAAGGCAAATGATTTGCCAGCATAGTTGAGGACCACGTAAGGCGCTCCTGATGGGCTTTCATCCATAAACCATTCGCCACCAACTGTGGTTTTGAATAGTTCGCCGACAAATGCACCGAGGATACTAGAGGCGGTGAACAGGTCTTGGTCTGATATCGGCTGCTGCATGTGCTCTACCGCTAACTTGGTTAAGACCAGATCAATGGTCGCTAGGTCTTTTTGACAAAGTGTGATGTCTTTGCCATGGGTGCCGTGCACATAGCTGATAGCATCTAGGGCTGATTCTTTCATTAATTCATTGAGTTCTTGAGTATTCATGGTGTTTGACCTTTATCTCGTCATCGTTGTTTTATTTATTAGAAGCTTTATTTATTTGCAATCATTATTGCTCGCAGTGGTGCCGGATAACCTTCGATGGTTTTGCTGTTATCTTGCGGGTCAAGAAACTGCTCCAGCGATTCGTTGTCCATCCAGTCAGTTTCACGTTGCTCTTCTAGCGAAGTCTGGTCCATATTGACCAGTCGAATATTTTTAAAACCGACTTTTTTCATCCACACCGTTAATGCCGCAACGCTGGGAATAAACCATACGTTACGCATTTTGGCATAACGATCACCCGGCAGTAAAACATCATTTTCGTCACCTTCAATGACTAGGGTCTCTAGCACTAGCTCACCACCGGGTTTAAGTTGCGCTTTTAGTTGATGCAAAAAGTCGATGGGCGAACGCCGATGATACAACACGCCCATAGAAAATACGGTGTCAAAGGCATTTAATTCAGGTAACTGTTCAATGCCTAATGGCAACAGGTGAATATTTGGATCGGGATTAAAGTGTTTGATTGCCCAAAATTGGCTGAGAAATAATTGACTCGGATCAACACCAACGACAAATTCGGCTTGTTCACCGAGCATTCGCCACAGATGATAACCACTGCCACAACCGACATCTAACACATAGCGGTTTTTCAGCGGCGAGATGTGTTCGATCAGCCGATCCCATTTCCAGTCTGAGCGCCATTCTGTATCAATATGAATATCATGAAGATAAAACGGGCCTTTGCGCCAAGGTTTGAATTTCATCAGTAGGTTGATGATCTGCTGACGTTGCCCGTCGCTGATATCTTCAGCTTTACCAAAAGCCACTTTGTCGTTGATTTCAATGTGGTTGATGGTGGTTTTGGGTAGATGCTCTAAAGTGCGTTGCCATTGGTAAAAATCACCGTGCAACGATTCTTGATACCATTGATTAAGCTGAGCCGGAGCCGTTTGCAACCACGGACTGAGCTGGTTTTGGGCGATGGCACTGTAAAATTGATTAAAATATTTCATGATTGTTGGCTTTTAATGGCAAAGAGTGAGCAGAAGTTAAAACATTGGTACCAGGTTTGGCTATGAGCAAATCCGGCGTCTTTAAGCAGTTGATGATTGTCGGGCAAACTAGATGGCTGCATCACGTTTTCAAGCGCCGAACGTTTTTGGCTGATCTCCAACTCGCTATAACCATTCACCCGCTTAAAGTGATGGTGCAGGTCAACCAGCATATCATCGCAAAGATCGTCGACAGCCCGTACTTTTTCAGATAATACCAGCATTCCGCCGGGTTTTAGTCCACGACAAATTTTGCTCAGCAAGTTCAAACGTTGCTCCGGTGGAATAAATTGCAAGGTAAAATTGAGCACGACAAATGAAGCGTTGCTGATGTCCGTTTGTTGAATATCGCCTAATACCACTTCGACCGGCAGACGAGATTTAAACGCGTTAACGTGAATTTGACAGCGCTCCACCATGTCTGGCGAATTATCGACCGCAATGATTTTGCCGTCATCAGTATCGAGCGAATGTCGAATTGATGAGGTGGCTGCGCCTAATGAACAGCCTAAGTCATAGATAGTTGAACCCGGTTGATGGCTGCGTTTGGCCAATTGGCCGATAGTGCTGATAATGGTGCTGTAGCCGGGCACCGAACGTTGGATCATGTCGGGGAAAACTTCAACCACCGATTTGTCAAAAGTGAAATCGGCAAGGCTGTCATGTTCGGTGGCGTAAATATTGTCCGTATTGGCGCTTTTCATCAGGTAGTTCGGCTGGCTTTTACTTAAGTGAGTGACGGGCGATTATGCCACAGTTGATGAGTGGGCAAAAGTCCAAATTGATTGGCGCTATTCCTTTTATTCACCGCGAAACGATGCATTTGCCAGCAATAACGATTACACTGCCCGCTATCGCATTCATCCTCCGTTTAATAAGTAGATCTTAATTTAATGTCCACAGCTAAACCTGCTACTGAGCCTCCTGTAAAGAAACCCGTTGACATGCTTAACGATCCCGTTGGACCCGCCATTAAACGCATGACTTTACCTATGCTGGTTGGCCTGCTCACGCTGATCTCATTTAACTTGATTGACACCTTATTTGTCAGTTTGCTTGGTACTGAGCCGCTGGCGGCGATCAGCTTTACCTTTCCAGTGACGTTTACGGTGATCAGTCTGGCGATTGGTTTGGGGATTGGTACTTCTGCGGTGATCGCCAAAGCCATGGGCTCAGGCAACCGAGAAGAGGCTAGGTTGGACGGCACCGGGGCCTTGATGTTGTCTTTTATTTTGGTCGGGTTGTTGTCTCTGGTTGGTTATTTTTCGATTGATGTATTATTTACCGCATTGGGCGCTGAGGAGCGATTGCTGCCGCTGATCCACGATTATATGGATATTTGGTTTATGGGCGGTGCTTTTTTAGTTTGCCCGATGGTCGGCAATAGTGTGATGCGGGCCTTTGGCGACACCAAAACACCGAGCATGGTGATGGGTTTTGGCGGTTTGGTTAATGCGGTGCTGGATCCGATTTTCATTTTTGGCTTCGGACCTGTTCCAGCTATGGGCATTGCTGGCGCAGCGTTGGCAACGTTATTAGCCTGGACGATTGGTTTTGTTTTGGTTATTTATATCCTCGCTTACAGAAAAAAAATCATTATCCCTAGTTTTGGCACCATCGCACATTTTATTGCCACCTCACGAAAAATTCTTAAAATCGGCTTGCCTGCGGCGGGGGCGAATATGTTAACGCCTATTGCAGCGGCGATCATGACCGCGATTGTGGCAACCTATGGCACCAGTGCGGTAGGGGCGTTTGGGGTTGGTAGCCGGATTGAGTCGCTGGCGAGTTTGGTGGTGTTGGCATTGTCGATGACGCTGCCGCCGTTTATTAGTCAAAACCTTGGTGCAGGTAAAATGGAGCGGGTGATTGGTGCTTATCAAACTACCTTGAAGTTTGTGATGATTTGTCAATTGGGGGTGTATCTGTTGCTGGTGGCGTTTGCTGGATTGATTGCCGATGGTTTTTCTGATGATGCTGAAGTCATTGAAATGATTAAGTTATTCATTTGGATCCTGCCTTTGGGATACGGCGTTCAAGGCATTATCATTTTGACTAATTCATCACTAAACGCGTTACATTTACCGATGAGCGCACTGGGTTTGAGCTTCATTCGGTTGTTTGTTTTTTATGTGCCTTTTGCTTATGTCGGCAGTTATCTCGGCGGCATTAATGGCTTTTTCATCGGCGCGTTGCTGGGTAACGTGTGTACAGCGGTGGTGTCTTATCGCTGGTTTATAAATCGTTTTGAACGAATGTCTGGTCAACTGGAGGCAGCAAATTAATGGATCGTAAATTTCAACTAGGGTCTGAGCCGCCGTTTGAGCCTTGTGGTGATCAACTGGAGGCAGCAAATTAATGGATCGTAAATTTCAATTAGAGTCACCGTTTGAACCCTGTGGCGATCAACCCGCAGCGATTAAGCAGTTAATTGAAGGCTTGTCTGATGGTTTGGCGACTCAGACATTATTAGGTGCAACCGGTACGGGTAAGACCTTTACTATGGCTAATGTGATCAACGATGTGAATCGTCCAGCTTTGATCATGGCGCATAATAAAACCCTAGCCGCCCAGCTATATGGCGAAATGAAAGAGTTTTTCCCCAACAATGCGGTTGAGTATTTTGTCTCTTATTATGACTATTATCAGCCAGAAGCCTATGTGGCGTCGACCGATACCTTTATCGAAAAAGATGCTTCAATCAACGAACATATTGAGCAAATGCGACTGTCTGCCACCAAGGCATTGATGGAGCGCAAAGACGTTATTATCGTCGCCTCGGTGTCGGCGATTTATGGTTTGGGCGATCCGGAATCTTACATGAAAATGTTGTTGCACCTGCGGGTTGGCGACATCATGGATCAGCGGGTGATTTTGCGCCGTTTATCCGAGCTACAATACAAGCGTAATGATATTGATTTTAAACGCGGGTCGTTTCGGGTTCGCGGTGATGTGATTGATATTTTCCCGGCAGATTCTGATCGCAATGCGGTGCGGGTTGAGTTGTTTGATGAAGAAATAGAACGAATTAATTGGTTTGATCCACTAACTGGTGCGATTGAAAAAACCGTGACCCGGGCGACTATTTTCCCTAAAACCCATTATGTTACCCCTCGTGAAAAAATCCTTGCGGCTGCCGAAGACATCAAGGTGGAATTGGCTGAACGCAAAAAATACCTGCTTGAAGTCAGTAAACTGGTTGAAGAGCAACGGGTGTCTCAGCGCACACAATTTGATTTAGAAATGATGGTTGAGCTGGGTTATTGCTCTGGCATCGAGAACTATTCTCGCTATCTGTCAGATCGGGCACCGGGCGAGCCGCCACCGACTTTGCTGGATTACTTTCCTAAAGACGGCTTGCTGATCATCGATGAATCTCATGTTACCGTGTCGCAAATTGGTGCGATGTATAAAGGTGACCGTTCGCGCAAAGAGAATTTGGTTGAATATGGTTTTAGGTTGCCTTCGGCGATGGACAATCGACCGCTCAAGTTTGATGAATTTGAGGCGATTGCGCCGCAAACTATTTATGTTTCGGCGACACCGGGCAAGTACGAAATTGAGAAATGCGGTGATGATATTGCCGAGCAGGTGATACGACCGACGGGCTTGTTAGATCCAGAAATCGAAATCCGTCCGGTTGCCACTCAAGTAGATGATTTATTGTCAGAAATCAATATTCGAACCGCTGTTAAAGAGCGAGTATTGGTAACCACATTAACCAAACGCATGTCTGAGGATTTAACCGATTATTTGAATGACCATGGCATCAGAGTGCGTTATTTGCATTCGGATATTGATACGGTTGAGCGAATAGAGATTATTCGTGACTTGCGTTTAGGCAAGTTTGACGTGCTGGTGGGGATTAACTTATTGCGTGAAGGGCTGGATATTCCAGAGGTCTCTTTGGTGGCGATTCTCGATGCAGATAAAGAGGGCTTTTTGCGTTCTGAGCGTTCGTTGATCCAGACCATGGGACGTGCCGCGCGTAATTTAAATGGTCGGGCGATTTTGTACGCTGACCGTATTACTGGCTCGATGAAACGGGCAATGGACGAAACCGAGCGTCGCCGGACCATTCAACATGCACATAACCAAAAGCACGGTATTACTCCTAAAGGGCTGACCAAAAGCATCACCGATATTATGGATGTGGGTGAGGGTCAGACACGCTCTTCAGCCGCGCAAACCGCTGAAAAACTGGCGTTGTATAAAGTCAAATCGCCCAAAGAGCTGGCAGAACAAATTAAACTGCTGGACGGTAAAATGCTGGAACATGCCCGTAATCTTGAGTTTGAAGAAGCGGCGAGTTGTCGTGATCAAGTGCAGCAATTACAAGCGCAGTTGGATAGGATTTGAGTGTAATGTCAGATATTTCTGCTGAAATAACCCCAATAATTAATGCTGTCACCAGTCGTGAATATGACGATAGCGAGATGCAGCGGCTGTTTCATGGCCGAGGGCATACTTTTGCTGGACTGGATTTTATTACGCTTGATTGGTATCCACCAGCGTTATTTGTTTGCCTGTTTAGGCAGGTTGAGCAAAGTTGGTTGGGTAACCTGACAGAGCAGTTATGGCAAAATCGTCCTGAATTAGCCCAAGCCATGGTGGTTCAGCAACGCCAAGGTGCCAACACGGTGTGTGAAGTGGTCAAGGGTAGCCTTGAGCAACCGCATGTGGTGAGCGAGCAGGGCACTCAGTTTTATGTGCAGCTGCAACAAAGCCAGAACACCGGTATTTTTGCCGACATGATCAATGGTCGGGCTTGGGTAAAAGCCAACAGTGACAATAAAAATGTGCTCAACTTGTTCGCTTATACTTGCGTATTCTCGCTTGTTTCTTTACAAGGAGGCGCTAGGCAGGTTGTTAATGTTGATATGAACAAATCAGTAATGGCAACCGGGCGCAAGAATCATCAGCTCAATGCTATTGATATGAGTAAGGTCAAATTCTTCACCCATAACATCTTCAATTCGTGGGGAAAAATCAAACGTTACGGTGAATATCAGTTGATCATCATCGACCCTCCGAGTTTTCAAAAAGGCAGTTTTGTTCTCACCAAAGATTATCAAAAGCTAATTAAACGTCTGCCAGAACTCGCCGCAGATAACGCCGAGGTATTGTTATGTTTAAACTCTCCCGAAGTCGGTAGTCAGTATATTTTTGACCTCGTAGCTGAGCATTGTCCGGCACTGCAATTTGTTGAGCGAATCGACAATCATGGAGATTTTCCCGAGGTTGATATTGAGAAAAGCTTGAAGGTGTTGCGGTTTAGGTTTTAAAGGCACAGTCAAAGACACTGTTAAAGGTATAGTCAAAACCTCAAGACCGCTTCGGGTCGCTAAAAAAACATTGCCTGGCGTGATTTAAAAAGAGTCGGCAGAAATGTGCAAATGGTTGATAAGGCGCAATTAGATGACGAGTAAAATTGCCCGAAATTATTAATGGCAACGACTTTACCGCACAAATGCAGCGATTTATCCCAATGAATGTTCAGCAGCGAACATTGAATAAAGCAGGCTATTACCAATATATGCTTAATGAAATTACGGCGTTATATCAACATTTGATTGTGTTGCTTAATGGGGCTGGAGAGGAGGATATTGAGTTTCGTCTGTAGCTAGGCTATTTAATTTTTAGGCATCGACCATATTGAGCAAATTAAGGAGACAGTTATCCTCAACATTCACGAGGTTGAAACCTCGTCTACGGCAGAGCAGGAGTGGTCATCATTTAACTCAACCCATATTTCTCCAATCGATACAAAAACGCCTTGTAAGGCAAGTGTAAAAACTTGGCGGCTTTGGTGCGGTTGCCGTCGTTTTTGATCAAGGCTTGCGACAGACAGTGTTTTTCAAAGGTTTCCCAGTTTAGTCCTTCGTCGGGCAGCTTGAAGGCTGTGCCGTTGCTGTTTTTGCTGTCAGCGGCGGCTTGGTTGGTATTGAGTCCTAATACTAACTCTTCGGTGTCGCCGAGTAGGACAAAACGTTCGATGCGGTTGGATAGCTCTCTAACATTGCCCGGCCAGTGGTGGTCAATGAGTTGTTTTAACAGTGGTTTTTCGAGCGTTATGGTTGGCGTATTGTAACGGCGGCAGTTGATCTCAATGAAGTGATTGATGAGTCGGGGAATGTCTTCTTGGCGGTCTCTCAATGGTGGCATGGCGATGGGTACGACGTTGAGGCGGTAATATAAATCTTCTCTGAATTCGCCTTCTTGGATCCTCTGGGGTAAGTTTCTGTGGGTGGCGGCGATAATGCGTACGTCCAGTTTAATTTCATTGTGTGCACCGAGTCGGGTGACTGTGCCTTCTTGTAACAAACGCAGGATTTTGGCTTGGATTGAGGGGGATAATTCACCGATTTCGTCGAGAAAGATGGTGCCTTCGTGAGCGGCTTCAAACTTGCCGATTTTGGTGCTGGTGGCTCCGGTGAATGCGCCTTTTTCTGCGCCGAATAACTCTGCTTCGGCAATCGATTCTGGAATGGCACCGCAGTTGAGGGCAATAAATGGGGCGTTTTTACGTGGTGATAGTTGTTGTAATGCTCGGGCAGCTAGCTCTTTTCCGGTACCGCTTTCGCCTGTGATCAAGACGGTGGCGTCGGTGTTGGAGATTCGTTTGATGCGGTCAAATACCTTTTGCATACAGGGGGCATGACCAATCAGGTCAACGAGGTTTTGTTGTTCGCCCAGCTGCTGGCTAAGGTGTTGATTATGCTGGCGTAATGACTTGGCGGTTAAGGCTTTGGTGATGGCGAGCAAGAGTTCTTGGCGTTGAAACGGTTTGGATAAATAGTCGTCTGCACCGGCCTTCATCGCGCTGACGGCGTGGTTGATGGAACCATAAGCGGTGGCGACGACAAAACCTAAATCCGGCTGGTTTTTACGTACGTAATTCAATAAGTCTAGTCCGGATAGGTTGCCGAGTTTCCAGTCAGAAAACACCATGTCGGTAGGCTTGGCTTTGAGGTGTACGATGGCTTCTTCAACACAGGATGAGTGGCTGACCAGATAACCTTCGGCTTCGAGTAAGTCACAAATGATTTCACGTTGGTCGGCTTCATCTTCTACCACCAGGATGTTGATTGGTAATTCGTTCATTGCTGGGTCCTTGTAAAGCCTTTTGTTATGAGCACAAACGCGAATAAATTCGCGTCTACGATTTGTCTTTGATATTTCAATTTAAGGGTTGAGTTTTTTTATTCAGGCTGACGGTGGCAATACAGCCGTGCGGGTGATTATTTGTCAGGCTGATATGTCCTTGATAATACAACGTGGCTAAGCGGTTGGAGATATACAAACCCATGCCTGCGCCTTCCGCTTTTGTGCTGATGTGGGGTTGAAACAGTTTTTCGGCGACGCTTGGGTCGATGCCTTGGCCTTGGTCGATGACTTCTACTGTGAGACTGTCACTGTCATCAATCAGCCGGATGTTAACTTCGCCTTTTTGCTCGTTAGCTTCAACCGCATTGACTATCAGGGTGTGGATAATCGCTCTGATTTCTGATTCTGCGCCTTGCACGGTTAGGTTGGTTTTTGCCGCATCTAATTTGAGTTGAACACCGGGATCATTGGCTTTGAGTTCTAGCATAATATCTTGAATAACCGAGCGTACAGGCACGTCTTCATCACGCTGAATTTCGGCGGTGGTGAGGGTCAGTAGGGCTTTGATGGTTTTGTCGATATGCTTGATTTTGGCTTGGATTTTGTCTTGTAGTTTAAGCTTGAGTTGGTCGGGTAAGTCTGGGTCTTTAAGTTGCTCAACCGATAGCCCGATGGTGTGCATCGGGTTGCGTAGGGCATGAGCAAGGCCCCGGCTGACTTCGCCTAGCTCTGCTAAATGACCCTGTTGCTGTAACATTTTCTCTGATTCGGCCAGTTGCGCTAGTCGGGCACTCATTTGGTTAAACGAGTGCATGGTTTTACGGTATTCGTTTATTCCCGCTTCTTCTACTTGTACGCCTAAATCGCCTTGCTCCAGTGAGGTGAATCCGCCAGAGAGCTTTTGCAGTGGCCGGGTAAAGTGTTCACTGAGCCATAAAGCTAACAATAGTGCGAGTACCGCAGAGGCCAAAATCAGCAAGATCATATAGTCGGTTAGGGTTTCGATGGCGGTGGATTGTTGTTCATTTTGGCTGTTGAAATGCAGTTGATTGCCATCGGGATCACCAGCAATCACCATCATTCGATGGAATTCCCGTTCATCTTGATGTTTTTCGGTCACGAGTTGATGTAGTTTTTGCCGCCATATTTGTTTTTGCTGATGTAGCTGCTCGGCGGTGATCAGGATGTTATCCGGGTGTACGTGCGTTGGCATGTGTTGCTCACAATCAATTTCAATCGCTTTGTTGACATCTTTACTGGTGACGCCGTGTTCGTCGACGACTGCGATGGATTCGGTCATTAGGCAGCCATGCTGATCACTGTGTTTGATCACTCGATGTACGGTTTTGTTACCGTCTCTTTGCATCTCTTTATGTACGGTGAGGTGCTCAGCATCGGCATCAATGGTTTCTAGTGCGATATCGATAATGTTGGTGGATAGTTGTTGACTTTTTTGCAAAATTTCATCATTGAGGTGTTGCTTGAACAGGCCAATGAGCAGCAGCTGAATGGCCGCGACACCTAGCACGATGCCGCCAATGAGGATGAACAGGTAACGCTTTATCGACATGAATTTCTCTTTTTTAAAAATGTAACGCTTCGACACAAATCGCGAGCTGGAGCTCGTTCCTACGAAATACCCAAAAGCTGAGTAGTTATTTACAGAGCAATTATCATTCCAGCGTCTAGTCTGTTAACTAAATCCTTAGTTATCAACAAGATAACCTAATAGAACAAAAATCGTAGGCGATCACTATAACCAATATCCTGATATCAGGATATTGATTTCTGATATCAGCAGATGGGTTGCTGGGGTTATTTCATAAAAAACAGCTAAACCTTTGAAAAATAACAGAAATAAAAGTTGGCATGAGTTTCGCTCTATGTCGGGAGTCTACAACAAAGCGCTTTATTAACCAAAGTGCAATTAAACCATTTAAGGATTTACCCCATGAAAAAAACATTATTAGCTTCAATTTTTGCTGGTCTTTTCACTTTTGGCGCTATCGCTGGCGATGCTGATGACGGTCATTATAAGGTGATGGTTGAAATCGAGGCTGACAACAACAGTCCAACAGTCATTCAAATCGATAACGATGGCCAGATGCAAACCTTTGAATTCACACCAGAAGAGCTTAAAGATATGACCGCTGTTGAGGCTAGCCTAGCTGATTTGGATGAACGTACACGCACTACCATTTTAAACGCACTAAAAGGCGTCAACTTTGGTCATGGCAATATGATGTTCCCTCATGGCGACGGTGACGAGCGAGTAATGATTGTTAAGCATATGGACGGCAGCCACAGCGATGAAGAAGGTAAGATAGTGATCAAACTTGACGGTGCTCATGGCTCTTATGCTACGGGAGATGGTATGGAAGGTTTACATCACATCATCAAACACAAAATGATCAAACATGAAGATGGCGATATCGTTATCCATAAAATGGGCGAGCACGGGCAAATGTTGCACCACGACTCATCTCATACGGTGAAGATGATTGAAAAACTGTTAAAGCATAGTGATTTGAGCGCTGAACAGTTGGCCGATATTCAGCAAATGTTGGATGATAAATAAACTTGTTGTTTAAATTGGTAATAAAATGTAAATGAATTTTGTCTACGGCACAGTCATTATTTTCTGGCAATCGGTTAAATATTCAACTATACCTTAATAATACTAACTGTATAAACAGACAGCTCATTAAAGATGTTTCTAGCCGGTGCCGCCTGTCGCGGCATCGCATAGCACCCAAGCCACTAGATGTACCAATGGGGATTAGTCGGCTGCCGAGTAAGGTCAAGTGTGCGACCCCCTTGAGTGTGTTTTGACCTTACTCAGCCTATTTGGCTTACTCTGTATTAGAGGTGCGCGATGAAACATTACATCAATCCTACTATCGACTTCGTTTTTAAAATTTTATTTGGTACCATTAAAAACATCGAGTTGTTGCTTGATTTTCTTAATAAAACTTTACAACCTACAACACCAATCACATCAGTGGAAATTCTTAATCCGTATAACGAAAGGGAGTTTGCGGCGGATAAATTGTCGGTTGTTGATGTCAGAGCGAAAGATGCACAAGGCATTATTTATCACATTGAAGTTCAAATTGGTTCGCCTTGGCATCTACCTAATCGTATTTTGTATTTGTGGGGCAGGCAATATCAAGGTCAATTAGAAAAAGGGACGAAGTTCAATGCTTTGAAACCGGTGATTTCGATTTGGATACTGACGGATGATATTGTCGATGATGCCTTGTATCACCATCATTTTCAGGCTAGAGATGAGTATACGGGGAAATTATTGACTGACCAAATGTCTATTCATTTGCTAGAATTAAACAAGTGGCATGAACCAGATATATTACAACTTGAAGATCACTGGCCTTTTTTCCTTAAAGAAGGCAAAAGCTGGAAACAGTTACCCAATAAACTCAATATGCCGAAGATGAGGCGAGCAATGAAAGTATTAGAGCAAATTTCAGATAAAACAGCCGATTTTTATCGCTATCAGGCGCGAGAAGATTTTTTACGTGAGCAAGCGACCTTGGTTGATGAATTAGAAAAGTCTCAGTTAAGGGAAGAGGCGTTAAAGGTTAAGGTGGATATTGCTGAGCAGGAGCGTGCCAGATTGGTTGCTATGTTACGTAAGGCAGGTATTGAACCGGATGAGTAGCATATCCGTTTTAAAGTGTCGCCACTAGCGTACAACATTTAAATATGCCTCAAAATGCCGCCATAAGCTCATTCCCAGTACAATAAATAGACTGTTTGACCGCTGTGACGTTGGCGGTTTTTACTTCACACTCAATATTCTGATCGTTATATTTAAACACACCATCATTGAACTGCGGCGACAGTCTCGCCATTTTGTCTGCTTTGGTATAAAGTCAGGAGCATAACCTCAATTGATGAGAATGTTCCAATTACTACACTAAACCCCCTGCTGTTGAAAACTGCGTTGATCAGTCTGTCGTTGTTAGTTTGTAGCCTGTCGGTGTCGGCTGAGCATAATGTTGTAAATGGCGCGGTAAATCATCATGTGACACCACAGCAAGCTGGTGATGTATCTCGTTATGAACGCAGGATCCGCAGTGGTTTAAAACTGTTTCGCGCCGTATTGTCGGCAGATCGTGATATTTCCCGTAAAGCTACCAATGATGGTAAGTTGCAGATATTGCTGTTGTACAACACAGATAAAGCCACAGCCCGGTTGTTTGCTGATGAACTCAAAGGCTTAGGGCGAGGGTCGGCTAAAGGTCAGGTGCAACATTTATCATTGAAAATCAAAACCATCAATCATCAACAGTTGGCGCAATTTCGCAGCAAACGCATTGCTGGGATTTATTTGACTGAACCGCTGACAGATAATGAACTGGCTAAAGTGGTCACCCACGGTATTAATAAACATATTGTGGTGTATTCGCCGTTTGAAGGTGATGTTGAGAAAGGGGTTTTTGGAGGCTTGCAAATAGATACACAAGTCAGCCCACTGATTAACCTCGATACCATGAAAGCGTCTCAGCTGCGCTTGAAAGCTTTCTTTTTAAAGGTTGCAAAAAAATATGAAGACTAAACTTAATAGTTTAGGGGCGAGGGTCTGGGTCACGCTGTCTTTTGTTATTTTGGCTGTGGCGTTGGAGCTGACCATGGCGAGCTACTGGAGTGGCGTATTGGAGCCTAGGTTATCATCACAAGCCAACAGTAACGCGCAATTACAGGCACAATCTCAGGCGATAGCACTGGAAGATGTGTTATCTGACCGGGATATTAGTGCTAAAACCCAACTGCAACAGTTGCAAGCCGTGTTTGATCAATTACTGCTAATTAAAGATCCGCAGCTCAATGAACACTTCTTTGTCGGTTTGATGCTCGAAGTGGATTATGACCTTGTTGCGGTCAAACCAGGATCGCTAGATCTGATGCAGGGCGACAATCAATGCAGTAATTGTTTTATTGCGGCTGTTCAGCTCTATTCTCGGCAAACTGATGAGTTGCTAGGGGTGGCGACATTTTATGTCTCCGATGCCTTTTTTATTGATTTGAAAACCGGACTTAAAGACAGTATGTTTATCGAGGGGGCCATTGTTTTGGTGCTGTTGATACTGGTCTGGATTGTGGTGATGACGTTGGTGGTTAACTTATACCGTCAAATCGCGCAGCGAGAAAACACCGAAAAAGCGCTGATTGTCGCCAAAGATCAGGCTGAGTTGGCTAACGCCAGTCGAGGCCAGTTTTTGGCTAATATGAGTCACGAAATTCGTACCCCGATGAATGTGATTATTGGCCTGTGTTATATCGTGCTTAAAACCCGCCTCAGTGCCGTGCAACGGGATCACCTCACCAAAGTCCATACCTCAGCCCATTCATTGCTTACCTTAATTAACGATATTCTCGATTTTTCAAAAATTGAATCCGGCAAGCTAGAAATTGAAAACATCGAGTTTGATCGGGATGAGGTGTTAGAAAATTTAGCTCAAATGGTGATGCCCAAAGCCGGGGAGAAAGGGCTGAACGTGATTTATGATGTGGCAGCTGAGGTACCACACATGTTAAAGGGCGATCCATTTCGGTTAGGACAGGTTTTGCTTAATCTGGCGAATAATGCGATTAAATTTACTGATAGCGGTGAAATTGTATTGCGTATTGAATTGCTCGGATATAAAGGCGAGCAGGTGAAGCTGCTGTTTTCAGTGCAAGACAGTGGGGTGGGGATCACCGAAGCGACGATGGGCAAATTGTTTTCTTCATTCACTCAGGCCGACAGCAGTATGAGCCGTAAATATGGTGGCACTGGTCTGGGTTTAGCGATTTGTAAAGACTTGGTAACCCTGATGAAAGGGGAGGTGTGGGTCGAAAGTGAGTTGGGTATAGGCAGTACTTTTTATTTTTCGGCGATTTTTGATGTGGTGCCACCTGAGGCGTTTAATCGCTTTATTATTCCCTGTGAAATTGACGGTATGGATGTGCTGGTGGTCGATGATAATGCGATCTCCCGGGCGGCTTATTGCAAAATGTTGCGTGCTTTTGATTTTGAGGTGACCTCGGTCGCCTCGATCGAATTAGCTGTTGCAGCTTTGCAGCAACAGCCAGCAGATAAAGCGTATGAACTGGTGTTGATGAATGAACAGCTGGGGGACATGGAAGCATTGCAAGGGCTGCATTTGATCAAGAGTGAGCACTCACAGGCAAAAGCACCATCGGTTATTTTAGTTGGTGGCTGGAGTGGCGATGCGGTGTTTAGCGAGGCGGATGATTATTTGGATGCCTATTTGCTCAAACCCATTTGTCAGTCGGCATTATATGATTGTATTGTCGGTATTTTTTGTCAGGTACCACGTAAGTCTTACGCTGATTTTAATCGCCAGAGTATTCGTTCAAGTGTGATCTCACAGTTTGGTGATAAATCGGTATTGCTAGTCGAAGACAACAAAACCAATCAACTGGTGGCGGTCAGCTTGCTTGATGATGTACAACTGAGATCGGATTGTGCGTTTAATGGCGAAGAAGCGATTGAGATGTTGAAACAAAACAGTTATGACTTAATCTTTATGGATGTACAGATGCCGGGCATGGATGGCATCGTTGCGACCCAAATTATTCGCCAGCAGCTGAAATTGACCATGCCGATTATTGCCATGACGGCTCATGCAATGGAAGGAGATAAACATCGTTGCATGGAAGCTGGGATGGACGATTACATTACTAAGCCGATTGATGTTGACCTTTTTTATCAAACGCTAGAAAAGTGGATCCCCACTCAGACCTTTGAGCAACCAGATAATAAGGCGCTGAATTCAGCCTTGTCGGCTTTACCTGAGTTACCCGGTATTGATGTGGTGGCGGCATTGGATCGGTTACTTGGTAATCAGGCTTTATTATTAAAGTTGTTGAGCAATTTCAAGCCGCAAAATGAACAGACATTTAAACTGTTGCTTAAAGCATTTGACGAGGATAACAGCGAATTAGCGAGTCAACTGGTTCATAGTATTAAAGGAGAGTCGGGTAATATTGCCGCGATGGCGTTGTTTGCAACGGCTGATACGCTAGAAAAAGCATTGAATTTAAATCACTATAATGGTGTTCCTTTATTACCTCTGCTACAGAATTTACAGCAGGAAATTGCGGTGATATTTAATACTTGTGAAGTGGCAGAATTAGCGCTGAAAAAAACCGCCTCGGCTAATGGTCAGTTTGAGGCGAGCGGTCAGTTTGATGTTGGATCAAGAAAAACCGTCGATATTCAGGCACTACTGAGCGAAATAGCGCAATTATTGGCGACTAATAATCTCAAGGCCAAGACACTGATTGAAAGTCTCAGTGATCATCTGGCTTCAATGGATTATGAAGTCGAGTATAACGGGTTGGATAAGTGTATGAGTGTATTGGATTTTTCTGGTGCGTTACAACACATTCACGCTTTATCGGCTAAACTCAGTGAGAAGCATAAATAGGGGTAATTTGACAATGGCACAACACAAGCAAGGGGCAGCAGACTCGGATAATACGGCGCAAGATGCCAAACCAATGAAGGTACTTATTGTTGACGAATCAAGTGTTAATATTGAGCGTTTGTATCAGCTGATGCAGTCGAGATTCGATGTTCATTTTGCTAAATTTGAGAAAACGGCCCTGACTATTGGCAGTGCAATTGAACCTGATTTGGTTTTGGTGGGGATTGATGGTGAACTTGTTGACGGATTTGCTTTATGTCATCGGCTTAAATTGCCTGTGATCTTGTTTAGCACTGAGTGGGTTGTTGAAGATATGGTCAAAGCACTCAATAGTGGCGCGATTGATTTTTTGAGCCTGGCGACGATACCCATGGTCGAAAGTCAGGCAACAGAGCTTAATCGACGGTTTGAAGCGCACATTATACTTGAGCGCCAGCGTCAATCATTGGTGCAAGAAACCGCTGTTGCCCAGAGTGATGATTTGGAGGTGGTAGAAAGCAACCCCAATGACGGCAAGGCCAAGTTGCTGATAGTGGATGATTCTATTAGCAATATTCAGGTATTGAACGAAATTCTCGGCACTGATTATCAGGTGTTTTTTGCCACCAGTGGCCAGCAGGCGATTGACATGGCGTTGGACGAAAGGCCAGATTTGATTATTCTTGATGTGATGATGCCGCATATGGATGGATATCAAGTCTGCACTAAACTGAAACAAATGGAACAAACTAAGAATATTAACATTATTTTTGTTACCGCGCTTAATGAGGAGCGAGACGAGGCTAAAGGGCTGCAAATGGGGGCGATTGATTATATCGCCAAACCCTTCAGCGCTGATATTGTCAGGGCGCGGATGCATAACCATATGGAGTTGATAGCACACAGAAAAAGGCTTGATAATTTGTCGATGACTGATGGTTTGACCGGTATTCCTAACCGCCGTCAGTTTGATTTGGTTATTGAACGTGAGCTACATCGGGCCAGACGTCAGGCAGAGCCGCTTAGTGTGATTTTAATTGATATTGATAATTTCAAAAAATATAACGACCATTATGGTCATGTCAGTGGCGACGAGTGCTTGAGAAAAGTGGCTAGCGCGATAATGTCTTGTCGATACAGAAAAACGGATGCGGTATCTCGTTATGGTGGTGAAGAATTTACCGTGGTGCTGCCAAATACCGATAAAGCCGGTGGTCTCAAGTTCGCTAATAAAGTGCTGACTGCTATTTATGATTTGGCAATTCCTCATGAGCGCAATGATGACTTTGCTATTGTGACGGCCAGCTTTGGTTTGTATTGTGGTGTGCCCGACCAGCGGGTCACTGTAGAGTCAATTGTTGATCAGGCGGATGGTTTTTTATATCAGGCCAAATCGCTGGGGCGTAATCAGATCGTCTGTGCCCAAGCTGATTGACTTTAACCAGTCTTCCCTTTACAGTGCCTGACTATTTTTTGCCTTTGTGGTCAGCTTTCATGTCGCAACCGATTCAATCATCATTCCAACCGCTATTTATTTTGTTTGCGCTGCTATCAGCTATTTTTATGGGGACTGTAGGGGTATTGGCACGGTATGCGGCGATGCCTGCTGAACATATTACTTTTTATCGCTTGTTACTGGGGGCGGTTTGTTTGGTGATTTTTATGCTCTTTAGCGGCAAGCGCAAACAAATCAGACATAAACCGAGTAAACGTACTGTGGTTAATGGCATGATGCTAGCGGGATTCATGTTGTTTTATATTCAGGCGATGAATTACACCACTATGGCTAATGCGGTGATGTTGATTTATTTGGCCCCTTTATTGAGCGCAGTGATTGCTCACTTCGCTTTTGCAGAAAGGCTAGGAGTGCTGAGTTTATTGGTGATTGCTTTGGCATTGTTGGGGTTTGCCATGATGATGGAGTTTTCGTTGGTGGCTAGCGGCAACGAAGATGAGTTGCTGGGCATATTTTACGGGGTATTGTCGATGCTGACTTATAGTGGGTTTATGCTCATTAACCGCAAGCCCAGTGAGTGTACACCTTATCAAAGTACCCTAGTGCAAATGGGCGTGGGTGCCTTGTGTTTGTTACCTCTAGTATTAACGCAATCGTTATTACCCACCCTGAGTCAAAGTTATTGGTTGTTGCTAATTGGCATCGTGCCGGGATTTTTAGCGATTTTATGTGCGGTGCAAGCATTGCGGCAGCTGCCAGCAGTGACCTTTGGTACCTTGGCATATGTTGAACCGGTTACTGTGGTGGTACTTGCTTGGTGGTTATTCGCCGAAAAGCTCAATGGTTTGCAGCTATCCGGCGTGACTTTGATTATTTTGGCGGGCATTAGCCAAGGGTTTTTGGCGCAACGCCAGTCAGTTAAATGCTAATCTTCGAGTCATTATTCTTTTAGCACTACCGTTATGAGGGCTGCTGGGCTGTTCAGGTATTTGGAGCGCTTCGTTCTTTACAATCAAAAGCACTCACCACGGAGGCACGGAAGCACGGAGAAGGTCAAAAGCAAAATAGTTGTTTTTCTCCGTATCCCCGTGTCTCCGTGGTCAACATGTTTTTGTTTTTTTAAGAACGAAGGGCTCCAGTGACTTGAAAAGCCCGTTAAACCCTTAAGACAGTTACAATTATTGATTTTCCTCCCACACCCCAGTGCGACGTAAAGAAGGCGAATAGCCATTAAACTGGTAGCTGATGGGTAATGAGCCTTCGACAAAAATGGCTTCATCAAGGGTAAATTGCATTAAACGCTCGGCACCAGCAAAGGTCGCAATCTCTGGATCATCCCAAATCACATGGACTTTACCGGTGACGTATAACATATCGCCTTTTTCATAGTCGATGAAAACAATACCGGCTAAAGGGTTTAACATCAGGTTGCCGAGGGTGTTGAAGTGGAAATTACCTCTGAAATCTGGCCAGGTGATGCTGGTATCGTTGTCTACTCGGACAAAACCTGGCTTGCCGCCACGGTGTGAAACATCGGCTCCATGGGTTAAATCGTCTGCTTGATCACCATAAGCGGTGGCAATAAACAAAGTATCTGCCTTTTTAATTAAGGCTTTGGCTTTATCTGATAGTGTATTGCCACGCTCAACCACTGGTTCAGCCGATGGGGCTTTCTCGTTATAACTAAACTGGCGAGACTGAATAAACTGGCGGCAATTGCCAAAGGTTTGAATAACATCAATGCTAAAACCGGCTTCGCTGACTTCACCGACTCGCCCAGACATGCGGTTGCGGCGCTGGGTGTGCAATTCTAATCCCAAAAAACCAATATAGCGGCCGGGTACTAGGGTTTCGTTCAGTGGATCACCTGCCAGCGGTTTGCCTGCAATGGTAAGCAATTTATCATTGGGTGAGGCAGTAAAACCTGGTTTACCCACCATCACCGAACACCAAATACGGCCTTTGTCATCAATGGTGCCGAGATTAACCAGCGGCAACTGGGCGTAAAACTCCCGATGTTGCATCGGCAAATACTCTCTGATCACCCCTCGGGCAAAAGATTCGAGCTGATCACGAACGCCATAGAGTTTTTGTAAAGCCTGTTCGCCCTTGTGAAAAGGGGATTCTGGACGGTTCCAATCTGATTCAGCCATAAGTAAACCTCAAACCTCTTTGTATTGTTAAAAGTATTGTAAAAAGTATCGTAAAAATGTCGTTAAAATAAAAGTATAGGTAAAGAATAATAAAAAATAGATAAAAAAATACCCGGTGATGGTAACCCATCACCGGGTATTTTGTTGTTCATTGGAAACGTATTAACAGACTATATTAGAAAGTTAAGATACGGTCGCCGTTTACAACATATTTAGCAAGGTCAGTAGTACCACCAACGCCTGGCAGATCGAAATCTTTCAGCAGTTTAAGGTTAGTGCTTTCTACGCCTTCAGTTGCGCCGAATACGTTTGCACAACCGCTACATACGCCAGCCATGTTGTCTTTCAAAGCAACGAAAAGTGGGTTAGCTGGGTTATCTTCTTTAGCCAATTCTGCAGGCCAGCGAGCACCAGTGCCCTGGAAGATAATTTCGATGTTCTCACCTTTATCTTTCAACTGTAGACCTAACAATAAACCGTTGAAAACACGACCAAATGCATCTTCGCCAGCTTTAGGATCAGAAAGAATGATGATTACTGTAGACATAGTATTTTTCCTTTTTTTAGAAAACATTTTAAAAAACATAAGAGTATTTCTTCTGTAAAGTTGCTTCTTTATCGTTAATACGGCTTCGCTTATTGATATTGAAGTTACCGTACGTTCGGTATAGAATGATAGTACCATTGAAAAAGCACATGGATCAAGTTTTTTTGTTATACTTCTTAAAAATTAGCGATTATAAATTGACCGGATTGGCTTTTGCTATTTTGGTAGATGAATAAGCGAACTAATGTTAGTTCAACAGCAGCGGCTTGGCAAAGTGCAATTGACGATAAAAATCATTATTTGCAAAATAAAATAATAAAGCTGGTTAAATCCATGTAAATTAAGGACTATTGTGCTGCGAATGTAACAGAATTGACTAAACTGTAAAATATAATGAGTAACTGATGGCGAGAAAAGTAACCGCAAGTGATGACGAGCTAATTGAAAGATTAGCCAAAACCTTTACCGACTATGGCTATGATGGCGCCTCGCTGACAATATTGTCAGCGGCAACGGGTTTGCAAAGAGCCAGCCTATACCATCGTTTTCCCGGCGGTAAGGAAGAAATGGCAGCCAGAGTATTGAAGGTGATCAACACGCTGGTGACAAAGAGTATTGTTGAACCGTTATCAAGCGAGGGCATGTCTTTTGAAGAAAAGATCAGTCACTTACTCGCACAGTTTGACTATCTGTATCGTGGAGGCAAGGATTCGTGTGTATTAAACATGTTATCTCATCCTATCAGCGAGCAGGGGCCTTTCAGTGATGCCATTAAAGCGATATATCATAGTTTGACTGATTCAATAGCCACAGCAATAGAGCATAGTGGTGTCAGCAAAGAAATCGCAGAACAAAGAACAACAACTATTTTAAGCTTGCTGCAAGGGGGGTTAGTGGTTTCTAGGGGAACTGGAACCACCGAACCGTTTAAAAATGCACTGGCAGAAATCGAACGAAATTTATTATTATCTGTAGAGATACAACAGACAGGAGTTTAAAAATTATGGCTGAACCTTTCCATGAGGGCGAGATCGCCATCCAGAAACGGACCGATGAACGTGGTACTGCAATGTTAAATGGCTCAATGCTAGCCGACAATATCCCACCTGGTGCAGTACCTTTTATACAACAACAATATTACGCACTCTTCAGTAGCCCAGACAGTAACAATGATATTTGGATCAGCATGTTGACTGGTGCACCCGGTTTTGCTCGCTCTAGTAAAGACCGTAAAGCAGTTGATATGACCCTACCTGAGAAAAGCCATTTGGCTGCTGATCCGGTGTTTGCCAACCTTAAAGAAGGCACACCGATTGGCGGATTATTCATCGAGTTGGCAACCCGCCGTCGCTTAAGAATTAATGGTACGGTGCAGTTAACCCACGAAAACGCCTTTCGCATTGACATCGTACAAGCCTATCCTAATTGTCCAAAATACATCCAACGTCGCGCCATTGATGGTATTAATGGTCAAACCTCGGGTGATTTCAGCCCCGCCTCTGGTGAGGGTTTAGATGCCATGGGTAAGGCGATTATTGAAAAATCCGACACCTTGTTTGTTGGTAGTGGTGATGACACAGGTCTTCATTATGATGCCTCACAGCGTGGTGGTATGGCCGGATTTGTTGATATTGTTGACGATAACACTTTGCGTATTCCAGATTATCCGGGTAATAGCATGTTTAATACCTTTGGTAATTTTCATGTGAATCCTAAAGGGGCTTTGCTGTTTGTTGATTATGAAAATGACACCCAATTTCACCTCAGCGGTGAAGTGACGTTGGAGTTTGATAAAGACGATGAGATTGAAAGAACCGCTGGTACGGGTCGCTGGTGGACGTTTAAGGTTAACAAATGGTGTACCTCACCTTTAGCTCATGATCTGGATTGGCGTTTTGTTGATTATTCGCCGTTTAATCCTAAATCTTAACCACTAACGTTTATTCCTAGTCTTTAAGGACATTGTTTCATGCAATTAAAAGTTGAGTCGGTGACCCAGGTTGCCGAAGATACCAAAGAGTTTGTTTTTGTTCATCCTAAGGGTGAACATTTGCCGGATTTTGTCGCCGGAGCCCACCTTGAAGTGATTTTACCGGCTGATGGCAAAAACCTCATCCGCCGTTATTCCCTCACCTCATCAACCACCGATTTAAGCCATTACAGCATTGCGGTGCTGCATTTGCCACAATCTAGAGGGGGTTCAAAATACCTCAATGAGCAGGTCGCAGTCGGTGATATGCTCGAAGTGTCAGCGCCTTTTCAGGCGTTTACCCTCGACGCAAAAGCACCTAAACATATCATCATCGCTGGTGGTATCGGGGTGACGCCGTTTATCCCTATGGTTGATGTGTTGAGCAAAACCGATACGCCGTTTGAGGTTCACTACGCCGCCCGCAACGAAAATCGTTTTGCTTACAAAGCCGCGTTAGAGACCATGGCTGCGCAACAAAGTACGTTTTATAGTGAAGAAGATGGTCAAATGCTGGATTTGGCTGGATTATTTGCCGCCAAAGCGGCGACCGATCACTTTTACGTTTGTGGTCCACGGGGGTTGATTGAGGCGGTTAAAGCCAAAGCGGCAGAGCATGATTATCCTGAGTCTCAGGTGCATTATGAAAGCTTTGGTGCAGCGGCAAAGGCCAGTGATAAAGCGATAAAAATCAAACTGTTGCTCTCTGGTATGGAGATCACCGCAGAGCCGGGTCAGACTATCCTCGATACCATGTTAGAAAATGGCGTATGGGCTTCGTACGAGTGCCGTCGTGGCGAATGTGCTTCATGTGTGGTTGAGGTGGTTAAGGGCGAAGTTGATCACCGCGATGTGTGTTTACCAGAAGAAATGCGTAAAAACCACATTTGTACCTGTATATCTTGGGCCACTACTGACGAGCTTGAGATTAATTTGTAGTAAATGTACCGGGTTATCTTGGTAACCCGGTTTAATTGTCCACGAGCTGAATAGCTACATTTTGAGCAGCCTTACATTGGTTTTTTAAACACCAAAGTAAAACGGTCAGTCTTGCCAGAGACTGATTTACGACCCACTTCATCAGTTAGTTTGTCATTAGCTCGGAAGAACATATCCGACGCCTTTTCTAACACAAAACCTGCCGCTTGTACTTCGAGGATCACTTTTACTGGATCTTCACGACGTTTCAAATCTTTGGTTTCTGGTTCCATGTGACGACGAGTGTGGTCGACAATGACATAAGTGCCGCCGGGTTTTAACGCTTTAAATGTGGCGTTATTAAGCTTGATTTTATCTTCGGCATTGAAGTTATGGTATTCGCGGATATTGAGCATCATATCGGCATTTTTAACCCCAAAATCCTTAATATCGATGCCATATCGACGCTCTTCGTTATTCCACCATAAGTCGATTGGGACCTTTTTAACCTTGCTGAAGGCATTATCAGCAAACAGTGGATCGAGGTCTTTCATCCAGCTCGCTTTAGAGGCAATATGCAGCTCGCCTTTGTCTTTGAGTACCGGAGCAAGTAATTTGGTGTACCAACCATTGCCCGGAGCCATTTCAATCACTTTCATATCTGCTTTAAGGCCAAAAAATTCTAGCGCTGCCACTGGATCACGATTGGCATCTCGCTTGACATCTTTAGCCGTACGATAATCCAGTTTCATCGCTTTTTTAACTTGCTGCTGCATCGGTGAAAGACTGTGTTTAGCTGCATGTTTGTGCGAGTGAGCGTCGTGAGAATGGCTGTCGCCAGCATGGTCAGCCAGTAAAGCACCACTAAAACTTAAACTGGCTAATGCCAGCGTTAACATTGATTTTTTCATGAAAATTCCTGAAAGGTAAAAAAATAGGCGATAACATGGCTTTTTATCGCTGAGTTACCACTGAAAAATTTGACTGGTTATTTTAGTTAACAACCCGGCCAATTACACGCATTAAATTGTAATAAATTGGTGCGCTCAGGAACGATAGCGATTAATGATATGATGTTTGAATACCGTATAGCAAAGTAAGGTTTATGATGAATTTAGATTTGTTTGATGATGTTTACCCAGCACAGCCGTTACCGTCTTTTAAGTTGCCGAACAGCCCGCTTTATTCATATTTCCGAGATGAAAGCGCCAATGCCACTATCATCAAAATCCCCAACGGCGAGCTGGTTTATTTTGAGTCTTTTTTCGCTAAAAAAATATCTGACCGCAGCATTGAATACTTGTTAGAAAATATCAATTGGCAGCAAGATGTCATCAAACTATTTGGCAGAGAAACGCCAGTGCCTAGGCTGTCTGCATGGTATGGCGATGATGGTAAATCCTATACTTATTCTGGGCTGACATTACAGCCGAATCAGTGGAATAAAGGTTTGCTGTATATTAAAGAGAAAATAGAGCAGGCAGTGAATACGCCATTTAGCGCTTTTAGCTCATTTAATAGCGTGTTATTGAATTGGTATCGTGATGGAAATGATTCTGTTGCTTGGCATTCGGATGCAGAAGAAGAATTAGGACAAAACCCGACCATCGCTTCGGTGAGTTTTGGTGAAACCCGACGGTTTTTGTTACGCAGAATCGATAATCATGATGAAAAAATTGAAATATCGCTTAACAATGGTTCTTTACTGATTATGCGTGGTGAAGTGCAGCACTTTTGGCAGCATTCAATTCCGAAACAAAGAAATATCACTCAATTGAGAGTTAACTTAACTTTTAGAGAGATTAAACACTGCCCATAATATTTTAGATCATCAGCGCTTTTTCTGGATCAACTCGATGCTGTAACCGTCTGGATCGTTAACAAAGGCGATTTCTGTGGTACCCCCTTTTACCGGACCCGGCTCTCTTTTTATGTCGATACCTTTGGTGCGAATTTCGTCGCAGACCTGATAGATATCATCAACTTCCAGCGCAATGTGGCCGTAGGCGGTGCCGATGTCATATTCGCTGGTATCCCAGTTGTGGGTGAATTCGAGTACGGCATCGGTGCTTTCATCGCCATAACCGACAAAGGCTAGGGTGTAACGGTACTCAGTGTTTTCGGATTTTCTTAGTAGTTTCATGCCGAAGATTGCAGTGTAAAACTCAATGGCTTTGTCTAGGTCTGCTACCCGTAACATGGTATGTAATAGTCTCATTCGATTTGCCTGTTTTATGGTAAAATTTGCCTTCTTTATAACATAAAAATAGTCAACTGAAAAACGACCTGTAAAGGCAGATTGTCAGGTGGAGGGGATTAATGGCAAAACCGAATAAAAAGCTGCCAACAGCCACGGTCGATATTTATTGCGCCAAGTGCAAAACCAAATTGTTTAAATATCATAAAGGCGGCAAAGGGGCGCTGGTCAAATGCTTCAAAGCGCGGATCAGCAAAGACTATACTGAACAACCTTGCATCTGCCCGGGATGCCAAACGGTGTTTGCTCGTGATGTGCTGGTGCGCGGCACTCCGGCGTTTAAAATTATAGGGGCTAAAGTAATCACTAAGTAATCGTTAGCTAATTTACCTGCTTTTTTCTTTCGCCGTTCATTTTGCTAGTCGTTATTTATCTATTAACGATAAAATCAGCATTTAACAAAATATTAATCTGAGTGGAATAAATAAAACATTTTATTAATTTTTTTGAGGGTTTAGTGGTAAATTAGCCCTACTTTGTTTGTTTATAAGGTATTTTTGGCTGATATCAGAAAAATATCAGAAAAATATTAGAAAATCATAAGCTTTTATCGGATTAAATGTTAAATCTTTATGGCATGATGTTTTGGCGATTTAGCAAACAGCGTCACCACGCTGAACACAACAATAACGGTGAGTAGTGAAAATCTAATGGCATAAATACCAATATAGCAAACAACGATGTAGGAATAAAACATGAAAAAAGTAACTCAAAAAAGCGTTCAACTTGGTAAGAGTATTTTATCTATGGCGGTGTTAGCTGCTGTTGGTTTATCAGCACAAGCTACGGCTGTTGAAACACGAGATAATGCGGTGATCAAAACTATCAAGACACCACAAACGAGTGGCGTTATATTAAAGCTGGGTCAGTCTGATACAGTATTAGCTGACAAATTGGCAGGTAGTTTTACTACTCAAGCAGTCTCTCAAAAGTCTGTAGAAAGCAAGAAGGCGATTGCAGCAAAAGTGGCAGCGGCTAAAATGTTGCATATTAACCTGAATGACTTTTATGGTACAGAAACACGCTTAAATGATTACATCGAAGCAGCATTGAAGCAAAACAAACTGATGGTATTTGAAAACACCGAATCATTCGCAGATATTCACCTTGATGCACTGCCGGTGATGGTTGCTGGTGAGGTTGTTTTGTTTCAGCCAGAAATAGGTGATGATCAACTTTATGTTTATGGTGATGGTTATACCATCATGGAAAAAAATAATGCCGCTGATGTTGGTGGTGAAGACGCTACGGAGCAAGGTGCTGCCAGAGCATTGTCGACTGATGCCGTAGACAACGACCGTATTCGTGTTGATGCGATTAAGCTAGCTGACTTGCAAGGTGATCAATTGGCAGCCGCTTTGAATACCGTCAATCTGCAAATTAATCAATTGCTCGACAGCCCTAAAGCTGGAAAAACCACGGTTGCCAGTGCGACTGGTGGCAGCGCAGGTTACAATTGCCCACAAGCAGCTGAAATTGAAAGACTGTGTTATACCTCGACGATCTTCAACGCCCCTTATTACCATAGTGATGGCGATGCTGAGCTGAATATCATTAATTATGCTTCTTATGCGATGTATCGTACCCACAAAGATACAATTATCGTTGTCAGCCCTTATGGTAGTGCCAACCCAACCATGAAGGTTGATACCAACAGCAAGCGGGCATTCTATCTGAAGAATTTTTCAGTGGACATTACGCCTTCACTAACGGATATGGGCTTAAAGGATCGTTATCCAAAAAATCAAAATAACAAAGGCAGTATCCTTTCATCTTCTGGCGTGAGTTTCACTGCTGGCGTTGATGTTGCGACGGACCCATCAATGGGTGCCAGCGTCACTTATAGCGAAAGCACCTCTGAAACCATGCCATTATCCGATTGGGAAACCGTGACTACTTCTACCGGATACAATGCCAAGTGGGATTTCAAGCTGAGTCTGAACAAAACCATCAGCGATTGGGTTACCCATGGCACCTTCCAAAATGCCAAGCTTGATGCGGTGCCAAATATTTCAAAATATGGCCTACAATATGGCGCTGAGGGTGTTTGGTTTAGTAATAGTAAAGACACTACAGGCTGGTACGAATTCAGTTTGAAGACAGTTACGCA
Organism: Alteromonadaceae bacterium; assembly: GCA_965277695.1. Taxonomy (GTDB): domain Bacteria; phylum Pseudomonadota; class Gammaproteobacteria; order Enterobacterales; family Alteromonadaceae; genus JABSOG01. Next base: position 89,544 of record CBDIDQ010000053.1, read on the forward strand.
AAATGAGCAAATCTATTTCACCACTAATAACTGGTTTAAGTGGGCAGCAAGCACCACTAGCTGGACGCATACTGTGTATCCTGGCGGTCGCAACTTAAACAGAAGTTGGTTAAAAGACCTTTAATCGGTTGGATTAATCTTATTAACCTTGTGGGTCAGCCGACCTACAAGGTTTTTTGGATCCAATCAAATAGTGTTACCTATTAGGCGTCTGAAAAGCGCGATGGTCCGACACTTCGGTGTACCCGCTCTGCCGTAGACGAGGTTTCAACCTCGTGAATGTTGAGGAATAACTGTAACCTTAATTTGTCCTATATGATCAGAGTCGGTTTTTTATACCCGAATCCTTAGCGAAGCGCCATAAGCTTTCTCAGCGTTATCAGTTTTCGCACGGTATCCATCGTCAGCGGGTCTTTATCACCTAAGTTTTCACGTAATATTTCGATAGCGCGATCAAACAAAGACTTAGCCACTTCATGTTTATTCTGATAAAGCAAAGCGATCCGCGATAAAAATTTGCCAATCTTAACGTGTCCAGGTCCGAATCTGACGGCTAATATTTCGACCACCTGCTCATAAAAGTGAATGCTGTTTTCTTTATCCCCTCTAGTGTAATAGGTATCTCCTATCGCTTCTAATGAATCCATAATATCAGGGTCATGCTGTGGTAAAATTTTCTCCCGCAATGTCAGCCCTTTTTGATGTAACCCCAAAGCTTTTTTAAAACTGCCTTTATGTCTTTTGCCTTCAAGATAATATGCCTGTCCAATACAAGGGTGTTCAGCAAAAAATGTCATTTCTTCTGCTTGGCTATCATCATTACCGTCACCATGAAAAGCTTCCCTTTCATTACAATATTGCCAAAACTCGGCTTCAGTCCAATAGTCGTTAGTCCGCCTGACGAATATTCTGGCCAGGTTATGTAATATCGCAATCACTTTAGGGTGCGCTGAACCATGAAATCGTTCATTTATTTTAAGTGAACGCATGTAGAAATCCACTGCGTCTTTTAACTGCCCATCGGTTTCATGTAAATTGGCAATACTATTGAGCACAGAGACGATTTTAGAGTGCTTTTGACCGAAGATTTTTTCTCTGATTTTGAGGGTATGATTAAAATAAGGTAACGCTTTGTCTGTTTTATCAAATGACATATATAAAGTGGCAATATTGTTCAATACCGCAGCGACTTCAAGCGAATCAGGACCAAATATTTTTTCATTAATGCGTAGTGAGCGGCGATACAAATCCAACGCTTGGCTTAATTCTTCCAACGCTTGGTAAAGCATACCCAGATGATTTAATGCAGCGGCAACACGGACATGATCAGGCCCTAAAGTGCGCTCTCTGATGGCTAAGGTTCTTTGATACAACGGCAATGCTTCGGCGTATCTGCCCATGGATTTGAGCAAATGTGCCACTCTATTTAGCGTCATGGTGACATGAGCATGAGTTGGCTCTAATTCTGCTTCGTTGATGGCCAGTGCTTGGCGGTATAAATCAAGCGCTTTAACATACTCTCCTTTTAATTTGTAGACACAGGCAAGATTGCCTATTGCCACTGATGTGCCCAAATGTTTTGGTCCGAGTGATTTTTGGCTAATGTCTAATGAACGCAGGTTGTATTCGAGTGCCTCATCTAAGTCATTAACGGACTTTTTTAAACTGGCTAAACTATTTAATGTGCCTAATAATTTTACGTTGGATTTGCCATAGTCAGTTTCTTTTATGTGCAATACCAGCAGGAATAATGATTCTGCGCTGGTATAATCGGCTTGTGCCTGATATATCGAAGCGAGGCTAAATAACAGCTCACTTTTTTCGATATTATCTTGTTTTAAATGCGCGATGATGGCCAATAGGTGAGGAATAAAAACCGCTTTTGCGATCCAATGTTCACCGGATTTGGGCTGTATTGTGCGATTGAATCTAACGGCCACGGTTTGTAAATAAAGTAAATGCAGTGGTCGGTCTGTTTTTGCTACATGTCCTATCACCGGGTGCATAAAGAATTTAGCGCCTACCCCTTGGAGCCAGCCTTTATTTGACAATCTACCCAACAAAGTGGAGCCTTTTAAACCCATCCATGGTCTCAACTGGTTATTACCGTTATAGGGCTGGTAAGGCAATACCGCCATCACTCTTAATACAATCCGATCTTTATCGGCAATTTCAACCAAATTGAACAATTTACGTAACTATTCAGCTTGTGGATAACTCAGGTAGGAGGGGCGTCCCCGCCGCGATAAATGGCGCAGCCATTTCAAAAAACCTTATACCTTCGGTATAAATCGCGCCGAGACGGCCCTCCTACATTGTCTGATGTCATTTATCCACAGAATCATCGATTACGCTGAATGGTTACCAATTTACTTAAGTGATCGTGTAATTCGAACTGTTTCTTACGGCTTAACTCCGTCGCATTATATTCGCCATCAATGGTCGATTTAGTGATTTTACTGAGATTAAAACCAGAATCACTCACTTGTTTGTACAAACTAGCAATTGATAATCTGTCCTCTGAGGCAATTTTACCTAATAGCTCAATGGTTAATGTATGTTGCCCGGCCAGCTCAATCAGTGCTTGGAGCGTTGCTAATTCTCCGGGTCTGACCATTTGTCCATAATGCTGCTGAAAAAGCGCCACACACTGTTTAACAGTTAACACCTCAATGGTGTATATTTCACTAAACTGCTCAAGCGCATGGCGGGAGGTGGCGATGATATGCCAGTTCAATTGCTTTAATTGATTAAAAATGTCGGTATCTTGTTCAGAATCTTCGAGGTTATCAAAAAACATCACAGAAGGGCTCGCAGAGCGACCCAGTTGAGTGATGAGATGTTTTAGCCAATCAGGGTGCTATACGTCAATTTCATAGGCAGGGGCAACCACTGCTCTGAGGAAAGGTGCCAAGCCATTGTGGGCGTTAATCCACAATATATCATTGATTTTTTCTGAATCATTACACCGATAAGCCAGACTACGACAAATAACCGTTTTACCTACGCCACCCATGCCTCTGACTAAAATATCGCAAAACGGGCTATCGCACTCGATAGACGCCATCAGCTTTGCAAGGTCTTCATCGCGGCCTAATAGCTTGGGTGGTTTTTCTGGCAGCTCTCGAATTTGCCCGATATCTTTTACTTCAATGGGTGAGGCTTGTTCTAATAGCGCCGTTAAATTGAGATCATTATTGAGCCTTTCGTTATATTCCTCAAGGTTTTCATCTTCTAGAGACCCCAATTTATTCAATCGGTTAGCGATATTGACGGTCATTTCTTCGTCATAACACCAATCAATCGAAGCCGCTTTAACAGCGGTTAATAACCACTCTGCGGTCATCGTCTTATTGCTGGTTATTAGGCCATAAGCAAAATCGCCGATGACTGTCGCTTGAATAATACCAGTATCATTCATATACAACCCCACCATTAAATCAGGTTCAACGTAGCAATGCTTAAGTTTTGAACTTGCTCTTCTCTAAGCGGGATCAGTTGTGGGTGTAGATGTAAAGGTGATGAAGTTTGATGTGGGTAACTTGGGTTAAATTCGATCGTCGCATTAAAATGTTTTTTTTTGGTTTTTACTATATATTGATACAAAATTCTCCAATTTAAGTCGCTATGAATTAGACCTCTTTAACAAACGTTCGGATTTGCCCCCTGTTTAGGTCTCGATTTTTTAATATATAGCAAGTTAGTGTACCCGTAAAGAGGGTCGCTTTAAAAAGCTGCAAAATGTTTGTTTTTTTAAGGCTGTAGCAAATTGTTAAAGGTGGATAAATATATGAATAAACTAGCAATATAATAAAAAAACGGTGGTTTCTATTAACGTTTTAAATAGAAAAACCACCGCTGTTTAGCTGTGATCGTTTGCTCTAACAACAATGATCGACAATTTGGCTTAAAGGTTTTTTAAGAAAGAAGTGATTTTATCTTTTTCTTTGTCTTCTATTTTCTCTAAGAAATTAAGCACTTTGCCTTTTTCTTGCTTTTCTATTTTCTCTAAGAAATCAAGCAATTTACTTTTCTCTTGTTCCTTAATTGCCTTTAGGTCAGGTTTGAAAAGTGTGCCGTCGTAGTATTTAGCGGCTGTTCCTTCACCTTCTGGAGAGCCATGATCGGCATCAAGGGACTCGCGCCACACCCATGCGTGCCGAGCCCATTCGTCTTGATCGACGATCCCTGGCGGGGTGAACCAAACGTTCCATGAAAGCACATTTTCTTTTTGTAGCATGTTGCCAGAACCCGCGTTAAAAATGTCCATGATAAGTTGATTGAAGCTATCAACAATCGGGTAGCCTGTTTTTATAATCGAACCTATTTGAACATTCAAATGGCCCACAGACCATGCTTCGTCTTCATGCTTGGCAAATTCGGGAATAGGAAAGTCCTGACTTTGACCTTTGCTGAGCGCAAAGATAGGTTGTTCAGGGTTGTCAACAATACTGGTGGTGACTGTTATTGCTTGGGATTTTTTTTGATGGGAAAGGCAGGCTGCTATTTTTAAATTTGTCCCATAGTAGCTTAACGATGGGATTTTCACATGCACCTGGGCTGAACCAGATCTTACCGACAACCCCCATGTCTGCGGCAAGCTCGCGGTTATCTTCGTTAACCCACCCTCGTGTTCCTGTCACGGTTACTTCGACGTTCATGGTACCTAACGTTGGCGAGCTAATGCCTTGTTGCGGGCATATGATCGAATAAACTCTGCCGGTATCGGTGTAACCTAATCTAGAGATGTCAGGTGCAAACATTTGATAACATCGCTTCGGGTCGGCATTGCCTTTCTCGGTTTCCCAACTAAACTCGGGCCATTTCACCGCTTGCTGGCGCTGGAGTCTATCAATGTTGAACATATTATCTGGCATTGGTAAGGATGTCAGGTCGGGCGTTGGATAGGCAAATGCTGGATTTGATTGTTCGAATCCGCCGATCCAACCCGGTGCAGCTGTTGATTCTTGATTATCTGTCATTATATTTCCTTGGTTTGTTGTTGTTGTGTTGATAATTATGAATAGATACGGTGTATCCGAATTTAAAGTACAGAAGGATTTTAGGTAGGTCAAGTGTTTTTTTCGGGGCCAGTATTTATTTAAATAACTAATTGGTTTTATTGATATTTGGATCGATGTATTTCAGTGCGGCAGATTTAACCAGCCGCACAGTGGTGAGAATATCAAACACTCCCCGGTTATTGCTGTTAACTGTTTTTAACGAACTAAATTCAGTAAGTGATCTGTACTTTCGACCTGACAATAACCAAAACTTAATGCCGCCATAAAGGCATGGTGAACATGCTTGGCAGGCACTGTGACCCCATTAAATTCAAGATCTAATGTGGCACAGGCATCATGAGCAACATGGCATTCATAACCTAAATCAACAGCCGCACGGGTAACGGCATCAATACACATATGACTCATTGCGCCAACAATCACTAATTTATCGACGTTTAGGTCATTGAGGATCTGTTGTAACTGAGTATCACGAAAGCTGTTGATTTGATGCTTTAAGATAACCGGCTCTCCTTCAACCGCTGCGACGCTCTGATGAATTTTGGCACCCTCAGATTCAGGGGTGAAAAATGGCGCATCTGCTGAGGTAAACTCATGACGCACATGGATCACCGGCAACCCTTGTTGGCGAAACTCAGCCAACAGCATGGCTGCATTTGCTGTTGCGGCTTCGGTGCCTGATAAAGCCCATCTGGCAGCTGGGTACGTTGAGTAATAGTCATTTTGAAAATCAATTAATAGCAAAGCGGTATTAGACATAATAATCTCTCTGGTGTTTTATCTGTATTGTTTAGCTGGTTTGTTAAAGC
>CBDIDQ010000054.1:0-158667 GCA_965277695.1 Alteromonadaceae bacterium
CTGCTGGATCCGCCCAAGACCCTGGGCGATGAAGGGCCAGCTCATATTAGTATTGCTCCTCAAAATGATATTGATTTTGGGAATATAAGTCCTAATCAATGGTCTAGCCCTGTGGCATGTACTATCACAGTTGGTCGTCATGGAGGCACAGGCGATTATGCCGCTAAACTCAACCTGCGCTACAATACCAGCAGCAAGGTACGCACTAATCAGGTAGTAAAAATCAGAATAAATGCTGACTAATACTTAAGTCTTATAGACTTAACTGCTTAAATTTATGGGTACTTGTTACAGGGATTTATCCTGTTCAAGGCCCATTTATTACGCGCTAAGTATTTTCATTATCACTCAACAATAGAAATAAATAATTATGTTAAACGGCAAGATTATTATTGTACCAAGTTCAGATGTATTTCGCTATTTGTACCCTAATAGGGAAGGAGAGAATCAAAGCCGGGTATTCACTGAAAATTTGGTTAACTGGTTTACTTCAGGGGTTAGCAGCCGCTTTTTAATACTGGCTAATGTAGATAATGACGTTCACCGTAGGTTGGTGCGATATTTGGAGCATTTGGGCCATAGTGTCGTTATTCAGCTTCATGGTGAACCAAGTCTGGAAGATATGCAGCAATATCAGGGATTGTTCTTGTTTGGCTTACCGCAGCAGGATAAACACCGATTGATAACGTATGTAGAGAGCGGCGGTTGTCTTTGCATAGCAGGAGGAATATACCTTGATTCCGATTATGACTACCCGCCGAATCATGATTGCTCTCATTATTGGAATCCATTGCTAGAGCACTACGGTTTACAATTTGACACTGATTGGATGCCATCTGGAACTCACGGGCGTTTTATAAGCGTTAACATAGACCATCCTGTGTTTCATGGTGTAAATAGGCTACCACCCGGCCTGTTTGCAACAGCGATAAGAAAAACTGATGAACATTCAAATAATACTCACACGTTTAACCAGATGTACTTCGCAATTGTCGCTCAGAAAGATAAAAGCTTACCCGCTAACTCTGGTTTGCGTTTAGTGGGAAGTTTACAAAATGTGGGTATTGCAACTGACGGTGACGGTAGGATTAAATTACAGGTATTTAATGGTAGCTCATTTAGTGCTAGCAATGTTAAAGGTCATTTAACCTTTCATGGCCCTTGTCCCTTAGGAGAATCCCCTGAGACCTTATACGGCGCACCTATCAGTGACCTACTATCTATCACGTTCGAAGATGATACAGGCATCCTCGACAACACCCTAACGTTTGAAAAACAAGATTCGTCGAATACTAAAGTTATTCCGGCAAACGCTTGGAGTGATGAGATTACGGTAAAAATCCATGCTAGCCATAATGTCACAGATATAGGCTCGCAAAACTTAGATAATGCCGATTACCTGCTGAAAATGGCACTGGAAAGTGAGATAGAGGTTAATGTTGAAGAAGAGCAAATCGTTCATTTTCGCGTCTACCCTCAGTAACAGACATTTTATTACCCACATTTATTTTAACGATAAGGAGTACTTATAGAATATTTCTGGGGTCAAGCGAACGCCTACATGCCCATGCAGGCTGGCAGTGGGGCTACAAACGGTTTCAAGAACAGTAAAAATTAAGGGGTCTAGTCATTTGTTCAATATACAAGCATTAAAACAGTTAATTCTTGATCAAATCACTTGACCCTTTTGGTTTTTTTGAATCATGCATTTCAACAAATAAAGCGGTAATCGCTTCAACGTTTACTGCAAACATTGTTATTTTATTCCTTTAAAGTCAATAAATTATCAGCAATTCACAATTCAAGACCCAGGGTTGATATTAAGTCGCTTTAAAATGCGACATCTCCTGCTCCAGCTCGCTGGCAACGGCAGAAACCTAGGTGGCTGACCTCGCCGATGGTGTTCAGTGATTCACTGACACTGTTAGATTCTTTGATACTGTTGGCCATTTTGTCGACACTATGCACCATGCTTTGCTGGGTGAGTTTGGTGGCTTCTTGCAATTTGGCGATGATGGCGTAGATTTGTGCGGTCTGGTTTTGGGTGCGTTGTGCCAGCGTTCTGACAACAAGAAGGCCACCGAAAACGCGATAAAGTTTTTAAACCGTGCCTGCTTAATGCGCTCTTCAAGCTGGGCTTTAAGCACCGGAATACTGGTTTGTGCCAGTTGGTTAAAGTGGGCGATGGTCTCACGTCCCTAGGTCAGCACCTGTTGAGACGATACCGTGATGCTGTCCGGGTCAAGTATCTGACCTTTGATAAATATCAGTTAAGTTGTTGAAAATGGTTGCTTTTCAAGATACTGTGTTCGAAATCGAGATGCGGATTTTTTTTAGCCAATAACAAGGTTATGGCACTATCGATAAGCAAACGTAATAAAAGATCATTTAAAGCCATAGGGGCATATTTTATGAAATTAGTAGCAAATATTTTTACATTCATTGTGGCAATAAGCCATATCGGCATTTTGGTATTGGAGATGTTCTTTTGGAATCATCCCGTGGGGCAGAGAATATTCTCAATGACAGCAGAGGTGGCGGAATCTTCTGCTGTGCTGGCGATGAATCAAGGGCTTTATAATGGCTTTTTGGCGGCTGGACTATTTTGGGGCCTGTTAGCTAAGCGCTTCGACGTTAAAGTCTTCTTTTTAGGCTGTGTGGTCGTTGCGGGGATCTTTGGTGGCATTACTGCAAAAACCAGTATTTTATTCACTCAAGGGTTACCGGCACTTATCGCATTAGTTTTGGTATTGGTAAGTTCGCGAAAAACTGCCGATTGAAAAATTATCGGTCCAAATGGTGTTATAAATAACTATATCATCCAAGGTTGGATGCGATAATTTGGCTACAGTTAAACATTATCGCGGGGGGCTGAAGTAAGAGTGACTATAACAAAAGCATGGTAATGAATAGACTGGTGAATGCGGTGCTATGGCTGATCGAACCAAGTACCTGTCATAATATGTAATGGTCTGTAATGATGCGTAATGTTCTTCTTATAAACATTATTTTAAGCTTGAAAATGATGATCAGAGGAGACTTAATTATGTATTTTCGAATTGCTATTGGACTAACACTGCTGTTACTTATCAACACTACCGCGTGGGCAGATAAAATCAATGCCGCCTACATTAATACTCAACCTGTGCCGCTCGGCGATTTAAAGCTAAGTACCGCACAAACGTATGGTGCTACGGTATTTACTCGTTTTAATATTATGGGGCTGACCTTTTGCCCAAACGATGGCTGTAGTAGCGCTGCTGAAAAAGCGAATCCTATCTACTGGGGTGATGGACAAACGCTGACAGCAGATTGGGCTGTACCTTCAACTAATCAAGCGGCACTTACCGTATTGCAAGCATTAAATCCCAACAGCGGTAAAAAACTTTTCGCTACACTTTTAGGCCGAAAAACCTCTAATTATCTTGCTAGTTTGTCAACCACATCACTTACACCCAATGCTACGGTATGCGGGCTAGGTGGCAGCGGTGTTGGCAATATCCACTGTGCGGTATTTTATTTGGATAAATTTATGACTGCATACGGTATCAATGGCCTCGACTTAGATCTGGAAACTGGCAGTGAGTTAGGTTTCACCAACTTGCTTGCCGGTATTGCCGCCAGCAGTACATTCTTGAGTCAATATGAATTGTCATTTGCACCATTTAGAGACGGTGCAACTTACAGTGCTGTTTATGTGCAAGGTGGCTCATGTGCTTTCCAGGATAACGGCATTACAAAATACACCGCAGGGAGACAATATTATTCAGGTGGCGCTATCGGTTATCCTCCTATTAGTGTTGATGCTGTTACTACAAAACTGACCTCAGAATTAACGCTGGCTGGTAGCACGATTTGTAACACTAGTGGTAAATTAAAGCTCGACGCTAGTGCAATGGTGATCGGACTGGCACCATATTCTGTCGTCGGCGCTGAATTTCCATCTGGCAGAGGTTTCCCTAACACTTGCCAATACTATTACCAGCGTGGCAACCCAGATTGTGCCCAGATGATGAAGAAAGTCATTACAACTTATCCCAAAATCGGCGGTGCCTTTGTTTGGACTCTCGGACTTATCGATCCGACCTACTACGCCTGCTATATCGGGAACGCACTCAATGGTAGTACTAACGACTGTGGTAACCCCCTTCCTATTCCTGGCAACGCAGGTTATTGCGGTCCGACTCAGCCGTCCAATTGCGCCACCCCGAACAGTATTGACGTTAACGCAGGGCCAATTTGGAACAATCAGGATGCACAAACAAAATGCCCGGCAACATGCACCAACGTAAATTTAAAATGGAATGGTCAATGGACAACAACGGAGCCAAGTCAAATGTCGGTATGCGGTTGTGTGCCTAATAACTAACAGGTGTGGGTTCTAAGTTAGGGAGCATGTTGTGTAGTCAGTCTGCATAACATCTTCCCTGACTTTAAAATTCGATCTGACCTCAAAACTCTACTTTTATCGTTGCAAGATTGCATAAAATCTCAAAATCAATTGCGTCACAAGTCGAGTAAAGTCGAATTTAAGAGGGTGTACAAAGCCACTGTGGTGTTAAATTTAGCGGGTTTGTCTTGGATTTTTTTGCTATCTAGGTTTAGCCAAACAAAGTTTTAATGGTTTTCATGGTGATAAACATTCGTGTGAGTTGGTTGTCGACAGACAGTTTTTTAAAGCCAAATTTGGCGTAGAAAGACTCCGCTGCTGGGGTTAAACAATCCACAATGACGGCATAAGCACGCATATTTTCGTTGATTTTCCATAGAGTTTCCAAGGCTGACAGTAAAGTTACCTTGCCCAGACCACAACCATGGTAGTCACTTTGTACAGCAAGCTGGGCAATCAAAAATACAGGAACAGGGTAACCCGGTAATTTTTTGGCTAACGTCGGGGGTAAACTATCTTGGCGTATTGCGCTTGGGGCAATGCTATAAAATGCGCAAATGCGTCGTTTGTTATTGGCTAACTTCATCGTTTCAGGTAAAACCATGGTACGGCTGATACCTGACAGCATGTGTTTGGCGGCTTGAGTTTGAATAAAGGTGTTTAACGGTTCTTCACCACAATCAAATGACGCCCTATCATGGTGGCTTTTATCAAGCTCAACAAAGGTTGAAGCGTGACTCATTTAAATCCTTGTGCTTTGGTGTACGCTGCTGCATCAAGTAACGCTTGATTAGGTAGTTCAGTTTTATCACATGCGGCGATAAAGCGATCGAAATCGTCTTTTCCAAGACTAATATTTTGATGCTCAGCAACGACTTTTGTCGCATCTTCATCCATTAAGCGCACCACGTATTCTGTTAAACTCTTAAGACCAAGCAACGCTGAGGCTTTTTCTGCTTTGGCTTTAATTTGAGCATCTAATCGTAAATCAAGACGGGCAGTGGCCATTGAATTATCCTCCTGTTGTCATCAAAATGTACGGATATACTCCGTACTTAATTTGATCAAAGTTTAACGTCATTAACCTTAATTTGCAAATTAAACGATTGGTGGCGTTTACTTTCATTATTTCTTTGTCTGTAAAATAAAAATACCATAGCTTTACCCCAACAGCTGATCTTATGGCGGTATTTCTGTACAATTGCGACCCCAAATGACTCACCACAATATTTGTATCAGCCTTTTTAATAAACTAGGAAATTGCCAATGAGATCTAAATTATCTACCGCGTTTTTTGTCTATTTACTGTTATTACCCAGTGCTTTCGCCGCACAAGATAATAATAAAGTGCAAATCCCACCGCCTTATTCCTATGCTGATGATTATTTTGACCAAGTTTATCTGCCGGAAGCGTCTGTAAAGGACGAAGCAGTTAAGAGCAAAAAAGTGGTCGTAACTAAATTAACAGCAATGTCGATGGTCGCCGATCAATTAATCGTCGATATCACTTTTAATGATGCCAATCTTGAAGCGTGTGTTTTAACTACTGCCAATGACAACAGCTGGACGCTGGCAAGCCAAGTTACCCGTATAAAGTGTGATGGTCAGAATATTGCTGACACCAATGGTTTGCAACATTTCACTTCACTCGATTACTTATCGTTAAAAAGTAATCAAATCAGTGATATTTCGCCATTAAGTGAGTTGACGATGTTGAGTAGAGTCTATCTTTCTGACAATCAAATCAGTCAGATTGATGGCTTGTCGAATCTACTGTCTTTACAGTATTTGTTGTTGGATCGAAACCAAATCAGTGACTTAACTGTCTTAATGGTTTTAACTCAATTGAGAACGTTATTTTTGTATGATAACCAAATCAGTGAATTGTCGCCGCTGGCGGGTTTGACTCAATTACAGCGATTACAGCTGGCGGGTAACCAAATCAGTGATTTAACCGCATTGTCAGGGTTAGCGGCACTCGAATGGCTGTTACTGGGCGGCAATCAAATTACTGATATTGGTTTACTCGGCTCGCTGAACAGCCTGCAAATTCTCGACTTAAACATCAATAATATCAGTGATGTCAGCGCCTTGGCTGGGCTGACGACATTGCACACGGTGTACTTGGGATATAATCAAATTAGCGACATCAGCCCATTGAATAACCTCATAAACGTGGAAACTCTGTTGCTGCAAAACAATCAAATCAGCGAGCTTTCGGCCTTGGCTAATCTGACTAAGCTGCAAACTTTATACCTGCAATATAACCAAATCGCTAATATTACAGTACTTAATAATTTGACTGATGCCACGACGATTAATTTGTTTAGCAATAATGAGGTTAATTGTAATGACTTAGATACGCTTGAAGCGACGCTGGGCGCAGGCATTGTGACCAGACCAGCAACTTGTGTAGTGAGCTCAGCAGAAGACGAACTTAAAGCCCATTGGTCTGGGAAAAGTTCTGGGAAAAGTTCTGGGCAAAGTGATGCCCCGCAGGCATTGGATGTATCAACTAATAACCACCATGGATTATTTCAAAATGGTGTCACCACAACTGCCGGTATGGTTGGCGATGCACTGAATTTTGATGGCGTAGATGATCACCTTAGAGTCGCCGACAGTGAAGCTTGGGCATTTGGCAGCAAGGATTTTACCATCAGCTTTTGGATCAATCCAACCGCTTATACCGCCGCCTACACTCGGGTTATTTCTCATTGGCAGTGGAATGGTGGCAGCAACCGTGCTTGGGAATTTTATATTAATGGTGGTCAATTAACTTTTGCTTCTCGCTCAGCGTTTAGCCTGCGAACCACCACCACGTTGACTACGGGCAATTGGTATCATATTGCACTGACCAGAAGTCAAGGTGTTGCACGAATTTATGTTAATGGTGAGCTGGAAAAAACCAATAATAGTGCAGGGCATACCCTTAACAATTCATCTGTTGCCTTGTTGATAGGCGCAACTATTGACCGTAACGGTATTGATGCCCATCCGGGTGATATGTTTGGTGGCAAGCTGGATGAAATCAAGGTTTACCATAGCGCTTTGTCTGCCAGTGAAATTGCTATTCAGGCCAACCCGCAATAATAGATACGGTTGTTTAGGCGCTGATAAATGGTTTCAGCGTCTTTTTCGATGTCGATTAGCTGTTGCTTTTTTCGTTTAGCTATATAAAACTACAGTAATGCGAAAATTTATACATATAGACATGGATTGCTTCTTTGCGGCGGTCGAGATGCGGGATAATCCGGCGTATCGGGATGTGCCTCTGGCAGTCGGCGGCAATAGCAGGCGAGGGGTGTTGAGCACCTGTAATTACCATGCCAGACAATACGGTATTCATTCTGCGATGGCGACAGCCAAGGCATTGCAATTGTGTCCTGAGCTGGTGGTTGTGTCCGGCAGAATGTCGGCCTATAAAGCCGTCTCCGATCAAGTTCAAGCCATCTTCCGCCGTTATAGCAATAAAATCGAACCTATTTCTATTGATGAAGCTTTTTTGGATGTCAGCGATTCGAAGTTGTTCCATGGTAGTGCAACACTGATCGCCAATGATATTCGTCGCAGTATTGAAGCAGAATTAAACCTCACCGCATCCGCCGGCATTGCGCCGAATAAATTTCTCGCCAAAATTGCCAGTGATGAAAACAAACCCAACGGTTTTTTTGTTATTGAACCCAAAGACGTCAAAGCGTTTGCCCGGCAATTACCGCTGAAAAAAATCCCCGGTGTCGGCAAAGTCACCCAGCTGAAACTCAATAACCTAGGGTTACATAAAGGTGAGGACGTACTGGCTTTTTCTCGCAGTCGCTTACGTGAGTCTTTTGGACAGTTTGCCGAAGTGCTTTATCGACGTTGTAATGGTGAAGATGACCGAGAGATTTGCACCGACCGGGTGCGCAAGTCGGTAGGCGTTGAAACCACATATGAACATGACTTAACCACGTTTGATCAATGCGCCAACGAGATCGGACCCTTGTTCGAACAACTGCAAACTCGACTTGATCGCACCCGTTTAGCCCACCGGGTTAATAAACTCGGGGTCAAAATCAAGTTCGCTGATTTTACTGCCACTACCGTCGAACAGCACGGCGATAAAATGGATATGAGTGTGTTTAAAGCCCTGCTAGAAAAAGGACTCCAACGTGGTCGAGGCAAAAGCATCCGCTTGTTGGGGCTAAATCTGGGTATTGCCGACGAAACCCATAACCGTCAATTTGTTTTGCCATTTGAATAGCCACTGCTTATTAGCCATAAAACACTGTTATTATCCCTAACTTCAGGTATGATGTGCGGCGTTTAAAAATAAAAATTCAGGAACACCACTAATGTTACGCCATCACTTTCAGCTTGCACTGTTACTATGCCTGCCGTTTTTATCATTTGCCGACAATCCTCATGGCTTAAGTGAGTCCCACTACCAATTCATTCATGGTGATTTTAACCATGACGGTCAAGAAGATACCTTCGCTCTCGCCCGTAAAAAGAACAAACATCACTACGTGGTTTTTGCTGATGGCAAACGACAAAAGATCAAAGCCAAAATCGGCGGTAAAGATTGGGATGCTGAGTCGTTTAGTGTTATCGCAGATAAAAACCTGATTCGACTGCGCAATGCCAAAGGTGGTATTGACGAGCATGAGATAGAAGTTGATAAAGACCCTTGTACGTCTGCTTGTGGTCATCAGAGCTACAACGTCAAAACGGGTGAAACCAGCACAATTTATTCATTAACAGCTGTACCTGTAACACCTGTCTATTATCCCGGCACCCTCGGTGGTAACTACAAAGCGGTTTATACCAGTTATACCATCAGCCTGCCGAGCGTCTCCGGTGCAACCAGTTATCAATTATATGAAACTGCGCATAATTCCACTTCAACACCTGCTGATAGTAGCTATCAGCAGGTTTATACCGGTTCATTTACCACAGTTAATCGGGTCAGCACCAGCTCGGGTTATCGCTGGTTGCGTTATAAAGCCTGCAATTCGGGTGGTTGTTCAGGTTTAAGCCCGTGGCGACGACTGTATATTTATGGCACACCGAGCATTGTCAATAACCTCAGTGTTTCAGCACCGACGGTCAATGTTGGCGTTAATTTTAGCGTATCCTGGACACCTGCTGCGGGTGCGGTTGATGGTACCACTTATACCGTTTATCAAGCGTATAACGGTAATGAAAGCGCGGTGTATTCCGTGACGCGAAAGCATTGGAGTGAGAGTAGTTACAGTTACTCAACCGCGCAATATGTTGGTGGCAACTTTCGTTATCGAGTGCAAGCGTGTAGTCCTTCAGTAGGCTGTGGTAGTTCTGTTGTCGCTAATCAAACGGTGATAGCGCCCAATACGGCACCTGTAGCGAACACAGATTATGTGGTGATCAATGAAGACACGCCGACCTACATCAATGTGCTCGGCAACGATACTGATATCGATGGCGATGCACTTTTATTAGATTTATACGGTGCACCGAGGCATGGCACTTTTAGCAACATCAACAATCAGGTCCGTTACGTGCCTTTTAGTAATTTCAACGGAGCTGATTCGTTCAGTTATCGGGTGCGCGATGGCAGCACGATTTCAGCACCAGCGGTTGTTTATGTCACCGTTAATTCGGTTAACGATGCACCGACCGGTAACGTGGTTATTTCAGGTGTGTTGAGCGTCGGGCAAACGCTAACTGCCAGTCACACCTTGGCAGATGTCGAAGGGTTAGGCACCATCAGTTATCAATGGTACCGAAACGGTGCTGGTATTGCTGGCGCTATCGGCACAAGTTATTTACTCAATAATAATGATGCAGATTCTACGCTCACCGTCACAGCCTCTTATCGCGATGGCGGTGGCACAATAGAAAGTGTCAGCAGTGCGGCAACGGCGATAATTAAAGCCGCAGTGCCCGGTTGGCAACAACTTGGACCAATTGAAGTGGCTGACACTACAGTTGATGAACCTAAATTAGACGCTGTGGATTTATTGGCTTCATCAGTGAGTGGCAGCGCGGGCGTTGCTGGCGGTCAAGCGAGCTATCGTATTCCAATAGCGCTGCCGCCCGGTCGTAACGGTGTTCAACCGTCAGTTTCACTCGGTTATAACTCTCAAAATGGTAATGGTATTGTCGGCATAGGTTGGTCGCTGAATGCGGGTGGTGTGATTAGTCGATGCGCCCCGACCTATGCGCAAGATGGCTTTAGCCAATCAGTGACCTTCACTAATAAAGATCGGTTTTGCCTCAATGGTCAACGCCTGATTCTGGTCGACGGGGTTTATCGCACCGAAATGGACAGCTTTGTTGTCGTCACCCCAACCCCTGATGGTTTCAGCGTCGCTCGACCGGATGGTTCTACCGCCACTTATGAAAGTGCTGATGTACTGGGCTGGAGACTGACTCAAGAATCTTGGTCTGGTGGTAAAAACACTATTGATTATGTCTACGAAGAAACCGATGCAGGCGAGCATTTATTATCTGCGATTCACTACACCGGCAGTGATGGAACTCAAGGTGATCGTGCAGTTCAATTTGCTTATGAAGACAGAGCTGACGCCCGTGAAAGCTACATTACGGGTCGTAAAATTGTCAGCCGAAAACGCCTCAGTGCCATCACAACCGTTATCGGTGAGCGCACCATCAGCAGTTATAAACTCGCTTACCAACAAAGCGGTGCAAGCCAGCGAAGTTTGCTAAATAGTGTGCAACGTTGTGGGGCCACGAACTGCACACCTGTCAGCTCTTTTGATTGGTCAGACAGTTTAAATTTTGCAGCAGCGACACCACTAAAATTCGGCGGCGTTGAGATTTACAAAAACGTTAAAACCATCGAAAAAATCATGCCTTACGGCGATATCGACGGCAACGGCACGGCAGACTTCCCAGGTTATATGGTCAATGCAGCACAAGGTAAAACAGGCACCAACACCTTAACAGTCAACGATTATTGCCGCCGTATTGCAACCACGCTAAATTACGATTGCCAACAAGCAGACATTAATTTAGATGGCAAAATCGACCCGTTCAACTATCAAAACGGTTATCTGAACGTTGATTATTCCGGCGATGCGCTCGGTTATGTTCAAACCAATATCGCCATTGCTGCCAAAGCAACAGGTGAAGACAGAGGCGATAGTATTCGGGCTTTGCAAGATATCAACGGCGATGGCTGGCCCGATGCGGTGGTTTACCGACATAACCCAGGTGACACGGCACAGCTTGAAATTTTCGTCCATTCGATGGATGGTTCAGCCCCTTTTGCCACTGCTGGCGTGATTGTTCATTCTTTCGATAGTGAAGTTGTTGGTGGTGAGAGAGTGTTGAAAGAAAACGCCACGTTCGCTGGGGATTTCGATGGTAATGGCTTGGCGGATTTAGTCATCACCCAAATGAATGGTCCCTTGCTTGCCGCCATGCCGATGGGTCAGCCTCGGACGATTAAACACAATCACAGCACACCTGAAACCCTTTCATTTGTTGATAGTCCAGCACCTGCTAGCCCAGTATATGACGGCAATGGTCAATTCTCGTTTTTCAGCTATTTCATTGATATCAATGGCGACGGTTTAACCGATGTGCTCGGCTGGAAAGATCAACTGCTGTCGATTCGAATCAACTTAGGCAATGGTAATTTCAAGGATTGGCAAGATCTCAGCGATACCACTTTACTCGCCAAATCATCAGTTGAAATCGATTTTGGCGGCGGCGATACAGAATCGGTGAACTATCCAAAATACTTCGCCAGCTTGCAAAGTGTTGATATCAATAATGACGGTATAAACGAGTTGCTAGTGCCCGGCACACGCCTCATTACCGCCTGTAACGGCACCCGTTGTGGCGACGAAATTTACACCCGCTCAACCGGGGTAGTCGACGCCAAAAAGTACGATGATTCAATTTATCAATATGACGCGATCTCCTTCGAACTCCAAGATGATGGCACTTATCAAGCCACTAAATCCACCACCAATATTATTGCGCCTGCCACTGAACTGGCGTTTATTGACGCCTTTGGTGATGGCAATCTCGATGTGATTTTCAACTACGGTCCCCGCACCAATAACAGCATCCAAAGCGACCCATTACTGGGCAACCATTACGGTGCATATATCGTCCGTAATTATGGCGCGGGCAGCGGGGCAACCACCAGTGATTACGCCGCAGTGGATTATCTTAAATCTGTTACCGACGGCGCAGGTAACCAAGCCCAATGGCATTATCGACCACTTTCAAGCGGCGCTGATTTTTACCAAACCGACCATGATTACGAAGGTGGCGGCTACCTGCATTTCACCTCAAGCATGTACGCGGTGCAATCGTTCAAACAAAGCGACGGTATTGGCGGCCTCAACGACACGCAATACACCTATGCAGGTGCGATGTATCACGTACAAGGCCGAGGCTTTACAGGCTTCCGCACTCTGACTGAAAAAGACGTTGCTCGAAATATCATCACCACCAGTACCTTTGAACAAAAATTCCCACGAGTTAGTCAGTTGCTCACCCAAACAAGCCAAATCGGCGACACCACTATCGCCAGCCTAAGCAACACCTGGCTAGACAATCCTGAACACACCATCGCCAACGTTCACCATTGGCACACCAGCCAGTCGATTCAAAAACAATATGATTTAGCGGGCGTTGCACTATCAACCCAAACCATGGATTTCAGCAATATCGACAGCTGGGGCAATATCGGCAAAATCACCACTACTGTCGATACTCTCTCAACCACCATCAAAGAAATCGATTTCGCCCCCAGCGACTTAACCAGCCAATACAATTCGATCAAAACCACCACCGGCGAGCAATGGCAATTACTCACCGTCGACAGCTGGGATGCCACTCACTTCAAACCGACCAAAACCAGCTTAACCGCCAGCGGCAGCGAATGCGCTCACATCAGTGAAAGCACCTTCAACAGCTACGGTTTAACCAGTTCAATCACCGAAACCGGACAAAACAGCGCCTGCGAAGATTTAACCGCTCGCCAAACCCTATTCAGCTACACCGACGATGAATATTTGCCAAATAAAATCACCAATGCACAAAGCCATGCCACCAGTTTTGAGTATGATATGGGCTTTGGTGCTATCACCAAGCAAACCGACCCTAATAGCATCGTCACAGCCACCTTACTCGATGAAATTGGCCGCCCATTATCAGTCACAACAACTGGCTTTCCAACCCAATACATTCGTTATTTAGTGGCTGATTCCAATTGGATGACCCGCACAACTCAGGCAGGCTCTCCGACTCAAGCGGTTTACACTGACAGTCTCGGTCGTAATGTACGCAGTGCAATCCAAGGCTTCGACGGCACCTACGAATACGTCGACAAAATCTACGATAACCTCGGTCATCTCAGCAAAGAATCATTGCCTTATACGGTCACACCACACTACACCGAATTCGGCAATTTCGACGCCCTCGACCGTCCCGGCTGGCGCAAACTGCCTCACGGGTTACAGTCGACTTATAGCTATAAAGGTCTGGAAACTGAAATCAGCGTCGGCAGCGATAGCCGAAAAATGTCACGCACCTACGCCAGCCTCGGTTGGTTGCTTAAAACGACTGATGCGAAGGAAGGCAACAATGAATTCACCTATGATGATGCAGGTCGACCGCTCACCATTAAAGACGCCAACAGCAATACCATCACCGCCAGCTACAACGGTTTCGGCCATAAAACCCAAGTCGACGACCCCAATCAAGGCATCACCACATTCACCTACAACACCTTCGGCGAGTTAGAAAGCCAAACCGCCAGCGGTGTCACTCAAACCTTCACCCGTGATTTACTGGGACGAATCACGAAAAAGGACACCGCTACATACACCTGGGACACCCTCAAACAAGGCTTGTTAACTAGTGAAACCGATCAAGGCATCACCCGAGCATATGCCTATAATGACTCACTGCAACTGAGCCAATTATCAGTCACCGTCGATGGTGTCACCCGCACCATCAAACACCAATACGATAGTGTTCTCGGTCGCCCGAAAGCCTTGGAATATCCCAATGGTTTAACGCTGAAATACAGCTACAACGCCCAAGGTTATCTGAGCAAAACCAGCAACGCCAATTCAAATTATATCTATCGCGAAGTGACAGCCATTGACGCACAAGGCCATATAACAGGCGCGACACTAGCCAATAATTTGATGTCGCAGAGCAGCAGCTTTAACGAAAACTCTGGCACCATGAGCACCACTTCAGTCACGAAAGGATTAACCCAGCTGCATGGTCATACTTACTCGAATTATGATGAATACCTAAATATCAAAACAGAAGTCAACGCACTGACAGGTTTAGCCAAAACGTATAATTACGACAATCTCAACCGCCTGACAACCTACACCGCCAGTAACACTTCGCCCGCATTCAGTCTCTCAGTGAACTATGCTCATGATGCCGTCGGCAACCTGCTAAAGAAAACCGATTACAGCGCAAATAAAGACAGTGCTTATCAATATTGCACAGGCACTAACGCCCTATGCATACTAGAAAAGGCCAGTGGTCAAATCGTCAATTTCAATTACGATGGCCGAGGAAATCTAATCAATGGCGATGGATTAGCCTTAACTTACAACGCCTTAAACAAACCCCTAACCATCACAGGTCGCAACACCACCACCCAATTCACCTATGGCAGCGACAATGCTAGAGCCAAACAAACACGAACGATTAGTGGCCAAACGAGTACCACCTATTACATCGATAAGCTATTTGAAACCGACAACGACGGCAGCTGGCGAGCCTATATCGACGATATCGCCGTCCTCAGCTGGACGCCTGAGCAAAAACACAAGCTACTCTACACTCTGCGTGACAGACTGGGCAGCGCCACCACTTTGGTTAACCATGATGGCCAGGTGACCAGCCGCCGTTACTTCGACCCTTTCGGCAGAACCTCATCCGCTGATGCTAGCAACAGCCAATTCACTGATTTATCAATCACTAACCGCTATCGTCGAGGCTTCACCGACCACGAACATTTGAATGAACAACAGTTGATCCACATGAATGGACGCGCGTATGATTACAACCTCGGCAGGTTTTTGAGTGTAGATCCATTCATTCAAGCGCCGAGCAGCACCCAGAGCATTAACCCTTATTCGTACATTATGAATAACCCGTTGGCGGGGACTGATCCAACCGGGTATATGGGCAAGTGTGATCAGAATTCGACTTGCCAGATGCAATCGTTTTTTAGTTCGACGGGCAGTGGCGGTTCGAGTTTAATTGGTAATCTGATGGGCCGATTGAAAACTACGCTGAGCAATGGGCATGATACCAAACAGACAAAGCAGACGAAAAAGGTTAACGCTGCGGCTGAGGTTAAATCTCCGGTGGCGGTTGCTCAGGCGAGTGTTACCAGTGATGGTTATTTTGACGGTGGTGAGATAGCGCAAAACTGCCAACACTGCCGCTTTATCAGCGGCAATGAAGGTGCTGGCGGTGGTTCTGTTCCAGGGTTGACGCATCATGAAAAAATGCAGGCTGCGGAGGAAGGCAGTGAAGATGCTTTAACAGTCATGATGGCTTTAGCTCCGGTTCCTTCGCTTGGTAAGTTGAAGGTTGTCAAGAAAACGCTTGAGGGCTTAGCAAAGCTTAGGGTCGTAAAGGGGGCTATTGCAGGGGCTGAAAAAGCAATCATAGATTCCAGAAAAATCACTGAATATGTACTAAATCTGTCCCATCCTAAAGGAGGCGATAAAGCTAGAGTCTTCAATTCAGTACTTGGTATTACCGTTGAAAATTCAGGTGTTTTGACTAACCAACTCCTTAAAGGAGTTATGCGAAATTCCGGAATACTTAAGGGAACAACAAAATACGGGACTCAATATCAGGTTGTAATTCCTGTTATAGGACCAAAAGGCGTCGCCAATGTTACTACTGGCTGGATAGTCAGAACAGGGGAAAGCTCTCCTAGATTAACATCGGCATACATTAATACTAAAAAGGCATTTTAAGTTGAAATTATTTGATGTGGTAGTGATTAAGGGAGAGCACCCAGAGTATGGTGTTACTGCTGGTACTTTAGGTGTTATTGTTGAAATATTGAACTTACCCAATAAAGCATATTTGGTTGAAGTTACAAACGAAGAAGGGGATACTATCGTAGAATTCCCTTTTGAGGGAGATGAGTTGGTAATTGAAGTGATGAATCGAGGTTAGAAATGACAATTGAGTTTAAGCAAGAAGGTAACTATGTAACTGTTTATAAATACGGAAAGCTATGTGAAAAGATTGAGCTTGTAAAAAGCGGGCTGAACCCATCACTGGAATGGGATGGTAAGGGTCATAAGAGGGGTCAAGTCAGTTGTTTAATGAGACTTTTCCTAACACATTGAATAATAAGTGCTTTAATTTATCACCGTGTTAAAAAATTATAATTAAGGAACTGTACGGTTATAACCAAGTAATTTACAAAGTCTTCTTAAATAATTGCTTTGGTCCTTTTTAGATCCAAACAAATACGAACGATTAGTGGCCAAACAAGTACCACGTATTACTTCAATAAGCTGTTTGAAGCAGATAATGACGGCAGTTGACGGGCCTATATCGACGATATCGCAGTCTTGAGAGAAGCATAAACTACTTTACACCTTGCGTGATCGACTCGGAAGCGCAACCACACTAGTCAACCACGACGCTCAAATCACCAGCCGCCGCTACTTCGACCCTTTCGGCAGAAGCTCATCCGCCAGCAACAGCCAATTCACTGATTTATCAATCACTAACCGCTACCGCCGAGGTTTTACTGATCACGAACATTTGAATGAACAACAGTTGATCCACATGAATGGACGCGCGTATGATTACAACCTCGGCAGGTTCTTGAGTGTTGATCCGTTCATTCAAGCACCGAGCAGCACCCAGAGCATTAACCCGTATTCGTACATTATGAACAATCCGCTGGCTGGGACTGACCCGACGGGGTATCGTGCCCAACTCAGAGATGATTTTATCGGTGATGTTGCTGGGTTATCCGGTGGTGTTTTCCAAACTACGTCACTTTCAGCAGGTTCTAATAATGGATCGTCTCCAACTAAAAACAACGCTTCATCAAGTACGAACCCTAGTACAAGTGCTGATATAGGTTCTCAGGCTGGTATTGCTGGAGACAATGGAGGTCCTACCGGTTCTCACAACCTTGGGATCGAAACGGTTAATGGTAAACGTTTTTCAGTAACCGCAACGTTTGGGAGCAGTGGAGGCGCAGGAAGCATCGGTGGAATAGCGTTAGGAGGTGGTGCAACGGCGATGGCAGGGAGACAGATTGTGGCGGGTGGTTCGGGTAACTTAGTCAGTGGGCTTAAGTTCATTGGCGGGATGGGACTTAGGTTGCTTTCAAATGTTGCTGGCATAGTAATTCCGACTAATACAACTCATCTTGCTGATGGCATCCCTGCTGGTGAACTAAGCGCTGCAATGCATGCCGAGAACAGAGATACTCAGCAAAAAGAAATGGGCAGGCAGTTGGGGTTAGCTATTAATGCGGCACACGCTAGAAATGAAAATTTTATCACCATCTTTAGAACCGCATCCCCGGTTGAATCTGCTGATATACGCAACTCAACCGTGTTTAGGTATGGACCAAGCAGTTTCCCTAAACAATTTACCTTAAACTATGCGGATGCTGCGGCGTTTCAACAGGTGCTACCGGTGCTTGAGGGGAGTTATGCGCCATACAGCATATTTTCTGCCCGTATCTCAACAAGAGTAGCAGCCAAGCTTTATCCAAACACCGATTCAGTAAACAATAGAACATTTTTGTACTTGACTGCATCGTCTCCATCACAATTAAATCAAGTTAATACTAGCGCAAAAAGTTATGGCGGAATTCAGGAGTTAAGGTAATGCAAAATACAATAAAGAAAATGGTAACTGATGTCAAAATCAAACATTTAAGCTATGATGCTGGTGAAAATCAATACAAGCTAGTAAATGACACAAGATTCTCTGTAAGATTTAAAGGAAAAAGCAGTATTGGTATGTTGTCGCACCTGAGGCCGAGCGAAATCCTATGTGGACAATCTGGTGTTGGACGTTTAACCGTCATTTCTCCAGAGGTGTTAGGTGATGATTTTTTAAGTGGAGGTTTCGTGGATATTGAGCTAGCTGGCATTGTCGTTGCGGAATGTGAGTTTAAAGATTATACCATAGAGGTAATTAATCTTTAATGGGAAAAACCAGAGACGTTAGATAGGACAGTGGATCCAGCGGGTTGGCCAAGAGCAAAATCAAGGTCAAAAGTAGAGCAAGATCAAGGTCAGAAGCAAAGACAAGATCAAGGTCAAAAGCAGAGCAAGATCAAGGGCTATGCAGGGCAAAGTAAGCCTTGGCCAGCTCGTCAAGCCCAGCAAACCCAGCTAATTTCTCCCCCTATAATCCCCCGGAGGGGGATGGCGCGACCAATGATCAGAAAGGGATCAAGTCAGTTGCTCAATGAGGTTTTAACTGAAATAGGGAATAATAAGTGCTTTAACTTATCACCGTGTCAAAAAATTATAATTAAGGAACCGTGCGGCTATAACCAAGTAATTTACAAAGTCTTCTTAAACAACTGCTTTGATCCCTTTTTGAACCCAAACAAACACGAACGATTAGTGGCCAAAAAAGTACCACCTATTACGTTGATAAACTGTTCGAAATGGACAATGACGGCAGTTGGCGAACCTACATCGACGACATTGCCGTCCTCAGCTGGACGCCTGAACTAAAACGTAAGCTGCTTTACACTCTGCGTGATCGACTCGGCAGTGCGACAACATTAGTCAACCACGACGGCCAAATCACCAGCCGCCGCTACTTCAACCCTTTCGGCAGAAGCTCATCTACTGATGCCAGCAACAGCCAATTCACGGATTTACCAATCACTAACCGCTATCGTCGAGGTTTTACTGATCACGAACATTTGAATGAACAACAGTTGATTCATATGAATGGGCGAAGGGGAACTAGAAACGAGGGTTCGCAGTTTTTTGTTCCCCTGAGATGAGTGCAAGGATGCACGAAGGGCGCACGCCATGGACGGTTAAATCACCACAGTTGCCTTTGCACTAAACCAAATTAGTGATAACTTGACTCTCGCTTGATTACAACCTCGGACGATTCTTGAGTGTTGATCCGTTCATTCAAGCACCGAGCAGTACGCAAAGTATTAACCCGTATTCGTACATTATGAATAACCCGCTGGCGGGAACTGATCCAACCGGATATATGGGCAAGTGTGATCAGAATCCGACTTGTCAGATGCAGTCGTTTTTTAGTTCGGTGGGTAGTGGCGGGTCGAGTTTAATTGGTAATCTGATGGGCCGATTGAAAACCACGCTGAGCAATGGGCATGATACCAAACAGGCTAAGAAAGCGCAGCAGCCTAAGGCGGCTGAGGTTAAGTCTCCGGCTGCGGTGAGTTTTGTACTGCCGAGTAAGGATAGCGTGGACCGAACCTATTTAGCGAATATTTGAACCGAATGATGACATTAATGAGTTTGTAGCCCTAGAGGGTGATACGTATGCAGTAATTGAGAAGTTCTTTGAGATTCTATCAAAGAACATGGATAAATTTATTAATCCAAGCATGGACGCTTTTAGGTTAGCAATAAAGAGTAATGATAAATATCTTGTCGAAAGTGTTCGCCAATTTGAGAAACTAATGGAAGATGACACTAAATAATTGACTAACTAAGGACTTCTAAACAGAATTTTTGTGCCCAAAATGTCTGAGCGTTAAAGAATTAGGTAAAGAATTAGAGGTTGTAATCATAAAGGGGTGTTCAAGTCAGTTGCGAGGTTGCGAAATAAGTCTAAATCGGATACGTATTTTTAGGGTGATCATGCTGTGTCTTCGACACAAATCGCGGCAGAGGTGGTCCGACACATCGGCGCTTCGCTGCTGCTCCTATCAGTTAACAGGTACTACAACAATGTGCCTAAATCGGACTTATTTCACAGGCTCCAAAGGAACCCCCATGTCGAATATAGAATTAAACTCCACCATTACTTGTCCTGAATGCAGCTATAGTAAAATCGAAGAAATGCCCACAAATGCTTGCCAATGGTTTTATGAGTGCGAGTCATGTAAGGCTTTACTTAAGCCGTTGAAAGGGGACTGTTGTGTGTATTGCTCTTACGCAACCGTTAAGTGTCCGCCTATCCAGCAAGGGTCTTCTTGCTGTTCTGGCTAGCTGTTTCTAAGGACGTAATTTAACTGTCTTGGTTTAAAAAGGGCCTGAACCGCTAGTTTTAGGCACCTTTTGCTAAAATCTCGGCCAAAAATCGCAAAAACCTTCCTTTGATATACGGGCTTAGTTACACTGTGCCGTTTGCACCATGACCACCCATTTTTTATCACCTTTTTACCACTTATTTGGAGCTAATTTAATTGAGCGACTTACTGAAATATTTTAAAGGCAGCATTTTATTTACCGTTACCGGTGTGGTGGCGGCATACTGGATGGGGGGGTTGGAAGCAGCTTTCATTGTTGGGGTGCTGGCGGTGCTTGAAATCTCGTTATCGTTTGATAACGCAGTAGTCAATGCCACAGTACTTAAAGATATGGATGAAGTCTGGCGTAAACGCTTTTTAACTTGGGGTATCGCTATTGCGGTGTTCGGAATGCGGATTGTTTTCCCGGTGGCGATTGTTAGTGTGGTATCCGACATGGGACCTCTGGAGGCGCTGAGTGTTGCGGTTAATTCACCGGATGTCTATGCCGAGCGAGTCACCTCAGCGCATATTCCGATCATGGCTTTTGGTGGTTCGTTCTTAATGATGGTCGGGCTGGATTTCTTTTTGGATGAAAAAGAAGATCATTGGATCCCCCTGATTGAAAAACCGATAGTAAACCTAGGCAATATCAAGTTGGCCGCAGAGATCATTACCGTGCTGGCGATATTAGCCATTGCTTTTTTTGGCCTCGAAGCGCAACAACGTGAATCGTTTTTAACCTCAGGAATTATCGGGGTCATCACTTTTACCATTATTCATAAAACCTGCGATGTATTGGAAGCCAGAGAGAAAAGAAGAGCGAGTCAACATCTGGTGAAAAGTGGCTTCTCGATGTTTATTTATCTCGAAATTCTCGATGCGTCTTTTAGCTTCGACGGCGTAGTTGGGGCTTTTGCTATCAGTACCAACCTGTTTATCATTGCCATCGGTCTGGGCATTGGCGCAATGTTTGTGCGCTCCCTCACGATCATTCTGGTCGAAAAAGACACCCTGACTGAGTATTTGTATCTAGAGCATGGGGCTTTTTATGCCATTATTGCGCTAGCGTCGATGATGTTTATTTCAACCTTTTATCATATTCCAGAGGTGGTTACCGGTTTAGTCGGCGCTATTCTGATCGCGCTATCTTTTATTCATTCCCTTGTTGAGAATAAAAAGCGTGAGAAAAAGCTTGAAAATGAAAGAAATAACACCATGTCCTGAATGACCGACAGTTATTGAGCGGCACAAAGAAGGAAACTGAAATAATGAATTTGGAGAACTGCTTAACCGTTAGGGTTGGCAATATAGTTGAGAAATATGGTTTTTAAACAAAAAACAACGGATGTATACCCTTTGACGCATGGCACATTGACGATTGAAGCCCATGGCGGAGAGGCTGGTTTTAGCGAGCTTTCAGCCGTTGGCAGTCGGATCAATCCGCAGCGACAATACATCTTTATTTCTAAAATCAATGGCAAGTATTACCCGGTCAAGCCGCAAGTGATTAATCATTATCAGCATAAATTGCTGGGACTGATTAAACCAGTGTTAGCTAGTGACGCAGCCGTATTGGTGGTGGGACTGGCCGAAACGGCGACATTGATGGGCGTTCATTTAGCCGAGTTGTTGCAACGGCAATGGCAGCATAAAGTGTCGGTTTTTCATACTACCCGTTACAAATTAAAAGACGCCGATTACCTCGAAGTTCACGAAGCCCACAGTCATGCCAAAAGCCATCATTTGTACATTAACAATCACGACCTCGGTCAATATCAAAATTTGGTATTGATTGACGATGAGATCACCACAGGTAATACCCTCGAAATGGTCACTCGGGTGATGGCAGATCAAGCTCATGCAATCAACAAAGTGATTTGGGTGTCTTATTTAAGTTGGATCAGTCAGGCACGACAAAACCAAATTAAAGGTTTATTTGGGCAACTCGATATCGAATTTATTAACTTGTTTTATGGTGAGGTGGACTATCAATCGACCTCATCCGAAATCCTTGAGCTGCCTAATAACGTGACCTCCGGTGTGATTGCGCACAACAATCCGGGTTATCAGTTAAGGTATCCCACCAGTGCCGGGGAGCTGCCAGAGTATCGTTTTATTGATCAGCAAGGTAACGAATTGGTCGCGACTGATTTTAGTCGAGAGCGATCTTATGCGGTTATCGGCACCAGCGAGTTTACTTTTTATCCGTTTAAATTTGCCGAAGATTTGGAAGCCTGCGATCTCGATGTGGTCTTTCAATCAACCGGACGCTCGCCGATTGATGTGTCGGGTCCGATCACCAAGCGTGAGGTTTATTTTGACCGTTATTATGGCGGTGAACTGAATCTGTATAATCGCTGTGATACCCGGGTACCGGTGTTTCTTTTTGAAACTCTTGAACAGGCCAATGCGTGTACCTTGGCCCATGAGCAACAAGCCATTATAGGATATTTAGCTGCGTTATGAAGACGATTTTATTTGCCGATATCGACGACAGCCTTGTTTACAGTGTGAGAACACTAACCGATCATGCGTTGAGAGCCGAGGTTGGGGCGTACAAAAATGACGGCTCGATCAATTCTTATTTCACGCCTAAATCGCTACAGTTATTGGCACAGTTTAAAGACATGCTGATCATTCCGGTCACTGGTCGAACTTATCAGAGCTTGCTCAACGTCACCTTGCCTTTTGATGGGTTTAAAGTGATTGCCCACGGCAATATTATTCTTGATGAAAATAATCACTTTGTTGATGATTATAATCCATCCACCAATAATCCTTTTGCGGCACAAAATACCGAATTGTTTGCGCAATATAAAAGCTTACTCAAACAACGTTTGGGCACTCAAGCTGATGGACTGCGAATGAACGTAGTCTCTGAACTTGGGATTAATTGTTATTTGAGTATCAAAGGGGATAGCCACTTGATTGATCAAGTTTACGCTATCGTCAAAGATTTTATGCCCGGTCCTATTGTTCATATGAATAACCGTAATATTGCGATATTGCCTGAGCAAAAAACCAAAATGACTGCGGTGACTTATTTAATGGATAAATTGAAAAAACAATACGGCGAATTGTTTACCATCGGTCTTGGTGACAGCCACTCAGATTTGCCGTTTATGCAATTGTGCGATTACCTGATTTATCCGCAACAAAGCCAAATAGCGGAGGCTCATTATGCTTGAGTCTGGCCCATTTTCTGGCAGTTACAGTCCAGACGATTGCGAATTTTTATTGCAAGTCATTGATGTGCCGACACTAACCGTTGAAGAAAAAGAGCGGCGGTTACAGCTCGGTAATACTCACTATTCTTCAATGGTGTCGACTGAAAGTAAACCTGATGAGGCTTATTTAACTCTGTTTAAGCAGATGGTTGAAAAGTACAAAAGCCGTTTAGCCAGAGAGATTTGTTTGTTAGCCGCCACTGTGGTGCAAAAACGTGGTGTCGCACCCACTTTTGTTTCGCTGGTGCGTGCTGGTACGCCGATTGGTGTTTTGTTGAATCGAGCGGTAAAACATTTATATCAGTCAAATCCTAAAACCAAGCCAAAGCACTATTCGATTTCAATTATTCGTGATAAAGGCATTGATACTGACGCTTTGGCATATTTGCAGCATAGCGGTATTGCTGCCGAATCAATTATCTTTGTTGATGGCTGGACAGCTAAAGGCGTGATAAATCAAGAGCTTAAAGCGGCGATAGCGCAGTGGAATGGCGACTCTGATTATCATATCAGTGATGAGCTGTGTGTGGTTGCTGATATTGCTGGTCACGCAGATATTTTTGCCACCCGAGATGATTATGTGATTCCATCGGGTATTCTCAATTCGACGGTATCGGGGTTGATTTCACGCACCTTGTTGCATCAAGATTATAGCGGTTGGCATCAATGTGTGTCTTATCAGCATCTGGCTGAATATGATTTGAGTAATTGGTTTGTTGATGCCATTAGCGATGAATTTATCAGTCTTGCCGAGACTGAGCAGTTGCTTGAAAATGTCGTGGCAGAGCCAAAAAGGCCGATCAGCGATTATTTGATGCAGTTGCGTAATCAATATGATATTAGTGATATCAACCTGATTAAACCGGGCATTGCGGAGGCGACCAGAGTGATGCTCAGACGTATTCCCGAGCGCTTGATAGTGAAAGATTTGACTAGTCCTGACATTGTGCACCTGATCCATTTGGCACAAGACAAGAATGTGTCGGTGGTGGTTGATGACACCATGCCGTTTAATGCCGTGGCTTTGATCAAACGATTAAAGTCTGACAGTAATAAAATTTAATCATTAATTTGGAACCTAATAAAATGAACAAACTCAGCGAACTTTGGTCGAACTTCAAACAAAAATTCAGTGCACAGCTTGTGCAGCATTTTAAATACATCTACCTTGTAGTGGGGTTAGTATCATTGTTGCTGATGACGGTGGTTTACCTTTATTCACCGAAATATGATGTAGTAAAAATAAAAGGCACTGAAGTTAAACGCACCAATAAAGACACCTCGGCTAATACGCAATCAAAGGATGTTTATTACATTTATAGCATTAAAGGTGAGTCGCCTTTAGTGTTGAGAAATGAAGATGCGTTGATTTATTTTAAGTTTAACAGTGCCGATATTCAGACTCTGGCGCAGGATCTTGAAGGGCAGTTGGCACAGATCAAACATTATGGTTTTCGCTCAACTTGGTTCTCGGTTTTTCCTAACGTGACTCACATTGAAGCGAATAAAACCGGTCAAAGCGGCGTTTCAATCTTTTTATGGTTTAACTTGCTGGTGGCATTAAGCCTATTGGCATTGTTATTTTATAAATTACGCCAGTTGCAACGACGATTGGCTGAACCGGGCACAAATGCCCGGGTCGATTCGTAGGAGCGAGCTCCAGCTGGCGATTCATTTTTCGCGATTTGTATTTTTTAATCACACACGTTTAATCAAACAAGAAGGGTAATAAGAAAATGGGTATATCTTTACAGAAAGGCGGCAATATTAGTTTAGAAAAAGCGGCACCGGGTATGACTAAAATCCTGGTTGGATTAGGTTGGGATGAACGTGCCACTGACGGTACTGAATTTGACCTTGATGCCAGTATTTTCCTGTTGGGTGACAACGGTAAAGTGCGTAGCGATGCAGATTTTATCTTTTATAATCAATTGGTTTCAAGCTGTGGTTCAGTTGCTCATCAGGGCGATAACAAAACTGGCGAAGGCGACGGTGATGATGAAGCAGTAAAAGTTGACTTGGCTAAAGTACCTGCTGATGTTCAAAAAATCTCTGTGACAGTGACCATTCATGATGCGCAAGCTCGCAATCAAAACTTCGGTCAGGTGGCTAACGCTTTCATTCGTGTTGTTAACGACGAAAGCAATGAAGAAGTGGCACGTTATGACCTTTCAGAAGACTATTCTGTTGAAACAGCGATGATCTTCGGTGAGCTTTATCGTCATAACGGCGAGTGGAAATTCAAAGCGGTAGGCCAAGGTTACGAAGGTGGCTTAAAAGCATTAGCGACTGATTTTGGCATTAACATTGGTTAAATGACACGCGAATGAATTCGCGTCTACGGTGAGGGTTCACCGTAGACGAGGTTTCAACCTCGTTATTTTATAGGAGAACGATAATGGCTATTTCATTACAAAAAGGTCAGCGCATCAGTCTTGAAAAAGAAGATGGCGGCCAAATAACCTCACTATGTGTTGGGGTTAACTGGGGAGCGATTGAAACCAGAGGTTTCTTTGGTGGCAAAAAGAAAAAAGCAGTCGATTTGGATGCCAGTTGCGTCACTTATGATGTTGATAAAAAACCGTTGGAAGTGGTTTATTTTGGCCAGTTGCAAGGTCGAGGTATTCAACATTCGGGCGATGATTTGACCGGTGATATGGATGGTGATGACGGTTTGGATAACGAAGTTATTGTGGTTCAATTGAATCAAGTAATGCCTGCGTCAGATCAGATTGTTTTTGTCCTTAATTCGTTTCAAGGCGATGATTTTAAAGCCATTCCTTTTGCTTCAATTCGCTTGTATGAAGGCACACCGAGCCGGGTTGATAATATTCTGGCCACTTATGATATCGCTAATGATCCACAATTTGCGGGTTCTGTGTCGATGGTGCTGGGCAAGATGTATAAAAACAAAGGCAGCTGGAAATTCTCGGCGATTGGTGAAACCACTCCAGATCGCAAGCTGGAGCAAACGGTTAACACGGTACAGAAAAAATACCTGTGATCATGATGGCTATGCAGGCAGGCGTAAATTTATAGACGGCTGCTTGTTGAAAAAAGGTAACTGATAATGAGTAGAAGACTACCGGTATATTTATTAATTGACAGTTCGGGTTCGATGAGTGGTGAACCCATCCATGCGGTCAACGTTGGCATTAGTGCGATGTTGTCGGCCCTCAGACAAGACCCTTATGCGCTTGAATCAGTGCATATTTCACTAATCACCTTTGACCGAGAGGTTAAAGAACTGCTGCCATTAACTTCATTAGAGCAAGCGCAAATTGGCGATATTGAATTGCCTCGTTCTGGTGCCACTCATCTTGGTGAAGGGCTGGAGTTTTTAATAGAAAAAGTCAATCAGGACGTGATGAAGTCTACCGATGACAGCAAAGGCGATTTTCGTCCGATGTTGTTTATCATGACCGATGGTTCGCCCTCTGATTTGATGGTGTTCAAAGGCGCTTTGCCTAAAATCAAGTCGTGTCAATTTGCCGAGATCATTGCTTGTGCGGCAGGTCCTAAAGCTAATGTGGATTATCTCAAGCAGATCACCGACAACGTGGTAACGCTTGATAGTATGGATAGCTCGGCATTTGCCCACTTTTTCAAATGGGTTAGCGATTCTATTACTGCCGGTTCAATGAGTTCAGGCACCGAAGGCACGATGGACAGCAAGTTGCCGCCACCGCCTGCTGAAATTCAACTTGTGTTGTAACTCGCTTTGTAACTCGTTTTGTAACTTGTTTTGTAAGGAGCTAGGCCGATGCGCCGATTACCCATTTTCTTTGTCCTCGATGTGTCTGAATCCATGGTCGGCGAACCGTTAAAACGGATGGAAGAGGGGATTGGCAAAATCGTCGCTTCATTACGTCAAGATCCCCATTCACTCGAAACCGTATTTATCTGCCTAATTGGCTTTGCTGGCAAGGCCAAAGCCCTCACCCCACTGATTGATTTAGTGTCGTTTTATCCGCCGAAAATGCCGGTTGGCGGCGGTACTGCACTCGGTGCCGCACTGGATGTATTGATGGACGAAATCGATACACAGGTGCAAAAAACCAGTTATGAAACCCGGGGTGACTGGGAGCCAGTGGTTTTTTTGATCACCGATGGCAAACCCA
Organism: Alteromonadaceae bacterium; assembly: GCA_965277695.1. GTDB lineage: Bacteria > Pseudomonadota > Gammaproteobacteria > Enterobacterales > Alteromonadaceae > JABSOG01. Next base: position 27,952 of record CBDIDQ010000054.1, read on the forward strand.
CCGATAACCCCTCAGCCTCGGTAAAACGTTGGCAACAAGAATATGCCCCTCACGCCACCATGGTAGCTATTACTTTGGGTACTAATGCTGATATGCAAGTGTTGGGACAGTTGACCCAAAACGTGCTAGCCCTTGAGCAATCTAACGATGAAGATTTTAGAAAGTTCATTGAATGGGTGAGTGCGTCTGTTCGGGCACAAAGTCAAAAGGTTGATATTGAAGGCTCGTCTGGTGGCATTTCATTGGAAAAAGCCAGTGATGCCGGATTGACACTGATTAAGGATACCGAGCATTTCACCAACTCCGATCCGGATTATGTGATTTTGACGGGTAAATGCAGCAAAAATAAACAGCCTTATTTGATCAAGTATGCTCGCGTCAGTAATGCCGGGATGGAACTGTTTGTTAAGAGTGATGGTTTTCATCTGGAAGGGGCGTTTGCACTGGACGACAGCTATTTTGACTGGTCGTCAGAACAAAATCATCAAGAAGCGGTAAATGCCAGTACCTTGCAAGGGGTTCCGCCTTGTCCGCATTGTGGTAATCCTAGTGCGTTTGCGATGTGTGAATGTGGTCATTTATTGTGTCTTGATCAAACCGGGTTGGCGATGTGCCCGTGGTGTGACAGGCAATTGCAATTTAAGATGGGTCAGGAAGACAGCCAATTTAATGTCAATAGAGGACAAGGATAATGAAAGATTGCAGTGCGGTTATATTGCGTTTGCTTGGTAGCCAGTCAGCAAGTGCCCAACGACTGGCAAAAAAACTGGCGAAAAACAAAGATTTACAGCATCACGTTAATGCACTCGAATTGGCTTTGAGTCAGCAATTGACGAATTTGAATGTTAATGCTCAGCAACCCCGAATTAAAAATAGTCACTGGCCAAAGCGCTTAAAAATGAAAAACCAACAAACCTTGCCACTCTTGCCACCATCGCTGGCCGTTGAAATGCGTATGGCTAATTTAACCGCAGGGCGGACGTTTAAACAGCCGATCATGCCATTGTCTGAGTTGGCTGGTGAACTTGAACTTCACAGTACCAACTTTGAATTAGAGGGCGTTGATAACTTGCCCGAGGTGCATATAGAGAATGGCGGACTGGTGATGGCAGGCAGTGTGGCACAGCCTGGAGAATATGAGGTAGTGTTGCGTTGTTTCATTCGACTTGATAATGGTCAACGTCAGGCGATGACGGGCACCCTGAAAATGATGGTGATTGCCGATCCACGTTCATTGTGGAAAAACCTACCTGCTGATGCCTCAGCGAGATTTCATAAACCCGACAGTCATTCAGACGCGTGTGAAAACGACTCGGTGGTGTTGATGGGAGCGAGTGTACGTGGTCGCTCTCATGCGCATAAAGGCATTCATCGTGATGATGATTTTAAACTGCTCGGGGCCACTAACGCCGCTGACTGGAATGTATTATGTGTCGCTGATGGTGCTGGGTCGTGCAAATTCTCAAGACGTGGGGCCGAATTGGCGGCGATGCGCAGCACTCGTACCTTACGCGACACCCTTAATGGCCATTATGGTGAGGCTATCGAGCTGGCTTTTGATACTTATTTGCTGGAGAAAAACGAGCCTAACTTGCGCAAACTGCAAGAGATTTATCAACATACCATGGTCAAAGCGGTGCATGACGCGGCGATGGCAATTAACGAAGCGGTCGACAGCGAGCAAGGCGACAAGTTTAAAGATTTCTCTACCACCTTGTTGTTGGCGGCACATAAGCCGGTAGACGGTGGCCATTTGGTGATTGCCTTTTGGATTGGTGATGGTGGTGCGGTGATTTATCAGCAAGGTCAGGGCGTGCGTTTACTGGGTGAGCCTGATAGTGGTGAATTCGCCGGTCAAACGCGCTTTTTGGATAACAAGATTTTTCAAGATGGCAGTGTTTATAATCGGGTGGTGATGGAGAAAGTGCCTTCGATGACGGCGCTTATCCTCGCGACCGATGGTATTACTGATGCCAAATTTGCCACCGAAAAGCAAATGGCTAATATCGCCCCTTGGGATACCTTATGGGCTGAAATTGAACCGAGTGTAACCCATCAGGATTTAGCTCAAGGTCAGGCAGATTTGACCCAGTGGATGGATTTTTGGTCGCCGGGCAATCATGATGATCGCTCAATCGCGGTGTGTTGGGTGAAGAAAACAGCGAAGGAAACAGCATGAGTATTTGCAAAATTAAAGCCGTAGATGGCAGTGATGTTGAATTTGTTGATGACCAAGTGATTGGTGCCGGGACGATGAAAGATGTTTATTTCAGTCCGTGCAAAACCTATGTTGTTGCTTTTTATCGTGATCCACTGGATGTCGCTGCTAAAGAGCGATTGGAGATGATCACCGGGCGTTATCGGCAAAACATTTTTGATAATCCTCAGGGCGAGTACTGGAAAAAGCTGTTTTGCTGGCCAGAAAAAATCGTCGAACATAATGGCCTAACGGGCATTGTGGTGCCTGCTTACCAGTCTCATTTTTTCTTTGATTATGGTTCGGTGAACGATGACTTTCTCAAGATTAAAGGCAAAGAAAAACAAGGTAAATGGTTTGCCTCGGCCAACAATCAGGCGCGTTTTCTTGATGAAAAAGAAAAAGGCGACTGGTTAAGTTATTTACGTATCAGCTTGATGATTGCCCGTGGCGTCAGACGATTACACGCGGCAGGTTTAGCCCATTCTGACCTGAGTTATAAAAACGTGCTGGTATCGCCGGTGGGCGGTCACGCGACTTTGATTGATTTAGATGGTTTGGTGGTGCCGGGCAAATATCCACCAGATGTGATCGGCACGGCGGATTTTATCGCGCCAGAAGTGGTTTCCTCCGCGCATTTATCCAAGGGGGATCCGGCTCGCTCTTTGCCTAATATTTCAACTGATAGACATGCTTTGGCGGTATTGATTTACAACTATTTATTGTTGCGTCACCCATTACGTGGCGACAAAGTGCATGACCTGGAGCCGCAAAAAGACGAGACCCTGACGATGGGGGAAAAGGCGTTATTTATTGAACACCCGCAAAACGCCGATAACCGAGTCAATCCGAAAAAAGCCAAACCCAGCGAATTGCCATGGAAAGACACCGAAAAACGGCCATATTCGCTGACCGGACCCTATCTGACCGCCTTGTTTGAGCGAGCGTTTATTGACGGTTTGCATGATCCAACACTGCGACCGACGGCTGATGAATGGGAAAACGCACTGATTAAAACCATCGACTTTTTGCAGCCCTGTGTTAACCCGAAATGTCAGCAAAAGTGGTTTATTATCAATAACGTCAATACCCCGAAATGTTCGTTTTGTGATGCTCCTTTAACTGGAGTATTACCGGTGCTGAACTTTTATTCCGAACGAACCGAAGGCAAGTTCGTCTCAGATAACCACCGCCTGATGATTTACACCAATCAATCTTTGTTCCCTTGGCACACTAATCGCCTAATTCAGCCCAACGAGCGACTGGCAGAGCATCACAAACAACGCCAAGGTTATTTTGTGCTGCACAATCAACAATGGTATTTGGTCAATGAACGCATGAAAACGTTAGTGAATGCCCAAACCAAAGAAGCCTATCCAGTTGGTGCTCAGATAAAGCTGGCGAATGATATGCAACTATTGACCGGAACTGAGCCGGGTGATCGGTTGCTGCATGTGCAGATTGTTTGATGGCGAGTATCTACTAATGAATATTCCTAATGAAGTTACTGAACAAACCTTTAAAGATAGTGATGCCGGTAAGTATTTAATTCATTGTGACGATGCTGATGATATGTTTAGTCAATTGGGGCTTTTTATAACTAAGATCCACATGGAGAGTTTATGACCAATAAAAGTACTAAATTAGAAAAAGTAGGGTTTATATTAGTTTTACTGATGATTTTACTCCAGGTGTTTTATGGCTTTTTTGCTTACTTTGATCCAGTCACATTTTCTAGTTTAAGAGGGACGGAGCTGTTTTCAGCAAGGGATACTGACTGGGTACAGATATATGGCTCCCGCACACTTTTTATCACTTTAGTTTTAGGTTACCTTTTATACACGCGAAATTACGTTATCTTAATGTGGTGTGCTTTATTTGGGGTTGTTATGCCAATGACTGATGGCATTCTTGCATATGAAGCTCAAGCACCTTTCAAAGTCGTTTTTAAGCATCTTGCCACTATGGTGTATTTATTCATTACATTTTTTGTTTTGAAAAAGATTACTGACAAAAAAGTCTAACGCAGATAAAGCGGAGCTTCTAACCGATTCATTAAGGAATTCATTATGAAACAAGCGCTAATAAAAGATACCATTACCTATGACGACTTTGCAAAACTGGATATCAGAGTGGGCACTATCGTTGCCGTTTCTGAGGTCAAAAAATCAGACAAGTTAATGAAACTAAACGTAGATTTTGGTGATCATACTCGCTCTATTTTAGCTGGCATCAAACAAGAACGAGAGAACCCAAAAGAGATTGAAGGCAAACAAGCACTGTTTGTTGTCAATTTACCGGAGCGTAAAATGGCAGGTGAAATATCTCAAGGTATGTTATTCGACATCGGTTATGAAGATAAGCTCACTCCATGCTTAGCATGTCCCGAGGTCGAAGTGCCTAATGGTGCAAGAGCCGGTTAACCAAGAGGAAAGTTGTATGTTTAGAGTATCAATATTGGTATTTACCCTGCTATTAAGTCACTGTGTTTTTGCAAGTCCAAATTCTGGAAAAATCACCAACATCTTATTGGGGCCAAACTATGGCAACAAAGTTTTTATTAAGATTAGTGGCAGTCCAACCAATGCTGCTTGTCATAATAATGCGGGTCTTCACTATGTATTTGATGGCACAACTGCCAGTGGAGAGATGACATTATCAGCGATACTGTCTGCATATATGGCTGAGAAAGACATCATAATCAAAGGAACAGGGGCTTGTACCTTGTATGCTGGGATTGAGGATCTGGCTAATATTTATTTCTAACCATATCAAGCAAATTAAGGTTGCAATTATCCCTCAACATTAACGAGGTTGAAACCTCGTCTACGGCAGCGTTGGAGCGCCGTAGACAAGAATTCGTGAATCCATTGCAAAATCGAAAAGTTGTTAATCAAACCTGCGCGGTCACCGTATAAAAGGTTAAATTAAAAACCCCATCGGGCTCAGAGGTTCGGTATAAGTCTTTAATACCCTGATCAAAAGTGGCTGGGTCAATAATGTTTGCGGCGATCGCAGCATCCCGGACACCATCAATCATTGGCGTAAATATGGTGTCGACAAAGCCGTTTTTCTGTTGCGGATTATTACCGTCGATGTAGATCACAATGGGTGATACCTTGATATTGTTGAATCCGGCTTGCCGCAATAAAGGATAAAGTTCCCGCCCGATATTGGCATTACCTCCGGCTCTTTTTTGTAATTCGACCTGGCATTGAATCGCTTGGTGTGCGCTATCACTATCAGGGTAAAAGTGGGTTGAACCATGATCACCCTCAGTAATAGTGATGGTGCCTCCGGGTCTGAGCTGCTGTTTGAGAGCTGCTAATGCCTCGACAGGCTGTGGTAAATGTTCAAGCACAAAAGTGCCAAAGATATGATCAAACGATTCTGCTTCAAAGGATAAATTCAGTAAGTCTTCTTGCTTAAACATGACATTGTTGATTTGGCGTTCAGCGATCAAACGTTTGGCTTGGTCGATTGACCGTTGTGAAATATCCACGGCGGTGATGTGAGACTGAGGATTGTTTTTGGCCAAAATAGCCGACTGGGCACCAACACCACAGCCCATTTCAAGGATTTTACTGTCAATGGGATAACAAGCCTTGGCATGTAAATGCGTACTCAAACTGACTGCTTGCTCATGTAAGCGGTTGTTCTCTTGCGGCTGATAACCGTGTACATAATCAGAATTCATCTTGTTTCACCTTTTGTTGCTGTTTGCTTTAAGCCATGTGGCTGTTTGCTTTAAGCCATGTGGCTGCTTGGTTTTGCGCTTGGTTTTGTACTGAGTTTCAAGCTGATTTATAAGTTCTGAGCAAAGAATATACCAAAATAGAAAATAAGCTGAACCCCCTTCATTCAAGCGCTCTGCGACAAGGTGACTGGTTTTTTATTGCGATGATAATATCGGCTGGGGTTGATTGTGACAGTAGGTTTTATCATTTTGCATTGCAATATGCATAACTGCGGGAACAAAAGCCTTGCTTGCAATTGCAGACAATGGTTGTCTGCTAGCAACATTTAGTGAATAATCAAGCACTGCTTAAAAAAGACTTAAGGTTAATCACAAATGGCATATCCAGTGGCGGTGAATATCACCGACATTCAAAGCGCGATGAATTCTGATCAATGGGATGCATTGATCATCGTCGCCCCAGACTTTGAACTTCTCGACCCTCAACCCGCTAAAGAATCTCAACTCAATGACTTTATTCAACAAACGGCCTCTATTGATGGGCGTATCGGCAATGCGCCAGTATTGCTGGTCACTGAACTGGTGCCCGGCAAACGACTGATTTTGTCACCCACCGGCGATGTTAATGGCGATTACGCTGACGCCAGAAACTTCGGCGATGCCGCCAATGCCGCCATCCTGATGGCCGCTGCCGCAGGGGCAACTCATCCATTATTATGGGTTAAAGGCGCACCACAGAACGAACTATATACTTTTGCTGCTGAAGTGGCTTACCTCGGTACCACTCAAGCCTTGTGGCAGCCTCTCGAAGCCCGCGAATTCCACACCGAAGAAGCTATTGAAACCGTTAAAACGATTGGTTTGTATGCTGGTGCTGGTGAGATTGATGAGCAGTGGCTTGATGCTTTAGAATCCGGTTGCCGGGTCGCCAGAGATTTATGTGGCACTGAGCCTGAGCGTATGGCTCCACCCAAATTTGCCGAATATTGTCAGCAAACCTTCGAAGGTAGTGCGGTTAATGTCACCGTGTTGGACGACATGAAAATGATGGTAGAAGAATATCCGATGCTAATGGCCGTTGCCAGAGCTTCGGTGACAGTTAAACGCCATCAACCACGAGTGATTCGATTGGAATATTGTGGCAAAGGCAAGACTGAAAAAACCCTGTTATTGGCTGGTAAAGGACTGGTTTATGACACTGGTGGAGCCGACTTAAAAGTCGGTGGTCACATGGCTGGCATGAGCCGAGATAAAGGGGGCGGGGCTGCTGTCGCTGGTTTCATGGCGGTTTTAGCCAAGCTACAACCTGCTGGTATCAAAGTCATCGCTGAAATTGGTGCAGTCCGCAACAGTATTGGCAGCGATGCTTTTGTGCCGGATGAAATTATTACTAGCCATCACGGGGTTCGGGTACGCATCGGTAATACAGATGCTGAAGGACGTTTGGTTTTAGGTGATTTGTTATCACATTTGCGTATTGATGCGATTGATTCAGTTAAACCTGAGTTGTTCTCTATCGCCACTTTGACCGGTCATGCTGCACGAGCGGTTGGTCCTTATACCGCATTGGTTGAGAATGCGCCAGCTAGAGCTAATGGCTTGTCGCAAAAAATGGTGGTTCATGGTGATGCGTGGGGCGATCCTTGTGAAATCTCTCGCTCACGTCGTGAAGATTGGTCATTTATTCAGCCACGCACCAAAGCGGACGATGTATTGTCTTGTAACAATGCGGGCTCTGCGGTTACCGCCCGAGGACATCAATTCCCAATGGCCTTTCTGGCGATTTCTTCGGGTTTAGATAAGCATGGCTGTGACAGTAATTTGCCCTTGCCGTTTGTGCATATTGATATTGCCGGCTCTGGTGTTGAAGGCGGAGATTGGCAGCACGGTAAACCTACAGCGGCATCTGTGGTGATGTTGGCTGCGACTTATTTACGCTAGCCGCTGAATTGGTGCTAGCTACGCAAAGATAACCGGGGACGCCTTGTTGTATAGCGTCCCGGGTTAAATCACAATAATCGGTTATACAGGATAGTTAAATCAATGAAAATCAGCCAGAAAATACTGCTTTATATGCTGCCGCTGGTGATTTTACCGCTATTACTGCTGGGTGGGTTTTCTTACATCAGCTCACAAAACAACACTGAACAACAAGCCCGCTCTCGGGTCAACAGTTACCTATCGCAAAACAAACATCAAATAGAAAGTTATTATAAAACCATCGAATCGACCCATATTCTGTTAAGTAAGTCCCCTTTGATTGAGCAATACTTGTCAATTGAACAAGAAACTGATAGTTCACTAGAAACAAAAGCCTTACACCAGCGTTTGCTGGTTGATGCTTTTTCTCAATATGCTTCTTCATACCAGGATTTTTATGAGATCAGGTTGATCTCCGCCGCTGGTCAAGAAGAGATCCGCTTTACTACCGACAACTCGGTGAATTTAACCGACAATGAAAGCAATACAGGCTATTTCGCTCTGATCAGCAACATGACTGATGAGCAAGGATTGTTTTTAATCGACAACCCAGATAATGATGAAATTGCGCTGTTGTCGGCGAAAAAAATCTACGCCAAAATGGATTCAACTCAACTGGTGCCAAAGCTGGCTGATTATTTGGTATTCACCGTTAGACCATCAGCAATTATTGATGTGGTTAATCATAGTCTGGGTGACTCTGGGGTCACCTTTATCACCAATGCCCATGGCACGGTATTGTTTTCAGCCCAATCTTATTTGCAAGGCACAGTATTAGCCGGACCACTGTTTGCGCAATTGAAAGCAACGGTGGATACTCAGGCGCTGGCAGTGGTGGATGAAAGCAAAGGTGAAATGCATTATCAGGGCAGCCAACTGTCTAATGGCTATCTGCTGTTTACCGGGCTGTTAAAAGATGAGCTGGTGGCTGACAGGCAATATCTCGGGCTGGTTTCGATGGTGACCACTTTGGTGGTGATGATCATGGTGCCGTTTTTACTCTATTACTTTTTGAAAACCCTAGTATTACAACCGATTGCCGAGTTAACCATGGCCAAGCAGGCGGTGGGCAAAGGCAATCTGGACGTGCGCCTTGATGGCCAACCTAATGATGAAATCGGCCAGCTCTATTCGTCATTTAATGTGATGGTTAGGCAGCTTAAAGTGTACCGTGAGCGAGAGATGGAAAATAAGCTGCATCTTGAAGATAAGATTATGGCCCGTACTAAAGCACTCAAAGATGCCAATCTTGAACTTGAAAGCAGCAACAAAGCACTAGATGAGGCAAGAAATATTGCCGAGCAAGCCAATCAGCTTAAAAGCTCCTTTTTGGCTAATATGAGTCATGAGATCAGAACGCCATTAACGGCGATCATCGGTTTTACTGAGCAGGCGCTAAAGCCACAAGATGACGATGATCAACAGGACTATTTGCAACGGGTATTACGCAGTGGTCAGCATTTATTACATCTGATTAATGAAATTCTCGACTTGTCAAAAATTGAGGCAGATAAACTCGAACTCGAACATAAGCCGATTAACTTGTTTGAGCTGCTGGCGGATATCGAAGCGTTGAATACTGCACTGGCACGAGAAAAATCGCTCCATTTTGCCATTCGTTACGAATATCCACTGCCGCAAATTTTCAATGGTGATCTCATTCGTCTGCGGCAGATTTTGCTTAATCTGTGTAGTAATGCGGTTAAGTTTACCCGTCAGGGTGAGGTGATTTTGACGGTGGCTTTTTGTGAAGTGAGTAATGAGATTTTATTCTCCATTCAGGATAGTGGTATTGGCATGTCTGATCAGGAGCTGCGACGGTTGTTTCAACCGTTTGTTCAGGCCGATTCGAGCATTACCCGTCAATTTGGCGGCAGTGGCTTAGGATTGGTGATCTCGCAAAAACTGACTCAGTTGATGCGTGGTCGTATTGCGGTTGAGAGTATTAAAGGTTTGGGTAGTCGTTTTGATGTGTTTATTCCCACCGATATGAGTCTGGTGAATTTAGTCGATAGCTTACCGTTTGCTCGAACTGTACAACATAAGCAAGATGATCAAATTAATCATTTTGAAGATGCGCGAGTATTAGTGGCAGAGGATAATTCGGATAACCAGTATTTGATTGAGTTGTTGTTACGTCGGTTTGGGGTGAGTTTCCATACCGTTGAAAATGGTAAAAAAGCCGTTGAAGCGGCGATGATTGAAGACTTTGACTTGATTTTGATGGACATTCAAATGCCAGAAATGGGCGGTTGTGAAGCGGTGGAATTATTGCGTTCAACCGGGGTGGATTGTCCTATCATCGCATTGACTGCCAATATCATGAAAGAAGATATTGATGGTTATCTTAGTTCTGGATTCAATGGTACTTTGGCGAAGCCGATCCAGCAAAAAAGCTTTTTTAATACCATTAACAGTCACTTGAAAGAAACATTGGCACAGTCGCAGTCGATTGATAAACTGGTTGCAGAGTTAGATAATGACAGTGAAGTTTTGCAGCTTAAAGCCAACTTTACAGCGGCTTTGCCAGAATTGATTGAGAGCTTTAATCAGTATGTGAAAACCAATGACTGGAATGGGTTGCGGCATCATGCCCATATGATTAAAGGCAGTGCCGGGAGTTTAGGTTATCCTGATTTGACTCAACAGGCAGCCAGTATTGAAACCTATGTGAAGAACGAACAATTTGCATTGGCCAAAAATGCCACCAAAACGTTTACCGAAACTTGTGAGCGTAATTTGTTTGACAGCATTAAAAGTGTGTAAGGTGATGATGATGAAAAAATTGATTTCTACAATATGGTGTTTGGGTTTACTGGCAGGTTGTGGCGGCGGGGGCGGCGGCTCTACTGCCACCACCGGTCAAGGTGGTGGGCAAACACCTGTGCCACCTGCCAGTCAATGTAGTGTAGCTGCTGAAAACGAAGCTTTGCTGGGTTATCTGCAAGACGATTATTATTGGTATCAGGACATTCCTCAAGGTCTGGACGCGGCCAGCTTTGCTTCCCCACAAGATTTGTTAGCAGCGGCTAAAGTGGCGCAAGACCGTTTCAGTTTTGTCATCTCTACGGCTGAGTTTGACGCTATCTTTACCAATGCCAATTTTGTTGGTATGGGTTTTTCTAACCGAGTTGCCAGCAACGGACAAACCCTAGAAATTCGTTATGTGTTTGATAATGGTGCTGCTTTTGAAGCCGGTATGGCGCGTGGTGATAACATCACGGCAATCAATGGCACGGCGGTATCTGAATTGGTTAGTCAGGTGAATGCCGGACAAACCACCTGGGCGGCTATTTTTGGTCAGAGCGTTGCAGGCAACGAAGTGACGCTGACCTATAGCAAACCTTCGGGAGAAAGCTTGACTAAGGTGTTTGTTAAATCAGTTATTGATACTAATACGGTACTTGCAAGCCAAGTCATTCCGACACTAGACAAGCAAGTGGGTTATATGGTGTTTGATCAGTTTATTAGTCGTTCAGAAGCTGATTTGAACACTGCCTTTAACCAGTTGAGTGCGGCTAATGTTGACGAGCTGATACTGGATTTGCGTTATAACGGTGGCGGGTTTGTCCATGTTGCTAATCAGCTGAGTACGCAAATTGCGGGTACTAATGTCAGCGGTCAGACTTTTACGGGTTTGGTTTATAATGACAAAAATACCGCCAGAAATACCTCACAAACCTTTGCATTAGGTGAAGGGGTTGAACAACTTAACCTTGATCGGGTGATTGTGTTAACCACCGCTCAGACTTGCTCAGCCAGTGAATTGGTGATCAACGGTTTGTCGCCATTTATTGATGTTGTCACTATCGGCGATACTACTTGTGGTAAACCTGTAGGCATGAATCCGGTGCAAATTTGTGAAGATACAATATTTGCCATTAACTTTGAAACGGTTAACGGCTTAGGGGTTGGCGGATATTTTAATGGTATTGCTACCGAATGTTTTGCCCAAGATAACATTGTCGCCGATTGGGGCAGTATCGAAGATCCATTACTCAGAGAAGGACTGTTTTATATTGATAATGGCAGTTGCTTTACCGCAAACCGTGCGCCCTTGGCATTAGAGCAGTCGCCAGCTAATCTAAATGACCCGATTGATTTTCGCTTAGGCCCTCGGGCGACACAAAATATTCGCTGATGGCATGGTTGTTGACTGAAACTGTGTAGGGGTCTACGTCAGTCTTTTGTTTTTGACTTTGCTTTGCTTTTCTCCGTGACTCCGTGTCTCCGTGGTGAAAGCTTTTGATTTTAAAGAACAAAGCGGTAAAGCAAGAATAGTGGTTTTGCCTTATGGGGTCGATGGGCTTTTCGGGTTTTTGGAGCCCTTCGTTCAACAATCAAAAGCATTTGGACTACGGAGACACGGAGATACGGAGAAGGTCAAAAGCCATTATTGTTTTTTTGCTTTTGACCTTGCTTCCCCTTTGTATCCTCTTTATGTATGGCATGGTTATTGAAAGAGCAGGGTGATTGATTATGAATAAACGAGTGTCGTTATGTTGAAAGCTAAATTATCCGTCAAAATTCTGCCTATTATTTCCCTCGCATTTGCCTTGCTTGCGTCAGCACCTCGCGCTGAGCAGTTAGAGGCAATACAAATTTATACTCAAGATCAATTACTAGATTTAATCAAACAAAACAAACACCTGCAAAGAGTGAAAGCCGATGACTGCCAGCTGTTGCAAGATATTGAAGCACGGGCAACGGTCTTGAAGGTGCCAGCTTATCAGTTTCTTTATGGTGATATGTTAGCTTATGCGGTGTGTGTTGATAAAAACGTAGAGCGAGGCATGTATTATATGCGTTTGGCTGCCGACCAAGGATTGCCGCAGGGGTTGGAACAACTTGGCCGCTATTATCACATTGGTCACTTTGTCCAAGCTGACGTGAATCAGGCGATCATTTATTTGAGAGAAGCCGCTTCGATGGGTGAATTGAAGTCAAAAATGCGACTGGTACGAATATTCCTCCAAGGAGAAGGCAGCCCTTATGATTATGAGGATGCCTATCGTTGGTTACATCACTCAGTGATTGCTGACAAGAAAACCCATAAAGAAGCCACCAAACTGTTGACTCAACTGGCCAAATTAATGCCTGCTAAAGTGGTTGCCAGAGCGAAGAGGCCGTTGCGGGGGTAGGGGCTACGCCAAATGAACATTAAGAGATAAGTAAAAACGAGGTTGAAACCTCGTCTACGCGGCAAAACACAATGAAATAGAAGTGCCTTGTCCTTTTTCACTGCTGATATTCACATCAATGTTTAATACATCAATAATACTCTTGGTAATAGCCATACCCAAGCCGTGACCTTCAATGTCTCTTTCAAAACGACTGAACGGTTCAAAAACCGTATTGACCTGTTCGGCTGTCATGCCTATGCCAGTATCATCAACACTTAGTTGTAGTCCCTTGTCGGTTTGGTTGGTGTTGATCGCTATCTGTCCTGCGGGTTTATTGTATTTAACCGCGTTGGAGATCAAATTAGCTATCAGGGTGGAGAGCATCGCTTGATCAGTATTGATGGTGACGGCAGTGCTAACATTTTGTTTAATGTCGAGCGCTTTTTGTTGGATCAAAGGTTGATGTAAATCGAGGTGTTGCTGGAGCAGTACAGAGACGTTGACCGATTCTATTTTCACCCTGCGGTTATGGGTTTCAATTTGGTCATATTCTAGCAATTGGTCAATCATCGCTTTCATCTGACCGCTGGCATTGACTAAAATCTGCAACATTTGTTGTTCTTTTTCATTGAGGCTATTACGCAACAGTAAATGAGAAAAGCCAGAAATGGCATTTAGCGGGGTTTTTAATTCATGGCTGACCATAGCGAGAAACTGGGATTTTTGACCATTGGCCCGTTCAGCGGCTTTTTGCGCAATATAGAGGCTTTTTTCTGTAGAGCGTTGTTCAAGTACCCGTTTTACTCGGGAAGTTAGCTCGACTTCATTGATAGGTTTGGTGATAAAGTCAGTGGCTCCGGCACTAAACACCGTCTCAACCGTGTTGTAGTCGTGGGCGTTGGTCATAACAAGCATGGGTAAGTTTTTGAATTGTAACTCGTTTCTGACTTTTTCACATAGCTCTAAACCGGACATTCGTGGCATATTGATGTCTGTGATGATTAGGTCATATTGTTTATCCTTGATCATTTCAAAACCTTGTTGACCATCTTCTGCATAAGCAAATTCACTGTCTAAGTCAGCCAAAATGGCATGAACTATCATGCGAATTGATTTGGCATCATCAATTATTAAAATCTCATACGTTTTTGCGGTCATTATCCTAGCTGCCTCCAACGACATTGGGTTTGCTTTGTGCAATTTTTCAACATTTCTACCTACACTGGTACATTATGAGCAAATTGTGACAAAATCGCACGTAATACTATGAAACTTTTAATATTTGTTTGGAATTCAGGTTTTGGTATCTGTTAGGGGAGTATCAACCATCCATGGCTACAATTGCCACACTCCCCCGAAGTGTCGGACCATCACAATTGCATTCAACCATCCATGGCTACAATTGCCACGCTCCCCCGAAGTGTCGGACCATCACAATTGCATTCAACCATCCATGGTACAATTGCCACGCTCCCCCGAAGTGTCGGACCATCACAATTGCATTCAACCATCCATGGTTGAAAAAATAAATCTGCTCTATGATCGAAATTACTTTATACTCTTGGCCAATCTTAATCGCTTATTTAGTATTGCATGACAATTAACGACCCTTTTTATCAACGTGAAAAAGAAAAATATGAAAACCCCGTTCCCAGTAGGGAATTTATTTTAGCCCACTTTACCAAACTTGCTATCCCGATATCCTTCCAAGAATTGCTTGATACCTTCGCCCTCGAAGAAGAAGACTTGTGTATCGGTCTTAAACGCCGCCTCAGGGCGATGGAAAGGGAAGGTCAAATTATTTTCACCCGGGCTAAACGTTACGCACTACCCGAGAAAATGGAATTGGTTAAAGGCACGGTGCTCGGGCATCGCGATGGTTTTGGCTTTCTCGAAATTGAAGGCGATGCTGAGGATTGGTATATTCCGGCACATCAAATGAAGAGCCTGATCCACGGTGATCATATCCTCGCCAAATCACATAAAAAAGGTTTTAAAAATAAACCAGAAGCGTCATTAGTACGAATACTACAGTCCCGCACTGAAGCTGTCATTGGTCGTTATTTTATCGAAGGCGGTATGGGTATTGTGGTACCAGAAGATGCCCGTATTGGTCAAGATATCTTAGTCCAACCCGGTGAAGAAAATGGTGCCCGACTTAATCAAGTAGTGGCTATTGAAGTAACACAAAGACCTTCACACCGAATGAACGCCATGGGGCGTATTAGTGAAGTACTAGGCGAGCATATGGCTCCGGGCATGGAAATAGATATTGCGCTACGCAATCACGATATTCCCCATGTTTGGCCACAAGAAGTGACTGACCAAGTAGAGGGTTTAGCGCCAGAAGTCCCTGCCTCAGCAAAACAAGGGCGCGTCGATTTGACTGCGCTACCGCTGGTGACTATTGATGGTGAAGATGCCAGAGATTTTGATGATGCGGTGTACTGTGAAGTTAAAAAATCTGGCGGTTGGCGTTTATGGGTCGCTATTGCAGATGTTAGCGCCTATGTGAACAAAGGTTCACCTTTGGATATGGAGGCGCTTAACCGGGGTAACTCAGTGTATTTTCCTGAGAATGTGATCCCGATGTTGCCAGAAGTGCTGTCTAACGGTTTGTGTTCACTTAATCCTAAAGTTGATCGTTTGACATTAGTGTGTGAAATGACCGTCAGTCAAAAAGGCAAGCTCTCTGGTTATCGTTTTTATGAAGCCGTAATGAATTCAGCTTGTCGCTTTACTTATACTCAAGTGGCCGCGATTTTAAATGGCGATGAAACCTTGCGTCAGCTGCATCAGCCCTTGGTGCCTCACCTTGAAGCACTACATGATTTATATGCCGCGTTACAGACATCCCGTCAGGAGCGTGGCGCGATTGAGTTTGAAACCGTAGAAACCCGCTTCTTATTTAATAATCAACGCAAAATTGACCGAATTGTACCTGTGGTACGTAATGACGCCCATAAGTTGATTGAAGAATGCATGATTTTGGCTAATGTCTCGGCAGCCCGCTTTATTGATAAGCATGAGGCTCATGCGTTGTTTAGGGTGCATGAACAACCTGATCAGGCCAAACTGGGCAATTTCAGGGCATTTTTGGCTGAGTTGGGGATTGAAACTACATTGCCATTAGACCCTAAACCTAAAGAGCTGACCGCAGAGCTGGCTCGACTGGCTGATCGCGATGATATTGAATTGATTCAAATCATGTTACTGCGCTCGATGAAGCAAGCGGTTTATCAGGCAGAAAATAACGGTCACTTTGGTTTGGCCTTGACCGCTTATGCTCACTACACCTCACCGATACGACGTTATCCTGACTTGGTGGTGCATCGGACCATCAAAGGTATTTTAGCCACGCAAGGGCAGCCGACCAGCGGTGACTATTTATATGAAGAAGATGAAGCTGAGGCTATCGGTCTACAGTGTTCAACCACTGAGCGACGGGCTGATGATGCCACTCGTGAAGTGTCAGATTGGCTTAAATGCGAATATATGCAAGATCATGTTGGCGGCCAGTTTGAAGGTATCATTGCGGCGGTGACTAACTTTGGTTTTTTTGTGCGCATTAACGAGTTGTATATTGATGGTTTAGTGCATGTCACCTCATTGCGTAATGACTATTATCACTTTGATCAAAAGCGCCATTTGTTGATTGGAGAATCGAGTCGTAATGTTTATCGCATGGGCGATTGTGTCAATGTCAAAGTGGCTGCGGTGAACCTAGAGCAGCGCAAGATTGATTTTGTGCTTGACGATGGTACTGCCGAAACTAAAGCAAAAGGTAAAGGTAAAGGTAAAGACAAAGGCAAAGACAAAGGTAAGGACAAAGCCGACGGATTAAGTGTCCGTGAGCAACTCGCCAAAGGTCTGCTTGGCAGTAACAAGGAGAAGGGCGATAAGCCTGCTAGGAGAGGCCAGCGTAAAGGAGCGGCTGCACAGAGCACTAGCGATGAGAAAAAGCCAGCCAGACGACCTAAACCGAACGCAAAAGGCAGCGCCAGTAAAAGCAAAAAAGTGGTGAAGAAAAAGTCCCGACCGGGCCGCAGCGCAAGAAAAAAAGCCAAAGCAGAGAGTAAATAACTGCTGCGTTATTAAGGGAGGCTCGCCGTGTCCTCCTTTAATTAACAACCTCCCGTTGACTATTTTTAAACTCAAATTTTAAATTCAAATATTAATTCAGATTCTAATTTAGGTATTATACTCATGAGTAAATCAGAAATGCTTTTTGGTATGCACGCCGTAGAAGCGGTTATTGTGCGTTCTCCAGAGCGGTTTATCGAAATCTATGCGCTTAAAGGCCGTCAGGATGATCGGGTAACGTCAATTATTGACAAGGCGCGTAAACATGGGATATCGGTTCAGTTTATGACCCGTAACGTGCTGGACAACAAAGCCGGTGATAATCACCATCAAGGTATTATTGCCAGAGTTCAGGTCGCACCGGCCCTGACAGAGGCTGATTTGGCAGATCTGATCACTAACAGCAAAAAACCACCGTTCATTCTTATTCTGGATGGTGTGACCGACCCGCATAACCTCGGTGCCGTGATGCGTAGTGCGGATGCGGCTGGGGTTACTGCTATTGTGGTGCCTAAAGACAACTCAACTAAAATCACCCCTACGGTGCAAAAAGTCGCTTGTGGTGCCGCAGAGACGGTGCCATTTATTCAGGTGACTAATTTGGCGCGAACCATGCGTTTTTTACAACAAGAAAACATTTGGATTTTTGGCACCGCAGGTGAAACCGAACAAACCCTCTATGACACCAAGTTTAAAGGCCCTATCGCCATTGCGATGGGAGCCGAAGGGACTGGCTTACGACGCTTGACTCGTGAGCATTGTGATGAACTGATCAAAATCCCCATGGTTGGTAGTGTGAGCAGTCTAAATGTATCTGTGGCGACCGGTATTTGCTTGTTTGAAGTGATCCGCCAAAGACTTTTATAAAGGTCATGCAAGTAAAACGCAATAAAACGTAATAAAAGCGCAATAAAAGTTGTAAAGCCACTGATTATCGCCTACAATTCGCGCCCGAAATCAGCCATAAAGTCCGTTCCTTGCCTCTAAATGGTGTGGCTGAGCCACTATACGAGGCTACTAAACCGTAGGGAGCAATAATGCGTCATTACGAAATCGTTTTCATGGTCCATCCAGACCAGAGTGAACAAGTACCCGGTATGATCGAACGTTATACTGGTAATATTACCGAGTCCGGTGGCACTGTCCATCGTCTTGAAGATTGGGGCCGTCGTCAATTGGCTTACCCTATCGACAAACTTCATAAAGCCCATTACGTGCTGATGAACGTTGAAGCAACTGCTGAGGTTGTTGGCGAGCTTGAAACTGCATTCCGTTTCAATGATGCTGTTCTTCGTAACATGATCATGCGTACCAAAACTGCCGTTACCGAAGCTTCTGCTGTTGCTCGTGAGAAAGAGTCGCGCGAAAGCCGTGATAATACTCGCGATGGCAGAAAAGACGGTGACAGAGCGCCAGAAGGCGATCGGGCACCTGAGGTTGCAGAGGCTGCGAGCGAAGAGTAATTTTGGTGGCGACCAATCTGTTGGTACTTGAGGGTTTTGTCCTTAAGACACCGAAGATGACCCAAAGCCCGGCTGGTATTGCTCATTGCCACTTTGTCCTTGAGCATCAGTCACAACAAACCGAAGCGGACTTGCCCAGACGGGCATATGTCAGGATCGGGGTTGTTGCCAGCGGCGGGGCGTCGCAACAATTTGCATTATTTCAGGGTAGTCATATCAGAGTTAGTGGTTTTATCAGTCGTCACGAATCAAGAGACGGCACTGGCAAACTGGTATTACATGCCCAGAACATTGAACGAATAGATTAGGAGAATGTCATGGCTCGTTATTTTAGACGTCGTAAATTCTGCCGTTTTAAAGCAGACGGCGTTACAGAAATTGATTATAAAGATTTATCGACTTTGAGAAACTACGTTACTGAAAGTGGAAAAATCGTACCAAGCCGTATTACTGGTACTAGCTGTAAATATCAGCGCATGTTGGCTAAAGCGATTAAACGTTCGCGTTATTTAGCATTATTACCGTATACCGATTTACATCAGTAAGTCGTCTAATTAAATTAAACCAAGGTGTAGCAAGATGAATATTATTCTTCTGGACAAGGTTGCTAAGTTAGGCGGTCTTGGTGATCAAGTATCTGTAAAAGCCGGATACGCGCGTAACTATCTTTTCCCAAGTGGAAAAGCAGTACCTGCAAACAGCGACAATGTTGAGCATTTCGAAGCACGTCGCGCTGAGTTGGAAAAACAACTGGCAGCAACATTAACCGCAGCACAAGCTCGTGCTGACAAGTTAACTGCATTAACAGACGTTACAATCGTCTCTAAAGCAGGTGACGAAGGTAAACTGTTCGGTTCTATCGGTACTCGCGATATTGCTGATGTAGTGACTGCTGCTGGTGTTGAACTGGCTAAATCTGAAGTTCGTATGCCACACGGCACATTGCGTGAAACAGGCGAATTTGAAGTTGCAGTTAGTTTACATGCCGACGTAACAACATCAGTTAAGATTGCGATTATTGCAGAAGCATAATCACGAACTGATTGTTTAACGTCAAAAAAAGCCGCTCCTTAGCGGCTTTTTTTTCGACCAGGGATGGTCGAATGCCTGCGTGTCGTAGACGAGGTTTCAACCTCGTTATTAAATAAACCAAAACAATTTTTAAACCTTTCACCGACACCTGCCGTCATACCTTACAAATTCAACCAACAGCGACATTTTAGAGAGCCCGATTGAAGTCCGATAATGTAATTGAAGCAGCAAAGCGTTTTCTTGATGATGATGAAGCCGACCTTATTCGGCTGGTCAAGCAAGGGGATCGTCGTGCCTATCAGAAGCTGTATCAGCTGCATCATGGTCGGGTTTATGCCATTTGTTATCGCTTGCTTGGTGATGTGACAAATGCTGAGGATGCGACCCAAGAAGTGTTTATTCAGGTATGGAATAAAATCGGCTCTTTTCGTGAGCAGAGCAAGTTTTCGACCTGGTTACACACAGTGGCAACCAATTTGGCGGTGACGCATTATCGTAAACGTAACACGTGGTGGAATCGTTTTAAATCGGCTGATGTTACTACGGTAGCAGAGCAGGGCACGGTTGATGATGTTCAGGAGCATGGGCTAGAAAGTAAAATCCAGCGTCTGCCGGAACAAGCCCGGATGGTGTTTGTATTATTCGCCATTGAAGGTTATCGCCATGAAGAGATCTCCAGCAAACTCGGTATTGCTGTTGGGTCAAGTAAAGCGCAGTACCACAGAGCCAGAGGTTTATTAAAAGAGTGGATTGAAAATGAATGATGCCAATGCGGGTAAAAATAATGCGGGTAAAGATACACCAAACCAACTGGATCAGCAGATTGCCCAGTTAACCAAAACACTGGAGCCAAAGCGAGATCTGTGGGTTGGTATTGATAATGCGATTGAGGAGCAGCACAGCGGCCGTCGTCAGCATTATCCTAAACTCTCTGCGGTCGCTGCTGGTTTTGCGATGTTGGGTTTGACAGCTTGGTTGACGCTTAATGTCAACCCTAACTTATCCCAACAAAGCTCAGAACAATCTGCTGATGGTGGCAATCTCGATTATGTCGCTGAACTGAGTCAAACGTTTGCCGGACAAAAACAGGCGTTGCTGGCCAAGTATCAAGATCAGCAGCCAGCAGCAGATAATTGGCGAGCCCAGTTACAAGAATTAGACGATGCGGCCAGTGCGATCAAAAAGGTATTGGATCAAGATCCAACCAACGCTCAGCTGATTAAAATGTTGCAACAAACTTATCAACAACAACTTGATTTAATTAATGCCGTGAACAAAAGTCCATGGCAGCAAATATAGAGGTTTTTATGAAAATAACACAACTGCTTATTGAGCTACCAGCTAAGGCTTTAGTTAGAGTCATGTCAGTAATCGTGCTGTTGCTCAGTTTCAACTTGCAAGCGGGTGAGAAAATCAACGAAGTCGTTGAGGCACAAAGTGACGGTCAGGTCAGTATCGAGAGTATGCGTGGTGTGGTTGAAATTGTCGGCTGGGAGAAAAACCAAGTGTCGGTGAGTGGCGAGCTGGATGATAAAGCCACTGGCTATACCTTTAAAACTGAAAATGGTTTCACGGTATTTAAGGTGAACATGCCGAAAAATAACCGTTCCAGTGACTGGAGTCGTTCTGATGGTTCTGATTTAAAGATTTTTTTGCCAGTCGGTAGTGACTTGACCTTTGAATCGGTGAACGGTGATGTATCAGTTAAAGCGGTATCTGGAGGCACCAATCTGCATACGGTTAACGGTAGCATCGAAGCGGTGGAGTTATCCGGTCAAATACGCCTAGCAACGGTTAATGGCAGTATTAAATCGAGTCAGTTGAACGGTAAGATCAAACTGGCAACGGTGAACGGTAGAGTGAAAGATGAAAACTCTAAAGGTAAGGTTCATTATGAAACGGTTAATGGCAAGATCATAGGCAACACACAAGCTAACCGGGTGTATGTCGAAAACGTCAACGGCAAAATTGAATTGACCCTCAAGCAGGTTGAAGAGCTAGAAATTGGCACCGTTAATGGCGATATTGATGCTAGTCTCTCGTTGACCAGCGATGGAAATGTTAACGTGACGACTGTTAGCGGTGATGCCAAATTAAGCTTTGCTGGTGATGTCGGCGGCCACTTTCGTCTCCAATCACACGCTGGCGGGCGGATCAAGAATCGGCTCACCGATGATGCAGTGAAAAAGCAAAAATATGGTCCGGCTCGCAGCCTGAAATTTAGCAAAGAAGGCGGTAATGCCAAGGTCGAAATGACTTCGGTCAGTGGTAACCTGACTATCGAAGATCAATAGTTAAATCGGGTGACATTTGATCATCCGAAAAAACGACAATGAATTCTCGTCTACGTTAGCCTTAGCTATTGTGTGTCGCCTCGCTTCATAAGATAATAGCGCCACTAAATCCATCCCATCTAAAAATCACATAACATTTGTTTTAGTCACATTTTAGTGCCTTGCGAGTGTTGTGCTGTGGTACCAGTCAAGGTTATGGCCAAAGAAGATAAATTTAAAAATAGCAACTTTCAGGACAATAAGTTTAGTAGTTCAAAAGGCGGCAATTTTAACGACAAGTTTCAGGGCCGGGATAAGGCGGTTGATTCGTTAAAAGTCCCGCCGCATTCGATGGAGTCAGAGCAATCTGTGCTCGGTGGTTTGATGCTCGATAATGAAGCCTGGGATCGTGTTGCTGAACGGGTGGTCGGCCAAGATTTTTACTCGGCCAAACACCGCAAAATTTTCGATGCGATGGGAGGCTTAGCAGAAGCGGGCAAACCGATTGATCTGATCACTGTCACCGAGCAGTTGGAGCAGTTGAGCGAGCTTGATGATGTTGGTGGTTTTGCTTATCTCGGTGAAATTGCCAAAAATACCCCAAGTGCGGCCAATATCAATGCCTATGCGGATATCGTTCGTGAGCGGGCGGTGGTTCGTGAAATGATTGGTGTCGCGAATGAAATCGCTGAGGCGGGTTATGATCCACAGGGCAGAAAAAGCCATGAGCTACTGGATTTTGCCGAAAGCAAGGTGTTCAAAATCGCCGAAGCTCGCAGTAATGCCAATGAAGGCCCCAAGTCACTACACACCATTCTTGAAAATACCGTCGACAAAATTGAAGAGTTATATAAGAACCCCACCAACGGGATCACCGGGGTGTCTAGTGGCTTTAATGATTTGGATAAAATGACCAGTGGTTTTCAACCTTCGGATTTGATTATTGTTGCTGCTCGACCTTCGATGGGTAAAACCACTTTTGCTATGAACTTGTGTGAAAATGCCTCTTTGATAAGTGACAAACCGGTGCTGATTTTCTCGCTGGAGATGCCCTCTGAGTCGATTATGATGCGGATGCTGGCGTCATTAAGCCGGGTCAATCAAACCAAGGTGCGTACCGGTCAGCTTGATGATGAAGATTGGGCGAGAATTTCGGCCACCATGGGTATGATGATTGAAAAAGGTAAAATGTTTATCGATGACGGCTCTGGTTTGACGCCAACAGAAGTGCGTTCCAGGGCTCGTCGTATTGCTCGTGATCATGGCGGTATTAGCATGGTCATGGTGGATTACTTGCAGTTGATGACGGTGCCGGGTCTATCTGAAAACCGTACCTTGGAAATCTCTGAAATATCCCGTTCACTTAAAGCCCTCGCCAAAGAGCTGGAATGCCCAGTGGTTGCCTTGTCACAGCTTAACCGTAGTTTGGAGCAGCGAGCTGATAAACGGCCAATTAACTCGGATTTGAGGGAGTCTGGTGCAATAGAGCAGGATGCGGATTTGATCATGTTTATCTATCGTGATGAAGTTTATAACGATGACTCACCAGATAAGGGAACGGCTGAAATTATTATTGGTAAGCAACGTAATGGTCCGATTGGTAAATGCCGGCTGACTTTCCAGGGCGAATTCTCCCGTTTTGATAACTATGCCGGCCCGGCATATGATGATGAATACTAACAGCTCACAACCATTAACAGGTAATAGCAAAGTTGAAAGCGGCCACTGCTGAAATAAATCTCAATGCACTGTGTGGTAATTTTGATCGGGTGCGACAAATCGCCCCTGAGAGTAAAATTCTCGCGGTGTTAAAAGCTAATGCTTATGGTCATGGCTTGGTGGAAATTGCCGAACAACTCAAGTCCGCTGATGCTTTTGGTGTGGCGCGGATTGAAGAAGCACTGGCATTGAGAACCGGTGGGGTGGTTAAGCCGATTGTCTTGCTTGAAGGTTTTTTCGACAAAGCTGATTTGCCAGTTCTGGTGGCCAATAACCTGCAAACTATTGTTCATATGCCGAGTCAAATTGACGACATTATTGCGGCTGAGTTGGAAGCGCCTTTGAAAGTCTGGTTGAAAGTCGATACCGGGATGAATCGTTTGGGTATTGTGCCTGAGTCTTTCGCTGCCGAGCACTGGCGCTTGAGTCAATCGCTGAATGTTCAGCAGCCAATGCGCCTGATGACGCATTTTGCTTGCGCGGATGAAGTCGATAGTGATAAAACCCAACAGCAAATGGCTGATTTCAAGCAGTTAACCGATAAGCATCAACTGGAGACGACGCTGGCTAACTCTGCTGGTATTGTGGCTTGGCCTGATTCGCGAACGGATTGGGTGCGTCCGGGTTTGATATTATATGGCGTTTCGCCTATTCCAACACGGTTGGCTGCTGAGATGGCATTGACGCCTGTGATGACGCTTAAATCACGGCTGATTGCGATCAGAAAGGTCAGTAAAGGAGAGTCTGTCGGTTATGGTGCTGCATGGGTTGCCGAGCAAGATACTTTCATTGGTGTGATTGCTATTGGTTATGGTGATGGATATCCTCGTAATGCGCCATCTGGTACGCCTGTTTTGATTAATCAACGGATTGTGCCATTGGCAGGGCGGGTTTCAATGGATATGATCACCGTCGATTTAGGCAGTCAGCCTGATGAAGTGCTCGGTGATGAAGCTATATTATGGGGTGACGGTTTGCCGATAGAAAAAATAGCCAAGCTAGCTGGCACTATAGCGTATGAACTACTGTGCAATATTACTCAACGGGTTGAGCACGTTTATCTTTGAGCGCTTAAACTGCCTTAGCTACTCGCCATTTATTGTCACGACAATACTACGACCACTTGCCCGGTCTCGATGTTCACCTAAGTAAATTCCTTGCCAGATACCCAATGCCAATTCACCCTTTTGAATTGGAATGCTGATGGACGACCCCAATAAACTGCTTTTGATATGAGCTGGCATATCGTCAGGTCCTTCGTAATCATGTAGGTAATAAGGTTGGTTTTCAGGCACGAAATGATTGAAATGAGATTCCATATCGGTGCGCACAGTTGCATCAGCGTTTTCGTTGATCGTCAATGAGGCTGAGGTATGCTGAATAAAAAAATGAGCGATACCGACAGTCAAATTAGCTATTTCGGGCAACTGTTGCAGGATTTCTGAAGTGATTAAATGAAAGCCTCTGCGGCGAGGCTTTAACTGGATCACTGATTGCAACCACATGTTCGTTTGGGCGCTAAATTATGGTAAGCAAGAGGAGGTTATTTATCAAAGCAGACTTCGATATGGGCTTTGCCAGCATCACAGCTGAAAGGAATAAGGATTTTAGGGCCGTCGCCTTTGTGATTAATGGTATGTCCTTTGCCAGAAACTACGATTGGGGTGGCCATTTCAAATTCATAACCCTTTTCACCGAGCATATTTTTAGCACCACCAGTGACCATATTGGTTATTTCACCCACCATGTCAGTCACTTCTTCGTCGATGGCAGCGGGTTTCTCACCTAACATCTTATGCATAATTTCCAAGGCCAACGATTCTTCAAAAGTGATGGACAGTGACCCTTTGGTTTGGGGACCAATCATACCGATCATGCCGGAAACATCTCCTTTGGCAACTTCATCTTTTTTCAAACGGGGCTTTTCTGCGGTTAAATGGGTTTGTGCCATTGTTGATAACACATTCACCAATGACGCAAGAAAGGGATTAATAAACTCTACATTCATAGATCTCAACCTGAAATTATCATTTGTTCTTTCCGAGCCCTTATCAGGCAAGGTAAGTATTTGTATTTAACTATATATTATAAAATATGCGCACGTCAAAGGTCATGTTTAAATTTGTCACCAATGCGCTGTTCTATTTGATTTATACCTGTTATAGCCACTTTTGTCGATTAAAAAACGTAATAAAAACGGCGATAAAAATGCATTACCGTATTGACAATGACTTGATATTTAGGGCCGTGACAATCATTCAGTTTGGCAATTGGCACATAGTCCATGAGCCTCGATGGTTTGTTTCGATATATTAAAACCAAAGCCTTGGGCTTTGTGCTTAAGTTCATTGGAAATGACGTCGGATTGCAGTTCTTCAACATGACCGCAAGAGTCACAAATCAATAATTGTGCCGGATGAATGTGTTCAAAATGGTGGCATAGCAAATAAGCACTGGTAGATTCAATTTTATGGACAAAACCTTGTTCGGCTAAAAATTCCAATGCCCGGTAAATTGTTGCCGGTTTGGCATTAGGTTCGCTTACTTTTAGCTGTTCGAGTAAATCATAGGCACCGACGCCACCTTCTGAGAGGGCCAGTAAACGGAAAACTTTTTCTCTGACCGGGGTAAACCGGGCACTATGTTTTTCACACTGCAAGGCAGCTTTTTGGACGAGATGTTCCAGTGACATTTAAATTGTCGGCTTGTATTGGCTCAATGGGGTCGATGTTAGCACACTTACTGATTATTTAAACCTGATCGCGTCGGCTAGTGGGATTAAAAATTAAGGAACACCACGAAAGCTGAATAAATAAAAATAGCGCAGCGTTGCGGTAATGCGTTAAAATAGCGCGGAGCGCCCTGAGTTTACCTAAAAAGTGTAGAAAGATTATCCCATATGACAGAAGTTGAAGTAACATCACCCGACGTATCGGCAAAAGCCCAAGAGCGTATTATTCAGCCAGCACACCGCTTCTCTATAGCACCGATGATGGATTGGACTGATCGGCATTGTCGTTATTTTCATCGCCAGTTGACCAAGCAAGCGATGCTTTATACCGAGATGGTGACGACTGGTGCGATCATCCATGGTAAAGGCGATTATCTCGCGTATAACGATGAAGAGCATCCGTTGGCGTTGCAATTGGGCGGCTCTGATCCGCAGGCGATGGCGCATTGTGCCAAATTGGCTGAGCAGCGGGGTTATGACGAAATTAATATCAATGTCGGTTGTCCGTCTGATCGGGTGCAAAATGGGATGTTTGGTGCCTGCTTGATGGCTCGTCCTGATTTGGTCGCACAGTGTGTCAGTGAAATGCGCAGTGTGGTTGATATTCCGGTAACGGTAAAGTGTCGTATCGGCATTGATGATACCGATGAATATCAGTTTTTAGCCGATTTTATTGAGATTGTTCAGGCCGGTGGTTGTTCGTCATTTACCGTTCATGCCCGTAAAGCTTGGCTTAAAGGCTTGAGCCCAAAGCAAAATCGAGAAGTGCCGCCGTTAAATTATGAGCGAGTTTATCAGCTGAAAGAAAAGCATCCTGAGCTGGAAATTACCATCAATGGTGGCATCAATAACCTTAGTTGCACCACAGAACATTTAGCCCATGTTGATGGCGTTATGATTGGTCGCGAAGCCTATCAAAATCCGTATATGTTGGCGAACGTTGACCAGCTTATTTATGGTAGTGATGCGCCGATATTAAGCCGTCATGAGATTATTGAGGTGATGTTGCCTTACATTGAAGCTCAGTTGTCTCAAGGGGCGACGGTTTGGCATGTCGTGCGGCATATGTTGGGATTGTTTCAATCGATGCCCGGTGCCCGTGCTTTTCGGCGTTTTCTCAGCGAAAATGCCAGTAAAAATCCGACTAATCCACAAATTTTGCTCGATGCGGCTGAATTTGTTCCACGAACAGAGTCCCTGTAAATAGTTCTGCGCTAAAAAAGTCCTGATATCAGCCTGTTTTTTTATAAAATGCTGATATCAGCAAGCCTCAATAACGCTATTAACGCTGTATTCACCTAAATATCGTTTGATCTCCACTAATTTGGTTTAATTGACCAATGTTGTTTTCATCACCGCGTTCCCATCTCTTTCGATATCCATTGGTTTAAATTAAATATTCAATAAAATCAATAAGATGAAAATTAATTTGCTCAGTGGCACAACCTTTGAAGTAGTTCTCTCGACTAAATAAACAGATGGCTAAACAGATCGCGCTTTTACAGAGCTTTAAGGGATCTAAAAGTCAGCGAGCGAACATCAAACTAAGCATACAAAGTGAACGAGGATTACGTTATGTCAAACTTATTAAACATTAAATCAGCCAGAGCAATCGCAACCAAAGCAATCAAAGCGGGTTTCGTCTTAAGTCTGGTTGCTATCAGCAGCGCGACAACAGCCAAGGAAGTTTCCTTCCAAGAAATGGTTGATTATACCATGGCGACACAACTGCAAACCTTGCGCTATGATCAGCAAATCGCTTTGCAGCAAAGTTTTTATACCGCTGTCTATGCATCAATCAACAATGATTATAACCTCTCTAACGGTCGCACCGTGATTAGCATCAGCGATGCTACCAGCGAAGAAGACGAAGATGAGTGAACAACTATTTTTCTCAAGTTATCTTTTCTCCACCGGGGCGTTTAGCTTATTTATGCTCCCGGTGCTCAGTTTTATGGTGGTATTTGTTGTTATCAATGTACTGCCAAAAATTGACTACCTGTCCAAAGAATGGCTTGCCAAAGCCCTTCGCCGCAAACCACTGACCCAACCGGGTCAGTCATAACTAAGGCTGCTTATGCAGCCTTTGTTTTATCTCTTTGTTTTATTTTTCTTTCATTGCCTTAAAAAACGAGAATAAATTCTCGTCTACGTTTACGAGGTTTCAACCTTGTAACTCACCATTTTTAAATTGGTTAAATAAACCAACTGTATGGTCAATTTAACCAATCGTTGTTTTAACCAGCAGCTTATAGAATCAGCCTGTTTTGATGCTATTTTATTAAAATTCTTTATATATCAATAGATTAAAATTAATTTTTAAGGTTGGCACAAGCATTGAATTACTCACTATAACAAATTAGATAGATGATCAATAACCACACTTTGCCAATATAAAGGGGATTTACCATGGGTGTATTTACACGTTTTACGGATATCGTCAATGCCAATATTAATGCTGCGCTTGAACGTGCTGAGGATCCAGAAAAGGTCGTCAGACTCATTATCCAAGAAATGGAAGAAACGCTGGTTGACGTCAGATCCAGTGTCGCCGGCTATCTGGCAGACAAAAAGACCCTAGAGCGTAAGGTCAGTGACAATTCACGTCAGGCCGCTGATTGGGGTTACAAAGCTGAGCTGGCTTTAAATAAAGATCGTGAAGATTTGGCCAGAGCGGCGTTGTTGGAACAACAGCGAATTAACGAAGATATCGAACAGTTAACGGCTGACATTGCCAAGTTGGACGAAATACTGCAAACACTACAAGCCGATAGTGCTCGTTTGCAAGAGAAGTTGGCTGAGGCTAAAGCACGACAAAAAGCCATGCATGTTCGTCAAACTTCTGCGGTTACGCAACTTAAAGTGCGCCAACAAACCCACAGCACTGAGATTGACCGGGCTATCGAAAGGTTCTCGGGGTTTGAGCGTAAGATTGATGAACTCGAAGCTCAGGTAGAAGCTTATGATTTGACCAGCGATAAATTGCTGAGCCAGCAATTTCGTGAAATGGAAGTCAATACCAAGGCCGATGATGCCTTAAATCAGCTGAAACAGACAATGAAAGATAGAGCGGCACAAGAAAAGACAGCACAAGGAAAAACAATGAAGGACAAGTTAGAAAAGAAAGCTGTTAACGCTGAGTAGGTTAATCTAATGACATTAGGGCTTTTCTTTTCCGGCTTTACTGCCGGGTTTTTTCCGCTGCTATTGCCAGTCTTGTTATTGATTGGCATCGCTTTGTTGATAGACATTCTCTGCGTATAAAAAGTTTGTTTATAACTTAATGATTTTAAAGGTGTAATGATGAACAGAACATATGATAGCAAGACCATTTATAAAGATTCAGTGTATAAAAAATTGTCGGGTGTGTGTGCCGGCATCGCTCGTTACTACAACATGGAGCGTTGGTTGGTCAGAGGACTAACCCTAGTGTCTTTGGTTATTTTTCCGGTGGCGACAGGTATCGCTTATTTAGTGGCTTCGTTGCTGATGCCTTCTCGCTAACTTCACAACGTACAGGGAGGCTTACTTATTAGGAGAATTAGCCATGGGTAATTTCATCAAAGCCATATTTATCAGCGCGTTTATTATGGCAATGCTTTTTTACAGTGCGCATTTTTGGGGTGGCTTAAACATGGTGATTGATGGCCATTTAATTGAGCCTATTTTAGCTTTGGGGGTTGTGATGGTGTCAGTTGTTGTGAGTGTATTTATTGCCGCTTTAGTTATTGCTGGGGTGTTTGGTTCAATCATGCTGGTGGGGGGATTTGTTGCCTGCATCCTGGCCTTTTTTGCGATTTCGGCGATGTTGTTTTCAGGTTTGTTCATTAGTTGGCCTGTGGTGATCGCAGCGATTGTCATTTGGTTATTGGTTCGGGATAAACCGAACAAAAACAAACCGATACATTATTAACACAGTCGTAGTACTGGGCTAATATAGAAATAAAAAGCAGAAATAAAAAGCACTAATAAAAGGCTGTTTAAGTCATTTCATCCGGCGGGTTTGTACGGTATGATCGTGCCGTACTCATACCACAACTAATACCTGAACTAAATCAGAACAAACAATTGCCGGGTTATCAATGAATAAAAAATGGTTGCTTATTTTCTTTTGGCTTTGCGCCCCGCTTTTTGCCTCGTCGACATGGGCAAAATCAATCACTATCAGTAACATTTTTGTTCGTGAGATGTTACCCGGTTCAAAAGTCACTGCTGGTTACTTTATTTTGGCCAATAACAGTGATAAACCCATTCATTTGCAGTCTGTTGGCAGCACATTAGCGCCTCGTATTGAAATTCATCAGCACACGATGGAAAATGGCCTGATGAAAATGGCTAAAATCGATGGTGATATTGTCATTAAGCCTGACGACGAACTGGTGTTTCAGCCGGGCGGTTATCATTTGATGATCTTTGAGCCGACAATAAAAATCAAAAAAGGCGTGTCTTTTACGCTAGTCTTTAATTTTAAAGATAAAGAGTCAATGGCGATGCAAGGCAAAGTGGTCTCTGTGTTGGATTTGGCGGCACAAAAAATACCACACTCACATCATCATTAGACGCTGAACGATAAGATATAAAGGAAAAATTATGAACATCAATACTCGCTGGATCTTGGGCGGTTTTACCGGATTGTTTATCTTGTTGTATGCGATCGCCATTTATTGGTCGTATGAACCGGATATGATTGATGCTAGGGCGCAGGTGAAAAGTCAGGCCGAGCAATACCAGCAAAAGGTGGTGGCTGGTTATGCCACAACCAGTATGTTGATTTATACCACCGAGGTTTTGCTCAATAAACCCGGCGGATTTTTGTCTAATGATGTGATGCCACCGGGATTGCTGATGGACAATATTCCTTCATGGGAGTTTGGTGCATTAGAAATCATTAGAGATATGGCCTTGGCGATGCGTCAGGACTTTAGTCGTTCACAATCTCAATCGATGGAAAACCCTTACCTTAAAATAGCCCAACCGCAATTTAATATCGATCACAATTCTTTGTTGATGCCAAGTGCTGAGTCCGAGTATGAAAAAGCCATTGCGGCCTTGTATCTGTATCGTGCTCAGTTGGCTGACCAAACCAAGGATGATGCACAGTTTTATGCCCGGGCAGACAATCTGGTTGATTGGCTTAAACAAGCCGAAAAACGCCTTGGTAGCCTGAGTCAACGATTAAGTGCCAGCGTCGGTCAAGAGCGCATTAACACTGATATGGCGGGTGAGTCGGCAGGGCGTCAATCAACCCCAGGAGTGGCCAGTAATCAACTTAAAACCAGCTGGTGGAAACTCGATAATGTGTTTTATGAATCCCGTGGCGCGAGTTGGGCGTTGTTGCACCTGCTAAAGGCCATCGAATTGGATTTTAATGATATACTGGCAAAAAAGAATGCTACAGTTAGCTTAAGACAAATCATCCGAGAACTGGAAGCGACCCAGCAAACAATTTGGAGTCCGTTGATTTTAAACGGGAGTGGTTTTGGAGTGTTGGCTAATCATTCATTGGTAATGGCTAATTACATTTCTCGCGCTAATGCAGCAATTATTGATTTACGTTCATTGCTCGCTAAAGGATAGTTAGCCAAAAGATAAAGCAAACTTGGACGCTGCCGATATATTGATTGATGTTTATTGTTAGTGAAAGGATAAGTAAAGTGAAAACAAAAAAAACAACTAAGACGGTGATCGCAATAGCCTTAGCGTGTGCACTGACATCTGCCAATGCGGCTGCTGATACCCTACTGGGTGTTTTTGCCGGCGTACAGGGCTGGGATATGGACACCGATGGTACTTTCGGTTCGACAAATAATCAGGCCGAATTTAATTTTGATAGTAAAACTCAAACCAGCTTCTATTTAGCACTCGAACATCCCGTGCCAATTATTCCCAACGTTAAAATCAAACATAATCAAATGGATACCGATGGTTTAGCCAAATTGAACAGTACGTTTGAGTTTGGTGGCACCACTTATGCGGTCAATTCAAACCTGACCACTGATGTCGATTTAACCAATACAGATTTCATTTTTTATTATGAAGTGCTAGATAACGATTTAATCACATTGGATTTTGGTATCAATGTTAAGCATGTTGACGGTGAGCTGGATGTTATCAACATTGATGACACCACAGTGAGAAGCAACGAAAAGTTTGATGGTTATGTGCCGATGTTTTATGGTGCGGTGAAGGTGGGTTTACCTTTCACTGGGTTAGGGGTGTTTGCTGATGGCAGTATATTGTCGGTGGGCGATCATACCTTGTATGACTATGAAGCGGGTGTTGGTTATACCTTTATTGACAATATGGCGATAGATTTGACTTTGCAGGTCGGCTATCGGGCAATTAAATTGGAGCTTGATGATTTAGATGACATTTATTCTGATCTGGATTTTGACGGAGTATTTGTTGGTCTTGAGGCCCATTTTTAAATTTGAACGGCCAAAGCGCTATTTAAACAAAACACGGAAAAGGGGTTGTGGTGATCACACAACCCCTTTTTTATTAACAGTAGAAAAGTAACAGAAGAAAAAGTAAGCATTGATGAAAAAAACAGATATCAGGCAGGTTCCTCTGCTGTTTTTATTTGCCCCGACACTGCTAGCGGCTATCGCCATTTATTGGTACCTTAGTAGTAGTCTTCAAGCCAGCTATGAATTACAGCTCAAAGCCAGTGCGCAACACGTGGTTGCCCGGATCGCAGGGTTGTCGAATCAATATCTTTATAACCGTCGTTATAGTGTGATTAAGGACGGGCTGGAAGAATTTGTCTCACAGACTGAATCGGCTATTGATAATATTGTCATTTATAATAAAAGTGGCCAATTTATTACCGCATTGAAGCTCAATCAACAGGTGTTGAACTCCTCGTTGGCAGTATTTCCCGAGTTAGCTTTTTTTCGTCAAGATCAACACTATTTAGCTTTTGGCCGTATCAGTGCCAATCAGGACAATGAAGTGTCGGCCGATAGTGCGATTGGATTTGTCAAAGTCAGTTTTCGGGTTGATCCGGCGGGGCAACAAAGCGATAAAAATAAACTGATTGTGATTGTTATCGCGATGCTGGGGATCGCACTTGGCGGGTTTTTGTGGCGTTACCGTTATTTTAATTTTCATCGTCAACTGCTGATGATCCACGCAAGCCTGATCAATCTAAACAAAGGGTTTAAACATGTTAGGTTGCCTATTGATGGCGAGTTTGAACAAATTAACGGTTTGCATCGACAGATAAATGATTTGGTCAGTTTCTATGAAAAACGGCTGACGATGAAGCATTTTGAAATCACGGCTTTAGAGCAAGATTTGCAGCAGAGCAATGATTACATTGCGGCAAAAAGAGTCGAAAAGGAGGCGGTAAAAGCCGTTGAGCCACAAAAAAACACAGATACTTCACCATTATTGACCACCATTTATCAGGCTGCTTATCAGATTTTACAATCCAAACTGGCGTTGATTGATAATTCGATGATCAATGATGATGCTTATCCGGGTTTGACAGCGCAGACACGGGAAACCCAGCTGGCGATTGATAGGACAATCAGCGAACTGAACTTGATGTTGAATCAAATCAAACGTTTGGCGGATATCAGTGCGGGTCAGCTGGTACTACAACCTGAGGTTATTTCTTCACAGAAGCTGGTCAGTAGCATTAGTCGTTTGATGGCCCCGCCTGCTCATGCCAAAGGGTTGGAGTTTATTATTGCCCAACCGTCTGCGGCGATGAATGTAGAAATTGATGTTAATCAGTTACAACAGGTGCTGATCACCCTGATCCAGCACTCTATTGGCGCGACCAGTGAAGGCTATGTCAAACTGACTGTTGAGTTGGCTCAGAGCGGCCATCACAGTGGCAGATACTCAGGTACCCTATGTTATAAAATACAGGATTCGGGTATTGGTTTTACCCCCCGACAATACAATATGCTGGTGGAAGACCAAATTGATCAGCAATTGTTTGATGATAGCTGGATTTATCAGGGGCTGGGTTTGCTGGTGGCGAAAAAGAGCATTGAGGCCATGGGAGGGCGATTTACATTAAAGAGTTTGGCGGGTTTGGGGGCGGAGCTGAGTATTGAACTGGATGTGATGATTAGTGATTTTAGTGAGCCGTCGGTGCCTGATAATCTGAGCGGGTCAATTTTGGTTTACGACCCGGTGATGCAAAGTGGACAGGTTATTTTCAATCAGTTGAGTGAGTTGGGCATTTTGACCATATTGTGTGTCGATGAGCAAGAAATTTTAGCGGCTTTTAATAAAAATCGCATCGACTGTGCGGTTTTGTGCCGACCGGTAGAGCAGGAGCTTCAGCAGATGTTCGATAGCTCTTTGGTTACACTCATCGGTTATGACAAATTAAGTCATTGTGTGTTTTCTACACCTGCGATCAGTAATGCTGACTTGGTGGGGTTAAATCTGCCAGATCATTGGAAAGTGGCTAATAAGCCGTTTATTTTAACCGATTTGAGTGATCATTTTAGTTTTTCACAGCTGGCGGTGTCGCAGGCAGAGGCTGGACAAGCACCTGCGCAGCAGAGTCACAGTGAACGAATTGAGATTTTAGCGGTGGATGATAACGAAACCAATTTAAAGTTGTTGTCGGTGATTTTACGGGCTTATCCGGTTAATTTGGTGCAGGCGCTCAGTGGTCGGGAAGCTTTGGTGATGAGTCAAAAGCAAGTGTTTGACCTGATCTTGATGGATAAGGAAATGCCGGATATGGATGGTTTACAAACTAGTCAGCATATTCGTCAGCTGGCGCTGAATAAACATACGCCAATTGTTGCTTTTACCGCGCATGTTTCAGACAGCGAAAGAGCGACGATAGTCGGTGAGGATATTAATGATTGCCTTGAAAAACCACTCGATGAAAGCAAGTTTTATTATTTGATGGATAACTGGTGTCAAGCGCGTTGGGTGTCGGTTCGGGGCTTAAAAAACCAAGAGTAGCGGAGTGTTAATACTCGACGTCATAAGCTGCGCTGAACATCGTTTCTACCTCTTCAAGATAAGGTTTTGATGGGCTAAGGCGGATCAGTCGGGCTAATTCGCTGCCGGTTTGGGTGAATTTAAAATAATTCAGTACAATGCTGTTTCTTTTTGAGGTGAATTTAACTGGGGTGCCGAGGTAGCTATATTCAATGAATTCTTGTTTGTTAAGCTCGCCGGATTCAATTTCGCTGTGATAAATCAGTTCAATATCCATTAACATTAACAACTTGGGATAGGGCATGTTGAACTTGCCCAAGTTGATAACTTGCTTTTTGCTTGGCTGAAAAAAGCTTAAAAGGCCGGGTTGTTGATAATAACCATAAATGATTTGATTACTGTTGTCTTTGCGGTTGGTCATGCCCAGCTGGCAGGCGTGTTGAAACGCGATGGCTTCTTTATTGGTCATGCGTTTTAAAATGGTGAGGCTTTTAAACGAAAAGGTGCCGGGACGAGCGATTTCGCCGGCGAGGATCTTACCCCATAACTCCTGCATTAACTTGGAACTGATCTCCTCAGCTTGTTGAATAAACTGGTTAAACCAATCTGGGTCGATGTCCTCATTAGATGCTGATTCAGAGCAGTAATCCATCGCCAAACTCATAATTGATTCGATGTTATGTTGTTTACGTGCTTCACTGAGCTGCTTTCTTCGTTGCGCTCGTTGATTGATATTCATCTGTGATTTGTTGTAGACATTGGTTGGCGTCAGGCCACTCTGGGTGGCTAATGCCTGATGCTTGGCGCTAGAGCTGCCAGCACTTTTTGCGTTGTTAGTGGCACCGCTTGTACTGCTGCGATTAGCACGGTTGTCGGCATCTACAGTTTGTTTTTTCGGCTGATCGGCTTTGTCGACCTCAATGGTCTTTTTGCCTTTTTGTATTTGGCTGAAATCGGTACCTAGGTTGCGATTGAATAATTTGATCAGGCGATCGGCACTAGCGTTGTCGGGGATTTTATTCATGCTGTTATCTTCCGGCCTCTTGTGCCTTTACTGGCGGCGAGCATGGGCTTTGATTGTTAAACATTTATTATTAGAAACGATATTTTTCATTGACAAGATTTTGTTACGATATCAGTTAGTTGGGATAGGGTATATAGTTGGTGAATAAAATTTGTTGTTTAGCCTGCTGCTACTGAATGTTGTCACAGTTGATTAAATACTGGCTAACAACAGCATTGGTTTTCGACAAATCACCATAGTAATAAAGAGCTTTAACTGGATAATTGCTTTATTGCCTGAGAGTTAGGGTGATGTGGTTATTGGTGGATAAATGCCGAGTCGGGTAAATAAAGTGGGTTAAAGGATTTAAATAGCGGGTTTAGTGGCAAGTTTGGCTGTTTTTAGCTATAAAATAATGATTAAGCAATCCATTTTTGTTGTGTTTTGTAACTGTTTTATCACGGTATATCAGGAACTTGTCAGTAGAAAGAACGGATTGAGTGATAAATGGTTACAATTGAAAAAAAGATAAAGAGGTACTATGAATTCAGACAATCTCGAAGACAATCTTGAAGACAATGATGAATTATTATTTGTTGATGAAGACTATCAGGATGGTGATCACGAGGAGGAAGAATTCACCGGTCATTGGGATGTACTGATTGTTGATGATGATCATGAGATCCATTCGGTAACCAAATTGGCCTTATCTGATTTGAATGTATTTGATAGGCGTTTGAAATTTCACCATTGCTATTCGGGTAAGGAAGCTTGTGAGTTTATGCGCAGTAACGATGATATTGCGGTGATCTTACTCGATGTGGTGATGGAGACAGATGAAGCGGGTTTAAATGTTGCCAGAGACATTCGAGAGGTACTGAAAAAAGATGAAGTGCGGATCATTCTGCGCACAGGTCAGCCCGGTTATGCCCCAGAAGAAAGCGTGATCAAAGAATACGACATTAACGATTACAAAACCAAAACCGAATTAACCCGCAGTAAACTCGCAACTGCAATCATTGCTGCCATTCGCTCCTACCAACAAATCAAAACCATTAATCAAAGTCGCCGAGGACTAGAAAAAATTATCACCTCGGCTGCCAATATCCTTGAACATCACTCAATTATGGAATTTGCCGAAGGGGTGGTGATCCAAATTGCTTCACTACTGGGTTTGAGCCCTGAGGGTGTGCTTTGTGCTAAAGCGGGCCTGACTATTGACGATTGTGATCCCGACAGTGTTTATGTATTGGGCGCTGCCGGACAATATGCCTCTTATCTGAATAAAAAGTTGGAGCAGGTTGAAAATGGTCGGATCATCAATCAAATTGCCGAGTGCTTGAAACAAGAAGTGCATATATTCACTGAAATCGATACTGTGTTGTATTTGAGCAGCGGTGACAGTCATGCGGCGGTGTACATTGAGTCGGCTAGAATGCTCAGTGAAGTGGATCGTCAGTTGATTGAAGTTTTTCTTAGTAATATTTCAATAGGTTATGAAAATGTTAATTTGTTTCAGCAACTGAGTCTAGCGGCCTTCCGGGATAAATTGACTAAACTGCCTAACCGCACTGAATTTATTAATATTCTCGATACTTTTGTTAAAAGTAGTATCGACACTGACGTGGTTGCATTGGTCGACATCGATCATTTCTCTGACGTCAACGATGGTCTCGGTCAGGAGGTTGGTAATCAGTTGTTGTTGTCGGTGGCCAAAAGAATGGTTGCTGAGTTGCCTGAGGAAGTGGTATTGGTTCGCTCTGGGGCTGATGTATTTGGTGTTGTCGGTGCGGCTGATTTAGTTAACGAAGATAAACTACTGGCGATATTCACCAAGCCATTCAGAGTCGGTGATCATACTATTCCAATTAACGCCACTGTGGGCTTGTGCCGTAGAAGGCAAGCCGGTAACAATGGTTTGTCAGTGATGAAACAAACATACATTGCGCTTAACCGAGCGAAAAAAAGTATCAGTGATAAGTTTGAATATTATCAGCGAGAAATGGAAGAACAAACAACTTGGCGTCTGGGCATGATCCGGCAGTTGCGAATGGACTTTGCTGATCGCAAGTTACAGGTTTGGTTTCAACCACAAATTGATTTGACCACCGGCCAATTTATTTCGATGGAAGCCTTGTTACGCTGGCCCACCGATGATGGCGATTTTATTTCACCAGCGGTGTTTGTGCCGTTAGCGGAATATTCCGGTTTGATTGTTGATATCGGTGATTGGGTTTTAGAGCAGGCGTGTCAGCAACTTAAGCGGCTGGATGAGCTTGGACTGAATCACATGCGAGTGGCTGTCAATGTGTCGATGCCGCAGTTCAGAAGTAGCCATTTTGCTGAAAAAGTGGTGGAGACTATTGATAAATATCATATTGCCATGCATCGAATCGAACTGGAGATCACCGAAAGTTTGATGATGGATGAACCACAATTGGTTATCGATATTTTAACCGAACTGAAAAGCCATGGCATAGCAATTGCCATTGACGATTTTGGTACTGGGTTTTCGTCAATGAGTTACTTGCAGCAATTGCCACTGGATCGGATCAAGGTCGACCGCGCTTTTGTTATGGACATTTACAAGAAAAGTGGTGCGATACTGGCTGAAACCATCATCAATTTGGGTCAAAAATTAGGTTTACACACCATCGCCGAAGGCATCGAAGAACCGGAGCAAGAGGCTATTTTGAAAAAGTTAGGTTGTGAAGAGGGTCAAGGTTACATGTATTCTAAACCGATTCCAGCGGAGCAATTAGAGCCGTTTTTGCTTAAGCATCATCAATCGTGAATTAACGAGGTTGAAACCCCGTCTACGTTGTAGACGAGAATTCATTCTCGTTTGATCAGGCGTCTATTTAGCCGCTTCAAAGGCAGAGACTATTTCGGCTTTAGCGGCGGCAGCATTTTCCCAACCTTCCACTTTCACCCATTTACCTGCTTCTAATTCTTTATAACGCTCAAAGAAATGTTTGATTTGGTTTTTCAGCAATTCAGGCAAATCTTCAACGTCTTTAACGTCATCATAGATTTTAGTCAGCTTGCTTACTGGTACCGCAACGATTTTAGCATCTTCACCAGACTCATCAGTCATTTTCAATACGCCAACCGGACGACATTTGATCACCGAGCCTGCCAGTAATGGATAAGGGGTTGGTACCAATACGTCAACTGCATCACCATCTGGCGATAAAGTTTTGTTAACATAACCATAGTTGCATGGGTAGAACATAGGCGTTGCCATGAAACGGTCAACGAAAATGGCACCTGAGTCTTTGTCTACTTCGTATTTGATTGGATCCGCGTTGGCTGGGATCTCGATGATCACATTGATTTCTTCTGGCAAGTTATTGCCCGCTGGTACGTCGTTTAAACTCATTGGTTTTTTCCTGTTGTAAGTAATTAAATAATTTGTAGTATCAATTTCGTAGACGAGAATTTATTCTCGTTTTTAGATCACATGGTTTATTTATGGTAGCCGACGCAAGTGTCTACTTCGTCTTTTGACCCCATGATCACCGCCACACGTTGGTGGATGTTTGTTGGCTGAATTTCCATAATGCGTTGATAACCGGTCGAAGAAACCCCACCTGCCTGCTCAACTAAAAAGCTCATTGGATTGGCTTCATACAAAAGTCGTAATTTATACGGTTGTTTGAGGTTTTTTTGGTCGGTTGGGTAAGTGAAAATACCACCACGGCATAATAAGCGATGAACATCACCGACCATTGCGGCAATCCAGCGCATGTTGAAACGCTTCTCACGAGGACCTTCTTCGCCTTGTAATAAATCAGCGATATATTGCTGCATCGGCGCTTCCCAAAAACGCTGATTGGACATGTTTATGGCAAATTCATTGGTTTGTGGCGGAATGGTTACTTTATCTTCAGTCAACAAGAAACCACCATGGGTTTTGTCGAGGGTAAACATGCGAACCCCTTTACCTGTGGTCAAACATAACATGGTAGAAGGCCCATACAGCACGTAACCAGCGGCAACTTGTGCGGTGCCCGGTTGCATGAACATTTCTTGATCATCCGGCGCTGCGCCCTCAGGGGCTTTGGTGATGGAAAAAATGGTGCCGATCAAGCTGTTGATATCAACATTGGATGAACCATCTAGCGGATCGAAGGCAACTAAATATTTGCCGTTTGGTGATCCAGGAACTGAAAACTCTTCTTCTTCAGACATAATGGCGCGAACGAAGCCGGATTCTAGGGTAATGTCCTTAAACAGTTGGTTGGAAACCACATCGAGGCGTTTTTGTGTTTCGCCCTGAATGTTTTCGTCCAGTGTTGAACCGAGGACATCGGCTAATGCGCCCTGGCTGACCCGAAATGATATCTCTTTACATGCTGCCAATATGGTGCGAATGAGTGAGAGCAGGTTGAGGTCAACCCCATCTTCCCGAAGTACCGGTGTGAGACGTCGCATAAAAATGTGCCTTTTAGTTTAAATAAAAAGTTTAAATATAAAATCTAAGTATTTCGCGAACATCAATCATTGATGACGCACTTTCATTTTCAGGGCAACAGTTTAATGCAAAACAAATTTAATTTCAGGTGTTGATTGCAGTGAATTTTGTTATAAATGTGGCCTGCGCTGGAATGACAGCAAATTGACGGGCGTTTTTTGCAAGACGCTTAGGGCTAAGTTTGGAGAAAATGGTGATAAAAAGAATCATATTGTTTGTAGTACTGATACTGCCGATCGGGAGTTTTGCCGCTTTTGCTGAAGGGGTGGACAGTTTTGTTAAAGGAATGGAGAAGCATTCGGGTTTTACGCCTTTTTATTATGATACCAATGAAGGCAAGGTATTTGTTGAGCTGAGCGGGTTTAATCAACCTTTTATCTTTCAAAGTAGTTTGCCTGCCGGATTGGGATCTAATGATATTGGCCTCGATAGAGGTCAACTCGGTGATACCCGCTTAGTGCAGTTTGAACGTTACGGCAATAAGGTCTTACTGAAGCAGATTAATACTTATTTTAAAAGTAGCAGTGACAATCAGGCCGAGCATGACAGTATCAAAGAAGCCTTTGCTAGTTCGGTGATAGCCGGATTCAAAGTGGTTGCCAGCGATAAAAAACGGGTATTGATTGATTACTCGCCATTTTTGTTATCGGATGTTCATGGCATAAGTCGCACGTTGACACGACGCAAGCAGGGCAATTATAAACTTGATAGCGATCGGACTGTGGTTTATCCACCTCGCTCGAAAGCTTTCCCACACAATACTGAACTCGAAGCCATGGTGACTTTCAGCGGCACCAAACCGGGCGATTTTGTCAAGCAGATTGCGCCGGACCCATACAGTCTGACAGTGCGAATGCATCACTCTTTTATTCAGTTGCCGGATGATAATTATCAACCTCGTGCTTTTTCGCCTTATTCTGGCTATTGGAATATTGAGACCAAAGATTATTCTACGGCGATTGATGAGCCGATGGAACAACGCTTGATCCCCCGTCATCGTTTAGCCAAAAAAGACCCGTCGGCGCAATACTCCGAAGCTGTCGAACCGATTATTTATTATCTCGATCCGGGTGTACCAGAGCCTGTTCGAGGCGCATTGCTTGATGGTGCGTCTTGGTGGAATTCGGCGTTTGAAGCGATCGGTTATAAAAATGCTTTTCAGGTGAAAATGTTACCGGCGGATGCAGATCCGATGGATGTGCGTTTTAACGTGATCCAATGGGTGCACCGAGCGACCCGAGGTT
Source organism: Alteromonadaceae bacterium (assembly GCA_965277695.1). Lineage (GTDB taxonomy): Bacteria > Pseudomonadota > Gammaproteobacteria > Enterobacterales > Alteromonadaceae > JABSOG01. Next base: position 69,896 of record CBDIDQ010000054.1, read on the forward strand.
GGTCTTATGGTTCGTCGGTGCTTGACCCTCGTACGGGTGAAATTATCAAAGGGCATGTGACTTTGGGTTCATTGCGGGTTCGTCAGGACTTGCTGATTGCTCAGGGGTTGACCGGTGCGTTTGATGGCGATCCGGTGAAGCTTAAAGCCGCTAAAGCGATGGCGCTGGATAGAATTCGTCAGCTGTCAGCACATGAAGTGGGACACACTTTGGGGATCGCCCATAACTTTGCCGCCAGCGTTAATGACAGAGCGTCGGTGATGGATTATCCCCATCCGCTGGCGACTATTGATAATAAAGGCGATGTAGTACTCAACGGCGCATACACTCAAGGCGTAGCCGAATGGGATAAATACGTGATTGCTTATGGTTATAGCGATTTCACCGCAGATGAAGCAGCACAATTGGCGCGACTTGAAGCACAAGCAAAAGCCAAAGGGCTGTTGTTTATCTCTGATCCGGATTCACGCTCTAGCGGTAATGCTCATCCGGATGCGCATTTATGGGATAACGGCAAAGATCCGATTGACGAACTCAAACGCATGATTGCGGTCAGAGCCAAAGCATTGGCGAAATTTGGCATCAACAGCATCGATCAGGGGCAAAGTTTGTCGACCCTTGAAGAAAAATTAGTGCCTATTTACCTTTATCATCGCTTCCAAATCGAAGCGGCGGCGAAACTGATTGGCGGGTTGGATTATAGCTATGAAGTGAAATCAGCGTCAAAAGCAATGGGTAGCAGTGTGGTGGCGAAGAAGCGCCAAGAGGCTGCACTGGCGGTTATTTTGAGCACCCTTGAGTCGGACTTTTTAGCGTTGGACCCACAAACCATTAAACTGTTGTTACCCAAGGCATATGGCGAGTCACGCAACCGTGAAAGCTTTAAAGCCAGAACTGGGGTGACTATCGATCCGGTATCAATTGCCGAAGTCTCTGCCAGACACAGTGTTAGCCTGCTATTGCACCCACAACGATTAAATCGGATGAAATCTGGCCAAATGGGTCAAGGGTTGAGTGTTGAACAAATGATTGAAGATTTGTTTGAGCGCACCATTAAAGCCGCTTCAGAAAAAGGTTTAAATGGGGTTATTCATCAACGAGTGAGCAATGTCACCATTGAGTTGGTGATGCAAACCCTTAAGTCAGATAAAGTTGCACCAGAAGTTAAAGCCGCTTTGTATGATGAAGTGATGGGATTAACCCCTTGGCTGAGCAAAGCCTTGAAGAAAAAACGCCATCCGGACCATGGTTTCTATCGCTTGTTGAAACAGCAGCTGCACTGGTTTGAACAAACCGGTCAATGGCAGTCGCAGTTTAAATTGCTGGATTTACCACCGGGCTCGCCAATTTAAGCACTGATTTTAGAAGAGAGTAAAAGAAATGCATATTCATATTTTAGGCATCTGTGGCACCTTTATGGGGGGGATCGCCGGGATAGCGACCGAATTGGGTCATCAGGTTAGTGGTTGTGATGCCAATGTTTATCCGCCGATGAGCACCCAGCTTGAGGCTTTGGGGATTGAATTGATGCAAGGGTATTTACCTGAGCATCTTGAGCCCGAGCCTGACTTGGTGATTGTGGGTAATGCGGTGTCACGGGGCAATTTGGCGGTGGAGCGGATGCTTGACCGCAATATTCCTTACATATCTGGTCCTCAATGGTTACTTGAAAACGTGTTGAAAGATCGCTGGGTGCTGGCGGCGTCAGGCACTCATGGCAAAACCACTACGGCGAGCATGATCGCGTGGATATTGGAATATGCCCATTTAAAACCGGGGTTTTTAATTGGTGGCATACCGCAGAATTTTGAACGCTCGGCGAGATTGGGCGACAGCCCATTTTTTGTTATTGAAGCGGATGAATACGACGGCGCGTTTTTTTGATAAACGTTCTAAATTTGTTCACTATCATCCACGCACTTTAGTGATCAACAATTTGGAGTTTGATCACGCCGATATTTTTAACGATTTGGCCGACATCCAAAAGCAATTTCATCACTTAGTACGCATAGTGCCTTCTAACGGTTTGATCTTAACCCCGAAAAATAATCAGGCGATTGATGAAACAATTAAACAAGGCTGTTGGACACCGATTGAAACCATTGATGGCGAAGGGGCTAATTGGCAAGCTGAGCTGATCAACACCGATGGCAGTCACTTTACGGTGATCTGTAATGGTCAATATGTCGGTGAAGTGAAGTGGTCATTGATGGGCGATCATAATGTCCATAATGCCTTGATGGCGGTTGCCGCCGGGCGTAATGCCGGGGTGATTGTTGAGCACTGTGTGGCGGCATTGTCAGAATTTAAAACCCCTAAAAGACGGATGGAATTGAAAGGCAAGGTCAACGGTATTCACATTTATGATGATTTTGCCCACCATCCGACGGCAATTAAAACCACTTTAGCCGGATTGCGTCACCATGTTGGCGAGCAACGCATTATTGCGATACTCGAACCTCGTTCCAATACCATGAAGTCGGGTATTCATAAAGTCGAATTGGCTGATTCAGTGGCTTTAGCTGATTACTGTTTCTTTTTTGAACCTGATGGTTTGGCTTGGGATTTTGCTGAAATGGCGAGAAGCTGTGCCACAACCACCTCAGTGTATAAAGATATTGATAAAATAGTCGCCGCAGTGGTTGAAGAAGTGGTTGCTGATGACCATATACTGGTGATGAGTAATGGTGGTTTTGGTGGTATTCACCAAAAACTGCTGACTGCGCTGGAACAATTAGCAATTAACAAGTAAATCCGTAAACCACCTGAGGTTATCTGCAATTCATGACTGATACAACATTTACCGCCAAGGTCACTGTGGCCTTTACGGGGGCCTCTGGTGCGCCTTATGGCATGAGATTGCTCGAAGCGCTAGTTGCGGCTAATTATCAGGTTTACTTGTTAATATCCGGGGCCGCCCGGGTGGTGTTTACCACCGAATCTGATATTCAAATTCCGGCGTCACCGACCATGGCAACTGAGTTTTTTCAGCAACGACTCAACGCCGCTGACGGGCAGGTTACCGTGTTTGGCAAAGATCAATGGTTTTCACCGGTGGCCTCTGGCTCGGCGGCACCGAAGCAGATGGTAGTTTGTCCTTGCAGCACTGGCACCTTGTCATCTATTGCCGTGGGAGCCAGTGATAACCTGATTGAGCGGGCCGCTGATGTGGTGATGAAAGAGCGAGGACAGTTATTATTGGTTCCCCGGGAAACCCCGTTTAATGCCATTCATCTGGAAAACATGCTCAAACTGTCTCGGCTCGGCGTAACAATTATGCCAGCGGCACCGGGTTTTTATCACCAACCCAAATCTATCGACGATTTAATTAACTTTATGGTGGGGCGCATTTTAGATCATCTCAACGTGCCGCAGCAGCTTGTACCAAAATGGGGATACGACAAATAACGTGAAAAAAGCATTGGAAATTAGTGGACTGAAAAAAACCTATAAAGGTGGCGTCCAAGCAGTTAAAGGCATTGATTTAAGTGTTGACGAGGGCGATTTTTTCGCCTTGTTAGGCCCTAACGGCGCAGGTAAATCAACTACTATTGGGGTGATCAGCTCGTTAGTCAACAAAACCGAAGGAGTGGTTAAAATCAATGGTTTTGATATCGACAAGGATTTAGAAACAGCCAAAAGCCAGCTCGGGCTGGTGCCGCAAGAATTTAACTTCAATCAGTTTTTGCCGGTCATCCAAGTGTTGGTTGACCAAGCGGGTTATTATGGCGTGCCGCGTAAGCTGGCCTATCAGCGAGCAGAGAAATACCTCAAACAACTGGACTTATGGACTAAGCGCAATGACAAATCACGCAACCTCTCTGGTGGCATGAAACGTCGTTTGATGATTGGTCGGGCGTTAATGCATGAACCTAAAATTCTTATTCTCGATGAACCCACTGCTGGGGTTGATATTGAACTACGGCGTTCCATGTGGGGATTCTTGCAGGATTTGAATGCGCAGGGAGTGACGATTATTTTGACTACTCACTATCTTGAAGAAGCTGAAATGCTCTGTCGTAATATCGCAATCATCGATAAAGGGGTGATTGTTGAAGATACTTCGATGAAAGCGTTATTGAAAAAAATTGATAAAGAAACCTTTGTCCTAGATTTGCCGTTAAATAGCCCTAAACCCACGCTGGCGGACTATGAGCATCGGCTGATTGACGACCATACACTAGAGGTTGATTTGCATAAAGATCAAAGTATCAACAGTATTTTTGCGCAGTTGAGCGAGCAGGGGATTGAAGTGTTAAGTATGCGTAATAAGGCTAACCGACTGGAAGAGCTATTTCTTGGCTTGGTAGCACAAGGGGAGCAAGCATCATGAATATGCAAGTTAATCTTATTGCTTTACAGACGATTTTTGTGAAAGAATTTATTCGTTTTATGCGTATTTGGGTGCAAACGCTGGTACCGCCAGCCATCACCATGAGCCTGTACTTTGTGATCTTTGGCACCTTGATTGGCTCACGAATTGGTCAGATGGGCGGATTCAGTTATATGGAGTTTATCGTGCCGGGACTGATCATGATGTCGGTGATCACCAACTCTTATGCTAATGTGGCGTCATCGTTTTTCAGTACCAAGTTTCAGCGTAATGTTGAAGAGTTGCTGGTGGCACCAGTGTCCAATTATATTATTGTTTTAGGTTATATGGGCGGCGGTGTTAGCCGGGGGATCATGGTTGGTTTTATCGTATCAGTGATTTCGATGGTTTTTGTTGATATTCAAATTCACAGCTTTGCTGTATTGATTGGCATGGTGGTATTAACTTCGATGTTATTTTCGCTTGGTGGTTTGATTAATGCCATATTTGCCACTTCGTTTGACAATATCAGCATCATCCCGACTTTTGTCTTAACGCCGTTGACCTACTTGGGCGGGGTATTTTACTCGATTTCATTATTGCCGGAGTTTTGGCAAGGAGTGTCAAAAATAAATCCGATCATTTATATGGTAAATGCATTTCGTTATGGCTTTTTAGGGGTGAGTGATATTGATATCACGGTCGCCTTTGGCATGGTGATCACGTTTGTTGTTATTCTGTTTAGCATTGCACTGAGCCTGATTAACCGGGGTGTTGGATTACGTTCGTAGCAGTTAGTTTGGGGCTGCGGCGTAAAGTGCCGCGAAAAAGCCCATTTGTCTAGTGACAAATGGGCATGAAACAGTATGATGAGAGCCTGTTTTATCAGGGGTTACTGTTATGAAGTCATTTAATTACCTGCTTTTTCTATTATTTATCAGCTTTATTTTACTTATTAGTACATCGGCATTTGGCTGTAAGCTTACTGTCCGATTTGAACAATATCCGCCACAGGCTTATTTGGATAAAGAGCATCAGTGGCACGGTATGGACGTCGAAATGGCTAAAGCCTTGCTCAATGAAGCGGGGTGTGAATATCGTTTTGTCCGTATTCCTTGGGCTCGCTCGTTGGAGATGATGCAAAGAGGTGAGGTTGACATGATGTTGAGTGTGTCAAAAAATCCGTTGCGACAAAAATTTATTCATTTTATTGGCCCGCAACGACAAGAAAATATCGTCTTGATCTCACTGGCATCATCGCCTATCACCATTGAAAAATTCAATAATCTCAACACTTTCGGCAAACCGATTGCGATCCAAAAAGGGGCCTATTATGGCGAGAAATTAGCCCGGATGCTTGAGGAAGATGACAAAGATAACTCCCATTTTATTGTTATCCCTAACAATGAGGCAAAGTTATCGTTATTGCATCGAGGTCGAGTGAGCGGGGTAATAGAAGAAAAGCTCAATATTCTCCATCAAATAAAAAATACCCCACAGCTTACTAATACTGCGGTATATCCTGTAGTGGTACATGTGAATCCAGTGTATTTCGCTTTGAGCCGGGCATCAACCAGCCCACTGTTATTGGTTAAACTGAATAAAGCGTTTGCGACATTACAGCAAAACGATATTTTGACTCGCATTGCACAAAAATATGATGCTCGCTAGGTTTCGGCTGCCGCCCTCTACCACATGACTGCAACAGAAAAAATAATCCTCAATAGCTTTGTGAGAAGAACGGATAATACCGATGGGCTTAAGGCGTTAATTAAAGCAACAGGGGCACAGCTCACCCGTAAAGGCCGATCGAGAAACTGGTTGTTGGGTGTCAATAGCCAGCAACGACAGCAGATTATTGAACAGCTGAGCCAAGCGGACGACGAAACCAGCTGGCAATGGCTGGCAAAGTTACTCATTGATACCCGAGAACCCACCTCATTTGCTGAGCTGCTGAGCATTATCAGCAACGACCCCGCTATTACTGTTAAGCAACTGATGGCACTGACTGATTGCACCATTGGGCAGGCTCGGGCTGCGTTGGATGAAATCGAATGGAGTTGAGGATTAATAATTGGTGGTAGAACGGGCTCCAGCTCATGATTTGAGGCTTGTTGATAACCGTTTATCGCACGTTTGTTTTTTAAACTAATCCTGCCTAAGATTGAGATAAATGGTCTTTAGGATATACGATTATGTCTCAACCACTTTACTACCTCGCCCTTGTTGTTGTATTGAGTTGTTTTGCCACTGAAGCCGTTGCCTCCCCGCTAAAAGAGCGGCAAAAATCTCCCGAAGTGACGACAAAGCAGCCACTGCCGGATCTGAAAATCAAACATGTTGATGCTAAAAATACTGAGATTTTTTTTCTCGATTATGAAATTTATATCTATCAAAATGATATTGGTATTTACGCAAAAGATGGCCCCTTGTTACACAGTGATCAGGTGATGGGCAGCAAGCCGAATCTATTGGCACCGGGCAGTGAGAGCAAACTGTTGTTCAGCAATGGTTTACCGCTGGACAAGTTTTACGGTGATTTTGCGGGCAATGGTAATATTGACTTTGTTTTTTATTCGGCCATCTCTGGTAAAAAAGGTCTGAGTAATAAACGAGGTGAGGAGCAGGGGGTTTACCTGATTATTTCGATTTCGGATGCCAACAGAGAACTCGATATCTATAAAATTACCAGTCAAGAGTACGCTAGTGTTAGCCAACTTGGTCGGTATTTACAGTCTGATAATAACCTGATTGCCAAAGATAAATTTGTGGTGCAGGGCTATGGCGTTAACTTGTTTTCGGCTTTGCTTGAATAGCCCTGCGTGTTTGGTGTGATCTCACATTGATGGGATCACAATATCCTTTTTGCTGGACTGGACAATCGCCAGCAATTCCTCTGTTATTTTGTCTGACAGCCGATGCTTTTTCAGCACTTCTTTGAATAACACTATCATACGATCCCATTCCTTTTCTTTGATCCGCAGATGGGCGTGGGCGTCTTTCATATTACGGCCCGTGTATTTGCACGGTCCACCTGTTGCCTGACAGACCATCGCAGTAACCTGATATTTTAAATAAGGCACTGCGACACTCTTTCTGGAGATACTGATCGCCCGGTTTTTGTTGAGCATTGGATCTGGCACTATCGCATCAATAAAATCACTGACCACCACAGCAACAGGCTCTAATCCGCCGAGACGTTGATATAATGACTTTTGTGCTTGGAGGCCATGGTTATGGGCGAATGCGGTGGAAATATTGGCGAGCAGCAGTATCCATAAGCTGGTTTTTAGGGCTTTGCTGGTGTTAGATATAAAGTTGGACATAAATAGATTCTTTGATCAAATAAACTTGGTTCAAGTCTAGTGGATTGCGTGGTTTGCGGCAACATAACAAATTGGCTATCAAACCCGTTCAATCCCCTCAGCGAGACTCTGCCAAATTTCATCAGCTAATGCCACATCGTCAACGCTAAAGGTCTGTCCGGAGCGTACCAGCACCTTACGGGCAACGCCAGCGGCTATAGCGGCTCCCATGTCTGAGGGTTTATCGCCAATCATCAGGCTGCGGCTGACGTCAATATTAAACTCATCCACCGCTTGTAGTAACATGCCCGGCTGAGGTTTGCGACAGTCACAGGCTTGTAAATAAGCAGGTAAGGCGTTTTTAGGGTGATGCGGACAAAAATACACTGCGCTGACAGGGATGGCTTGCTTGGCAAACTCTCCTGTCATCCACTCAGTCAGTGCGGCAAAATCCTGTTCAGTATAATAACCCCGACCAATGCCGGATTGATTGGTGACAATCACCAGTAAATAGCCTTTGGCAATAAAGTGACGGCAGGCAGCAAAAACGCCGTCAATGAACTCAAAGTCGGCAATTTGATGCACGTAGGCATGGTCGGTATTGATCACCCCATCCCGGTCGAGAAAAATGGCTTTATTCATTGCCTTATTCATTGCCTTATTCATTGCCTTCTTCATGGCTTAGCTCCTTTGTTGACGCTATGTGTGCACAAAGCTGATCAAAGGCTTTGATGACTGCATCGATTTGAATTTGACTCATTAAATCTTCACCTTTACAGCGTTTGCCCCAGGGCAGTTGATCGGCTGTTTTGCCAAACTGTTGTTGCAGGTTGTGATGATAAACCTCAACAACATAATCTTGCGAGTTGTAAGGACCAGTTCGTTTGGGATTAGAGTGGGCATACAAGCCGATGACAGGTGTGCCGACGGTGGTCGCCATATGGGCAGGACCTGTGTCTGGTGCGATCACCATGTCAGCGTGTTTGAGCACACACAAGAGTTGCTTAAGACTGGTTTTGCCGATCAAATCGAGTAATTCAAAGTCACAATGTTGGCTGATGGCGTCGGCCAATTCACGTTCCATTACCGTTGGACCACCAGTCAGCACCACTTTAAAACCTTGTTCAAAGGCATGTGTTGCCACTGCGGCGTAACGCTCGGGTAACCAGTTACGCGCTTTTTTGCTAGCGGCAGGAGATATGACTAATACTTTGTTGTCCACGTTAGCGCCATTGTTTTTGTGATATCCAGTTGGCTTAAACGCCTGCAAAACTTGTTCAGCGAATTCGTTGTCTTGCTCGGTATAGGGCATTTGCCAGCGCGGTGGTGCAATGGGCACACCAATAGCGTTGGCAAAACCTTGGAATCCTTCGAGTACATGGGGTTCACCAGCCGGATTGATGCGTTTATTGGTGAATAGGCTGTGACCTTCTTTGGCTCGGGACCAGTCGAAACCGATTTTTACTTTGGCGGGAATGCAACGGGCGACTAAATTGGCTCTGAGTGCCACTTGCATATGCAACAGCACATCGAACTTTTTACCGCAAGAGTGTCGATTGGCAAAGTGCTTTTTTAACTGCTGATAGGCCGCACGGCCTTGTTTTTTATCGAAAATAACAAACTCAACGCCGGGTAAATCTTGTAATAGCATGGCTTCGATTTTGCCAATGACCCAGGTGATATGCGCTTTGGGGTAGTGATTTTGTATCGATTGTACCGCAGCGACTGCATGGCAAACGTCACCAATGGCAGATAAACGAACAATGCAAATGTCCTTTATGGGTTGGGTTATGCTCACAATGGGCCTTGACTGTTAAAACAGAGAACGATAATTTAACAGGCGATTTTAAAGCAATTGCACTGACAAGCCAAACGTGCTGACAAAAGGTTTGCTATTTCGTCATAAATTTGGCCGATTTGTTAATGGATTATTGTCAATTGCCCTTAGCCTTATTGCCGAAACATCAGTAAACTAGCTACTTATACTTTCACTATAAACCGTGATTAAATGATCTGAGCATATGAACCTTAATATCTTACAGCAAGGAAACCAAACGCTGCTATCTTGGCAGTTTAGTCCCAAGGACGTATCCACTTCTTGGTTTGAACCACAATTCTGGCAGGTACAAAAGAAAATGACTGGCGAAAAACACGGGCGTGCTACCACCTGGTTTTTCGAACATAATGAAACTAAAGGGGTTTTGCGTCACTATTGGCGTGGTGGCATGATCGCCAAACTGTTTAGCGATCAGTATTTTTATCTGGGTTTGGGAAATACCCGGGTATTTAAAGAATTTACCCTGCTGACCCACATGCATAAAAAAGGCTTGAATGTACCGCTGCCGATTGCTGCCATGGTGACTCGCCAAGGGTTAATTTATCGCGGTGACATTATTACCGGTGCGATCCCCGGTGGGCAAAGCCTGCTTGAACTGTTAAAAGTCAGGCGGCTAAAAGTCGAAGAAATTGCCAAAGTGGCTGACTGCATTGCTAACTTCCATCAACAGGGGATTTATCACGCTGATCTGAATATCAATAATATTCTTTATTCTCGTTATGATACGGTATTTTTGATTGATTTTGACCGCTGTGAATTAAAGCCACCAAAGCGGGCTTGGCAACGTCAAAATATGGCCCGCTTGCAACGTTCATTTGCTAAAGAAGCGGCCCGTAACAGCGAGTTTCACTGGTATCCTGAGGACTGGGAGCGATTAGAAGCGCATTACCGAGGTAAGATGTAAGCTGTGATCAAATATCCTCTACAAAGCGATGTTCTCGTTGGGCGAAGCTGTTCTCTTTAGGGAAGATAATGCAATAACTTAATCCCTTGCCCAGTGTACTTTGGGCAGTAATGGTGCCATCAAGAGTCTGACGGACGAGGTTGTAAACAATGTGAGTGCCAAGACCACTACCACCTTGATCGCGTTTGGTGGTGAAAAACGGGTCGAAAATTTGTTCTAGCTGACGGTTGCCCATGCCTTTGCCATTATCAGAATACTTCACCTCAACCATCTTGCCCTGATCTTCGACGTTAATTTTCATCAATCCTTTGTTTTTCTGTTCAAAACCGTGGATCACCGAGTTCAGTATCAGATTGGTGAAAATTTGCGAAATGGCACCGGCAGGGATCTTCAGTTCAATATCGTCGGGGCAATTAATTTCAACCGTGTGTTTGTATTTTTTCAACTTAGGGTAAAGTGATTGAATAATCTCATTGAGATAAACCTTAAGATTGATCACCCGGATGGCTTCACTGGCTTGATCAACCGTAATTTGTTTGAAACTGGCAGTCAGCTCTGAGGCTCTTTGCAGGTTCGACATCAGCAAGTCTGAGCCTTGTTTCATATCTGAAATAAAGCTTTCAAGTGATTTTTGACTCAAGGTTTTAGCGTTAAAATCAGCCTCTAGTGACTCCAACCGCTCAGCTAAAAACGTCGTTGCAGTGACACCGATACCAATAGGCGTGTTTACTTCATGGGTTAATCCGGCAACGAGTCCGCCAATGGCGGCAAATTTTTCATTCTGCACCAAACGGTCCTGTGCTTGATTTAATTCATCGACCATTTTTTCTAACTCACGCTGCTTGTGGGTGAGTTCATCTTCTTTTTCGCGACGTTTACTGATCTCGACCGTTAGATCTTTTTGTTGCTGCTCTAACTGATGTTTTTGTTGCTGTAAATCAATCATCGCATGGCTGAGAATAGAAGTCTTACGAGCCACTTCTTGCTCTAGGGTAAGGTTATGCCTATCGAGTTTATCATTACTCAATTGCAAATCATGCTTGGCTTCTTCAAGCTCCTGTTTATACTGCTGAACTTTAGTGATTAAGCGGTTAAACGCCGATTCCATTACATTTAATTCATTATTTTCAGTGCTGTGGATATCCAAGCGAACCCCAGCCAAATCATCTATTTCAAGGTCTTCAATTTGCTGGGTGAGTTCGTTGAGTGGATCGGTTAAATGTTTACGAAAGGAATGTAAGAACAAGAAAATCAAAAAGGCGGTTTTGATTAGGGCATTACCGACCAAAAAATAGATACTCACCAAAATACGATTAATAACCACTTCACGGCTCGATATCAGGGTGACATCACCGACCTGAGTCGCCCGACCGGAAAACTCAAAAATCAATGGAAAAGAATAACCGAATAAACCAGTACGTGAGTCATCCAGCGGTACGCCTAAAGAGATCAGCTTATGACGGTATTCCTCAGCCATTTCTGGTACTCGACCTAACTTACTGATCACCTCCTGATTATCGTCCCTCACCACAATCCCTTCGATCATCGGAATAGCCAGTAAACCTTCGGCAATGGTGATTGCCTGTTGGGTATTGAGTTCCCAGATGGCTCTGGTCAAGCTACCACTGAAGGTTTTTTGCAAGGTCACCAGTTCGCCGGTGATATTGCTTTTGCTGGTAATGTATTCAGCGAAAACCTGAAAACAGGTGACGGCGAAAGTGAGGAGAAAATAAACCGACAGCACAGTGGCCAAAAGTTTACGTGACAGGCTTTTAGTTCGCATGGATTTGGCTCGAAAGAGTAAGAGTAAAAGGAGAAAAAGAAATAAAATGTGTCAATGGCATCTGTTACCGCTTGTTATTTGTATCTGGGGTTAACTTGACTAACTCAGCTTGACTTCGACTTTTTCGATTAAAACTGTAATTAGCGATTTTTATGGATGTCTTTTGATAATGACTATGTTAACTTATTTAGCAAGAGAGTAGAAAGTGCCAAAGCGCATCTCATTGATAGAATAATAGACAAAAAGTTAAGCGTTAACAATTAAATAAAGACGGTGAAAACAATTAACATCAACAAGTGTGTCAATAAAGGCACGAGCAAAACGATTATTACCACCACCCCAACCACCCTTACCTTATGGTACGGATGATGGCCTCGTTTTGTTGTTACAATGAAAAGCCCGAGGTTAATCACCCCGGGCTTTTTTTTTGCCTGTTAGCATGGTTCAGGCATTGTTCCCGGTTAGTATTTGTTTAGCTCCCGGGGTTAACCAGCGCAGAAAATACAGTGAAAAGGTCACTAACGACAGCGCTGTCATTTTGCTTAAAAAACGAGTAGAATCTTAGCAGTAAATCTAAATAATCTGGAAAAATAACACTATGAAAGTCTTAAAATTTGGTGGTTCATCGGTCGCAAATCCACAGCTCATTGAGCATGTTTGTCAACTTATTGGTCAAGCATCAACAACCAGCACCTTGACCGTGGTTCTTTCAGCGCCTAAAGGCGTGACCGATCGATTGGTCGAGATGACCGAAGTGGCCAAACTGGGTTATGACTTTACCGACTCACTGAACAAGCTGAAGGACTTTTTGGTCGAACTGGTTGATGGTTTTGCCGGACAATTAAGCCTTCCGGTACGACAAAAATTGCTGGCCCAAGTGGAGCAAAAACGCTCTAAAATAGCTAGCTTGCTAGAAGGGGTTAGACTACTCAACCATTGTCCTGCCCATATCGAAGCCCAGGTGGTCTCTAGCGGCGAATATATCAGCGCCGACATCATGACTACTTTGCTGGATACCCAAGGCTACAGCGTCTTTGAGCTGGACCCGACCGCTTGTATTCGTTGTTCAAATAATTATGTCAGTGCCCAAGCCGATATCGAGGCGACTCGTGAGTTGATGCAAGGTCAAATTGCAGCCAATAAAGCCGATATTTATATCATGCCGGGTTTTATCGCTGCCAATCAGCGTAATGAACTTTGTACGCTCGGTCGTAATGGCTCTGACTATTCTGCTGCGATTGTTGCCAGTACCATTGGTGCAGATGTTTGTGAGATATGGACTGATGTGGATGGGGTTTACAGTGCCGACCCACGAATGGTTAAAGATGCGATCTTAATCGAACAATTGTCTTACGAAGAAGCGATGGAGTTATCTTACTTTGGGGCCAAGGTATTACACCCTAAAACCATTAGCCCACTGGCGTCGAATCTTATTCCCTGTGTGATTAAAAATACCTTGTCGCCGCAAGAGCCGGGCACCCGCATCAGCGCAGAAACAGTACCAACCAAGATTGTTAAAGCGATCTCCAGCCTAGAACATTTAACCGTGATGACTGTTTCTGGTCTTGGCATGAAAGGGCTGGTAGGTATGGCAAGCCGGGCTTTTGGTACTTTGGCAAAAAATAATATCCCAGTGGTATTGGTGACGCAATCTTCGTCTGAAACCAGTATCAGCCTATGTATTCATCAACACTCGGTGAATTTAGCTCGGGAATCTTTAGAGCAAGAATTTGAACTAGAGCTCGAAAACGGTCGCCTTAACCCGATTGACTTGTTCACCAACGTCGCCGTGGTCTCGCTGATTGGTGACGGCATGAGAGATAAAAAAGGCACCGCTGCTAAATTCTTCTCCTCACTGGCACAAGCCAGAGTGAATATCGTCGCCATTGCTCAGGACTCTTCCGAAGGCGCAATTTCAGCGGTGATCGAACAGCAATACAGCAAAGATGCGATTAAAGTCTGTCATGAGAACTTTTTTACTCATATGCCGAGCGTTGATTTGTTTGTGGTTGGTTGTGGCGTTGTTGGTAGTGAATTTTTGCGTCAGGTGAAAAAACAACGCAGCTTTTTGTCCAGCCGCAATATCCGTCTCAAAGTATACGGTATCGCCAACAGCAAACAGGTGTTGCTTGATTCTGACGGGATTGAGTTAGATCACTGGCACACCAGTTTGGAGCAAAGCCAAGGTGAATTCACATTAGCCAATTTAACCCGCTTTGTTGAAGACAATCATTTGGTCAATCCGGTATTGGTCGACTGTACTTCTAGTCATTTCATTGGTGAACAGTATGTTGACTTTCTCAGTGCTGGTTTTCATGTGGTGACACCAAACAAAAAAGCCAACACTAGCTCGATGGCTTATTATCGCGAGCTGCGTAAAGCTGCCCAGTTGCAAAAACGACGTTTTCTTTATGAAACCAACGTTGGTGCTGGTCTGCCTGTCATCGATACATTGCAGGGCTTGTTTAATGCTGGTGATGAATTAGTGGCATTTGAGGGCATTCTGTCAGGTTCATTATCTTATATTCTAGGCAAACTTGATGAAGGCATGTCGTTATCTGATGCCACTACAGTGGCTCGTGATAACGGTTATACCGAACCGGATCCACGTGATGATTTAAATGGCATGGACGTGGCGAGAAAATTACTGATCATGGCTCGTGAAGCCGGAATGGAGCTTGAATTGGCTGATATTGAAGTCGAGTCTTTGTTACCGGACTCCTTTGATGACAGTGGTGATGTTGAACATTTCATGGCGCAATTAACTGAGCTTGATGGCCATTACCGTGAGTTAGTAGAGACAGCCGCAGCGCAAAATCAGGTGTTACGTTATATCGGCAAAATCAATAATGACGGTAAATGTTCGGTATCGGTGCAAAGTGTCGGGAGTGATAATCCGTTGCATGGGGTTAAGAATGGCGAAAACGCCCTATCGATTTCAAGTTATTACTATCAACCTATCCCGTTTGTGATCAGAGGATACGGTGCTGGTGCAGAAGTTACCGCTGCTGGTGTGTTTGCTGATTGTCTTAGAACATTATCCTGGCAGCAGGAGGTTTAATATGGGCGAGTTAATTTCTGTTTACGCACCAGCATCGATTGGTAATGTTGGTGTCGGTTTTGATTTATTAGGTGCGGCGGTCACTCCGATTGATGGTTCACTGCTCGGTGATGTGGTCACTATCACTGGGGTTTGCGAGGATGATTTTCAATTATCTTTGAGTGGGCCGTTTAAGTCGTCTTTACCTGTGGATCAACGCAGTAACGTGGTTTATCAATGTTGCCAATATTTTCGTCAACAGCTGGCTGAAAAGCGCAGTGATAGTCCGGCCTTTTTACAGCTGAATTTGGAAAAAAACCTTCCGGTTGGCAGTGGCTTGGGTTCTAGTGCGACGTCGATTGTGGCGACATTGCAGGCGTTGAATCTTTATTTTGATCAGCCGTTTGCGCGTCATGAAGTACTGGCGATGATGGGGCATTTTGAAGGGCAGATCAGCGGTTCAATTCATTACGACAATGTGGCTCCGTGTTATTTGGGTGGCATTCAATTGATGAATAATGATCACGATATTTGCCAGTCGTTACCGGTGCCTAAAAACTGGTTTTGGGTGATGGCGTATTCTGGCATCAACGTTTCAACCAAAATGGCCAGAGAGGTATTGCCTAAGCAACTACCGTTGGCGACTGGGATTGAATATGCCCGCAATTTGGCGGTTTTTGTTGATGCTCTGCATCGTGGCGATGACGCAAAGGCCGCGAAGTTTATGCGCGATCCGATTGCTGAACCGCACCGTCGGGATTTATTACCGGGTTTTGCTGCTGTCACTGAGCAATTGGCGGAAGCGGGGGCGTTGAGCTGTGGTATTTCTGGCTCGGGTCCTACTTTGTTTGCCATTGCGGATAGCCCAGAGAAAGCCGAACAACTGAAAACATTATTGACAGCGAACTATATTCAAAACGAAAAAGGGTTTTGTATTATTTGTAGTATTGATACGCAGGGGGCACGTGTGTTGTCCGATCATAAAATCAGTATCGATTAGCAGTTAACAATTAAAAGTAAAATCAAAAGCTTGCATACTGGCGAGCAGGGTTAAGAAAACAATGAAACTATATAATATAAAACAACCACAACAGCAGGTAACGTTTGAACAAGCGGTGTTATTGGGGTTAGGTGAGCAGCAAGGGTTGTTTTTCCCTCAAGAGATTAAACCGCTGACCAATATGGACGAATTACTGGCGATGGATTTCACCCGCCGTAGTGCGGCGATATTAAACCATTTGCTGGATAACGAGCTGTCTAATGATGAACTGACCGCGATGATTGGTTCAGCATTTGAGTTTCCGGCACCGTTGAAAAAAATCGACGACAAGCACTACTGCCTAGAATTATTTCATGGTCCGACGTTAGCGTTTAAAGATTTTGGTGCGCGTTTTATGGCCCAATGCATGAAGCGTTTTTCTTCAGGCGAAAAGCTCACCATAGTGACCGCGACTTCTGGCGATACCGGGGCGGCTGTGGCTCATGCGTTTTACGACATTGAAAACATTGATGTGGTTATTTTATATCCAAAAGGCAAGATCTCATTATTGCAGGAAAAACTGTTTTGCACCTTGGGTAAAAATATTCATACCATCGCTGTCGAAGGCACTTTTGATGATTGTCAGCAATTGGTTAAGCAATCTTTTGATGATGATGCCTTGCGCAAAGCGATTCACTTGAATTCGGCCAACTCAATCAACATCAGTCGTATTTTCGCCCAGATTTGTTATTACTTCGAAGCGGTTGCCCAGTTGGTTAAAGATGACAGCCAATCTGCCACTAAAGCGGTGGTTGCGGTGCCTAGTGGTAACTTTGGTAATTTGACGGCGGGCATGATTGCCAAGCGTTTAGGGTTACCGGTTGAGCGTTTTATTGCCGCAACTAATGTCAACGACACGGTGCCACGTTATTGGCAAAGTGGTCAGTGGGAGCCTGCGGTAACGGTAGCAACCTTATCTAATGCGATGGATGTTAGTGAGCCAAATAACTGGCCGCGTATTGAAGAAATGTTCACTAAAGGCTTGTTAGACAAAGCCTGTTTGAGCACTGCTATGGTTGATGAAGAAGATACTCAGCTGTCGATGCGGCAGTTATATCAATTGGGTTATACCTCTGAGCCTCATGCCGCAGTGGCTTTTAAGGCGTTAAAGCGCAGTTTGACTGATGACGAAGCGGGGATTTTCCTTGGTACTGCTCATCCGGCTAAATTCAAAGAAAGTGTTGAAAACGTGCTCGGTGAAATGATTGCCTTACCGCAGCCTTTAGCCGATTGTGCTGGCGAAGAGATTTTGTCACAATCCATGGCGGTAGATTATGCTGCGTTAGCAGTGTATTTGCGAGCATTGTAACTATTTAGCTTGTGAATGTCTTAAGGGTTTGACGCGCTTTTCAAGTCACTGGAGCGCTCCGTTCTTTACAATCAAAAGCACTCACCACGGAGACACGGAGGCACGGAGCAGGTCAAAAGCAAAACAGTTAAACTCTTTTGTTTTTGACTTTGTTTTTCTCCGTATCTCCGTGTCTCCGTGGTCAAAATGTTTTGTTTTTAAGAACGAAGCGCTCCAGATACCTGAACAGCCCAACTGCCCGGATGACGGTAGTGCTAAACAAGAAGTTTAAATCGATAGTTATACTGAGTAATTACAAAGCATTGTTGCTTTTTTTGATTTTAAAGAACCAAGGGCTTAAACCATAAAAGCCCACCAAAGCCTATAACAACCAAACGAGGACAATCCATGCCAACATGGCAGCAAATCATTGAGCATGAAGGACAACAACCGTACCTTAGTGAGACCCTTGATTATGTTAAGCAGCGCAGAGCAGCCGCAGTGACCGTTTTTCCGCCTGACGAGCAAGTGTTTAACGCTTTTACCCTGACTGATTTTGAGCAAGTTAAAGTGGTTATTCTTGGTCAGGACCCTTATCACGGTGCCAATCAAGCCCATGGTTTATGTTTTTCTGTATTGCCTGGGGTGGCGGTGCCGCCATCGCTTAAAAACATCTACAAAGAACTGGCAACAGACATTGAAGGTTTTACCATCCCTAACCATGGTTTTTTGCAACCTTGGGCAGAGCAGGGGGTATTATTGCTCAATACTGTGCTGACAGTTGAAAGTGGTGAAGCTAATTCACATCAGCATTTAGGTTGGGAGCAATTCACTGATGTGATTATTGCCAAGCTGAATGAACATCGTGAAGGCGTGGTTTTTTTGTTGTGGGGTTCACATGCGCAAAAGAAAGGGCGTTTTATTGATCGTGATAAACATCATGTGTTATCTGCCCCTCATCCTTCACCATTAGCGGCTTATCGCGGCTTCTTTGGTTGTCAGCATTTTTCTCAAAGTAATGATATTTTGTTGTCGCAGGGAAAGGTTGGTATTAATTGGCAGGTTTAAGGTTGCTGGGGGAATGAACGAGTGCCCATGAGCTGGACACTCGTTAGGTTGAAAATTTACAAACCCAATTCATCAAAATCCAATTCTACAGAGTAATCATCTTCCTGAAGTTCTTTCATTAATTGGCGGCGATCTCTGATAGCTTCAATCTCGCGCCACTTAGTTTTTGAGCGGGTTTTTTTTTCTTTACTTGGTGTGCTTTTGTCTATTTTTGTCATTCTAACGACCTCGTTATTATTGTTAGTACTACATGAACAGATACTATTAGTACCATGGAAAACCGCCGAACACTACGCTTATTTAGTGACATGTTGATTTTTATTTCGCCGCTAAGTCACTATTGTTGTTCAATATTTCAGCAAATGATAAAAAATTAACGCTTTTTCAATAGGTTAGAGTTTTGTTATGAGGAAGTTAAAAAATTTAACTTTTTTCTGGTCTGACCTGTGACTGAACGGTCATTCGGTGTTTTTTTATTCGTTACAACTTTTAGATGTGCTTAAGCGAGGTCGAAACCTCGCTGGCGGTAGTGATTTTAAGTCCAATCGTCATTGGGATCAGAGGTAGAAACATTTTTAGTAAATGGTGTGTTGGCGGTAGAATCGTGTGCATATATCTCGCGCTGTGCCATTGCCCGATCAAGTGCGCTGACAGTGTTGGTTTGGGCGTTCATTTGTTGCAGCGCAGTTCGTCGTTGTTGGCGTGTGAGAGTGTTTGACGGTGGCGTCACCGGGGGAGTGTTTGGAGCCGGGATCACCATATGGTCATTATTGGAAGTCCACATACCGTTAGCATCTATGCGAGCTCTATCTTGGCTATGAATATGTACCGTACCATCCCGATCACTTTGCATAAATAGATTCACTGGCAAGTTACGTCCCGAGTTACTGCGGTAGCGACTCAAGCCGAAAACACCCGCATTTGGATCTTGTTGCTGCAAGGTGTCTTCTAAGGCTAAGCCATCAGAAAAAGTACCGGATTGAGCTGGCCGATGGTGGGTAAGGCTGGTGTCTGAGCGTTTAATTGAACAGCCCGATAGCGCATTGGTAATATAGTTTTGAGGAACTCCAATGTGTACTGTGGCAGCGGTTGGATTGGCTCGGGTTGGCGTGGTTAAATCACCACTATCGGTTTGTTCCATACGCACATGCTGAGCCCTAAAATCGTAGGTACTGTGAGTGGCTTTTTGCTCCGTAGAGTAAGCGATGGTGTCATAATCTTGCGGCGACATGATGCGATAGGAATATACCGGTTCGATGACCTGTGTCACCGAATTACGACGTCTGCCAACGGTGCCTTCACTGACCATTCGCCAATCTGCTGAACCACTATCGACACGTCCTTGTCCCCGTATTTTTATTTGGTGTCGACGCATAAAAGTGGCCGGGTCATGCTGTAAAGCTTGAAAAGCATGTTGCGCGTTAGGCGGATTGGTCATGGCAGTGGGACTCGGTGCATCAATTCGTGGGTGCGGTAGCGGAACTGTCGTCGTGGTGGATGTTGTCGCAGTATTGTTTTGACCGAACAGAGACCGGGTACTCATGGCACTAAAACTGCTCATCATTCTGCGTATGCTACTGTCCTTTTTTAGCCCTTGTGGTGGGTTTTTCGATGACATATGGTTATTTCCTGTGGATGAATATTTTATCGGACGCTAAATTGATGGACTTTAGGTTTGGCACTAAAACTCATCACTACACTGGTCTCGTTGTGATCAGTTTCGGCTTGGTCTGATTGTAAAACCAAATCACAATCCATGTTTAGAATGAGCTGTTTAACTTGTTGATGACTTTGTTCAGGACTCAATTGTGGGCCGCTGTAATAAAGTATCTCATTGCCATGGTGATTTTGTGCTGTTGCTGAGCGCACTAGCCAAGGCAAGCGTTGATAACCAAGTTTGAGCAATACTTTTTCTGAGGCGTTGTTATCGCTGTCAATTTTGGCGTAACTGCAAGTCATGCCAAGGTGTTGTGTGCCAGCACTGAGTAATAATTTTGTGGTTTTTGGTGCCAAGCCCTGAGCCTGAAAATCAGCTCCTAGCCAACAGTAAAAGAAACCCACGCCGTTATGCACTTCAATGGAAGCTGAACCTATAAATCCCCATTCTGAATGAATGATGGCATAGAGCAGCTTGTTCGGTTCAGCTTTACAGTCGCTTAACCAGTTTAACCATTGTTGGTCATCGGCAAACTGGGGTAAATGACAACGCTGAGCAATTGAGGGGTCATCATATTGCCATGAAAATGCCGCCAAATGATGAGCTTCAAGGGGTGTTAGTCGTAAATCTTCATCACAGGGGGTGGTGAGTGTGTAGGGAAACTCAGCCAATGTTTGTTTGAGTGATTGAATCTCTTCTTTTAGTGGCAAGTTCAATGGCGAGTCTTTTGCTTGTTGCTGCAAAATAGCCAACGTCTGGTTCCATTCTCCCATTTGTCCTAAATAGCAGGCTAGTGAATCGGACATATTCGGGGTTGCCTGCCAATCGTATTGTTGTTCGATTTTGTTAATGGTGCGATTTAAATGGATAGCCAAAGGCCAATCACAAATAGTGTGTGTTACCTCGTAAAGTGCATGTAATGCTTGATAATAGGCGCTGAGAACATCTTCGCCGAGTTGTTGATTTGCTGTTGGCCAATAACGATCTTTATGCGCATGGAGCCAGTTGCGGATACACATCATCCAGTATAAACGCTCAGCAGGGTCAATCGGTTGTTGAGACAGCTGAGCAATTTGTTGCTGCCATTGTTCAGGTGTTACACCCGCCCAGTCAATTTCCTGAGTGTTATCGGTGGTTGCCGGGTTTTGTTGTGCGGACATTAGTGCTCCTCAAATATTGTTGTTTAGTGCTCTGAGCGCTCTCAGGTAAAAGAGTGATGTCAGCAAAAGTGATGCCAAATCAATTATTAGGTTAAACCGGGTATTGATCGACTGGGCGCAGGGCTCATTGTGGTTTAAAGGGTAAAAAAAGGTGGAAAGAGGTGAAAAAGAGGTAAAGGCGAGGTGAGAAAGAAGTAAAGACGAGGTGGAAAGGTGTTAAAAGTAAAGTAAAAGTGGGTTATTCAGATCGCGGAGCGGGTGAATAATCACCCATTACAATGACCCATTGGGTTGGCGGCGCACAATTGACTTTTATTTGTGTCAGGTAAATCATATACTTATCAAGTAGGTCCATTTGGTGTGATAGCGTAAAATTAACGTTTCAGGAAAGAAACTGATTAAGGAAGGAAGGAAGTAAATCAAATGAAATTAAATCAAACTAAAAAGTTAACCCTCTCGGTCGTTTTGATGTCGTTGATATCGATGACCACCACTGTCGTTCAAGCCCACAATGCTGATAATCAAGGTAATAAAAGCAATAGCGGCGAAAATAGCGCGGCAGTAGCGGCGTTGAAACAAAAAATTGAAAAGCGTGGCCGGGTGTTGCTCAAACATGTCGAAGCGGTTTATCCCCAAGCCGCTCAAGCCCAAAAACTGGTGGGCAGTGTAACAATGAAGTTCACGGTCAATAAAAATGGCTCAATTGGCAATATCGAAGTGGTTGATTCGTTCCCTGGCAGAATATTTGACAACGCCGCCATCGCCGCGCTGGCTCAATGGAAATACCAACCAGTTAATCAACCCATCACTGATTTGCTCACGCGGTTTGATTTTAAGCCAGCTGAATAATTGATGTTGTAAAACGCAAGATGCAGCGTTATTAAGGACGTTAACCTTGCATCTATGCGGCGTTTTTATGTTTAGACGGCATTACGGCAGCTTTGATATGGCCCTCCATTAATTGTGCTATTGCTTTGAACACGGGGACTACAACAGAGTTACCAAATTGGCGATATGCCCGGGTATCTGATACGGGTATAACAAAATCCTTATCGTTTTTCTCTCTTTTGGCTGGTGGAATTTCAAAACCCATGAGTCGAGCACATTCCTGAGGTGTCAGTCTACGAGGTGTATTGTGGCTAGCATCAAACTCATTGATTGGATCGGCTTTTGCTTTTAATAAATACTCCTGCGATAACCCTTGATCATTGATGAGTATTTCAGAACCGTCTTTATGGTAGCGAGCTGAAAGAGTCCTAGTGACGACATTTGGATCGTTGGGGTCAACTAAACCAAATCCAAAACCGTTGCCTTTGGCTTGATGTTTTAGCGCATAATTGAACAGATAACCCCATAAGTTTTTGGTCAGGGTGTATTTGGCATCGACCTGTGTATCTAATATATCGGCAAGTGTCGGACGGCTTGCTGGTTGATAGTGTTGAATATCTTTTAATGTCAGACCAGTAGGGTCAATATCTTTTCTTACCCCTATTAAAATGATCCGCTCTCGGTGTTGCGGGGTAAATTTTTGTCCATCAATAATGGTTGGCTCAGGTCGACGTTTTTTGACGGTTTTGATTGCTGCTTCAATATCAGTGTTAGCATCAGAGATATCTGTGACAAAGTAACCCAGTTTGTCTAAGGTGCGAATGATCACTGCAAACGTATTGCCTTTATCATGCCCTTTTAAGTTTTTTACATTCTCAAGGACAAAAAACTTAGGTTGCTTGGTTTTTAATACCCGTTCGACATCAAAAAACAGGGTTCCTTGGGTTTCACAATCAAAACCGTGAGCTCGACCAAGTGAGTTCTTTTTAGATACACCAGCCAGTGAGAAAGGTTGGCAAGGAAAGCCAGCAAGTAATACATCATGATCGGGTATGTGACGGTTAATACTGTCAGTGACCTGTTGTTCTGTCGCTTCTTCATTTTGGCTTAATGTGATGTTTTGCAGGTTCATGAAATCACGGTTTTTGACTGAGTTCTGTGCTGGCGAAGATATGAAGTAGGGGAGTTCGTTTTCACTGACATAGTGATTTGCTAAATAAGTTCGACGTGCATAATCATCCCATTCGTTGGTAAATAAGCATTGACCGCCTATCTCTTCAAACCCCTTGCGGATCCCGCCAATACCGGCAAACAGGTCAATAAACTTAAAGTCGGGATTGTCATAGTGTGCAGGACGCTCAGGTAATAGCGCTTTACGGATTTTTTGTGCCACTTCTTCATGAAATTGAATGGGCAAATTTGCTGCATTTTTACTCCAGCGATTTAGCGTCTCCCTGTCCATTCCTTTCACATCTAACTTTACTAACTGCTCGGCTAATCCTTTTTGACCATAGATCTCAATCAGCAATGCCAGTAATTGATGGCTGTCACGAGTCAACTCTTCAATTCTCAAGTCATCCAGTTGATCACCACAAGTGATCTCTTTTATTTTGGACAGGCTCATTTTATATACTCTCTGGGTCATTTGTGTGAAATGCTACCGCTTATTTGACCCAGATACCAGCTTTATTTACTGTTTACGCATACAGTGTTTACATGTGGAACACCTAGCTGATTATTATTTATTCATGTTGTTTAACAACGAGTAAATAGCACTTCGTCGTATAGCTCATGTGCCGCAGATGTGATGTCGTTTACTCGCCATTGTGAGCGCCGCTTGTTTTTGCTCGGATCCGTCAGGTTAAGTTTCGGAGCGGGGTCGAGAAAGATAGTGCCATTGTGAATAGCACGAAATAATCTATCGGTTGAAGAGCCTCGACACCACATGACTTGTGAGCCAAAAGTGACTTGATACTCATAACCTTGTTGACGTTTATTATCATCATTATGTTGGTGTTTACTAGCGGGAACATAAACGACTTCATTATGTTTTGCCCCCCAGCTGTTCATTAGCCGTTCATGGCTCCATCCTGCGGCAATTTCACCATCAGGGGCAACCAGTATGACTTCGAAATACTGCATTTTTGAAGTCGAGCAGGTTTGAGGATCGTAAAGGGTTTGTAACCATAGTTTTTTTTCTTTGATGTATTTTTTGACGGTGACTTTTAGCGTCAAAGTACTTTTGAGATTTTGCTGGTTTGCTTTGTGTATACCAGTGAAGCGCCAATTGTTTTGTGAATCTGGGTAACCGAATTTTTGCATAAATGCGGCATAGTCTTCTTTGTATAAACCAAAATCGGGTTCAGGTGTAAAAAGTGTTACTTTCTTTTGGGTATGCGCTTTGAGTTCAATGCCGAAAATGTCGCCGTTTTTATCAGAATTGGGAATGATGCCAAAGGTTTGCTCTAATGTATAACCACAAACTTGGGTGCCAGTGAAAGGGATCTTATTGCCGAATTTGTCATTACGGCAACCGTCATAAGTATTGCCGATGATTTTTTGCAACATAGCGGCTAATTTACTGCTGCTATCTTGTTTAATCAGGAGGTTTTTACAAACGCTAGAGCCATAAAATCCATCAAGTTCGCTGAATTGCTGTTGAAATCTAATACTCGGTGCGACGATCATTATGCCAATTGCTGCGCCACCGGGTAATCGAGCTATTACTAATATTCTCAGAGGGGCATTTGTCTGTTTACTATATTCAATTGACATTGCTCTGGGCATATTGTTATCAATAGTTTGAAAGCCTGATAAACGAGCTTCTGGGTATTGCGCATAAAAAATGGCTTTTAAATTTTTTGCTTGAATCAGTCGTTTGTCAGCAGTTAGCCAGTGAAAACTATCAAATGTCGCTTCGGGAATTCTTTTGTTAGGGTCAGACTTTCGCTTGGTTGTGCTACTGCTTGTGCCTCGCTCGTTGAATGTTAGCGCAAATGTGGGGTGCAGTATGTTTAAGTTAGCAGCGATACGGACTTGGTTTTTATCATTGGCATTTTTCGGCAATATTTTTAATACTGCCAATGTCGCACCTAAGTGAGTTAATAATGTGGTTAGTTCACTGATATCGTTAAAGTAATATTGGTATTGGCAAGGTTGTACAGCATCCATATATTTTTCCGTTTAAAGCAGCTAGATTCATTTTTCTTATTTATTATATATGGGCCAAATCGGCCAAAATCAATGGTTTACAGTTTGGCTGGTGGCAGTTCGGTAAATACTACTTCGTCGTATAATTCGTATGCCGCAGATGTGATGTTATTCACACGCCACTGGGAACGACGTTTATTCTTACTGGGGTCTGTCAGATTTAGCTTGGGTGCCGGATCGAGAAATATCGTGCCGTTATATATTGCACGAAATAGTCGATCAGCAGATGTGGTTTTGCACCACATTACTTGAGGACCGAAGGTTACTTGAAATTCATAACCTTGCTTGCGTTTATCAACATCAGTTTGTATTTGCTTAACAGCCGGCACGTAAACGGCTTCGTTGTGTTTGGCACCCCAGCAGCTGTTTAGTCGACCGTAGCTCCAACCCGCAGCAATCTCTCCTAGGTCATCAATGAGTACGACATCAAAAGATTGCATTTGTAAGGTTGAGCTGGTGTGTGGATCGTAAACAACGGTAAACCATTGCTTCTTTTCATGGACGTATTGTTTTGCAATAATTTTGAGTTTTAATTTACTTTTAGCATGTTGCTTATTTGCTTTGTGTATTCCGGTGAAGCGTAAATTGCCGTCTACATCAGGGTAACCGTGCTTTTGCATAAATTGGGTATAATTATCAGCATATAAGCCAAAATCCGGTTCAGGTGTAAAAAGAGTCACTTTCTTTTGACTATATGCTTTGAGTTCTATGCCGAAAATATCTCCGTCTCTGTTCGAATTAGGGATTATGTCAAGCAACTGCTCTAATGTATAACCACAGACTTGGCTTCCCGTAAAGGGGATTTTAGTGCCATGTTTGTTGTTTCGACAACCGTCATAGGTGTTTCCGAGGATATTTCGTAGCAAGGAGGCCAATTTACTACTGTTGTCTTTGATCAGCAGTTTTTTACAAACGTCATTTTTGCGGGAGCCATTAAAGCTGCTAAGGTCATCAATTTGTTGTGACAATATTTTATTTGGCGCAACAATCATAATCGCAGTGGCACCGCCGCCGGGCATTTGTGCTAATACCAACACTCTGCTGCACATGTTTTCTGATCCACTGTATTGAGACGATATGGCGCGAGGCATCGTATTTTCTTCAGTTTTAAAGGCGGATAACCGAACCTCAGGATATTGTGGGTAGAGGATTGCTTTGACCTTTGGTGCTCGAATAAATCGGTGATCGACTGTTAACCAACGGAAGTCATCAAATACTGCCCCGACTATGTTTTTATCTTTATCTGAATGCTGTTTTGCAATGCTGCTACTTTGCCCGCGATCATAGAATGTTAGAGAAAAAAGGGAATGTAACAGATCCATAGTCGATGCAATACGCACCTGATTTTTTTCATTGGCTTTTTTGGGGAGTTTTTTTATGACTGCTAGTGTTGCCCCGATCTCATTTAATAATTTAGTTAATTGGTTGATATCATTGAAAGTATGAGTGAATTCACATTGAGTTTCTGCCATTGACCTGCCTATTGAGATGCATGATAATATTGAGGGTGTTATTATATGTAAAACTAGGCTGTATGAACATTCTTTTAAATATACTTGTCGTTGTTGTCATTAATTTTTACTCATATCTAAGATTATTTACTTGACCCAAACTATACGTAAAGGTTAAAGTGGCATTGTTCAGTGGAGCTTGTCTTTACCAAACGCCGCTTGCGGCAACACCTCAAAACCCGGCTTCCAACCGGGTTTTGTTGTTTCTAGTCCTTTATCTTCTCCCTATAATGCCAAAATTAAACGTGAATCAATTCGAGTCTACGACGTAGACGAAGTTTCAACCTACCCAAGCGAACATCTTATAAGGGTGACAACGATTTAATTAACATGCTTTTGACTGCTCAAGGTATAACGGTCATAATGTCCATTATTGTTTTCTGAGCGAGAAAAAGGACCGTCATGGCGACATTGAAAAGTTTAATGGTTGAAATTAGCCAAAATTGGCCGCAGGCGATTGAGCAGACGTTTGCTAAACATCCGTTGGCACAAAAATTAAGAAAAAACTTTGCTGAGGCGGTTAGAGCTGTACTGGCTGATGACTATGGTCATTTGAGAGTTAAGGCTAGTGCTGGGTCGGGTAATTGGGTTTATGTGCCTTGGCTGTCTATCACCGATCCGGATATTACCACTACGGCTCAGGTCGGCTTTTATCCTGCTTATTTGTTCAAAGCTGATGGTTCCGGTGTCTATCTCGCGCTTAAACATGGTTCCACGGCGTCTGTTGCTAAGGGAGATAAAGACGCGGCGATGGAACGGGCATTCGCATTTACTGAGCGGCTGCTGCATGAGTTGCCAGAGCTGGCTCAGTGGGGCGTTAAAACCATTGATTTGGCTTCAAGTACCCGGTTTGGCAAGCTCTATGAAGCTTCAAATATCATCGCTAAGTACTACCCATCAGACAAGATGCCTGACGACAAAGTGTTGCAGGCAGATTTGCTGCAAATTGCTGATTTTTATCAACAAGCTAAAACTTTTTGGCGGCCACAAGGGGTACTTGTAGCAGACGTTATAGATCAGAGTCCTCCCGACAATCATCAATTAAATAATATATCGCCGCTGGTGGCGTTGCCCAAGCCGTTCATTTTGCTGGCAGGTATTTCAGGCACTGGTAAAACCCGCTTTGTCCGCGAGCAAGCTTGTCAAAATGGTCGACTAGAAGAGACTTATCAACTGGTGTGTGTCCGCCCCGATTGGCACGAACCCTCAGATATGTTGGGTTATATTTCTCGGCTTGGCAATGATGGGGCTGAATATGTGGTGACTGATGTGCTACGTTTTATCGTCGATGCCTGGCTAGAAATTATTGATGTGGTGGTGCTCGGTGATGATGGCATATTGGTGGCTCATTTTAACTATTTGGATGCCATTCGACCTTTTTGGTTGTGCTTGGATGAGATGAACTTGGCCCCGGTGGAGCAGTATTTTGCTGATTATCTATCGGTGATGGAAACCCGCAAGTGGCTAAACGCTGCTGAGCTGGCGGCACTGAATGAACAGCAAGGCACCGAGCTTAATTATTGGTATACCTGCGAACCTTTACTTAAACCGAGTGTTTTCACCCAGTTGACTGACAGTGATAATGTTGGGAAGACAAAACTGCGCCGGGCGCTAGGGTTGACTGAACATGAGCTGGTGTGGCGCTATTTTTTGCAGCATGGCATCGCTATTCCCTTTAATTTGATTGTCGCAGGGACGGTCAATATGGATGAAACCACCCACGGTTTCTCCCGTAAGGTGATTGACCGAGCACTAACATTCGATTTTGGCGCGTTCTTTCCTAATACTTTTGCCGATTTCTTTAGCCCCAAAAGCCAACCTGTACAGTTAGATTATCCGACGGTATCTACTGTCACCGCTGCGGATTTTGACACCATAACGGTAGACCTAGGCGGGCTTAATAGTATTGCGTTTCTTCACTCGGTCAATAAGGTACTTAAGGGCACACCATTTGAATTGGCTTACCGCACGTTAAACGAGTTGCTGTTATCGGTGGTGTGCTTTAAACCTGTCGATGAACAGGCATTGCAGGCGGTTTGGGACGACTTTTTGATGTGTAAAATTCTGCCCCGAATAGACGGTAATAACGATAAGCTGGGATTGACGGCAGATAAGGACGGTAATAAATATACCCTGCTTGATACCCTCGAAATGTGCCTAGCCTTGCAATTGGATAAAATTTGGCAAGGTAAACGGATTGAGCTGCTATTGCAGCGACCAGATAATAAAGCGAATACAAGTTCACTTTCATCTTCACCTCAATCTCAGCCTGCAATATTACCTCCCCTTGAAACTCAGTGTCGCAGTAAAGCTAAGTTGAGCTGGATGAAGGCTCGTTTGGCTAATAGCGGCTTTACTAGTTTTTGGCCGTAGGCTTCGCGAAATTAACCATTAACCATTAACCATTAAAAGCAAAGTCAAAAGCTTGGATACTAGCAGGTGATGTTGATTGATTAATTTTCATTTTCCAATTCCCTTATTATGGGTGGTGCGACGATGCCTGAGATTTTGTTAATAAAAACCATTGATTGGGATTTGATTGTGTGGACGCGTGATATTAGTCGGGCGAAAAAACAGTTAAGCCAAACTTTGGCGGCACGAAATAAAACTCTCGAACCTTCGATGGTGGGGCTTTCGCCGAGCTGTGTGATCAATGAAGTGAGTGATGAAGGGGTGAGTTGGTGCCCTGTGCCGCAAACTATCAAGGAGTTGCCATTAGCTGAGCCGTTGTTTTTTGAAAACAAATTGTATGACTTTGAGTTGGTGTTTAACCGCGAGGTGGTTGGTACTGGGGTTAATAGTCCACAGGTTAGGCATAAGTTGCAGCGTATTAATGCGGCTTTTCATTTTTCTCAGCGTTATGGTGTGCAGGTGCTGCGGGGCAGTATTGATTTTAATAATGATATTGGCTGGTTTTATTTGCCGTTGCGCTATTTGTTAGCTGGTGAAGTCACAAATAAGCAGGTTGATTTCACTTTGTCGTTTGAGGTGTTGCCAACCAAGCTGGATTTGGTTGGTGATCTGAATGGAATTTATCGGCTGATCGACCGTCATTATCCACTGTGGTATTTTGCTCTGGCTCGACCTACTCAATTGCAGTTTGAGCGTTCGGATTTACCCCATCAATCCTCGCCATTGTTGTGGTTGGCTCAGTTTGAGTCGCTACGTGAAGCGCTCGAAAGCGCCATCAGACGAATTGTTAATGCGCCCCATAGTCGTTTGTTAACAGTGCCGCGTCAGGTTAAAGCACATCGGCTTAAAGGCAAGGTGGCGGCTAAGTTGGCTGAAAGACTGAGGGAGGATATGGCACAAGGCTTGGGGCAGCGAACATATCAGGTGCAGCAAAAGCAGTTGAGTGTCGATACGCCAGAAAATCGCTTCATTAAGATGGTGTTGCAGCATTGTCATGATAATTTGAGCAAGTTTGTCACGGCGGCAAAAAACTATGATCAGTTACCCGGTCAACAGCGATTATCGAATGCTTTTTTCGAGCGATTGCAGCGCTGGCAGGCTCCGCTTGATAAGTATCGTAATTTGCCGCTGTTTCATGAGGTGGGGCAGTATGTCGGACTGAGTAAAGAGTCACTGGTGTTACAGCAAAAGACTGGTTATGCCAATGTTTACCGGATTTGGCAGTTGTTGTCGCGTTATCTGGAGGTGCTGGGTAATGAGACGTCGATTTCGGTTAAGTCGATAGCCGAGTTGTACGAGGTGTGGTGTTTTTTACAAATCAAGTTGATGCTGGTGGACTTGGGTTTTGAAGAGCAGGTGACTGAGAATGCTCAGTTGGTTAGCCGGGGATTGGAGTTGCGCACGGTTGATGGTTTTTGGGGCGCTTTTAGTTTCAAGCGTGGTGATGGCATTTATCTGCGTCTGGCTCATGAGCCGCTGTTCAGTCAAACCACGCATCCGGTTCATTCGGCTATTACGACCTTGAAACCGGATATTGTGCTCGAAGCCCGCTTTGCCGAAGGAGAGCGGATTTATTGGTTGTTTGATGCCAAGTATCGACTGGCTGATAAAAGTAGTGCTGAGGCTGCTGATATGGCTCCGTCTGATGCGATTAATCAGATGCACAGTTATCGCGATGCGCTGTTTGAATGGCACCCGGATGAACATCGTGAGCATAAGAGCCGGCCAGTTTTTGGCGGCTTTGCTTTGTATCCGGGCTTTTTTGGTCAACAGAGCGAGGCTAGTGTGCAGGTCAATCCGTATTATGAGGATATTGAGAGAAGTGGTATCGGGGCTTTTGCGATGTTGCCGGGTAGCGCTGATTATAGCGGCAGTGGTTGGCTTAAAGCGTTTCTGACGACTAAGTTTGGCAAGCTCGATAAAACCGCCGCTGTGGCCAAGCTGGGCGACGGTGCTACGACACAGACAATCCCTGATACTTTCTTTGTCAAAGAGATCCGTATTGCGCATACCGGTATGCAACAAATTCGTCACAAGGATTTATGTTTGCTGGCCACTGGTGCTGAAGATTGGCGGCAGGACGGTTATTATGCCTCGTTTGTTGATGGTTCGGCCAAGTGGTTTCATATGCGTTTGGCTGCATCTGTACGTGCCAAAATTGATCAGGATATTATTTTTGATATCGGCCATTGTATTATCGCTATCGCTGAGCCTGACGAAAAAGGCCAGCCCACTGAGCGCAAGGCGTTATGGTCATGGCCTGTGGTGAGTGTGTCGCTTAAAACCCGTGATGCATTAACCTTGGCTCAAACTGGTAAACCTCAGGTATCAGAGGATTTATATTGGTTGTTTGAGCTTGGAGAGCCCCGTGCATTGCGCCAGCCAATTCATGGCTTTGCATCAGGGCATCATTATATGAAATTAACCAAGGCAAATTCGCTGGCGGGGGTGACCGATTTTGCCAAGGTGACTGAGGTCTACGATTGGTTAAGTCAGGGACCCGCCTAGCTAGGTGTATGTGCGTTTAACGAAAATTGACTTCAATAATGTTGTCGGTTTTTTGCTCTTCGGTTGGTTGGCTGGTAAGGGCAATGAGCTGATCGACGGCCTGATCGGTTTTTTTACCGTAGCGTAACAGCTCATCGGCGGTCGCCGAGGCGGCAAATTTTTGACGACATTCGGTGATCTTGGCTATGGCATCCATGATAGCGGCATCGAGTCCATTGGCATAATGGCTTTGTTGGTTTTGTTGCCTGAACTGTAATTGACGATGTAGTTCGAATCTTTCATCGAGTTTGATTTGTTGGCTTTTTACCAGCCATATCGCCAGTTTGGTCATTATTACGAGTAGAAAAATACTCAGTATTATGCTGTACGGTGTAATTTCGAAAGGAATGTCCATTAAGTTCTTCTTTAGGTTAGGGTAATTTAGCGCTTACCATAAACGAAAATCAAAATCGAAACAAGATGGACATTTTTATCAATCTATAATAGACACAGTTAGTTTGATCAGTTAAAGATTAAGTTGCCAGCGTAAATAGGTTTGTTAATCATCAGCGGTTAAATTGTTGCTGATTGATTCTGCCAAGCCTTCGAGCTTTGTGAGCTGAGTCCGCTTATGCACCGCTCTTGCCATCACCATCTGATATAACACCGGAATAATAAACAAGGTTAAAAACGAGGAGAAAATTAATCCCCAGACAATTGCTGTGGCCACTGGCGACCAGATCAGTGAGCTGCCGCCCAAACCAAAGGCCAGTGAAAATAACCCGGCGACGGTGGTTAGTGTGGTGATCACCACGGGTAATAAGCGTCTTCTGGCGGCATAAAAGGTGCTGTGCAGTAGACTCATATTTTTGGTTAGATTGACGTTGGCTGTTGAGATCAACACGATGGCGGTGTTGACAGCTATTCCCGCTAGCGCAACGATGCCGTACATGGTGAACAGGCTCAGTGGGCTGTTAGAGACAAACAATCCGAGGGTCACGCCAACAAATGCCAGCGGAATACTGACCAAGATCATCATCGGTTGAAAGTAACTTTGAAATTGGGTGCTTAAAATAAGATACATTAAACCTAAACCAAACAGAAATAATACCCCAATCGCATCCATACTTTCTTGAATATCATCAAGCTCACCAGAGAAATCCAGTGAGGCATTCGGGTGTTGGGTAGCAATGCTTTGCCAGTGATCTAATAGCAGTTGATTGGCAGCTACGGTGTTAATTCTTAAATCATCAATGTCTGATTCCACGGTGATGGTTCGTTTGAAGTTGTAATGACGGATATTGCCTTTGACCTTGGCAATTTTTAGATGGACCAGTTCACGCAATGGCACAGATCCGCCAGAACCTGTGGGAACACCGAGTTCAAGCAGTTCTTCAATATTGCTAAATTGGTTGTCGATACTGTCATCAGACATGACTTTGATGGTCATTTTGCTGCCTTGGTGACGGGTGAAACTAACCACTTCGCCGTCAACCAACATCCGGATAGCGCGCTGTACATCGGTTGGTTTGATACCTAAACGGTTGATATTACTCAGGTTAAGTGTAAACGTTAGTCCGTTACTTCCCGGACTATCATCATCAACCACTTCACTGTAGCGATCATCGCTGTGCATAAATTGTTGTAATGCGCTGGCGGCAGCACGAATTTCGTCAAAATTGTCGCCTCGGACTTTGACGCTGATGGCTTTGGTGGTTGGTGGTCCACTAGAGAGTTTTAAAAACGAGATATTGTTGGCTCCCAACACTTTATCGAGGTTGGGACGAATTTCAGCGAGGATCGCCTCGATACTGCGTAAATTTTGACGTTTGGGCCTTAAGCTGACGAGGATCTGTCCACGGTTATCACCATAATCCAGTGCCATTTGGGTGAATTCCTGTCCGGCATAACCGACCACCGAGCGAACTTCTTCTGGGCGTAGCGTTTGCTGAGCAATCGCTTCGACTTCAAGCACTTTGTCCATGGTGTTTTGCAGCGAGCTTGAAGGCGGCATATTCACATTGATATAAAACAAGCGGATATTATCGGCAGCAAAAAAGTCCACTCGAATAGCTCCGGCAGCTAAGGCACCTGCGGCGGCTATAACTAAAAATACCATTGCGGTCATGGTTTTTTGCGGGTGACGCATGATTTTTAATAACGCTTTGCCATATTTGACCCGCAATTTGTGCAGTGCATGTTGTCGTTTATAATCGAACTTTGAACGTTTGTTGTAGTTGACTTTGGCTGCCATTAAATGGCCGGGTAACATCCAGTAAGCCTCAATCAGGCTGATAGCGAGTGCTAAAGTCACCACCAAGGGGATCACCAGCATGAATTTGCCGAGAATACCGGGTAATAACATTAGGGGTAAAAAAGCCGCCATAGTGGTCAACACAGATGAAGTCACCGGAGCGATAACTTCTGTTAGTCCACCCCAGGCAGCGGTAATACCGCTTTCGCCATGACGTAATCGGTTATTGATTGATTCAACCACCACCACGGCATCATCAACCAACATGCCCAATGCAATGACGATAGCCAGTAATACTGAGGCGTTGAGGGTATGACCGAGCAGGCTTAACACGATAAATGTACCACCGAGAGTAAACGGAATGCCGATGGTGACGAGAAAACTGACCTTGGATCCTAAGAATAACCAGGTCACCACTAAAACCATTAACAGCCCGTATGTGGCGTTGGTTTGCATGATATTTAGTGCGTCACGGGTGAGTTCTGTTTGGTCATCTGCAACCGCATAGGTGACGCCAAGTTCATCGCTGAATTGGTTACGCTGCTCAAGAAAGTCGCTGATACTTTCAACCAGTTTGATGGTATTGACATCGGCTTGTTTGGTGACGGCAAATAAAATCGCGGGTTGACGGTTATATCGTACCAGTTGGCTGGCCTTGCTGCGATTGGTGACCACTTTGGCCACTTCATACAAGCGGATTTCTTTGCCAGAGCTGTTGGTGATAGGTAGTTGTGCTAAAACCTCTGGATCGGTGGTTTCGCCCTGCACTCGAATGGTCCACTTTTCTTTAGCGATGCGCACGGTGCCCGCCGCTGTGTCGGTGTAATGCGCTTTGATGGTGTCGGCGATAGTCACGGGAGACAGTCCTAATGACTGAATTTTGTCGAGGTTGAATTGTATTTGTATTTCTGGATCTCGCAGTCCGGTCGGGCGCACCTGATCGACACCTGGCAATCGGGCTAAATCTTTTTCTAACACCCGCGCCTGACGATGAAGGTTTTGATCATCAGCTAGTCCGGTGATCACCACAGTGGCAGCAGGAAAGGCGTTGGCGGTGGAGACTTCGGTGATCAGCGGACGTTCGGTGCCCTCAGGTAGTTGATCTTCGATGTTGTTGATTTCACGTCTTAAATCGGCCAGGCGTTTGTCAAACAAGCGCCCGGGAATGTCGTTAAAGCGCACCAAAATACTCGAAACCCCTTCGCGACTGGTGCCGGAAACAAATTTGATATCCTGAATTTTTTCAATCGCTTCTTCAATTAAATCAGATACTTTACGTTCGATATCGTTGGAGCTGATACCCGCCGATAAGGTGGTGATTTGCACCCAGTTAAAGTTAACGGAGGGATCTTGTTCGCGGGGAAGTTGGTTATAGGTCAGTGCGCCCATAATTAATACCAGTACAAACACCAGATTGGTGAGTACGTGGTTTTGGATCAGACTTTTAAGCCACATGGTTAATCCTTTTTACTGATTTTGACTGTTTGTTTATCACTCAGACCAAAACGGCCATCAATAATCAGTTGATAATCTAATGAACTGCCTGATAAACCCGAGGGTAGCGGAATAGGACGACCTTCTAGCGCATCGGGGACCGGAATAAAGCGGGCTTGCTGGCCTTCAAGGATGAAGAAACCGAAGCTATTTTGTCTTTTTTGCAGTAAATAAGCGGGTAGGTGGCGCACTTGGCTGGACCATTTTATTCGTCCAGTAGTACCGCTATAGGCTGTTTTATCAATGAATTCGAGGCGGCTTTCGAGGCTACGTGAATCATCTTTAACCCAAGGAATGAGATGCCTGAGTTTCACTGGCCATTTTTGTTGGTTGACTTCAAACCAGTATTTGCCTGCTTGTTCGAAGGTTTGTTGATCACTTAGGGCAATTTGGGCTGAGATTAATTGATGATTGGATTGCAGTAACTCGGCGACTGCGGGCCTTTCGCGATCAATTTGCTCACCGACATCGGCCAGTCTGGCGGTGAGAATACCGTCAAATGGCGCTTTAATGTCGCAACGCTCGACATTAAGTTGTTGTTGTTTTAGGTTGATTTTCAATGAAGCCAGTTGGCTTTTACTGATGCTGACATCGGTTTTTTTGCGATCTAATTCCGCTTCGCTGACGGCATTATTTTTCAGTAATTTTTGCGCCCGCGCCGATTCTCGTTGATTAAAGGCAAGCGTCACTTCACTGCGTTTTTTATCGGCCTGAGTTTGGCTAAGAGCCAGTTCAAAATCTTGGCAATCAATTCGGGCAATTGCTTCACCCTGACGTATCGTATCGCCAACCCGAAAATGAAAGCGTTCAATAATCCCGCTAACCCGAGCGGGTATTTTTGCATGGTTAAGGGTAATGACTTTAGCAGGGGCGGATTTAATCGGATGAAAAGCCAATGAATCGGCTGATTGGGTACTCACTAGTGTTAGTTCTGCGGCGACAACAGGTAAGCACAATAGGCCAGCGAAGCCCAATAAAAGCGTCTTTTTCATTAAAACCTCAAGTAAAATCATCGAGTTATGATTATAGCAGTAGGGGCGGTTTTAGTCGCGCTGTAAGGGGAAAATATTTGCCTAGGGAGTGGTTAAAATCTCGTCTACGTTTACGGCGTAGACGAGAATTTATTCTCGTTTTAACTTATTGGGTATAAGCTGGCGGCATGTCGCTTTTGCTGGTGTAACGTCGGCGTAAAGCGTCTTGACGACTGTCTGTGGTGTGTTGTTTACCGTCGATCCACAGCGTGTCGACTTTGCTGCTTAGCTCAAACGGATCAGCAGTCCATAAAACCAGATTGGCTGGTTTACCGACGGCGATATTGCCCGTGTCGAGGTTAAACGCTTGCGCCACATTAGTGGTCACTGCGGCCAGTGCGTCTGTAGCTGTCATGCCATAAGCGATGGCAATACCGGCATCATGACGGAGGTTTTTAAGACCAAAAGCACCGCCGGTGCCAATGATGACTTTTACACCCGCTTTGACCAGTAACCCGGCGTTTTCTAGCGAAGCGTGCAGTGAATCAAAGTTACGCGGTAATGATAGTGTTGCATCAATAATCACCGGTACGTCGGCCTTGGCCAGTGATTCGGCAATAACAATGGCATCAGCTGCACCACTGATAACCAAGTTCAGCTTTAAACGCTGTTTCAGGGCTATTAAGTGGAGTAAATCACTGGCTCTGTTGGCCGAGACAATCAGTGTTTTTTCCCCTTTTAACAAGGCATTGAGCACTTTTTCCTCTCTGGAAGGCGGCTTTGATTCTTTTTTGTCCTTTTTATCCTTTTTAGGTTTTTTAGCTTTAGCCGCTTCAATTAATTTGTCGTTGGCATCATCAAGTTTGTTGGTTAGGGTTTGTAAATCCAACGCTCTGGAGCCCTTGCTTTTTACACCCAATGTGACCAAAACGGCATTATTGGCATTAACTACGCTGTCAAAATCACCAGATAAGTTGACCAATGAACTCTGCCCGGCGAAGATGCTTTTGCCGCTACGCGGGGTGATGATGCTATGGGTTATGCCGCCTTTACGGGCGTAGGGAATTGCGCTGGTTTGAGGGTTAAAAGCCAGGCCGGGATCAAAGGTAATATCGGCTTTTTCATCACTGGCATCAACGCTGCCTTTTACCGCGCCAACTTCAACTAAACCTAGTTGGCTAAAAGCGGCGATAAACCCTGGGGTTAATATCTTACCCTGAGCGTTAATGGTTTTATCTGCGGTTATTTGCGCTGGGTTAATCGCGGTAATTATGCCATCTTCAACGATGATTGAGGCTTGCTGTAATACCCCTTGCGTTGAGGCGGTATGTATAGTGGCATTAACAATCGCTAAACTGTCGGCATGGACTGCGGCTGATAAACTAAGTAAACCTGCCACTGCGAGAGATTTGCTCAGACGGGTTAGCAGGGGCTGCCTATTGTTTGTAGTGGTGCCTGTAGTGCTGCTTGTGGTGCTTATTACTGTTTTCATGGTTTTATTCCCTACTGCTGACCCAAAAGAAAATCACTTGTCGCCTGATACGCTTTATCATCACGGTCGTAAACTTTCGCGCCATCCAAAAAGACTTGTTCGGCTTTGGCATAAACACTGAACGGACTGCCATTCCAAATGACTACATCACCCCGTTTGCCGTTTTCTAAGGTACCGGTTTGCTTGTCGATACCCAGTGATTTGGCCGGATTGGCGGTGATCCAGCGGATCGCATCTTCTTCTTTAAGCTCAAAACCTTGCTCGCGAGCATCAAACAGTACTTTGCCCGCTTCTTGGTTTAATCGTTGAATAACAGTACCATCGTCAGAGTGGAGCACCGCGCAACTATTTTTGGGCGCATCAACAATGGCGACATTTTCATGCACCATGTCATAGGCTTCCATTTTGAATCCCCACCAATCGGGCCACATGGCGGCACAGTTGCCATTTTTGGCCAGTATATCGGCGACTTTATAGGCTTCAATGGCATGATGGAAAGTCCCGGCGTGATAATTAAACTCTTTGCCCAAATCAATCATCATCACCATTTCTTCGGCTTTATAACAATGATTGTGGATCAGGATATCACCTTCAATCACCCCCATAAGCGTGTCGTTCTGTAAATCCCGAGCCGGGGCGTCGGGGTTTTTGCCTGCATCATAATCGGCATTATATTTATCCCAAGCCCGTTTGTATTCGGTTGCGCCAATCCAAGCTTCACGAAATACCGCCATACTGCCCATGCGGGTCGAAGGTGGCACCCCTTTGCTTTTGTAATTGCGCTTGGGGTTTTCACCACAGGCCATTTTTAAACCATAAGGTGCATCGGGGAATTTCATTCCCTGCATGGTGGTTGAAGGTACATTGCGTAGCGTCACACCACGTCCCCCAATCAGGTTACCCGAGCCGGGCAGTACTTGTAATGTGGTGATACCACCGGCCCGAGCGGTATGAAGTCCTGGGTCTTGTGGCCAAACACTGTGTTCAGACCATACCTCAGCGGTTATTGGGCTGGTGGTTTCATTACCATCACTATGACCCTCTACGCTGGGCGTTGGATAAACTCCCAAGTGAGAATGGGTATCGATGATCCCCGGTGTCACCCATTTGCCTTTGGCATTAATGGCAACTGCATTACCGGCGGGGAGGTTTTTACCTACCTGTTTAATTTTTCCGTCAACAATGAGGACATCAGCATCGTTCAGACGCTCACCTGTACCGGTCAGTACCGTGGCGTGTTGAATGAGGATATCTTTTCGCGGTAATGCTTGATAGGTGCTGGGATAGGGGTTTTTGTCGAGAACGATTTTTTCGTCCTGCGGTTCGGTTTGCTGGCAACCGCTTAGTGCGGCAGTGATAGCTAGTAACAGTAATGGATGAGTAGAGCTGTGCTTATGTTGTGGCACGGGTTGTCGCTTGAGTTGTAGCATAGGTTGTAGCATGGGTAGTAGCATGGGTTGTTGTTTCTGTGATTATAATTTTGGCATTACTGTAACGAAGATTTAGTGAATATGCGAGAGTAAAGGGGGAATTAATAATTAACAATGGATAGTTAACAATGAATAATTAAGAGACTACGGTTCCCCGAGCACTGTTTAAAGCGCCCGAGGTTGGTGGTTGTCGAGATTAATTGTCGAGATTAATTGTCGAGCAGTTTACCTCTGGTGTTGATGGCAATTTTACGTGGTTTTAATGCTTCGGGAATTTCTCGCTCTAGCTCAATGTGTAATAAGCCGTTTTCGACTGAGGCATCAATGACCTTGACGAAATCGCCGAGTTGGAATTTGCGCTCAAAGTTGCGCTCGGCAATGCCTTGGTATAAGAATTTCTTGCCGTCGTCGATTTTGGCTTTGGTGCCTTTGACTAATAGGGTGTTCTGCTGGGTTTCGATTTCTAGTTCGCTGTCAACAAAACCAGCGATAGCCATGGTGATACGGTATTTGTCTTCGGCCAATAATTCGATGTTGTACGGTGGATAAGACGGCTGTTTTTCCTGCCGGGTGGCAGAATCCATCAAAGAAGCCAGATGATCAAAACCGATGAATGAACGGTACAATGGAGTTAAATCTAAATTACGCATAATGATATCCTCAATAAGCTCTTTACGAGCTAAGCAATATTTAATCGTGCCCTTCAATAATGAACGAGCGTTAGTGCTGTTGTTAACTGCTATCTTAAAGGCCCCTTACGGCGACCTGTAAAGATATATAAGGACGCCAACAGAGGTTATCAAGGGAAAATGATAAAAAAATAATTTTTTATTTTATGAGGCTTAGAGAAGGTTATTATGGTGCTTAATTTTTAACCGCGTCAGCATTGGTTTTGACCGAGGCTTTGAGATCAATGCCAAGTGCGGCAAAGACCGGTTGGCCAGGGAAACCGTCGGCGATCATCTTGCGGGCATGTTGAAAATCTCGAATGCCTTTTCGGGTTGCCGGGCCAAAAATGCCATCAGCTTCGCCAACGTCAAAACCTAGGGTGTTGAGTTTGTTCTGCAACGAGGTTAATTGCACTAAGGTTAAGTTTGGCGATGGGGCAGGGCGACGATGTAATTTGCCACCACCTGAAATACGATCAGCCAAATGACCAACGGCTAAAGCGTAATATTCTGAACGGTTCCAGCGCATGATCACCGAAAAGTTATGGTAAACCAAAAAAGCCGGGCCAGAATGGCCTGAGGGAACCAGTAACGCTGCGGTTATATCGGCCTGACCGATGGCTTTACCATTGGTCTGAGTAACCCCTAATTTATGCCATTGTGTTAATGTTTTGAATTTATCCATACCACTTTGATGGTAGCCAAATGTTTCACTCAGTTTGACTTCACGGCCCCAGCGATAACCTGCTTGCCAGCCCAGATGTTGAAGAAAATTAGCCGCTGAGGTAAGGGCGTCAGGAATACTGTTGAATAAATCAATTTTGTTGTCATTATCACCATCCACGGCATATTTGAGATAAGCCGAGGGCATGAATTGAGTATGACCCATCGCGCCAGCCCAAGAGCCCACCATTTTAGTACTGTCTAATTGTTCTTGTTCAATCAGTTTTAATGCTTGTATCAATTCAATGGTAAAAAATTCACGGCGACGGTGATCACAAGCCAGAGTAACCAGTGAACGAATGATTGACATTTTGCCTCTGTAACGACCAAAGTTGGTTTCAAGC
Organism: Alteromonadaceae bacterium; assembly: GCA_965277695.1. Taxonomy (GTDB): domain Bacteria; phylum Pseudomonadota; class Gammaproteobacteria; order Enterobacterales; family Alteromonadaceae; genus JABSOG01. The sequence continues at coordinate 111,113 of CBDIDQ010000054.1, forward strand.
CCCCAAAATGACATCAGATAGTGAGGCGGTACGCCATATTTCTGCTGTAGTTTGGTTAGTAATGGGCGGTATTTTTTTAACATTTGACGGCCTTTGTCCAACCGCCATTGATTTACCCGTTTATTGAAGTAGCTGGCAAAGGATTCACTAAACTCCGGTTGACGCCGATCATAGACAATGACATTGCTGTCGGGCACTATTCCCGCCAAACTACGCTTGATCACCTGTTCATCAATACCTGCCGATTGGGCGCGTTGTTCCAGTCTATTCAGACATTGGCTATATTCTTCAACTTTATCTGCCACGGCATTATCTGCCACGGCATTCGCCTCGGCGGCATTTGCATTTGAGCTAATGAAAGCGGTAACCAAAAGGCTACTGATAAGAATGAGATTGATAAAGTTGCCAGACAGTGAGGTGTGAAGGGGTAAAATGCGCAACGACATGTTCCTTTATATCTAATTAAATGTTGGGTTGGCTTTTAACACTATTTTAGCGCCAGCCATTGACTGGGTTTATCATACACAGCCAATGTGACAACTGCTATCCATTGCAATATAAAAAACAGGATAAAACCTGATAAGGCGGCAAAATTTGCTTGGTCTGCCTGTTTGTTGTTTTATTAATCATACCGAACGTTCAGTCAATTGCAGTTGGGAACTATTTGCATAGTGCGTAAAAATGTTCAGTTTAGAGACCTCTGGGTACAAAATAAAAGACATAAAGCTGATTTCAGGCAAAAAAATCAGCCGTAAACAAGCATGTTCTTTACTCGTTTAAAGTTTTTTTAATTAAATTCTGTTTAAATAAAATTGTTATTATTCAGTAGTTTAGTGTTTTCGTAACCGTTCGTAACCGAATGATAATGGGCTTCGTAAGCTTCCGTTGACCATCGAAGACCATCGAAAGTGGTTTTGTTGCTCAGAAAAAATATTATGGGTGTCATTCAACGACGCATAAAACATGATTTAAACAAGTAGTTAACAAAACAGGGGTATTGATATGTTGTTACAGACACTGACGGAAACACAAACAAACGAACGCTATTTACGTATCAAAGCCTTGGAGCACTTAATAGAAGCTGATTTCGACAACGATAAAGCTTGTCATGAAGTATGCCATTTGATCGCCCAGTTGTTCAGTCACAGCGATGATGATATTAGCCGTATGGTTGCCAACCTTGCTACTAAAGCACTGCAATCGTCGGTAGAGACAGCAACAATTAACTAGTAATAGCAAGCAAATACAATACATAAACGTTACACCAAAACGATTTAACAATAACAGTATTAAGGAAACAGATTATGTCAGACGAAAAACGGTATCAAGGTAAAGTAAAATGGTTCAATGTTGCTAAAGGCTTCGGCTTTATTGTTACAGATGAAGTTGATGATGATATTTTTGTTCATTATCAAAATACGCCAAAATGTAAGAAAGTCGGCACTCGTCGATTGCTTGAAGGCCAAGTTGTTAATTTTGAATTATGCATCAACGGCAGCAAAGGTTTTGAAGCAAGAGACGTAGTAGTAGAACAACCGGTTTACGCTTAGTTATTTAGCTATTTTAACTTTGTTTTTGCCCTGCGGTATGCGTTTAGCATCAAGGGTTTAACACAATACGTTACGGGAGTTGATGTGGATATTGATAATTTTGAAAAATGGTCAGGTCAGTTTGAGGCAATGTTAGCCCAACTTGACGGTCACGAAAAAGCAATGCAGGCTGCGGCCAGACGCCACCCGTTAGCCGATACCGAATACCTTGAAGCTTGTGCCACTCAGGCTTCAATGGAAAAATGTCTGAAAAAACTGGCCAATGATATCAGAGCACTGGGGTTTTGTTATAACAACCTCAGAGGCGCGATACAGATGCCAAGAGAACAATTTGATACGTTAGATTAAGTTTGATTTTAGCTGTCGCAAATAACAATAAAAAGTGACAGTGAAAGCGCAACAAGCAAAGAAGAATAATAATAACCAATATCAGCATGTGAACAAAAATAATAAATCGCAATAAGTGAAGAACAATAATAAATAACAATAAGTGAAAAATAATAATAAATCGCAGTAAGTGAACAATAACAACAATCAGTACTAAGTGAATAACAACAAAAATAGTTAACAATAAAAACAGTTAATAACAATAATAAAAACTAGGATGCAACAATAACAATAAACGACTATTAATGATTAAAGCTGTTGCGATTTGTATTAATAAGGTTCCCTTCGTTATTAATATAAATCGCAGCATCTGATCTTTTCCTTTTCTTCAATCCTTTTCCTGCTTTCTGATAAATCAATCTTTGCATTTTCTCTTCGCTTCGTTATGGGCTTTTGTTGACGGGTGGTCTGTGCGGTGGGCGACGCTGCGCTTTTGCGTAACCTCCGCTCAATTCGTATCTGGTTTCGCTATCGATCCACCCTACGGGACATTGGTCGACTTCGTTATAGGATATTAGTAGCCCACCCAAGACATTGGTAGGCTTCGTTATAGGATATTAGTAGTCGCTGGGGCTTGCACTGTAGGGGAAGACTGGCTCTAAGGTGCCGTTGTTGTCAGTGACGGTTAGGTGGTAGTGATAGCCGTAATTGTGGTGGTTGTGGCCGTTGTGTTTGTCGAGGAAAGCCCCACCTGATGCTGTTAGGTCGGCATTGTGATAGTAGTCTTCAAAATAGTAGCCTGATGTGGTGATGAAGGTCTTTTCTGTTGCTGAGCTGTTTATTGCGGAAATGGCCTCGCTGGTCATTGGGCCTACGTCTGATAGTTTGGTTCCTTTGCTGATGTCGTATTGATCAATTAATTGACAGTTTCGTTGTCCTGATATGTCACAACCTGTGGTTGAATTGATGTTGTCATAGTCTCTGGTTTGCCAGCTACTTTGGGCCAGTACATTGGCTGCGTTGTAAGGACCATGGATGGGGAAGCCGTCGGTGGCATAACCATAGATAGGGGAATGGCTCTGGCCGTCATCATTGAATAAGTCTTGCAGACAGCGGGAAAATCCATGGTGATGGTAATTGCCTCGGTGGTCGGTGTGACCATTACATAAGTCTACATCGTAAAATTCAAATTTAACGGCAATATTGTGCCAGCTATCTTGCTTATTGTAGCTCAAGCCTTGAGTCCAACCATTTTCATTTCTATTTCCATTTTCATTTCCATTATCTAGGCGGTGATCGACGCTTGCATTGGCGATTGATGCGGTATTTATGGCTGTTATTATGATGGTATCGGGGCCACTGTCTTCGATACCGTCATTGACAACCAAATTGAGTCGATAATCGCCGCTGACATCGGCGGTGAAAGCAGGGTTGGCTACTGTTCTGTCAGATAAGCTGGTGTTGCTGCCATTGGGGATAGTATCGAATGTCCAGAGGTAAGTCAGGGCATTGCCATCGGGATCGCTGCTGTTGCTGCCATTTAGGTTGACTAGTGAACCTATTGTAATTGTTTGATCGTTGCCTGCATCGGCGGTTGGTGGTGCATTGGTGGCGATGATAAGCATGCCGTCTGGATCACTGTCCTCTATGCTGTCGTTGACCACTAAAGTAAAGACATAGTGACCATTGATGTCTGGGGTGAACGTGGGTTTGGCTCGGTTGGCATTGAATAATACGGCGGTACTGCCGCTGGGGCGTTCAAAGACTTGCCACAGATAGGTGAGGGTATTGCCATCGCCGTCGGTGCTGTTGCTGCCATCAAGGGTTACTTGTGTACCGGTGTTAATTGTTTGGTCGTTGCCTGCATCGGCTATGGGTCGGGTGTTGTTGTTGACGGTGGTGGCGGTAATGGTTACCTGATCGGGTTCGCTGATCCGGTTGCGGTCGTCAACTAGCAGATTGAGGACATAATTGCCGTCAAGATCGGCAGTAAAAGTCGGTGCAACGACATTGGTTGCCGACAAGCTGGCATTGCTGCCTGGTGGGCGAGAGGAGAAACTCCAGCGAAAATTGAGATCATCGCCGTTGATATCAGAGCTGTCGCTGCCATCGAGTGTGACTACTGCGCCTGTATTGACTGCCTGATCGGTGCCGGCGTTGGCAATCGGGGTGTTATTAACGACGCTATAGGTGACAGAATCGATGTTACTGTCAACCAGACCATCATTGACAACTAAAGAGATTAAATAATCACCGCGAATATCGGCAATAAAAGTCGGGTTGACTAGGCTGCTATCAGATAGCTCCGCGTTGCTGCCGTTGGGTTTGGCATTGAAGGTCCAGCGATAGCTGAGGCTATTGCCATCGGTATCAGTGCTACCGCTGCCGTCGAGTTGTACCAGCAATTTGGCGGAGACAATTTGATCTTCTCCTGCATTGGCTACGGGTGGGGTATTACTGTCGGCAGTACTGGCACTGACGGTGATACTATCAGTCATACTGTTAATTGTGCCGTCGTTGACGGTTAAATCAAAGCTATAGTTGCCATCGACATCAGCAATAAATGAAGGTGATTGATTGGCTATATTGGATAAGGTGGCGGTGCTGCCTGCGGGTTGATTGTTGATTTGCCATAAAAAAGTCAGTGGGTCGCCGTTAAAGTCTGTACTGTTACTGCCATTAAGGATGACTCGGGAGCCGGTAATGACTGCTATATCGCTACCCGCATCAGCAGTCGGGGCGGTATTAATGGCTTCGATGCTGACGCTATCGGCAACACTTTCAACAGCCCCGTCATTGACGGTTAAACTAAATTGATACATGCCCGCCAAGCTTGGGATAAAGGTAAACGTCACATCATTATTGTTTGATAAATCAATGATGCTGTCTTCGGGGGCGGCGTCTAGTGACCAGCTATAAGTGAGTGGATCGCCATTGAGGTCTGAGCTTTGGCTGCCATCAAGTATGACGGCAAACCCTTTGTCTACCACATTGTCATTACCTGCATGAGCGAGCGGGGCTGAGTTGGTGGCTATGACCGAGATAGTATCGGGCGTACTATTGCTAGTACCGTCACTGACGGCGAGGGAGAAAAGGTAATTGCCTGGTAAATCTGCAACAAAAGTCGGTGAGGCAAGGGTATTATTCGATAAAAAAGCCGCGCTGTTGGCTGGCATGGCCGTAATTGTCCAGTTGTAGGCAAGACTGTCACCATCGGCATCGAAACTGTTATTGCCATTTAAAGCAACGGTAGTACCTTTGGCTACGGTTTGGTCAGATCCAGCATCCGCAACAGGTGCTACATTGACTGGTGGTAGTGTTGTTCCGCCGCCAGTGTTATTACCGGAACTGTCACCGCCACCACCACAAGCTGTTAGCAGTAAAGTCAGCAGCAAAACATTTAATCGATAAGACACGGTTTAATCCTCAAAGCCAGTTATTATGTAAGGCATAGCAAGAACAACGCCAACCTACAAACCTCAGCCCAAAGGCGTAAACGGCGAATACACCGCTAAAAACTTGTCTTGATGGGATAAATATTGAGTTAATGACAAATCCAAAGTCGCTAGGCTCTTCAACAATTCCTGCTGTAAAAACGGTGAGTCAACATCAAGCTGATTGAAAATGGTATGGCTGTGCAGGGTGGCTAAACGAATCACTGCCAGACCTTGCTCGACTTTTTTAGCACTGCTAATGGTGGTTTCTGGGTTGTTGATTTGGCGGAATAGTTCGCTGCTGACTTTCGGCAGTTGCCAGTTTTTGGCTAGGGTTGTGACTTGTTGTTTATGGTGGTCTGAGAGTTTTTGGCCAAACAGGCGGCTGATAGAAAAGGCGTCTTCAACGGCGATGGTTTTTTGCCGATAGAGACGGCAGCCACTGGCTTGTAATTCTCGGCTCAGATATAACGGCGCGAGCCAGAAGGTGGTATATAAAGCGAGTTCTTCAACACTGATCAAATCACAAAATTGGGCGTAGTATTTGACTGCCTGAGTCAGGCATTGCTGGCGATTGTTGACCAAGTGATAACCCGGGAATTGATTTTTTACCACAATTCCCATCAGTGCACCTTGAGTGAGCAAAGGGCCAAGGCGATTAAGACCGAGCATGGCAATGGCGTGTTTGGTGTCGGTGATCTGCACGTCTTTGTTGGCCGCTTGCGAGGCTGTTTTGGTTAAAAGCTCGCCTAGTGACTGACTTTGACTGATTTGTTCGGCGATTTTATTTAAATCGGGTTGATCAAATAAATCGGCGACTAGTTCAGCGGTATTGTTTGTCGGGGTGAAAATGTCTTTGTCTGCGTCGGCTGCTGTTTGCGTATCAGGCTGGAGTGTTAGATCTAGCTGCTTTTCGATGCAATATTTTTTCAGCGGGGCTTCCCATAGCAATGAATATAGACGAGGGTCTTCGCAGCGGTAACAGGGTTGTAAATTGGCAATGTGTTGGTTGCCGATCACCACAAAACGACCTTTAATTGTCGGCTCTTGGGCCGGGAATAAAAATACCAGATGGCTGTCGCTGGCAAGGGAGTGCATCACCATGGCGAGTTGCTCGTTTTTCAACATCACTAAGGTACCTTCGCTAATTCCTTTGCCTGCAAGGCTATTGGCGGTATCGTCGGCAATTTGTTGTGAGCTGGTGGATGCTGATAAGTAGAGGTTTTTTAGTGCGCAGGCAATGGTTTGGTTTTTATCTGTTGTGGTCAATTGCTTGGCTAGTTGATTGGCAAATCGGACAATGCCAGCGTGATCGCCCACCGGATGTTTGGGGTTGTAGCGGCTTGGCAGCGATGCGCTGATGCTGTGTAACCATAGCGGGTCGAGCACTTTACGCTGGGTCAGTAGTTTATAACTCAAAGCAGTGCCTTTGTTTAATTGGCTTTTTTCACTATCGCTTAGCGGTTGGCCGCTGGCTTGTTTGTTCAGTAAGGCCAAACTGGCGATATTACTGGTTAAAGTGGCGGCTATCAGGCTGATGCGGGGAAATAGGCTCCATTGTCGTTGTGACACAATCAGGGCGGTGGTGATTAACGCTTTGACGGTGAAATTGGTTAGATAATCATAATGGGGTTTGGTTTGGTGTAATTGCGCGATAAATTTACCCGGGTGTAGGGCGAAGGCCGATTCGATTTTTTGTGCCAGTGCAATCGCTTCAGGGTAGATTTTATTCAGCCCCTCGGCCGATTGCCAGCTGGTGAGGATTTGCGTCACCCGTTTAAACAGCTGCTCGATGGTCAAGGCTGCGGGCTTGGCGGCTGACTCGTTATTGGCATGTGCTTGATTATTTGACAAGGTTAATATGACTGATATTGAGTATAGGCATCATTACCCCAAGCAATAAGTAAGCCATTGAGAAAGAGTAATGGTGTACACTCGTCTTTACTGGTGATGCCGTCGCTTTTGATGTTGCGGGTGCGGTAAAACAGCACCTGATAAATAACCCCTTTGACGCGTTTAGCTTCGGTGATATCAGGTGGACCAAGGTAATCAATCATGCTGTGTCTGGCGGTTTGTTTATCCAGTGATAACGTATCGAAGTATTTGAGGTTGAATTCTTGACGAGCAATCAAATCCATCCGAGCCGGATCGTCTTGATAAAACAGCATGACACTGCCAGCAAACACAATATAACCCAGTGCGCCAAAAAACATATAAACGGCAATTTTGCTATTCACCAATGGTCGTCCTTGCTGCAATGTCATTTACCATGGCAGCGGTTGGCCGTCATAATTGATAAATTCACCTGATCCTGTGGTTGTCAGGTTTTCAATTACACTAGCCATACCAGCGATTGAGGTATCGGTATCAATTAGTGCGTTAGTGCCGCCCATCCTAGTTTGAACCCAGCCCGGGTGCAGTGCGACCACACTGATATTGAATTTCTTCAAGTCAATTGACAGGCTTTTAACAATGGCATTCAGCGCCGTTTTTGATGAGCGGTAAATGTAGCTGCCGCCGCTGCTATTGTCACTAATGCAGCCCATTTTGCTGCTGATAAACGCCACTTTGGATGGTGTGCCAAACTGGAGGTTTTTGCTTAATGCCTCGGTAACTAACATCGGTGAAATACTGTTGATCAGCAGTGTTTGTTGCCACAGCTCAATTTGTTCGTTTGAGGTGTGGCCAAAGGTGTGCTCTTTGGAGCCATGGACACCCGCATTGTTGATCAGCAGATTAAGGGTGATGCCTGTCATTGACTGCTTTAATTTGGCGATGGATGCCGGTTGAGACACATCGAGTTTCAGCAGGGTCAGGTGATTGTAGTGGGTGGTTTTTTCCAGCAAAGCGTGATGTTCATCACGATAGGTGGCATAAACTTGCCAGTTTTGCTGACAATAATGTTCGACAAATTTAAGCCCAATGCCGCGATTAGCACCGGTAATTAGTACTGATTTCATGGTGATAACGTATTCTCTTTCTTAGGTAACCTAATGTCTTTTAAATTTAATCCTAGCTGGATATCTGATTTTATTGCCACCAGCTGACGACATAATTTAAAGGTTTCGAGGTTATTGTGCAATTTTTCTCGCAGTTTTTTTGTCAGTACTTCACTGTCCAACGCTGCTTTCATTGACGGGTGTTTTAATAATATATCTAAAGCGGCTTTTGGGCCAACACCCGGCAAGCCTGGAATGTTATTGCTGGAGTCGCCGACCAATGACCAGTAGTTGATCAGTTGCTGTGAGTTGACGCCAAATTTTTCTTCAATGTACTTTTCAGTGAGGTATTTTCGGGCGAAGTAGTCATACACTTCAATATCGTCAGACAGCAGCTGTAAAAAACCTTTATCGGTCGATACTATGGTGGATTGGTGTTGGTTATCTTGGACTTTAATCGCCAGTGCGCCAATAAGGTCATCGGCTTCTTGGGCGGGTTGCTGGTGAATGGTCAGGCCGGTGTTGCTGATTGCCTGCTTTATGTGTGCCATGCCATCAGCCAGAATGATTGGCATTGGCTGACGCCCTGCTTTGTATTGCGGATAAATTTGATGTCGCCAACTCTCGCCGGGGGCATCAAATACCACAATGCCATGGCTGGGGTTGATTGTGATCAGTAGTTTTTTGATCGCCTGCTCAATTGCCGCAATGGTATTGTGAATAATCTGTTGTCGAGTACTGTCGCTGACGTCATTAGGCAGCGGTAAATAGGGGCGCTCTTGGGCGGCGTAAATCCGCCGAATAAGATTGAGCGCATCTATGATCATTACCTGCATGAAAAAAGTATCCTGATGATTTTGGCGTTTATCATAGCTTAGGCTTCGCGAAATTAATAATGAATAATTAACAATTAAACGCTAAATCAAAAGCAAAATCAGCCGCTATTCTCCTTCATTTCAAGCTGTGATCTTATAACATGGCACGTATTCGGTACCTGGCAGTTTCATTCGTTGCTGTTGCACAAAGGCTTTGAGTAGTTTATCAACCAGCTTCATGATGGCCGGATCGCCATGCAGTTCAAATGGTCCGTTGCGGGAGATCTCTTTAATGCCTTCATCTTTGACGTTACCAGCGACGATGCCAGAAAACGCTCGGCGTAAATTGGCGGCTAGTTGCTCGGTGCTCTGGTTTAGGCTTAAATTCAATTTTGACATGTTATCGTGATTGGGCTCAAAGGGTAGTTGAAACTCAGGTTCGATTTTTAGTGTCCAGTTGTAATAATAGGCATCACCACTGGCCTTACGATACTCTCTGACATCTTTCATCTTGGCTTTAAGCGTACTGGCGACTTTAGCCGGATCGTCAATAATGATTTCAAATTTGTCCAATGCTTCTTGACCTAGGGTCTGGTCGATGAACTTTTCAATTTCTCGAAAGTATTCCTCACTTTCTTTGGGACCGGTAAGGATGATCGGCAGCTGTTGTTTTTGATTCTCTGGATGTAACATGATCCCGAGAATATATAGCAGCTCCTCTGAGGTACCCGCACCACCGGGAAAGATGATAATGCCATGGGATGAACGCACAAAGGCTTCAAGACGTTTTTCAATATCAGGTAGAATCACTAGCTCGTTGACAATAGGGTTAGGCGGCTCGGCGGCGATAATGCTCGGCTCAGTTAAACCCAAATAACGACCATCGGTAATACGTTGCTTTGAATGACCTAAGGCAGCGCCTTTCATCGGTCCTTTCATTGCACCTGGACCACACCCGGTACAAATATTTAATCCACGCAAGCCGAGTTGATAACCCACCTCTTTGGTATATTTGTATTCAATATCATTAATTGAATGGCCACCCCAGCAAACGATGATATTTGGATCGCGATTGGCTTCAATAAAGTTGGCGTTACGCAAGATATCAAAAACCACATGGGTAATATGGTTGGTGCTGGTCAGGTTGATTGACTGCTCGGCGTTATAACGGGTGTTGATAAACAGAATATCCCGCAACACAGAAAATAAATGCTCGTGAATGCCCTTGATGATTTCACCATCAACAAAAGCCGTTTGCGGTGGATTAAACAATTCTAGTTTAATGCCACGCTCACGACGCAAAACATTGACATCAAAGGTTTTAAAGCGTTCATATATTTCAGTACTACTATCGGTAGTGCTGCCGACATTGAGTACAGCTAATGAGCAGTTTCGGTAAATTTGATAAAGCTGACTGGTGGAGGAGTTTTTTAGTCGATCAACTTCAAGTTGCGACAGCATGGATAAAGACCCCACCGGATTCAGTTGTACGGACATAGTTTCTCCTGAGATTGAATGCTAACTAACTGACTATAGTGTGTTTTTAGTCAAAAGCACAGGGAAACCAAGGGAATGAACAACAACTGAACAATTAACAGGCGCGAACGAATTCGCACCTGTGCAGGGAACGCGTAGGAGAACCAGAGGAGAACCAGAGGAGAACTGATTTTATGGCACCAACTGCGCAGCAATATAGCGATCAATCACTTGCTCAAGAATATCCAACGGCATCGAACCATGACCAATCACGGTGCTGTGGAACTCGCGAACATCATATAATTCGCCAAGTTGCTGCTGCGCTTTATCGCGTAACTCGATAATTTTCAACATGCCTGTCATATACGCCGTTGCTTGACCGGGGAAAACACTGTAACGGGCAATTGCACCGGGAAAACCAACATTGTTGATATGAAAAGTATTGGCTTGATCGACCGTCCAACCCAGACTGTGAATACCAGTGTCGACCACCAATCGAGCCGCTCGCATTGCTTCAAATTGCAAACGTCCTAAATCCCCATAAACATCGTTTTGGTACCAGCCCAAATCAGCGGCGAGTCGTTCGGCATATAAAGCCCAGCCTTCGGTAAATACGGTGAAGTTGGCTTTGCGACGAAACAGTGGCAAGTCTAGCTCATTAGCCAGTGCGATTTGTAAATGATGCCCCGGCACGGCTTCGTGATAGGCCAGCGTTGGCATGGTGGTATAGTTCAAAGTGCCAGTTGTTTGGGCGAAAAAAGCCCCGGGTCGAGTGCCATCATCAGATCCTCTGATATAAAAGCCACCACTAGTGCCGCCAACCACAATCACTTCTTGCTGCGGTAAAACCGCAAATATATCAGGCAGTTTGGTATAGGTCTCAGCTATCAGGTCTTGATAAAATGCCACGGCTTCAGTGCCGGGAATTTTTGCCGCCTCAGCATTAACTCGGGTATAAAGCTGGCTCAGGCTTTCATCTTGCGGATAACCCAGCTGATCAAACAGCACCCGCATTTGGCTGTGAATTCGTGCCAGCTCATCTATCCCTTGCTGGTGCACTTGGTTGACGGTTTTGTTGCTGGTGGTATAAAAGCGTAAGGCAAAATCATAAAAATCTTGGCCACCGGGAAATTGACCAAAACCAATATTGGTTGGTGCTTCACTCAGTAAAGTGGTCATCCGGGCAGATAGCCGCTGGTAAGCTGGTTGCACCCTTTGTTCAATGATTTGTTTGAGCTTGTCATCCATTGCTTGTTTATCGGCATCGCTGATGCTGCTCAAACCGCTGACGGCTTGATTAAACGTTTGATAATAGGAGGTCGCCGTCACCGTGCTATTAGCAATAGCTGCAACCTGGCTTTGTGAAAACGCAAGGGTGAAAGCAGGCTCAATAACACCAGCTGCCTTGCGAGCATCGGTTAGGACGATGATCTGATCAAAACGACGGCCAACTTGATTGAGTAAATCAAGGTATTGCTCGGCTTCGCTTTGATTGCTCAGTGATAACATGCTGGTAAAAAACAGTTCGGTATTGCCGTGCTGGCCAAATAAACCGTAAGTGGTGGGATAATCAAAGTCTTTGAATTGCGCCCATTCGAGCTGATATAACAAGTCGGCCTCAAAAATATCATAATTGAGCTGGTTAGCTGCGGATAAACTACTGCGGTCAAACTGTTGCAATATGCCCAGCATAAGCGCTTTAATGGCGGCACTTTGTGCGGTAAATTCATCGGAAATATCTGTTAGTTCAATGGTGTCCAGCGGTAAAGAATCGAGTTGACCACTGGCAATAATATTCTGTGGATTGCGTTTGGCGAGTAATTCAAAGGCGCTGTCAAAAAAAGCACTTGGTGCTAGACCATCAAGCTCCGCTGCCACTTGGGCAACAAGTTGAGCGGTATCAGCTAATTGGTAATTGGCAACATCATCAAGCGGCGGTATTTCGATAACGACTGGCGGTGGTGGCGGAGGCACAACAACAACCGGGTCATTACCGCCGCCGGAGCCGCCGCCGCAGCTAGAAAGGATGATGAAAGATGAGAGAAGTAAAACTGCTGGTAAGGTAGAGATTTTCATTAGCTTGCTCTTTGGCTGAGGTTTTTTTAACCATACGCCGTTTTTTTGAGATTTGCTAATGGGTGCGATAAATATGCTGACTGCTGCTGCTACCCTAATTATCAGGGTTTGACGATGACTTGATCGCGACCACTGTTTTTGGCTTCGTATAAAGCTTCATCGGCCCGATCAAACGCCTGTAGCGGGTTGTCTTTGGTTTTAAATGCAGTGACACCAATTGAGATGGTAATACTGACGTCTTTGCCTTTAAATTTAAACGGGATTTTTTTGATATTTTCGCGAATTTTGTTTAGCGGTTTTTCCATGTCAATTAATTTGCTGTCAGGAAATAAGATGACAAACTCTTCGCCACCAAAACGGGCAATAAAATCTGTCGTCCTGAGTGATTTTTTCAACCCAGTGGCAATGACTTTTAAGGTTTTATCACCAGCGCTATGACCATAACTGTCGTTAATCCGTTTGAAGAAATCAATGTCAACAATGGCCAAACATAACTCATAATCATGACGGGTCCAACGCTTATATTCGATATCCATGCGCTCATCAAAAGCCGCCCGGTTAGGCAGTTTGGTGAGGCTATCTTGTAAGCTTTTGAACTTTTGATCGGCTAAGTGTTTTTTGTACGACTGTGCTTCTTTTTCAACATCACTCAAACGGCTTTCCATGATCGTCAAGCTATCAAGTAAGGCTTTCTTTTCAGTTTGCTCTAGTGATTCTTTGGTATGGATCGCCTGATTAATGGTGGTCAGTTTGGTTGATACCAGCGATTGTAGCTCTTCAAGCGAAGTGGCCGAGACTGCACGGTCTGACAACTCTTTGATTTGCTTTGAAATGGTGTCATCAAGCTCGGCCATTTCTTCGCTGATTTTGCGCGATTTACTTAAGGATGTCAGTACCGCATTTTGCACACCAGATAAGGCGTCATTAATCGATAATAAAAAGTGTTGCGCCGACACTCTTTCTTCGGACATGCTGGAAATAATCAGCTTAATGACGTCCAATGAGGCGTCAACCAGATGGGAAATGCTGTCGTTGTTGACCAATGACTGGCGAATAACATCAATCTTTTTAGCGTGAGCCCCCTCAAAAGCCAGTTCGCTGATCAGATTGATCAGTTGCAGTGAAATTTTGTGATTGAGTGGGTTTTCGTTTGCTAGGCTATTGTCGGGGTTTGCATTTGGCTCGGTTTCTACAATCTCTTCTAAACCGCTGATCCCCGTCTTGGCATTAAACGCTTGTTGGTATAAAGTTACCAATTTATCTAAAATGGGCAAGAAATCATGCATCGATGAGGTGGTTTCAGTGACATTCGATAGTAGTCCTCTGAGATCACGACGCAGTTGATCAGGCAAACCTTTTTGCTTTTGTAATTGTTGGCCAGCGGTAGCGATACTGGATTTGGTTGATTTTATATTGTGGGCATTACGTGATTCATGTTGGATCAGTAGGCCAGAAATGTCGTTGATTAGCGGGATGATATTGCTGACGTTGGGGTTTTTTCTCAGGGTACTACGTAAAGATGCTAGACGATTGTCTAGTTCTCGGTCTACCCCTTTACACACCGAACTCAGACGAGAGACGAATTGCATCAGCGACTGAATTTGTGACTCATAGCTGCGCTCCAACTGCTTGCGAGCTTTTAATGAGGCTGATAGTTGTTGTTTGGTCTTGGCCAGCTCTACAGACACAGTTAAAAAACTTCCTTACATGAGGTTTTAGTCAAGTTTGAATCAGGTTTCAACAACAATATTATTGTTTAAAAACAACAATAACAGATTCTTTTAAATCATAAAGCCAAATCATACATACGGCAACATTGTTTAGCGGGTTTAGTGATCTTTTTATTACTCTGTTCCGCTATCACTGGCTTTATTGGCGATTGATCCTCGCCAGAGGTACAGGATTCTGTTCACTGCTGCGATAAGGGTTGATATCTAAACCGCCACGACGGGTGTAATAAGCCGTTACCGCCAGTTTTTGTGGCGTCAGTCGGGTCCAAATATCGTTGAATATTCGTTCAACACATTGTTCATGAAATTCATTATGCTGCCTAAAACTGATGAGATAACGTAACAAAGCCTCATGATCGATAGCTTGACCAGTATAACTGATCACCACGCTGGCCCAGTCTGGTTGATTGGTGATCAGGCAGTTGGATTTGAGCAAATGACTGTGCAGAGTTTCTGTGATGATGGCTGGTGGCGCTTGTTTTTGTAAATGATCAGCACAGAACTGATAGTCTTCAATCTCGATATCACAATCATCAATGCAATCACCAGGCAATGCGGTTGGGGTAAAATATGCAAGCTGATCTGGGGTAAAAAGTGTGACCTCGACTTGCCCTTCGGCGGTAGCCGATAAGTCTTTTTCAAGAATAGCTTTGACTGTGGCAAAAGAGTCAAACTTGCTTTGGTTAAAACTGTTGAGGTAAAGCTTGAAAGATTTGGATTCGACGATATTGATGCTGTCAAAAGCAAAGCAAAATCGTGCCAGTGCGACTTGAGGTTTGCCTTTGAGGTTTAGCCAAGATAATTCATAACCATGCCAAATGTCCTGGCCATAAAAAGGTAAGTTGCTTGGCACCAAAGCTAAATCATCCCGATTGAGTTGTCTGGCAACCGGATACAGAATGCTGGCGTCATATTGGTCAACATATTCAGTGGTTTTACCTAGCAAAATATGTTGTAACGAGGGTTGTGAAGATGATTTATTCATTCTATCTCAGTTTGTTATCGTTTAAAATGCAGCTCGTTCGTGGCGACGGACGACATTCTACTTAACCTGAGGAAAAATTTCACTATGTCTTTAACCAAGTCTCTAACTATGCCAAATAGGATGCCAAATACGATACCAAATACCGTTCAGGCACTGGCAGATTTATTTGCTCAGCACGATCATTTCCCTACCGTTGAGCACGACTCACAATGGCCGTCGGAGTGTGAAATTACAGAGACTTTGCGCAATGGTCAGATTCAGTGGCAACCGATAAAACGCCAAACACCGGGCGATTTTACTAATGTTGAACATGCGCTAGATATTGATTTACACCCAGATATCAACCATTTATTTGGTAGTTATTATAGTGGTGAAGTCGATTTTACGTTTGATCATAACGGCAACAGCGGGCCGGTGACATTATTGCAAGTATGGAATGACGAGGATTTTGCTAATTTACAACAAAATATGATTGGTCATATCATGATGAAAAGGCAGCTAAAACAGCCAGTAACGTTATTTTTTGCTTTGACTGATGAAGAAGACAAAATTATTTCATTGCTCAATGATAGCGGTGAAGTGTGGCTTGAATCGGTCGGCCAGCAACCGCATTTGAAGCTGGCCGATTCGGTGGCTGAATTTTTGTCTTTACTGAAAATCCCAGGACAGGTTTGAGGTTAAACGGCAGTCGTCGCATTTAAATGTAAAGATGTTGTGTAATTCGTTTTCGAGTTTCCATGGGTTATTGCACCCGGGGCAGAGGCGTTGGGTTTCTGCCGCCAAACTCACACCTGCAACCCGATATAAGTAGTAATAGGTCGGTACTCCACTTAAGTGTTCAATTTTTTGGCAGATATCCCGGCCACGGCGAGTCAAATCGCTGCTGATCTCGCTGATTTCTTCAAGGGCGGCAAATTCGGCCTTGGTGGCGCTATTCATTTGCAGTTGATCACAGGCTTGCCAGTCTTGCTGCCATTTGAGCAGGGTTTTAAAATCGCCATTGGCAATTGTCGGTAGGGTGTATAGCGGGATGGGGCTGAAATGCTCGCCACAACGCAGTGGTGAGCAGGTATGGACAAAAGTGGTGTATAACACTTGCCATGTCGGGCGCTCGCATTCATCGGAGCTGTCTGAATTGATATCCATTCCCTGTATTTTTAATTTTGGCTGTAACAGTCCGGCGTCAGCGAGTTTTTCGAGATAAAAGCTGACGATCTCGCTGTTGTTGTGCGGTTTTAGTGCCTCTTTTTGTGGGCAAACCACCCGGGTGACAAAATAGCCGTCTTTCATGAGTGTGGGAAATTCTCGGCCAATAATTTGTCCATTAAAGTAATAACTGTCAATGAGCGGGTTAATGGCTTGTTCAACCGCGCTGATGGTGGTATCCCGGTAACATTCAAAAGTGAGTTCGGCTAGGTACATGGGTTTATGCTTTACCTTTGTCTAGGAGAGTTTGTTCGAGCAATTGGAGTATATGTTCGACTTTGGTGTCGAGTTCGTCGAGCCTTTGCTTGATAACGGTCAATTCGTCAGTGTCAGCCATTGGGGGCTGTTCATTTTGGCTGGTGGTTGGTTTGATATCTTTGCCTAGCTCCGGGGTTAATTTCCATTGTTGTAATGCTTCAATAATATCTGGCAAGCTGGTGGGTTTGGACAGCCTGGCTCGAATAAGCGCAACAGAAGGTTTTTTGCCCTGAAGGCTTAACTGATAAGCAATGCGATAAATTTCAGAATGCATGGGCGGTAGTACTCGCGGTCAACGGTGGTTAATTTCACTAAATTTTAGCTCAATGAGTTATTTTTAGATAGCCCCTGACATCGGCTAATCTCAGCTGTTTTGACTAAATAGCTTAAATTTCAATAAGATAGAATTAAATGACAACATTGGGTAGATTCTTGCTTTAACTTGACCCGTCAGTCTGGCAACATCACTTTGACGTCAGACAAAATTAAAACCAGCAATGACAGCAGTCATAAAGGGAGCATGATGAAAACTAAATTAGCAAGAGTTATAGCAGCAACAGTTATCGCCGTACCATTGGTTATCGGTTTATCTGGTTGTGTGATCGCCATTGGTGGTGATGATGATGATCATCACAGCTGGGGTTCATCAAACTGGCAAGAGCGTCAGGAAGACAATCGTGAAGCTATTGATAAACTCAATCCCGGTATGGTTTTTTCTGATATTCGTCATTCGATGGGCAACCCTGATTTTAAAGAAGTCTTCGATAATAATGGCGACAAAATGGTGGTATTGTTTTATCGTACCGACAGTGTTAAGTCTGATGGTGTAACCTCAAAGGATGAATGCACACCGTTGGTGTTTAAAAACGATAAGTTGGTAGGCTGGGGTCAAAAAGCTTACGATCGTATTTAGTCATTAAGTTTTAAACAAAAAGGCGCATTTAGCGCCTTTTTTGTGTTTTATTTTTGGAGCGGCTTTAGCGCAACAAATTGTCCAATTGGTCAATCATTTCACTCCAGTCCCCATCCTCTGCCAATGATTCATTAATAAAGGCTTTTTGTGCGGTGTTCCAAAATGGAGCGCTGCTAATGGACAAATCATGAGCCAGCTTGTGTTCGACGATAAACTGATTGATGTCTGATTGACTGTTATTCAGGCCCAGCTGGGCAAACAGAGTGGATAAGTCATGTGCAGTAGTGTCCATAGTTGACGCCTTGTTTTTGTTGCCATATTTCAACTGATTATAGAACATTGGCTGGACTTTGCCGGAACGTGTTGGATTGGGTTTCAACGGGTACGGGCAGAAGAACTATAGTTGTTAATAAGTTGTTACTTAAGCGCACAGGAATGGGGCTTGCAATTTTAGCCCTGATTGTTAATCTGGTGATCTGTTTTGTTGGCTGAACGAGATTATCGTTTGGTTTTAACAGTACCCGGTAATCCGATCACAGGAGACAGACGATTTGAATGGCAGGACAATATTAGAGCAAAGGCAGCCTGATGTTAAGATTGAACCTTTGCAAGAGAGTCAACTGGCTTGTGCGGCCAGTTTGTTGTTTCAGTCATATCATGACGATCCGCTTTTTATGGAAATTTATAATGCTGAAAAAACGGATTATGATAAACGTCTACGTAATGCTATCCGTCAAGAGCTGACGGTTTTCTGGCAAGCTAAAGAGCCTGCGATTGGTTTATTTGTCGATGATCAATTACTCGGTGTGGCTTGTGTGGTATGCCCTGACTTTGGCTTGAATGTCGGTCGTTTTTGGCATTGGCGCTTGAAAATGCTGCTGACTGCTGGTTTTGTTAGCACCCGGCAAATGATTGAAAAAGAAGATAAACTCAAAGCGGCGATGCCAGTGCCGCGTTATCATATGCTGGCTTATCTGGCTATTCATCCCAATCACCAACACCATGGATTGGGCAATATTTTAATCAAAGCCGTAGATGATATTGTCGAAGAAGAGGCAACCTCCGGCGGCATTGGGGTTTATGTTACCCTGAGCAAGTATCTCGATTTTTTTACCAGCGACAACTACGAAACGGTGACTGATGTAAGCGTTGGTTATGTCCACGGTCAGCTGTTATTTCGACCCCAGCAAGGTGGTGCCTAGGCCATTTAGGTCACTCGATAAACTGGCACATCGATACTTTTAACCTTGGTGCCAAGCACTACCAAGGTTCCTTCATAACGACTTTCGCGATCACCACTGAATTCAAACAGATAACGGTTTTTCCAACTAAAACCGCGTTTTTTATCAAACACAATTCGTGATTTGATTTTAGCGATGCTGATAAACTGAATTGTGTGTTCTTCGCAATAACCTTCAACAAAACGTCGAGCCGATTCAGCCAATTTACGTTGATATATGAAGTGCCACGCAATACAAAAAAATAATAACCCAAGCCATACGGTTCCCAAAATTTAATTCCTCTCTATCCGGTTTAGTGTGTCCGGTTTAATTTGCTGCTGATTGATGTTGACCAAATAAATGGCCGATGGCGGTGGCGAGGGTTGCTGAACGCTCAGGGCTTCTGAAACTTTGTAATATCGCCGTACGTATGGCAGGAATAGCGACCAAATCGGCGACAATTCCCTGAAACAATTGTTGATCTGGGCTGGCTTCAGCGAGTTTTTCCAAAAATAATAAACGTAATCCATCGTCTTGTAAATCCAACCAACAGCGAGCAGTGATCACTAATAAGATTTCGTGATCGGTTGCCAGATTTGAAGTCAAAACCTGCTGCAGTAGTGTTTGCCTGATCTTTATTGCCTTGCTGTTCGATAAGGCCCTTAAACCGTTTATCAAAGACTGTTTGTGGTTGTTTTTTAGTGCCGTGTTGCACTTGTCTGATAATGCCTCTGCCACAGGTGTGGGAATATTGCTGTGCTCTAGTAATGAACACAGTGGCGTTTCCACCTCCTCAGGAACATGTGCCAAGGCGTTAAGCAAATGACTGGCGTTATCGTCAATTCTTGCGGCGATATCAGCCAAACCCTGAATACCGACACTTTGCCAGTCTTGCCAACCTAGGGTGCCTTGCAAATAGCTTTGTGCGTGTTCGTAATATATCGAAGCGGGTTGATTCATTTGCACTTTGATTTGGGCGTTGAGTGAAGCCAACTTGGTTTGGTCTGGTTTAAAGGTATAGGGGTTATTATCGAGCTTTTCTTGTTGCTCACCATTATTATTGTTGGTCAACTGAGTACCTAATACTTCAATGACCATTGCAATAAAGTGGTTTCGGGTGGCTTGAATGAGTTTGCCTTGCTCGTCCAGCGGAAAGTTTAAAAACCACAAATAGTGCTCGTTGGAGCGGGCTTTATCCCAGAACAAAATCGCCAGCCAAGCTTTTTGCTGCAATGGATAAGGGTAGGGCAGTTGAGCGTTTTCAAACGCTTCGAAATCACTTTGACTGATTTTTTGTACTCGTCGACCCAAGTCAAAAACACGGTACTGAGTATTGGAGGTGTCCAATAATTGATAAAGGGTAGAGAACTGATCGGTCATCGATGAGCATTCCGCTGGTTAGCTGGTTAAAAGTCGCCAAATTATATAGTGTTCGATGGTAAATTTCATCGTTGTCGCTGGCTTAATTGTTATAATGCGGCGAAATACGCCCCAAGGAAAAAACAGATGAAAGACAAATATCAGGCGGCTCAGGCGTTATTGGGTCAGATTGAAACCCGGCTAAAGACTTTGCATTTATGGCAAAGTGGTTACCCATCGGCACAAGCATTAGCCAGTCAGGCTCCTTTTTGTTGTGATACTTTGGACTTTGGGCAATGGTTGCAATTTATTCTGATCCCCAGAATGCAGGCGTTGATTGACGGGCAACAGCCACTACCGGATAAGATAGCGATTGCGCCGATGGCAGAGGAGTCATTTAAACATTTGGGTAAAGCGGCGGTGGAGTTAATTGCTACACTTGGTGAGTTTGATAAGTTGCTCAGTGGCGACGCAAAGGGTAACGTGAGTGGAGATGACAATGGCTGAGTTGACTATCATCTATCAAGACCAGTATATAGTGGCTATCGACAAACCTGCCGGGTTGCTGGTGCATCGTTCGATGATTGATAAACACGAAACCGAGTTTGCGATGCAAATGTTGCGTGATCAAATCGGCCAGCATGTTTTTCCGGTCCATCGTTTAGACAGACCGACCTCCGGGGTGTTGTTATTTGCTTTAAGTGCCGAAGTGGCGCGGATAATCGGTGAAACTTTTGCCGCCGGACAAGTGGAAAAAATTTATTATGCTATCGTCCGGGGTCATGTTCAGCGTAGTGTTGATGAGATTGTTATTGATTATCCATTAAAAGAGATTTTGGATAAAAAGAGTGATAAGCAAGCGAAAAAGGATAAAGAGCCGCAATCAGCGGTGACTCATTATCGCTGTTTGGCTCAGGCTGAATTACCGTATCCGGTAGGGCGTTATCAATCAGTGCGTTATTCTTTGCTTGAGCTGAAACCACAAACAGGGCGCAAGCATCAATTACGGCGACACATGGCGCATATTCGACATCCTATTTTAGGTGATACGACTCATGGTGATGGCAAGCAGAATGCGTTTTTTAATCAGCACTTTTTTGCTGAGTTGCAATTGCGCCGATTGATGCTGATGGCACAGTCTTTAACGTTGCCACATCCGATAACTCAAGATAAAATGACTTTCGACGCGACATTGGACCGGTCCTGGCTCACTATTTTTAGCGGGTTAGGTTGGGATGAGTTTCAATTTTAACAATCAACAGCATAGGAATGATAATGGCGAATATTTTAATTATTGCAGGTTCTGTTTACGGTGGTGCGGCTTTTGTCGCAGAAGAAGTTCAGGGTTTACTGGAAGGAAAAGGCCATAGCGTGTCAATGACAGAAGCCCCGACATTGGCGGATGTGAGCAGCCCGGACAATGATACAATTTTGATTATTTCGTCCACCACAGGTCAGGGGGATTTGCCGGATAATTTAGTCGCACTATATGCTGAGCTAAACGCAAAAATGCCGTTGATCTCCAACAAACGCTTTGGCGTAGTCGCGTTAGGTGACAGCAGCTATGGCGAAACTTATTGTAATGGCGGCAAGCAAATGGAAACTCTATTTGCTGAATTACAGGCGGTAAAACTCGGCGAGCGCCTTGATATCGATGCTTGCGAAGTATTACAGCCAGAAGATGAAGCCCTGCCATGGGCAGAGGAATGGGCGAAGTTGTTGTAGGGAGCATGAAAACGGGGAGTACAATGATTATGTATCCCCGAAATGCGTTTCAATTGCGCCTTATTTTTTCAAAGTCTTTTTAATATAAGCGTTAATCTGCTGCTCTAAAACCTTAAGCGGTACTGCACCGTGTTTTAATACCTGATCATGAAATTCGCGGATATCAAATTTGGCTCCTAATGCCGTTTGGGTTTTGCGGCGCAGACGTTTGATGGTTAACTCACCAATCTTGTATGACAAGGCTTGGCCGGGCCAGCTGATGTAGCGGTCGATTTCGGTGGTGACGTTGTGCGTCGACAGGGCTGTATTGTCTTTGAGGTAGCTAATCGCTTTTTGACGGCTCCAGCCTTTACTGTGCATTCCGGTATCCACCACCAAGCGGCAAGCTCGCCACATTTCATAGGTCAGACGACCAAAATCACTGTAAGGGTCTTGATAAAATCCTGCTTCAATACCTAAAAACTCAGAATATAATCCCCAACCTTCTCCAAATGCAGAGATATAAGAGAAGCGGCGGTGAGGCGGTAAATCAGTCAGCTCCCGGTTGATTGCGGTTTGTAAATGGTGGCCGGGTACCGCTTCATGTAATGTCAGTGCTTCTAAAACATATAAAGGGCGGCGGTCCAGTGCATAAGTATTAACCCAATAATAGCCGGGTTGATCATCTTGACTAGGGTTGATGTAGCGACCCGTGGTGTATTTGGGTGCCAGATGCTCAGGCACTGGGGCAACACCATAAGGAGAGCGGGGTAAATGTTTAAATAGGCTGGGTAATTTGGCGTCCATTTGCTTGGCAATATAAGCCGCTTCTTTGACTAGCTGTTCGCCACTGGTGGCATAAAACTGTGGATCGGTGCGTAAAAATTGGACAAATTCGGCGAAACTACCCTGAAAATCAAGCTTCTTGATGATTTGCATCATCTCACTGCGAATACGGGCGACTTCTTGTAAACCTAGCTGATGCACTTGCTCGGGTGTCATGTCGGTGGTGGTGTAGTGCTTTACCCGGTTGTTGTAATAGGCTAGTCCATCGAGGGTATCTGAGACGCCGATGGTTTGGCGAGCGTTGGGAATATAGCGGTTAACGACAAAATCATAAAATTGCTGATAGGCAGGGACAACTTGTTCGGCAATGACTTTTACGGCGGTTTGTCTGAGCTGGTTGAATTGCGCTTCATTGATGTCGCTAGGGACCTTTTTGTTAAAAGGACGATAAAACAGACTGGTTTTGGCGTCACTAACAATAAACGATTTTACGCCCTCTTCAAAGCCGACTAATACTGCTTGAGGTTGGGTGATGCCGCTGGCGAGTCCCTGTTTCATCCAGTGAATGTTTTGTTTGAAAAATGTCGGAATAGCCTTGAGTCGGGTAAGGTAATTGTCATAATCCTGGGCGGTTTCAAATGGCATCACTCTGGGGAGATAGGCGACTTCGGTGTGAAAACCAGATTCTGCCATCACCGGAATGTAATGGAATTTAAAGCGATATTTATCAATATCATCATGCAGTTGACGCAGTAAAATATCGAGGTTGATGCTGTCTTCTTGCGATAATCGTTGTCTGTCAATGGCGTTGAGTTGTGCCACATAGCCGAGTAGTTTTTGATTATGCTGCGCCAGTGCTTCAGGTGATAAATCTTTGAGTTTGCGGTTGTGATCATTGTTACCGGCATCATTGGCTTCCAGTGGGTCTTGACTGATTTTGCTTTGCCACGCAGCGGCCATTATTTGGTTTAATTGACTGGTTGCTGCACTGATGTTGTTTTTGCCATTGGTATTATTGGTGTTATTGGTGTTGATATTATTGGTGCTGGTTTGACAAGCGCTGAGCAAAGTTATGCTCAATATCATTATCAACCCCGGTTTACTGAATTGGCGAGCCATGAGTAATAGATTCCTTCGATGTTGGTTTAAGGTTTTTTATTGTAGGTCGGCCAGCTAGTATTAAGCGGATCACCTTGATAAGCAATAGTAAAAAGTGACACTAGGCCGAGGAAACCGCCACAGCTTGTGGTTTCCTATAAGGAAATCCGTTGATTTATAAAGAAAATAACTATTTTGTTAACCTGTTAATAACATTGTTGACATGTTTTATTTAACTTTTTCATTTATTGTTGCTGGCTATTTACACCGATATACGCGAGAATACGCCCCCAGTAGCGCAGTATAACGCCGTCAATGGCATTAATCCTACGGAGTGTTTGATGAAGTACCACGATTCTATGGTTCAGGCGAATGAAAAAATGCAAAATGTGATGATTTTTCTTAATCGTCATGTGTTGGCTGTTAATCCGGTCAATTACTCGGTCGCTTATGAGCATATTTCTGGCATCAACCCGATGTTGTCCCAACTGATTGAAAAACGTGAGCTAACGCAAAAAGCGTTTGATAATTTTATCATGGAAAGCTTGTATACCGATTTAGTTTTAAAGCAAAGCGATCATCAAGAAGATTTGGTTAAAGATGTGGATGCACTACTTGATGGTATTAACGATCAGTCTGGTCGTTCAGCTAATGCCATTAATCGATACCTTGAGCGCCTTGACAGTGGTTTGATTGCGCTGGATGAGGGCGATAGCAAACAGGCCAAAAGTGTGATTGATCAGCTTATTACGGCAACCAACGCAATAAAAGACAATCAGCAAAAATTACAACAAACTTTGCAGGGCGCTTGTCGACAAACTGAACATTTACGCAGTGCGGTGGAAGAAGTAAGCCGCGAGCGAACTATTGATACTCTGACCGGGCTTAAAAACAGCAAGGCTGTGCAATGTTATATGGACGATTGGCTGGCAGAACATCCGCAACGGCAGATCACCGCAATCGCCATTGATATTGACTGTTTTAGTCAACTCAATGATAGTTTTGGTCCTTTGGTCGGCGATGTTATTTTGATGAAGATCGCCAAAAAAATCAGCACATATGTTAGTCAAAGTGGCTTGCCAGTGCGGGTTGGCGGTGAGGAGTTTTTGATTTTATTGCCTGATGTTGATATTTATGCCGCCCAAGAAGTGGCTGAGAAGGTCAGGCAGGGAGTAGAGAAAATGAAGTTTGTTAGCTCTCGCTCTGGTCGGATGTTGCCGAGTGTCACTATTTCTTTGGGCATATCAAGTTACCGTGATAATGAACAGCTCGATTTGTTTGTTGGTCGGGCAGATAATGCCTTGAGTCACGCTAAGTCTACCGGACGTAATAAAGTGATCAGCGAAAACTGGTTTTCTTAAAAACATGGTGTCGAGAGTTGTTTAGATGATTTTATATCTGCATGGTTTTAATAGCTCACCGCAGTCGGTCAAAGCTCAGCAGACCCGGGATTATATATCCCGAAACCATCCCCACTTGTCTTTTTTGGCACCGCAGATCCCCCCTTATCCCGCTCAGGCGATCAATTTTTTGGAAGATATTTTTAAGCAAAATCAAGGAGTTATAAAGGGTGTGATGGGAAGTTCACTCGGCGGTTACTTAGCCTCTTATTTTGTTGAGAAATATAGCGTAAAATCAGTGCTGATCAATCCGGCGGTGCGGCCGTATGAACTGCTCGGCGATTATTTAGGTGAACAAATTAACCCCTACACTAATCAGCAGTATCAGTTGCTACCTCAACATATCGAGGAACTTGTGGCGATTGATACACCCGTTATTCGTCATCATCAACAGTATTGGCTATTGCAGCAAATTGGTGATGAGGTGCTAGATTACCGTCAGGCGGTAAGCAAATACGCTGGTTGCAAGCAGACCGTAGAAGCGGGTGGCGACCACAGTTTTAAGGGCTATGAGCGATTCTTGCCTGAGATCTTGGCGTTTTTTGGGCTGGACTGAAAGCTGACGTCGGCAGCTGTTAAAAAACACACAATAAACATAATTCGTGCCTTAAAACCGTCAGTGGTGATGTTTGCCAGCGGTTTTTTATATGCACCAGCAAGCAGGTGAAGCAAAAATCGTTATGACCGACCAAAGCTATAATTCTGAGGCTATCGAAGTACTCAGTGGATTAGATCCAGTACGCCGCCGTCCCGGTATGTACACTGATACCACCCGCCCTAATCACCTTGCCCAAGAAGTTATTGATAACTCAGTGGATGAAGCCCTCGCTGGGTTTGCCAGTACTTTGCAAGTCATTTTACATGATGATCAGTCTATTGAAGTGATTGATGATGGTCGTGGAATGCCAGTGGATATTCATCCTGAAGAAGGGGTGAGCGGGGTTGAGTTGATTATGACCAAGCTCCATGCGGGTGGTAAATTCTCTAATGATAATTATCAATTTTCTGGTGGTTTGCACGGGGTCGGGATTTCTGTTGTTAACGCCCTGTCGAATCGGGTAGAAGTACTGGTCAGACGCGACAGTAAAATCTATGAAATGGCGTTTGAGCATGGTGAA
The DNA here is from genome assembly GCA_965277695.1 of Alteromonadaceae bacterium. GTDB lineage: Bacteria > Pseudomonadota > Gammaproteobacteria > Enterobacterales > Alteromonadaceae > JABSOG01. The sequence goes on from CBDIDQ010000054.1 coordinate 137,507, forward strand.
AAAGTCGAAGAGTTACGTGAGACTGGCACTGTGGGCAAGCGTAACAGTGGTACCCGGGTGCATTTTTGGCCGGATGCCAGCTACTTTGATTCAGCCAAATTTTCGGTCTCCAAACTGGTTCACAATCTTAAAGCTAAAGCGGTTTTATGTCCTGGTTTAAAAATCAAATTCACTGATAAAGTCAATAAAAACACTTATGAATGGTGTTTTCTCAATGGTTTGAAAGACTATTTGGTGGACGCAGTAAAAGAATGGGAAACCTTGCCTAAAGAGCCTTTTGTTGGGGTTTTTGCCGGTAATAATGAGGCGGTTGATTGGGCATTGTTATGGTTGCCCGAAGGTGGAGATTTGATTGGTGAAAGTTATGTCAATCTGATCCCAACGGCTCAGGGCGGTACTCATGTTAATGGTTTGCGTCAGGGATTACTGGAGTCAATGCGAGAGTTTTGTGAGTTTCGTAATTTGTTACCCCGAGGCATTAAGCTGACCCCTGATGATATTTGGGATCGCTGTAGTTATATTTTGTCGGTGAAAATGCAGGACCCACAATTTGCCGGGCAAACTAAAGAGCGGCTATCGTCACGCCAATGTGCGGCGTTTGTCTCTGGTGTGGTTAAAGATGCGTTTAGCCTGTGGCTTAATGAGCACACCGAGACCGCCGAGTTGCTGGCTGATTATTGTATAAATAGTGCTCAGCGTCGTTTACGGGCGAGTAAAAAGGTGGTTCGTAAAAAAGTCACTTCTGGACCGGCGTTACCGGGCAAGTTGACGGATTGTTCGAGTCAGGATAACAGTCGCACCGAATTGTTTTTGGTTGAAGGGGATTCTGCCGGGGGGTCGGCTAAGCAGGCTAGAGATCGCTATTTTCAGGCGATCATGCCGTTACGGGGTAAAATTCTCAATACTTGGGAAGTGGACTCCGGGCAGATCTTGGCGAGTCAGGAAATACATGATATTTCAGTGGCGATTGGTATTGATCCCGATGCCACTGATTTGACCGAGCTTCGTTATGGCAAAATCTGTATTCTGGCGGATGCCGATTCAGATGGACTTCACATTGCCACCTTATTATGTGCCTTGTTTATTCAACACTTTACCACCTTGGTGGCAGAAGGGCATGTTTATGTCGCGATGCCGCCGCTTTACCGTATTGATGTCGGTAAGGAAGTGTTTTATGCGCTGGATGAAGAAGAGAAAGATGGTATTTTGGATCGCATTGTCGCTGAAAAAAAACGCGGCAAGGTGAATGTTCAACGCTTTAAAGGATTAGGTGAGATGAATCCGTTGCAGCTGCGGGAAACCACTATGGATCCTAATACTCGGCGTTTGGTGCAGTTGACGATTGATGATAAAGAAGAAACCAGAGAATTAATGGATATGTTACTGGCGAAAAAGCGTTCGCCCGATCGCAAACAGTGGTTAGAGTCTAAAGGTGATGAAGCGATTATCTAGGCCATATCTGAGTCATAGCCGGGTAAGGCGACCACAAGAATGATCATAATAATAAATACCTGACAGGTTGAATGTACAAAAATGAAAAGAATCAATACCACTGAACTGCATTGCCATATGGGCTGGTTACTTATACTGATGTTATTGTTGCCCGGTCGTTGTGCTGCCGATGGCGATAGCAAGCAATTGTTGTCGTTAGCTGAGCGTTTGGTCCTTAAGGCAAAAGAGTTGGAGCGAGTTCAGGTATCTGATGCGATCGCGATGATGCTGACGCGAGAGGCTGAGGTCACTGGCGTATCAACACCAGCTGAATTGGCGCATTTTTATAACAAGTTGGCGGAGTTAAATGCGACTTCTGGGCGGGTTGCCGACACCAAAAACTATGCTGAAAAAGGGCTGTCACTTTATAGTAATGATAGTGATCCGGTGGTTGCCGACTTATATTACAACTTGAGTGTGGCCTATAGTATGCGGGCTGACTTTGTTGCCGCGAGAAAATATATTGATCAGGGGTTAGCTATTGCACTGAAAAGTGGTGATCGGCTGACTGAGGGCCGAGGCAAGCTGTATATTGCCGGGCTTTATACTCAGCAACAAGATAATGAATCGGCTTTGAGTCGGATGAAAGAAGTCTATGCTATCGCCCTTGAGGTGGATGATGATGAACTGAGCTGGGAAGTGTTTAGTGAATTGGGCTTGATTTATACCTATATTGATGATTTTGAACAATCGATCACGCTGTCACTGCAAGCGGCGGCTGTGGCTGACAAGTTAGGCATGAATGAGTTGAAAATCAGCAACTTGTATAATGTTGCTGGCGCTTATATTGAACTCAAAGCGTATGAAAAAGCCTATGATTATTTCAATCAAATGCTGGAGTTGAGCCGGGAGTCTGCTGAAAAATCGAATATGCACACGGCTTATAAAGGTTTTGCCATTACTAGCGTTGAAACCAAGCAACATGAGCGAGCGCTGGCTTATATCATCAAGGCAGAGGAATATTTGCCCTTTGTTGAAGGTGTGCTTTATCACGTTGATCACCATCTTCTTAAAGCTCAAATCCTCAGTGAGCTGGATCAAACCACTAAAGCCCTTGAAGAGGTCTCTATTGCCGAACAAAAACTACCCAAAGACCAGCTTAACAATAGCACCGGTTTCGGTTTGTCTATTTTGCGTTATAAATCGCAATTTTTCGGCGAGCTGGGGCAGTATCAAAAAGCTTATGAAATAGGCAAAGAATATATTGAAGGTTACATTGAAAATAGAACCGTTGAAAAAGACCAATCGGTGAGTAAGCTCAGAGTGGCGTTTGATGTTGAGCGCAATGAAAACCTCAATAAAATACTTGAAAAAGATAACGAAATCAAAGCACTGCAATTGAAACAATCGAAAAATGAACAACAAATTCAGACCTTTTTGTTGATTGGTTTGACGATATTGTCGTTGGGATTGATTTTTGTCATGTATCGTCAGTTACATGCCCGCCGTCATTTTAAAATTGTTGCCCAAACCGATAGTTTGACCAATTTGTTTAATCGCAAATATGCACTGGCCAAAGGTACTGCTATGATGGAAGAACAACTGAAAAGTCGTCCTGATGAAACGCTTGCTGCTGAGGGAAAAGCTGCTGAGCGTAAAGTAAGTGTGATGGTGTTTGATTTGGATGAATTTAAAAGCATTAATGATAATTATGGTCATAGTGCCGGTGATCAGGTGTTAAAAAGTGTTGCTGCGGTAAGCAAAAATTGTTTGCGGGATACTGATGTGATGGCACGTATGGGCGGTGAGGAATTTTTGGTTATTTTGCCCGGGGTTGTACTTGAAACAGCGCAATTGATTGCTGAGCGGTTGAGACAAAGACTAGCTGATCAACCCCAGCAATCCGAGCAGAATCGTTTTAACGTCACCGCCAGTTTTGGCATTGCCACCGCTGTTGATAAGGAAACTTTTGAAGCCCTGATCCAGCGTGCAGATAAGGCAATGCATCAGGCTAAAGCCAATGGCCGCAATTGTGTTGAAGTGGCCTAGTTTGCAGTTAACAGTTAACAATTAACAGTTAACAATTGAAGGCAAAATCAAAAGCCGGTATAGCGGCGAGTACACAGACAAAATTTTGACCAAGAGATAATAGTAAAACAATGGAACAAGGTAGTAATTAATGAATGATGTAACCGATTACACTATGGCCAATGTTGAGCAGGTTCCTTTACGGCGTTTTACCGAAGAGGCTTATCTGAACTACTCGATGTACGTGATCATGGACAGGGCATTGCCACATATTGGTGATGGTCTTAAACCTGTGCAACGGCGAATTATCTATGCGATGTCGGAGCTGAATTTATCGGCGACGGCGAAGTACAAAAAATCGGCCAGAACGGTGGGTGATGTACTGGGTAAATTTCATCCCCATGGCGATTCGGCTTGTTATGAAGCCATGGTATTGATGGCGCAGCCGTTTTCTTATCGTCACCCGTTAGTTGATGGTCAGGGCAATTGGGGGGCGGCGGATGATCCGAAGTCCTTTGCTGCGATGCGTTACACCGAAGCGCGTTTATCACGTTTCAGTGAAGTGTTGTTGTCAGAAGTTGGCCAGGGCAATGTTGAGTGGTTGCCGAACTTTGATGGCACCATGAAAGAGCCGAAAGTATTGCCTGCGCGTTTACCGCATATTTTACTTAATGGTATTTCTGGTATTGCGGTGGGCATGGCGACGGATATTCCGCCGCATAACGTGCATGAAGTGGCAGCCGCTTGTATTCATCTGCTGGGCAACCCTAAAAGTACCGTCGAAGATTTGATGGAATTTGTTATTGCGCCGGATTACCCCACTGAAGCGGAGATCATTACCCCGTCTCAAGATATTCGTAAGTTATACGAAACCGGCAAAGGCAGCATAAAAATGCGCGCGGTTTATGAAGAAGAGGCCGGTGATATCATCGTTAGTGCCTTACCTCATCAAACCTCTGGCGGCAAAGTGCTCGAACAGATCGCGGCGCAAATGACGGCGAAAAAATTGCCGATGGTGGCGGATTTACGTGACGAGTCTGATCATGAAAACCCAACCCGCATCGTCATTGTACCTCGTTCAAACCGAGTTAATGTCGAACAGTTGATGCAACATATTTTTGCCACCACCGATTTGGAAAAAAACTACCGGGTCAACATCAATGTTTTGGGCTTAGACCAGCGACCTAGAGTGAAAAACCTAGTTGAACTGTTGAGTGAATGGTTGGTTTTTCGTCGAGACATTGTGGCTAAACGATTACAACATCGATTAGAAAAAGTTCTTGCTCGATTACATATTTTGGCAGGTTTGTTAATTGCCTTTTTGAATATTGATGAAGTGATTGCGATCATTCGTAATAACGATGAACCCAAGCCAGTATTGATGGAACGCTTTAACCTGAGTGCGATTCAGGCCGATGCGATTTTAGATTTGAAATTGCGTCATTTGGCCAAGCTCGAAGAGATGAAGATCACCGGTGAGCAGGATGAGTTGGCTAAAGAGCGGGATGAGTTGGAATCGATATTAAATTCCAAAGCGAAAATGACCCGCTTGCTGAAAAAAGAAATTAAAGAAGCCGCAGAGCTTTATGGCAACCCAAGGCGTTCACCCTTGATGGTGCGTGGGGAAGCTAAGGCATTAACCGAGAAAGAGTTGATCCCCAGTGAGCAAGTGACTGTGGTTATTTCTGAAAAAGGTTGGGCGCGTTGTGCCAAAGGCCATGATATTGACCCTCGGTCATTGAGTTATAAAGCGGGAGATGATTATAAAGCCGAGGCTAAAGGGCGTAGCAATTTGCCGGTGGTCTTCTTGGATTCATCCGGGAAAGCGTTTTCGGCCGATGCCCATACCTTACCGACTGCGCGAAGTCAGGGTGAGCCGTTGACCGGACGGTTTACCATTAATACCGGAGAAACGTTTGAACATGTGATCATGGCCGATGAGTCTCAGCATTTCTTGTTGGCATCTGATGGCGGTTACGGCTTTGTTACCAGTTTTACTTCGTTGTTGAGTAAAAACAAAAACGGCAAAGCGGTGGTGACTTTACCTAAAGCGGCGTTGTTGTTACCGCCTTGTCCTATCAGTGATGTCGGTGAAGATTTATGTTTGGCGATTTCTAACGAAGGCCGAATGCTGGTTTTCCCACTGGCTGATTTGCCGAAGCTAACCAAAGGCAAAGGCAATAAAATCATTTCTATACCATCAGCCCGAGCGGCTAGCAGAGAAGAGTTCATTCATATTCTGGCTGCGGTGCCAGCAGATACCCCGGTGACGTTGATTGCTGGTAAGCGCAAGCTAACATTGAAACCTGATGATTTAGCCCATTACCAAGGCGAGCGAGGCCGTCGAGGCAGTAAATTGCCTCGTGGTTTACAGCGGGTTGATGAGGTTGTTGTGGGTTAATGGTGGGGTAATGGCGAGATGAATGTTTGATATTTCACCCTAGGGTGCGCTTTGCGCACCCATTAATGCCAATTTAGGCGCTAATCAAATAAGGTTACATTTAATTGCCTGAAGAACGCGAATGAATTCTGTCTCTTAGTCATAAATCCTCACCACAGAGGCACAGAGCACACAAGAGCGCCTGCCGCAGAGAAGGTCAAGAGCAAAAGACAAAAGGTCAATTTTAAGGCTTTTCTTTCTTTTTTATCGTAACTATTCAGCGAAACCGATAGTTCTGTGGATAAATGAGATCAAACAATGTAGGAGGGCCGTCTCGGCGCGATTTGTGCCGAAGGTGCAACGGTTTTTTGAAATGGCTACACCATTTATCGCGGCGGGACGCCCCTCCTACCATGAATTATTCACAAGCTGAATAGTTACTAAATCTTCATATTTCCAACCGGTTATAACTTCGAAAATCGAATTTGTAAACGCTAATTAGTTCTGCTAATCCTTGCTACGAAACCTTAAAATACTAACTATTTTCCGTCAAATAATCTAACACCTGAGTATGATGCTCTTTGGTTTTGAACTTATTAAATACGTGGGCGACGCTGCCGTCCTGATTGATTAAAAAGCTTTGACGGTGGATGCCGTCGTATATCTTGCCCATGAATTTCTTTTCGCCCCAAACACCAAAGCCATCAGCAACGGCATGATCTTCGTCAGATACCAGCGTGAAGTTCAGCGATTTTTTAGTGACGAAGTTAGCTAGCTTTTTCACCGGGTCTGGACTGATGCCAATCACCTTGACGTTGTGCTCTGCCAATTCTTTTTCACTGTCGCGTAAACCTTCGGCTTGGATGATACAGCCGGGAGTCATCGCTTTGGGGTAAAAATAGACCAGTACTCGACCTTGCTTTAAACAGGCGGCCAATTCGATGGCTTCGTCGTTGTGATCGTTTAGTGTAAATAGTGGGGCGTTATCGCCTGGGGTTAATGTGTTCATTGGTGCTCCTTAATGGGTTGTTGGCTGCTGCGGCCTAATTTACATAAAAGGGGTGATAGTAAAGGTTTGCTGTAAAGATTGGCAAAGAACCGAAAAAGATTTTTTAAACTCATCAAGGCTGGTTTTATCCGGCATTTGCACGGTCAGTGATGATTTGTGACTGACGGAATCTGCGTCATGTTCATTGATAGAGTCGGCTTTGAGTGATGAAATACTGACGTTGTGCTGGGCTAAAAATTCGGTGACTTTACTCAGGGTGCCAGGGATATCGGGACCGATATAATCGATGATGTGAGATTGCTTGGCTGTCAGTGATTTATGACGAGAGGTACGCTTCATCATGGTTAATAAACCGAGTTCATGGCTGATGGCGGGTAAACTATTTTCTATTCTTGAAATTGCCATCCGATCGCCAGACAATAGCATGATAAAGGTGAATTCTTGGCCAAAAATAGCCATTCGACTGTCAAGGATGTTACAGCTGCACTCATTCACTAATCGGGTTAAGTCACTGATTATGCCTGTTTTGTCAGTACCAATAGCGGTTACGACGAGGTGTTGAGGTTGCAGATTCATTGGTCTCTTGCTTATTTTAGTAAAAATTAGGTTGCAGAGTCTAACACAGTATGGGAAATCCACAAAATAGCCCCCAAAGAGGAGATAGAAAGGCAACAGATAGTCTAACTGGTCTTTTTCGTGGTTTAACAGATTATTCTCAGGTATTATAGCCGCTTTATTTTAAGAGACCTCAACATGTTTAAAGGGTGTATTGTCGCATTGGTCACGCCAATGTTTGATGATGGTTCTATTGATTTTTCCAGTTTACAGACACTAATCGAATACCATATTCGTAACGGTACCCACGGTATTGTGGCGATGGGGACCACCGCTGAATCAGCTACTTTGTCTTTTGATGAACATCAAAAAGTGGTTCAGTTTGTGGTTGAAGTAGTCAATAAACGGGTGCCTGTGATTGCGGGTAATGGTTCAAATAGTACGCAGCAGGCAATAGAACGCACCCGAGCGTTAAATGCCTTTGATGTAGATGGTTTTTTAACGGTCGTACCTTATTATAACAAGCCTTCACAAAAGGGCCTTGTGGCGCATTTTACTGCGGTTGCCAAGGCCACAGAAAAACCTTTGCTATTGTACAATGTACCTGGTCGTACGGTGACTGATTTGTTGCCTGAGACGGTGATTGAACTGGCTAAGGTTGATAATATTATCGGCATTAAAGAGGCCACTGGTGATCTGGAGCGAGTTGCACAGATAAAAACCGGTTGTGGCGATGATTTTTTGTTGCTCAGTGGTGATGATCCATCAGTGCTTGAGTTTATGCGCCGAGGTGGTGATGGTGCCATTTCAGTTACGTCCAATGTGGCTGCAAAGGCCATGGCTGATTTATGTCAGTTGGCGTTGGAAGGGGATTTTGATGCGGCCGAGGTGATTAATAAGCAACTGGATTTATTACATAAAGACTTGTTTATTGCGCCTAATCCTACGGCTGCAAAGTGGATTTTGCAGCAGTTAGGGCTGATTTCTACGGCTAATGTCAGATTACCTTTACTTTCTCTTGAACCAATTGATCAAAACGCCGTCAAAGACGCTATGAAAGCCGCCGGGCTTATATAAATTTAGGAGTTAATCAGTGCATTCGTGGTTTGGAAAAAAAATGCTGCTTAGAAGTATCGTTATCGCAGGCTTGGTCACTACAGTGGCTGGTTGCTCGATGTTTTCGGATTCAGAAGAACGGGTGGTGAGTGAAGACCACCTGTATTTAGAAGCCGTTGAAGCTCAAGTGATCTCGGTCCCCCAAGGATTCGAAGCGCCCAGTGGCAGTGAAGATTTTTATATGCCTAAAGAGCCCGCAGCAGGGCCTTTGGGTGAAGATCTGGATATCCAGGCACCGACTCAGTTATTGGCATTGGCCAGCGGTAGTCGTTTGGATGAACAAAACCGTACCAGCATGATTTGGCTTGACCAATCGGAGGTGGTGAATAATCTCAGCAAATTTACTTGGGAAGCAATAAAAGGTTATCTGACTGGACAGAAAGTTACCGGGTCAAATTTTGATGAAAACAGCACCACAGTAGAAACCGGTTGGGTCACGCATGTCAAAGAGAGCAGTTTTTGGTCTTGGGGCACCAGTGACGTTGTTACTAATTACAAATATAAAATGGCATTAACCATGCGTCCTCATGGCAAAACCGCAGCAGTTTCGGTTGAGCTGTCGGGGCATCAGTTAGATGGTCAGGATGTGCCACTATCGAGCCTGACCACGGAGCAAAGGCAACGGGCTGAAATCGGCTTTTTAAATGAGTTTGTTTATCATTTTCAAATTTTGCAGGAGTTACGCATAGATAAAGCCAAACGTACTGGTAGCAAGATTATTACCTTGACCACAGCCAATGATGCCGACGGCTCACCAGTATTCCATTCAATCAAAAGCGTTGATACGGTTTGGGTTGAAATGAGAGTATTGCTTGAAGGTATTGGTTTTACTATTGATGATGTTGATCGCAGTGTTAGAAAACTGTTTATCAGCTACCAAAAACCGGATGTCGGTTTCTGGGATTCATTATGGGGCAATAGCGATATACCTGAACTGGAATTAACCCCGGGTGAGTATGTGATCAAAGTGACCGACGGTATTAAACCGGGTGAAAGCTTTGTTATTTTGTCTGATAAAGACGAGCAACGATTACCAGCCAATAATTATCAGGCTATCTCAACCCAGCTGGTTGATATGGCGAAAAAATTAGGTTTGGAGCTGTAAAGAAATAAGGGCCAAGGACGGCCCTTAACTATTATTTATCACCATCAATCACCATCAATCACCATCAATCACCAGCTATAACTCGCCTCGCTACAATCAGATACAAACCACTACATAAATTCACTGCAACCTTTGGCCAATTAAGGCTTTAATGTCACCATGATAAATAGCTATGTGGCAATCACAGCAAACTAATGCACAGCGTATTTCTAAGAATTTATTCCGGCATGATTGTGGCGATGGGTATGGCGTTGTTTATTGCCGCAGTGGCGACCTATTACACCAATGAATATCGTATTACTCAGCATATCAGCCAATATTATGGTGGTACTTTTCAGCTGATTGGTGAAGGGGTGTCAAGGCATCAGGGGGCGAAGCGGGAGCAATGGCTCAAAGCGATTGAACAGCTTAGCGGCTTGGCTTTTGAGCCGATCAGGCTGGATGAGTCAAGTTTAACCGATAGTCAACAAACCCAGCTGAGTAGTCAGCATTTTGTCCTGAAAATGAATGCTTCATTGACGCAGGGTGTGGCTTTTATTGAGCTGCCGGAGCGTGATCAGTTTTTGAGTGTGCAACTTAATGATTTTGGTACTTCTTTGGTGCGGGTGTCGGCATTTTTGATGCTCAACGAGCTGGGACGGCACAAAAGTGGTGAGCGTTTGAGTGCGCTGAGTGAGATCCGCAGTTTGTTTGAATATCCGATTAAATTGCGGGCGCAAGATCAGTTGCAATTGTCGGCGTCGAGTTTGCGCTCGATTAAAAAAGGCAATATTGCGGTGGTATTAAAAAACTCTACTGCGGCAACGCCGACATTAAAGGCTTATGCGCCTTTAGGTAATTCTCCTTATGTACTAGAAGTTGGGGCTATCCCCTTGTTTGATTGGTTTCCGTTGGGATTAATAGCGGTGGCGATCATTTTGGCTTTAATGTTTATGGCGACAGCGACATATTTGTTGGTGCATCCAATTGAGAAAAGGCTTAACGGCATTGATTTGCAAATTGAACAGATAGGTCATGATCAGGAAATGTCGATCACCTCGTCACAAAGTAAAGATGCGATTAGCCGTTTAAGTAGCACCGTTACTGAAATGGCCACTCGTATTCATCGTTTAATTGATGCTCAGGGAGATATGGTGCGGGCGATCTCTCATGAGTTGCGGACACCGATTACCCGCATTCGTTTTCGCATGGCCAATATTGAAGAAGTGCCCGGACTGATTGACGAAACCGAGGGGGTTGAGCGGGATTTGGTTGAATTAGAAAAGCTGATTGATGAAGTGCTAACCTTTTCGAAATTAAAACGGGAAAAACCCCTAATAGCGATTGAAGCGATTGGATTGGAGACGTTTTTCAGCGATATAGAACACTCGATATCGCCGCTTGTTGATGCCATTGATGTTCAATTTGATGGTGCTGAGAATATTAACTTTAATGCTGATCGACGGTTTTTAACCCGGGCGATTGAGAATTTGATTTTGAATGCGTTGAAATACGCTCACAGTAAAGTAGAAGTACGGTACACCATCAGTGACAAATATCAGCATATCTATGTCAGTGATGATGGCCCCGGTGTACCTGAGGCTGAGCGGCAGTTTATTTTTGAGCCGTTTCGTCGGGTGGATGCCAGCCGTTGTCGTCAATCAGGTGGATATGGTTTGGGACTGGCGATTGTCAGGCAAATAGCGATGTGGCATCAGGGGAGTGCTCAAGTAAGAGAAAGTGAAATGGGAGGTGCCAATATGGTATTCTCTTGGCCTTTGCAATTGAAGCACGATTAACTGAATAAATGAACAAAATACCCCCGCTGTTGTGTTTGGCAGTTAGCTTATTATTAGCGCTCACGTCGTCCTTTGTTGCGGCTGAACCATTGACCCTTGATTCGGATGAAATGATCATTGATGAGGTTGCCTTTGACGCGCTAGAGGCAGAATTAGCTGCGGATGATTTGGCCAGTACTATGGAACAGTCACTGGATGAATCATTGAGTGACATTGAGATATTAGAGCAGGTGATAGATCAAGCCTTTGCTGATGATATTGAGTTTCAAACAGGCTTTATGGTCAGCGATAGTGATGGGCTCTACAGTGAGCTTGACACTCACGGTCTGTCATCAGACGCTAAAGCTGAGGCGTTAAATGAGATTGTTGATGAGGCGGTAGAAGAGCAGCAAACGGCTGTGGCCAGAGGCAGTGGTAAGAGTGTTGCTGAACCGGAAGCTTTGCTGAATCAGTTGGATGATAGCAGTTTAATGGATTTTGTCGCCGAAGATGATTGGTACATTGAACAGTTGAATACGGAGGTTGATCAATAGTTAAGCTGTGGATTGGCTAAGGAGCAGGTAAAAATGAGTAGAATGATCACCGATTTATCCATCAAACCAGCCAAGTTGTCGCGATTTGGCTGGTTTTGTTGTTGGTTTTTATTATGTTGCCCGTTTGTCAATGCTGCTAAGCAGCCAGAAATAGCTAAGCCAGAGATAGCTAAGCCAGAGATAGCTAAGCTTGAAGACGCTTTGGTGCTGCGCAAGCAGGGCAAAATTCAAGACTCAATTGATATATTAGAAAAGCTTAAAGTCGCAGCCCAAGGCAATCATAAGGAAAGCGTTAGGGTTAATCTGGAGTTGGCGATTGGTTATATTAAAGCCAAACAGTATAGCGAGGCTGAGACTGCGGTTGACACCATTTATGCCCTTTCGCCGCAGATGAAAGACAACAAAAAACTGTTGAAACTCAAACAGTTAATTACTCGTTCGCAACAAAAAGCGAGAAAGTCAAAACATCGTTTTAACGCACAAATCAGCGTGGCTAAAGGCTTTGATCGGCAAAGCAGTGCATTTTCATACCTTGAGGTGAGTGATGATGGCGCTGGCGATGATTATCAGGTTGAACGTAAAGAGTTTGGTTTTTCAAAAAAGAGTCATTATACCAGTCATCGATTTAATGGTGAGTATCGGTTTACGCCCGGAGAGCCGTTTGAGCTGTGGCAGCGGCCGATTTATCTGGTGTGGAATAACCGCCTGAATTATCTGCAAAAAAATAGTAAAAGAGGCAAAAAGGTGCGTTTTGGCCTAGCCAGCTTTGAAACCGCACTTTATCTGATCCAACCAAGGGGATGGCGGTTTAATTTACGTTATAAAACCAAAACCCATTTTATTCAGGGTGACAAAACCGAGTTTGATGAAACCACTGATGTGAATTTTTCAGTGCCCTATGATGCGGCCAAATTAACCTTGGGTTATAGTCACAAATCTGACCGCTATACCGCCAATGTGGGTTATTTAAATCGCTTAAATAATACCCGTCTCAAAACCCCTTATGCGAGTTTATCTTACCGCTTTTCGCCAGATTTATTGGCCACCGTAGGGACCCGAAAGCGTCAAATTGACAGTGTAAATGCATTACTTGAAGGTAAGGTTAGTAACTATTTTGCTAGCGCGAAGTTTGATTATTCTGATGCCTTGTCATTTTCATTATCTTATTATCATGATGAGTTAATTTACCGTATTATCGACCTCGATTTGGGGTTGAATTCTGGAGAATTAAAACGGACACTGAGTTTCGCTGCTCGTTATGATTTAACCGACAATTGGCAGCTGGGTTTGAACGCCATTTATGTCGATAAGAAGCAGCATGAAGACTTCGGTCAAGATCAACTCAAGCGCTTTGAAACCTTTGTCCGTTATAGGTTCTAGGCCGTTATCGCTTTTTATGCGGGTGAAATACCGGGTAGATCTTTCAATTGATGCATTTTTTTTGCACTATTCAAATGACGCTATTGCGAATCATTCTTGTTTAACTTACTATGTGGCTACTTTCACACACTTTATTGGTGGGAATGTGTGTTGTTTTTGGTTGCATTTATATTAAAAATAAACCAAAGTTAAATCAAAGTTAAACCAAAGCTGAATCGAAAGCTTAATCTATAGGAAGTGTCTATGTTCGTTTGTATCTGCCATGGTATTACTGATAACGCAATTAACAACTCGATTGAAGAGGGTTCAACCACTATGCGTTGTTTATCAAGGGGTCTTAACGTGGGTACTGAGTGTGGTCAATGTGTTAAAACAGCCAAAAAAGTACTGCACAGTAAGCTGGTGGCGATCACTGTTATTGACGATGATGAGCCGGCAAAAAGCTAAATTAGCCAACTTGGTAAAATTGACTTTTTGACGCCTTGAGGTCAAATTTACGCTTAACCCGGTAAAACAACACTTTTTATTCCTTTCTCTACTGTATCTTTTTTAAAACCTCCCATTAAACTGTTCAGACCAGTTATTTTTGTTGTTTAATATCAACTAATTAACTCACTCTAACTAGGTCACAAAAAAATAACTTAACGAAGTGAGTTTGCCTTTTCGGCTGCCTGTCTATACTCAGTGGTGATTGAGATTTGTACGGGTGTTGTATGCAAAAATAGACTTTTGCAGTACGGTGTATAGAGCAATCAACACAATTTATGTTGTTCCACATTGGTATTTATTGTCTGGAGGCAGTACGATGTTGGGTTTAAATTTTTGGCTGAGTCCCGTTGGGCTCGGTGTTAGCTGGTTGCACGCGATTGTTCGTGCGTTTTTGTTATGTTTATTTGGTCTATTGACTAAATCCCTCTTTTTGAGTTTTTTATTGATTAGTACAGATTCGCTCGCTGGGCGTCTCGATGTCAGATTAATTGATGCTCAATCTAACCAACCTCTTAATGATGCCAAGGTTGTCGCTTATCAAATTGATACTGACGGTGATCGGGTCTGGTATTCTGATGCGGTCACTGATATCGACGGTCAAGTCGCTTTTGAGCTAGAAGATATTGAAAACGGTCAAACCTATATGCTGGGTACGACGGTGTTTAATCATTTTCGTAATCTCAGTGCGCCACTGACCAACCTTGAGCGCTATGATTTTGTCATTGGTAAAGTTCAGATCACACTGACGAATGGCAGTGAGCCGGGTTTGCCTGTTTTTGCCAATCAACCAGTGACTATCAAAAAAGTTGAAGCAGATGGTGATTATGGCTGGTATAGCTCGGCGACGACTGATGACAATGGTGTGTTGCGGCTCAATTTGCCATTTCCTGCTGATGGTCATGGCTATGTGATCAGGGCGAAAAGTAGTATTAATCAACAAAGTAAATACAGTGAAGTGCTGACTGGCGAAGGTGATTATGACTTTGTGGTGGGCAATAAAGCGCTGGTGGTGACGCTGATTGATGCGCAAACCGGGTTGGGTTTGCACGACTACAAGGTGACCGTTTATCGGCTTGATGTTGACGATAGTCTCGATTGGTTTACCTCAGGTACCAGTGATAGCAATGGAGTGGTGTTGTTTGATTTGCCTGGGTTAGGCAAGGAAGGTGGCAGTCGTTATATCCTCAAAACTAAAGTGTTTAATGACACTTCTAGTTATTCTACACCTGTTGAAGCCACTGGCACTCTTGCTTTTAAGATTGGCACCACTAGGGTCGAGGTAATTAATGGCAGTGTGATGCCAACCGAGCTTCTGGCTGAGCATAAAGTGTCGTTTTATCGTGTTTCGGCAGATGGCTCTCGTGATTATGTACGCAGTATGTACAGTGATGCTGATGGTATTGTCAGGGTTAATTTGGCTGCTTTGGATGAGGAGCACAGATATATTGCCCGGGCAAAAAGTCTGCTCGATGGTTCGATAGCTTATGAGGCGGTTGTTGATGTAGGTACTGAAGGCGGTACTAAGCTGATTGTTGGTAGTCCACCCGTCATTGTTAATCTGTCGAATGTGTTAACGGGGATTGCTTATCCCAATCAAAAAGTGAGTGTCTACCGATTTGATGAAGCGGGCGAAGCCCATTGGCATAACAGTATATACACCGATGAAAAAGGGGTTGCTGTATTTGAACTAACTGGTATCACTCAGGGTGAGAGCTACAAGTTCAAAGCCAGAGTATTTGCCACTGGCAGCTTTTATAGTGAACCCGTTTCTACTCCTGGTGAGGTCGATTTTGCGATTGGTGGGGTGCCGCTTACTTTGGTTGATAAAACGAATGAACGCTTAGTGCCAGGGCAAAAAGTCACTGCTTACCAGATTGCTAACAATGGTGATATTGAATGGGTCAAGTCTGGTTATACCAATAGCGATGGACAACTGACTTTTGATTTACAAGGGTTAAGTCAAGGTCAGCGCTATGTGTTTAGGGTGAAAAACCCGTATGGCGAGGGGCGTCGTTATTATGGACCGGTGATCACTGATATTGGCGCTGTTACTTTTAATCTCAAGCAGGGTGAGTATGGTGATATCGATTTAACTGCGCCTGAAATTGCCATTGCAACGCCGACAGCTGATATCGCCAACGCGGGCGGGTTTAGTATCAGTGGTGTGGCATCTGATAATCAGGCTGTAGAGCATATTGAATTGTTGATTAGTGATCCCGTTGCTGGCGAACATACTGCTGTGGTTAATTTTGATGAAGTCAGTCAACGATGGCAAGCCGATATCCGAGCGCAGTGGATCAGTGCTGGCCAAAGTGCCATTGTTGTTGTTACTGCATTTGATTATGCGCAGAACAACACACAAATCAGACGTTCCTACCTTATTACCGAAGATACTGCACCTCCAGTGATAGCGATCACTTCACATCAAGATTTGGATTTAGTTAATGTTATTGGTTTTACGGTGCATGGCATGGTAACTGATGATATTGGTGTTGAGTCTATTAGCGCAACAATTAGTGATCCGCTGTTAGGTGAAACGGTGACAAACCAAGCGTTGAATATCAGTATTGCTAGCGGTCAGTGGGCGCTGCCTGTTAACAGGAATAAGGTGTCTGCGGGTGAACAAGTGTTGATCACGCTGGTAGCGATTGATGTTAATGGTAAAAGTAGCGAACAGACTTTGCGTTTGACTGGTCAGCAGCTGTTGACTGATTCACTGCAATTGGCGCAGCGGATCACCTTTGGCGTTACGCCATCATTATTGGCGCGGTTTAAACAAGATGATGGACAAGCTCAGGCATTTTTGGCTGAGCAGTTAAACCCTGATGATATTGATGATGCGGATTTTGAGGCGCAGATGGCGGCTACTGCGGTGGTTGAAGCGGAGGATTTAAATGCTTATTTGTTGCGTTATATGACTTATTCGAAAAAGCAGCTTAGGGAAGTGATGGCGTGGTTTTGGGAGAATCATTTCAGCACCAATATTAATACCCATGAATCTGTGCAATATGAATTACGTGAGAATAAGCTGTTTCGTCAACATGCTTTAGGCAAGTTCAGAGACCTGTTAGCCAGCAGTGCCAAAAGTCCGGCAATGATCCGTTATCTAAATAATGATCGCAATATTGTGGGCAGAGCCAATGAAAACTACGCTCGTGAGGTGATGGAGTTGCATACCCTTGGGGTTGATGGCGGTTATACCGCGACTGATATTGCTGAATTGTCGCGGGTATTTACTGGCTGGCATGAGTTGGATGGTGATTTTTGGTTTAATGACGATTTGCACGATAGCGGTAATAAGGTTTTTCTTAGTCAGTCAATTACCGGGGCTGGTGTTGAAGAGGGGGAGCAGGTGTTGGATATCCTTGCTGCTCATCCGTCAACGGCTCATTTCATCTGCGGTAAATTGGTGACTCTTTTTGTTAGCGACCAAGTTGTTAGTCCATTGCAAAGCCAGTGTGCTGCTGAGTTTTTAGCCACTGATGGCGATATTCGCTCGGTATTGTTGGTGATTTTTAACTCAGCAGCGTTTAATGCGCCGCAGCATTATCGCAGCAAAATCAAAACGCCACTTGAATTGGTGTTATCAACTGTTCGTGGCTTTGATGCTCAGATTGTTGAGGCTGAGTTTGGTGATGTGTTAGCTGATGAGTTGTCGCGGCTGGGGATGCCATTGTTTGAATTTCCTGCGCCGACCGGGTATTCAGAAGTGGCTGAGGATTGGTTAAATAGTAACGCATTATTGCAGCGAATGCGTTTTGTAAACAAGGCGGCTTGGCAAAATAGTGATGTGATAGTGACGGGGTTCAGGCAGATGTTGCTTGAGCGGGATTATCATTCAGTTGAGGCGGTTGTCAGTTATGTCTTTGAATTGGCTATGGCGAATGAGTTTAGTGAACTGGAATATCAAATTGCGCTGGATATTCTCAATGAAGGTGAAGCTTTTGATATCAACGGTACTGCTGTTGAAGATAAGTTAAGCCGTTTACTTGGTAGCGTGTTGAGTTTCCCCGGTTTTCAATATCAATAAGGAGTGAGTGATGAAACGTCGTCAGTTTATTAAAAGCCTTTTGGCAGTTGCTGGTACCAATACATTATTAAGTGGTAACCCGTTGAGTTTTAAAGTTAATACCGCTAATGCCGCGACAGGCAAAACCCTTATTACAATTTTTCAACGGGGCGGTTGTGATGGTTTGAATGCCGTTATTCCTTATACCGATGAGCGTTATTATGCGTTGCGGCCGACGATTGGCATTCGTCCACCCGATGTTAATGACGTTGAAGCGGCGCTGGATATTAATGGTACCTTTGGTTTTCATCCGGCACTAGCTCCTTTGTTGCCGATTTATCAGGCTGGTGAATTAGCCATTTTGCCCACGGTACATTACCCCGAGGCGAGTCGTTCTCATTTTTCTGGTCAGCATTTTATTGAGAGTGGTCATATTAACAGTGTGGGCGCGAGTGGGGAGGCTGATGGTTGGTTGAACCGTCATATGCAAACTCAGGCTGCCAGTTCGTCGTTTCGTGCGGTGGGATTTGGTGATGAGTTGGCGCAGTCCTTGAGAGGGGAGGCGACAGCGGCGACTTTGAGTAGTTTGAATGAGTTTGCGCTTGGGGTTTCGCCTGATGAAGACAGCCTTTTATTGGCGCGAATGGGTCAGGTTTATCAACAGGATGCTGGGGTTAATTCTGCCAGACAGCTGTTGCATCGTTTTGGTATTAAAATGACGCAGGATGTGGACTTGATCCGCCAAATCAGAAGTCAGCCTTATTTGCCTGCTAACGGAGCGGTTTATCCGGATTCTGCTTTTGGTCGTAGTTTGATGGAAATTGCCCAGTTGATTAAATCTGGGATCGGATTGGAGTTAGCGACTGCCACGATTGGCGGTTGGGACAATCACAGTAATCAAGGTGGCGGTGAAGCGGGTGGTCGACAGGCTCGTTCACATGCTGATTTTGCTGGTGGCATTGCTGCTTTACATACGGATTTGGCTGAATTGATGCGAGATGTGGTGATCATGACACAAACTGAATTTGGTCGCACCGCCGCAGAAAATGGTAGTGGTGGTACTGACCACGGTTATGCTTCGACTTGGTATGCGCTGGGTGGGGGGATTAGCGGTGGTATTTATGGTGATTGGCCGGGTTTGGCCGAAGATCAGCTGGAGCGGGGACGATTTTTGAATAACACCGTAGACTACCGGGATATTTATGCTGAGATTCTCAGCAACCACTTACAAAACAATGCATTAGATACTTTGCTTCCCGGGCACAGTGTTCGGGGTTTAGGTTTGTTTTCGTGATTGATGTAACGAGCAGCCACAGCATGGCCACAAGGAGGTGGCCATTTTCGTGTTGTTTATATTCAAGCAAACATAAACTGAGCTAGGGTTTTTTGAATGCCGACGACATCGGTGCCGCCTTTGAGTTCTTTTTCTACTGGGGCGTCGGTGCCGGAGATCCAAATTTTCAGTTCGGCATCGAGGTCAAAGTGACCTGCGGTTTCGACTGAAAAGTGGGTGATGGATTTATAGGGGATTGAATGATATTCAACCTTGCGTCCGGTGAGTCCTTGTTTATCGATTAAAATCAAGCGTTTATTGGTGAAAATAAACATATCACGGATTTCTTTATACGCCAGTTCAATGGTTTCGTTATCGGCCATAATCGGCCCCATTTGTTCGCGCAATTCATCTATATCTACTTCTGAGGCGTTGCCCATTAAGCCTGCAATAAGTCCCATGGTGTTTTTCCTTGTTGTTTTAGGTGCTGTTTTAGGTGTTGTTTTGGGTGTTGTTTTGCTTGAGGTATTTATTATAGACCAGCAGGTACGCATTACCGACAGAAAAACAATTATCCGTTGTTAACATTACAGATATAGTGGAGATCATGAAAGAGGCCACCTATGCTTTATTATTGTCTGATTGACGATTTGGAATTTAAAGATAATGTCTAAACTACTAATAAGGCTTTCAGTTATTCCTGCGTTGCCGTTGGTCGCTTATTTATTATACCTCTTGATTGTTGGTCATTATGATCCCAATTACCCCTATCCGAGTTATCAACCCGTAGCTAGCATAACATTGAGCGCTTTTCCGGCTTACCTTTCAGATAGTCAACAACATATGATTACATACCCGGTAAATTTATTGGTTAACGGAAAATTTCTTATTGCGTTTAACCTTATATTGGCGCTGGCTGGTATCATTAGCTTGGTTTTCTCCTCGTCGGAGTTGGATAAAAAGGGTTTATTCCTATGTAAGCTATTTCTGTTCTGTGGTTATTTTGCGGTAATGGTTGGGTTAGTATTGGAATACATCTTGTTTTTTGTTATTTCCCCAATACATTTTAATGATGTTGTTTTTTACTTGTTTAGTCTGTGCCTGATTATTTGGCCCGTCACCGCCGGATATTTTGCGTTCAATATCATTAACAAAGCAGTCAACTTTGATAAAAGTGTTATCTGGTTGCTGAGACTTTCTATTGTCCCTTGTATTCCCAGTGTTGTTTATCTTATGTATTCGTCTGGACATGTTATGGCCCAGCCTCTTGTTGGCATATTTGTGCGTTTAATCCCACTTGCTCTAGCAATAGCTGGTGTTGCCGGTCTGGTTTTTGCCTCTTTGGATCACACCGATCATAGCAAAAAAAAACTTATGGTAGGTAAAGTATTATTGCTTTGTGGCTATTGTGGCATTATCGCAGGGTTAATTATTGTCATATCGTTATTGATTTCAGACCCTGTTCACACCAACCTCATTGCTTTTTATCTACTAAATTTGTTTCTGTTGGCTTGGCCAGTTACATCTGGTTATGTTGCGTTGAAACAAATTAATGGCTTACTACAAAAGCCACCTTCGTCTCGTATAACAGACAGAAATGGCTATCCTATTAGTACTGACGCTCAATAAACGGGGAGCAATAAAGCTTCACCAAGCTTTGTCGTATCTATACCAAACACACAAAGTGGGTAGCCAAATACACAGGGATCAAACTTTGAACCGATTTGTCCTCTGATTTTTACTGGTGTGAAAGTTAACAGTGAAATAAATTCGTTTTGCGCGGCAAAATGATAGTAGACGTAATAATCCTTGAATGGCACTAGGCTACCAGCATTCACAGTACCAATTGTGGAATTCCATATAAAAGGTTCGTCAAAAATAGGCGTATCAATGTAAGGTGTAGGATAGTTTGAAAATGCCCAAAAATATTCAAAGCAGGCATTTTCAAAGTTGGTTTGGGCGTTACTTCCTCTGTTAAAACAACTCGGATTGAGAATTTCAGCCTCAATTTCAAAACTGCTGTCAGGGACGTATGTCACATTACTTTGCTTAAAGCCTGGAAAGCCGCATTGAGC
>CBDIDQ010000055.1:0-23040 GCA_965277695.1 Alteromonadaceae bacterium
CAGCTAACAAAGCGACTTATTTTGCTTAAACAACCCCACTATTGTCACGACAGGTGGTTATCGTTTATACTGTTCGTCATCGAATGTTACCGAACGGTCTATTTAGAGTATCGGTGTTTCCCATTAACAGATAAGAGATGTTTTTATGCCAAGTTTATCCAGTGATATTGCCTTTACTCCCTCCGTCAAAGCGGTGCAGCAGCGTTTAGGCTCTCGCCGTGGTTATAGCAACATGGAATTTAATACCAAGGTCACCCGGGATTTGCAAGGTTTTCTGGCAGAGCGGGATTCTTTTTATATGGCCAGTGTTAATGCTGAAGGCCAGCCCTATATTCAGCATCGTGGCGGTGCGCCGGGCTTTTTGAAAGTGTTGGACGAAAAGACGTTGGCATTCGCCGATTTCATTGGCAACCGTCAATATATCTCCATGGGTAACCTCAACGACAACAACAAAGCCCACATCTTTGTGATGGATTATGCCAATCGAAGCCGGGTTAAAATCTGGGGTACTGCACGTTTTGAAGAAGATGATAAAGAACTTATCGCCAAACTGCACGATGACGGTTATAAAGGCAGACCTCAAAGAGCGTTAATTTTCACCGTCGACGCCTGGGACAGTAACTGCCCACAACACATTCAACGCCGCTTCACTGAAGCTCAGGTGATTGAAGTGATTGAGCCGATGAAACAACGCATTGCTGAGCTAGAAAAGCTATTGGCTGCCAAAGGCTAGTAATTTGCATTGAGGGTTAACGAGGTTGAAACCTCGTTAACCCTGTTAGTGCAAATTGAATCGCTGCTTTAATAATCACCTTTGGAAGGCTATACTTAGCCATTAGTATTGGCATCAACAGAGTAAAAGCAGGGGTATTATCATGGCTATATCAAGCGCCGCTATTGCGTCATTTGAACAGATTTCTCAAACCCGTTTTAGTTCCAGCCAAACCACCACACGGCAGGGGCAAGGGGCTGATAAAGTCGAGTTAACCACCGTTCAGGAACGACGAGATGCATTAAATACTACGATTTTGCAATCCCAAGTCAGTATTTCTAGTCAAAATGAACCTTTGTCGTTGATGTTAAAATCAGCCCTTGAAGGCATTAATAAAGAACTCGAACCCACCCTTGGCAAAAATGCCGCACAAAAAGCCTTTGATGAAGGTATTGATTTTTCCCCTGAGGCCACCGCTGCTCGTATCGTCGATTTTGCCACTTCTTTCTTTCCGCTATATCAGCAACAGCAACAAGGTAATGGCGACTCGCTTGAACAGCAGCTCGACAGCTTTTTAGGTGTGGTGGGCGGCGGTGTCGATAAAGGTTTTGGCGAAGCTAAAGATATTCTCAGCGGATTAAATGTGTTTAATGGCGATATCGAAGAAAACGCCAATAACACTTATGATTTGATTTTTGAAGGTTTTGCCAAGTTTAAAGACAATGTGATGGGGGCAACTGAGCAGCAGGCTCAGCAAACCGAAAGCGCGTCGTAGGAACGCGCCCCCGCGTTCATCCTTTAGCCCAAATAAACTCTTCCCATAAGGCATCAAAAGTTTGCTGAAAACTGCTCACCAGATGGGGGCTCGAATCAACCACGATGTTTTCGTTGTTGTTGCGTGAGGCGCTGCGAGTCCAGTTGAAGCTACCATTAAGCAAGGTCTGTTGGTCGAAGATGGCGAATTTGTGATGCATGTGCGCTGGGCTGTCATCGGTTTTTACCGGAATGTTGTTGTGGACAAATTCGGCGATATCCGAGCCTATGTCGGATACTTTGTCGTCATCGGTGATGATCCGCAGTTTTACCCCACGTTCGTGAGCTTCGATAATCGCTTTGCTGATGACGTCATCTGAAATGGTGAAGACGCAAATATCAAGATGGGTTTTGACGGTGTTGAGTGAGGCGATGATTTTATCAACACAGCTAGTACCCGGACTAAAATAGGCGCGGCTTTTTTTCAGGCTGTGCTCTAAACGCACTGAATCTATGGTTTTTATTACGCCTTCAAGCCATTTTAACGATTCGACATGGTTTTCAGGTGATTGGACAAACTGCTGACGAACCAGCGAAAAAGCTTTGTTGCGGGCATATTGCAAGGTGCTGATATCATACTGAAAGGGTTGAAAAGCACTTCTAAGTAAATTTTTTTCATCAGGACTTAAGATAAAATCCTCAAAGGTCTCTGCCAGCGTTGCTTCTATTTCGCTTTTTTCCATGATCTCACTTTTTGCCGAGGGCCATTGTTTGGTGGTTATCCAGCATTATTATCTGTTTGCAACATTTTCACAATGGTTAAGGGCGTTCCTTTTTAGCTTTGTTTGTAACGGTTAATGTCATTTTTATTTTGACTGGCCAGTGGTAGACGAAGTTTCAACCTCGTTATTATTGCTGTCGGCTTTAGCCAGTTTGATCAATTGGCCAGGGAGTAATGCTGAAAGTGGCACTAACTTGACACCATGTCGTTGTAACGTTGGCAGGTTTCTGTTGAGGAATTTAATCGTTTCAGGATAAGGGTGGGCAATACCAATGGCGTGTTGGTACCTTTGTGCGATGCGGATCAGTTGTCTGAATTGTTTAGCCATAGCAACGGGTGATAAATCGTTATCAATGAATACGTTACGATGGAAGCTAGGAATACCGACTTTTTCGGCCAGTTCTTCTCCAAGGCTGAAACGGGAGGTTTTGCTGTCGACAAAAAATAGTTGGTGGCGTTGTAAAAAATCCATCGTCCAGGACATCGGTGAGTGCATTTGGGTCAGCAAACTGCCCATGTGATTGTTAATGCCAATAGCAAAGGGAATTTCGTTAAGAGCGGCGCTGAGATGGGTTTCAATTTGTTGCTGACTCATGTCAGATAACAAAGCACCGGGGCCAAGCTCTTTGCCGCTCAAAGATTCCATTGGAATGTGCAATATCACATCTTTATTAGCATCACGGGCTTTGAGTGCATAGGATCTAGAAAAGGGGGTATGGGGTAAGATAGCAAAGGTCACAGCGCCGGGCAGGGAGAGGGCATCAATATCTTGACGGTTATAACCCATATCATCAATGATCAATACCAGTTTTCCATCAGCAGCATGGCCTGCATAGGGCAGGCTGAGTAGTAACAGCGGAAGTAGTAAACTGAGCAGTCGATAGAGTAGATGCACGTAATATTGTTCTTTTAGTTAGAGCCAGTGTTTAGAGCCAGTGTTTAGGGTCTGTGTTTAGCTTCAGTGAAAAATCAGCCTGAGGGAGTATAACGGCGCTCAGGCATATTATCAATTGATTGCTATTTTCCCGTTATTCTTCAAAAACCGATTGATTGAAAACAACCGCTTTTTGTTTCAATACCAGTCGCTGGGCTTCATCAAGTTGAAAATCTCGGTTGGCGAGCATTTTGCCACTTAAACCCCAACGATTCTCAAGATCAGCCATCGCACTGTCAAGGTTGGGAGTTTCTTGCTGTAACACCTCAACATCAGGGGTAATGCCAATGCCGTTAATTGACAGTCCATCTGGGGTGTAATACAAGGCCGTGGTTAGTTTTATTGCGGTATTACCTTCGCCCAAAGGAATAAGTGATTGCACTGACCCTTTGCCGTAGGATTGAACGCCAACCACTGTCGCACGGTTGTTTTCTTTTAATGCCCCGGCAACAATTTCGGAAGCTGACGCTGAGCCTTCGTTGATGAGGATAGTGACGGGACGTTGTGGCAAAATATCCCCGGGGGTGGCGTAAAAGTTGCGATTAGCATCGTTAAAACGGCCACGGGTGGTGACTATGATCCCCTTGTTAAGAAATAAATCGCTGACTCCTACCGCACTTTCGAGCACACCGCCGGGGTTATCCCGCAGGTCAAGTAACAAACCGTTAAGAGAGTTGTGAGCGAGTTCTTTTAAGCTTTGGATTTGCGCGACTAATTCTTCGGTGGTGTTGGATTGAAAGCTAAAAATCTTGATGTAAGCAATATCGTTATCGAGTAGTTTACCAGTCACGCTTTCGACGGAGATATCGGCTTTTTCGAGGGTGAACTCTAGTGGATTGTCATAATAATCTCTGATCACCGAGAGCCGAGTATTTTGTTTTGACTGTTTGATCACTTTACTGACTTCTTCAAGGGTTTTGTCCGCCACATTTACACCATCAATAGATTCGATAATGTCACCAGCTAGTAATCCGGCCATTTCGGCAGGGGAGTTTTTGATGGTTGCCAGCACCACTAAACGTTGATTTCTGACTTCAACCTCAATGCCTAGGCCATTATATTGACCGTTAGCCAAATCAAACAGGGCGTTTAAATCTTGTTCGTTAAGGTAGCTAGAATGTGGGTCGAGTTGTTTAAACACTTCTTTAATGGCTTTTTCAAGTAGCACATCGACGTTAACTTTATCGACGTAGTAGGTATCAATCTGACGGAGTATTTGGTGCAGTGTTCTGGCTGTGACTACTGAGGGCTGGGCCTTGGTCGCTGATTCATCGGCTATCGCCGTACTTTGAGTGGTATCAGCACCATGTGACGCAGTATCTTTGATCAGCGTTTCAATGGCGTTGAGGTTGAATGAAAACAGACTGGAGGTGAGCAGTAGTAAAGACAATAAAATTGAAACAGTGTGGTTGGGTTTTGTCGTGGGCTTCATCATAACTACACTCCATAGCGCCACTTATAGGTGGCTCATTTCTCTTACATAAAGAGTATTATCAGAGTTAAGCAAAGTAAAAATAGCTTTTACACCCCCTTTTTACACCACAAGGACGGGTTGATTGCAACTCCCTGATGTCGTATTTCGAAGTATAGACCAGCTCTGGATTGCCCGCCGCTTTTTCCCACCAAAGCAATCGGCTCACCTGCCTCGACTTTTTCGCCGACGGTTTTGAGCAGGGTTTGATTATGACCATAAAGGCTCATATAACCATCACCATGATCGACTACGATAACCCAGCCGAATCCTTTTAGCCAATCGGCAAACAGTACCTGTCCCTGATGAACGGTTTTGACCGCTGTGCCAGTCACTGAGTCGATAACGACGCCTTTCCAGCGCAGGCTTCCGCGTCGTTTTCGGCCAAATTTATTGTTTAATTTACCATTGACCGGCCAACCTAGTTGCCCTTTAAAACGCGATAATCCGAGTAATTCGATGGCTTGGGTGGTCAGTGAGCGAATGCGATTTAACGCAGCGGTAAGGGCTTGTTCGTTAACTTTAAGTTGTTCAAGCTGTTGTGATTCGGTTTTCAGCCGACGACGAATTTGGCTTAGCGTTTGTTTGCGGTCACGTTGATATTGGTTCAGTTGCACTTGTTTGGTGAGCTGATTTTGCTCTAATCCGGTCAAGGTCAGCAGGGTTTCGGCCAATTGCCGATCAATTTGTGCCAATCGAGCAAGGATGGTTTCAATCCGGTCGAGGTTTTCTGTTCGGGCTTTATTGAGGTATTGATAGTAACCCAGTACCCGCTCTATTTTGCCTGGTTCTTGTTGATTTAACAGTAATTTACTGTAATCGTGAGAGCCGGTGACGTACATGCTCGACAGCTGGCTGGCGAGTAGTTTCTGGTGTTGTTTTTGCTGTTGATTGAGTGCTTTTTTCTCTGCTTTTAGCTCAGTGGTTTTTTGTTGGTTGGCTTTTTTATCTTTGCCGATTTTATTGAGCTGACGGGCGACATCGGCAATTTCTTTTTCGGCTTTTTTCAGCTGTTTAGTTAAGGCTTTGCGTTTGCTGTGTTGACTCTCAATCGATTTTTCTGAGTCTTTGATTTTTTGCTGGACGGATTCAAGTTCTTGTCTTTGTTCAGCCTTGGCTTTTTCTTCCTTTTCTTTTTCTTGTTGTTGCTTAATCTGCTCTTGAGTCAGGGTGTCGATGTCAGCAGCTAGGGCAAAAGTGGTGGGTAAAAGTAACGCCAATGCGAGCAAACCCGCCACTAGCGGGTTATGCCAATCAGATAAAATAGCGGCTTTGCTCACGATGGTTATTCGGCCAGTTTAAGAATGGATTGACCACTCATTTGTGCGGGTTGTTCCATGCCCATTAAATGCAGCATGGTTGGCGCTACGTCACTTAAGGTGCCTTGTCCCATGTTACTTATCTCTCTGCCGACATAAATAAACGGCACCGGCTCGCTCGTATGGGCGGTGTGCACTTGTCCTGAATGCAAGTCTTGCATTTGCTCGGCATTACCGTGATCAGCGGTGATTAAACACTCGCCGCCAACTTGTTTTAACGCATCAACTACCCGACCAACACAAGCGTCAACGGCTTCACAAGCTTTAACGGCGGCTTCGAATACACCAGTATGACCGACCATATCACCGTTGGGGTAATTACAAATGATCACATCGTATTTTTCACTGTGGATAGCTTCAACTAATTTATCGGTCAACAGTGCCGAGTTCATTTCAGGTTGCAGGTCATAGGTTTTAACATCAGGCGAGGGCACTAAAATACGCTCTTCGCCATCGAATAAGGACTCTTTGCCACCACTGAAAAAGAAGGTGACGTGGGCGTATTTTTCGGTCTCAGAAATACGCAATTGAGTTTTGTGATGTTTTTGCAACCATTCGCCGAGCACGTTTTCAAGCGCAGTGGGTGGAAAGGCAGCGGGTGCGTCAATATCGTCAGCATATTGGGTCAGCATCACAAAAGCACCTAATTGAGGGGCTTTGGTTCGACTGAATCCGTTAAAATTAGCGTCAATAAAAGCACGGGTCATTTGGCGGGCGCGGTCAGCCCTAAAATTCATGAATAATAGGGCATCGCCGTCGTTGATAGTGGCATCAGTGATAGCGCCTTCAGCCGAAATAAAGCTGGCCTGAACAAATTCGTCGTTTTCGTCACGCTCATAAGCCGCTGCTAATGCTTCGGCGGCAGTGTCATATTGAAAAGCCGATTTACCCTGAGTCATCAAATCATAAGCGGTTTGCACTCGGTCCCAACGTTGATCTCGGTCCATCGCATAATAGCGGCCAATGATGCTGGCGATTGCACCGCAACCGAGGCGTTTAAAGGTGTCGTCAATTAGTTGTAATGAAGCGCCAGCGCTGCGTGGTGGCATATCGCGGCCATCTAAAAAGGCGTGTAGGTAAATGGCTTTGGCACCGCGTTGATGGGCCATTTCAATCATCGCAACGATGTGTTCTTCGTGGCTGTGGACGCCGCCTGGGGATAATAGTCCCATCAAATGTACGGCTTTGTTGTTGCTGACTGCGGTGTCGATAGCGTCGATTAATACTGAGTTGTCGGCAAAGGTTTTTTCTCTGACGGCTTTAGTGATGCGGGTAAAGTCCTGATAAACCACTCGACCTGCGCCGAGGTTAACATGACCGACTTCTGAATTGCCCATTTGGCCGTCGGGCAAACCGACATCAAGGCCAGAGCCAGAAATCAGCGTATTGGGATAATCTTTATTGAGTTGATCCAATACCGGGGTATTGGCGTGGGCGATAGCGTTGTGCTTTGGGTCTTCTTTATATCCCCAACCATCGAGGATCATTAATAACAGAGGTGATTTCTTGGAGATTTTCAACGCGTTGTTTCCCATGGTGGTTAGAGCTAAGGTTAAATGCTAAGAGATTTTGGGTCCTAGGTTACGGTTACCCCGATACTTTAACCCAGAATGCGTTTAGATAAAACGCTACGGTGGTTTTATGGTTGAAAATCTGAAAAAGGCGGGCACAGGGATTGGCTTTGTTTTCTGACTTCGCTGATAACATTGGTATCAAGCAAATACATCGTCTGTCCCATCGTCTTGAAGGCGTTCAAAATCAGCATCAACGCCAACATCGGGCACACTGAGCAATACTTCAACAAAACTTTTCTTTTTAGGTTTAATTAATACTGATTCGAGAATTTTACGATGTTCAGCTTCTGCACTAATGCCCTTGTTATCTGCTCTGGCTTTTAAGGCTCTGACGATTTCATTATCAATATTTCTCACAATCAAATTAGCCATAAGTTACTTCTCTACAAATGTATGATTGATTCATGTTCAAGAATGATAGCATTAACATTATACCGGAACAACAAATTGATTAATCAAAAATGCGAATGAATTCGAGTCTACGTTGGTGTGTTCGTTCTGCCGTAGACGAGGTTTTAACCTCGTGAATGTTGGGGAGTTCCATATACCCAACAACAAAAAAGCCGCCTGATGTTGCCATCAGGCGGCTATTAAATCGGGCTTATGCTTCTCCTTGCTAGCCGATTTTTCTATTTGTGTTTAATCTTTGCTGTTTCTTACAAGCCCATCATAGTAGGGCGGTAAGTATTCATCATGCTGTGAGCACGGTCTGTTTGACCTGAGGTGAACTGGTTCATACATGAATCATCGGTGTAATCCATGAAGTTAAGGATTGGGTCTGCACCGCCACCTGAACAAGTGTCACGACCCGTAGGACAACCATAGGCTGCACTGGCTTCAGCTGGTGTATCGCTGACTGAATCACCTGGTGCGTTACAACCACCTTGGAAAGTGTGATAAAGCCCTAAGTAATGGCCAACTTCATGGGTGGCTGTATCACCTAAGTTATAAGGTGCTGCGCTACCGCCTGGCAGAGACTCGTCTAGCAATACTACGCCGTGCATGGTGTTATTTTGGGCATATGAATCAGGGAAGCGAGCGTAGCCCAAAATGCCTTGTGCTGGTGAACAAGAATACATGTTGAGGTTGCTAGCTGGATCAACTGCCAAAGCACCTTTCATTTGTGATTCAACATTGCTTGATAAACAACCGGTATACCAACGGTTGTTTTTAGTGCGAGTAATACCCGCTAATGAATAAGAGAAACCAGTACCAGCGAATGCGCTGTTAAGGATGTCGATTTGATCCATGATTTGACCGTCAGATACATTGCCTTCAACAACGCCTCTTTTGTCTTTGTAGATAACATGGAATTGAACTGGGATAGTGACGTTAGCAACAGCTGTGCCTAAAGCGCTAATCAACTCATTGCTACCGGTGGCTTTTTTATAGGCTGCTACTTTCTTTTCGATTTTTGATTTGCGAACAGGGGTGAAATGTTCAATCGCACAACGCTTACCACGAACCATGTGGCCTTCGCCGCTCATGAAATGGATGTCTTGCTCAAGGTTTTCAAAGTTGTGGTCAACATCTACTTTGGCACTAGCACTTAATGCCAAAGAGCCAAGGACTAACGCGGTGCTGATTTTTGCTAACTTAAAGTTCATTCGATTTACTGCCTTCTGTCTTGTTAAATTTGAGTATGTTAGATTTATGTTTTTAATGTATATTTTTTGCAGCTCTTTTTATTATCGTTTTACTTTCAAATCTAAGTTATTTTATTTTTTGTATCTAAACTGTTTTAGATTTGTTTCAGCTGCTTATCTGAACGAGACAGAGCTTATCACTGTTAAAATAATGTATCAAGCTGTTAAATAATTTAATTTATCTCATCGTACCAACGCTTGTTTTTTCACCATTAGGGCTTCTAAGCTTATGTTTATTAACGTATTTTTGATTTAAGACAATAAAAAAGGCCGTATCTGTAAGATACGGCCCCGCTAAAGCCAAGAATTTTTCTTGATGAATATCTCAATAAAATCTGAGATATTTCAGTGGTTTATTGCCTAAAAGTTATCATTGTACCAGTTGGTTACTGGCACAAATGTTAATAACTTGATTAACATTTAGTGCTTCCAATGGTAGTTATGGGCTTTTTCTTCGAGATAGGTCGCTGTCGCCGGGTGCATATTGGTTACGCTGCCTTTTTCAAAGAAGAACTCATTACGTTTGTTATCGTAGTTGCCCACTTCATTCATGGTTTTGGTGTCATAAATACGTCCGTTGATCACGGTGTAAGCAACAAACTCAGAACGACGAATGTCTTTGGTTGGATCACCATCGATAATCGCCATATCAGCCAACTTGCCGACTTCAATAGAACCAATGTCTTTATCCATACCCAAATATGAAGCGCCATCTATCGTGCCGCCACGGATTGCTTCCCAACCAGAGAAACCACCTTGAGCCATACTCCATAGCTCCCAATGCGCGGCTAAACCTTCACGCTGCCCGTGAGCGCCAATATTGACTTTAATGCCTTCATCACGCAGTTCTTTGGCTGTTTTGGCCACTTCAATATGATTGAAGTGATGCTCAGGTGCTTTCATCGGTCGTGTGGCAATCGGTTCAACCATGTATTTTGGTACATAACGCATCAAACGCTGGTTTTTCCATACATCAGTATGTTGATACCAATAGTTCTCACCTGATATGCCACCGTAAGCGACAACAAAAGTTGGGGTATAACCCACCTGTGACTGACTCCAAAATTGTTTGACGTCTGAATAGACATCTTCAATCGGCAACGCATGTTCAACACCGGTATGACCATCAACAATCATATTCATGTTGTGCTGGAATTTGGCTCCACCTTCTGGCACCACCATCATGTTCAATTCGCGAGCTGCTGCAATCACTTGCTGGCGAGTATCACGACGAGGATGGTTGTAACTCTTAACCGAAATCGCACCAGAGTCTTTTAACCGTTGAATATGGAATTTGGCGTCTTCAAGGTTACCAATATTGGCTTTATAACCCGGTAAGTTACCCGCATAAAGAATACGACCGACCGACTGAATACGCGGTGCAACCGTCATGCCTGCTTTGGCTAGTTCGCTCATTGAGAAAACTTCACCCGTATCATTGGATGGATCGTGAATAGTGGTCACGCCAAAGGCTAGGTTAGAATACTGACCCCAGTTTTGCTCTGGCTGAATACCATAGCTGGCATAACTACCGTGAGCATGAGCGTCGATTAAGCCGGGGATCACCGTTTTACCGCTGATATCCATTTGCTTGGCTTTACTTGGAATTTGCACCTCTGAACGCTTACCAACCGCCTTGATACGATTGTTTTCAATCAATACCACACCATCTTCGATGATCTCTTGCTCATTATCAGCATTACGCATGGTCACCACTCGACCACCCACTAACGCGAGTAATCCCTCAGGCATATCGGCTTTTTTGTCGAAGCCAACATCGAGTCCTTGTGCCACCGCTTCTGGCATTTCTTCAGGGGCACCATTTAAGAAGGCAAAAGTGTCGGTCATCGGACGACGATAAAAATGACTGCCAAAAGCCCAAGTCAACTCGCTGCTGTCGGCGGTCCAGTTAATATAGTCACCGGATTGCTTCGATACTTGTTTTACCGGGAATGACTCTGTGCCTTTGCCCACAGTCAAGGTTTTGCCTGTAGTTACAAAGGGGGCTACAAAGGTATTAAAGTGTTGGCTGAACGCGATCCACTTGCCATCAGGTGAGGCTTTATAGTCAGTGATAAAATCGCCAGTGAAGTGAGTTCTTTCATCTTTACCATTGAGGTTGGTACTTTTGAATAATAGGTGATTGTCTTTACCACGTTCGCTGAAATAAACGCGATCAGTGTTAGCAGTAAAGTGAGCGTTATAACCGCTTTGTGTTACCCGGCGGATTTTGCTTTTTTTGCCGCCTTTGCTGTCAGCAAGATAAATGCCCGGCTCCATTGACCAATCGCCAGATAACAAGTGACCACCAGTGATTTTTTTGAACAGCACTTTTTTGCCGTCCGGCGAGAACGAAGGTTCAATATAATGGCCTTTATTACGAGTCACAGTATGGCTGCGACCATTGCGTAATTTGGCAATTTTGACACTACCTAATTTATTATCATCCCAGGTGGTATAAACCACACTTTTGCCATCGCGGGAGAAGCTGGGATAATATTCAAAGTGATCTTTTTGCTTGGTCAAACGCTTAGCTTTGCCAGATTTGACGTTACGCACATAGATATGACCTAACGCTTGGAACAGAATATTTTTGCCGTCAGGAGAGATTTGCGTCCAACGCGCCATTTTTACTTTAAAGGTATCTGGTGCGACATCAACAGCAAAGCGTAAAGCTGGGGAAATTTTCTTTTCAACTTTCAAATGCACCGGAATATCGGTCACTGTATTGTCACTGACATCAACCGAGTGGAAAATCCCGCCAGCCCAAAATACCAGCTTTTTATCATCTGGGGTCCAAGCATAAGCGGTGGTATTACCATGCTCACCACTGGTTTCTTGTAAATCACGGTCGAGTCCGAGGTAGACTTCGCGTTCAATGCCTGACTTTAAGTCTTTAACGTATAAAGCGGTTTGTTGATCAATGCGTTTAACAAAAGCTAACTGTTTACCATCGTGACTTGGGGTCGGGCGAATGGCACCACCAGCGCCTTGGATAATGGTTTCTTCTTCAGCGGTTTGTAAATCCCAGCGACGTACTTCATACACTTCGCCAACCGCGTTTTTGTTATACTGCCAACGAGAGCCTGAGGTGCCATCTAGAGCGTAATAAACATAACGACCGTCAGGGGAGAATGCTGGCTCAGCGATATTTTTTTGTGACACTTTACCATGCAAGCGTTCGCGAACTTCTAAACCTTTGCCACCAGATTTGTGATACATCCAGATAGAACCCGCAGCAATTGAACGACCAGTCATCTGACCTTGTTTGCCGAGGATATAATTGCCGTCTGGGCTCCAGTAGGGGTTATGTACGATATTATGTTTTTCTTTACTGATTTGTCTGAGGTTGCTGCCATCAACATCCATCAACCAAATATTATCGCCGCCTTTTCGGTCTGAAATAAACGCTAGGGTTTTACCATCGGGGCTGAATCTGGGCTGGAAATTCCACGCCATATCGCTGGTTAAGGCTTTGGCTTCGCCGCCTTTAATCGACATAGTGTATAAGTCACCAAGCATATCAAACACAATTGTTTTGCCGTCAGGACTGACATCAAGATTTGACCAGGTGGTTTCATTGGTATCAATGCTGACAGTGCGCTGTCCACCCGGTGGATTCAACACATCCCACTTGGCTTCTTCTTTGGCGTCTTTGCCTTGTTCGGCGTGCGCTTTATTGTCAGCATTATTGCCAACATTGCCTTGATGTTCATGGGCGTTGAGCGAAACTGACGCGCCCCCGACCAGTAGAGCAATAGCGACCGATGCCGCCAATTTGGTTTGATTAAATGACATGATATTCCCGCTTTGAGAGTAATGAGTAGTGTAAATAAATAGTGCAAATAAATAGTGCAAATAAATAGCGCAAAAAATAGCGTAAACTAAGTGTTGTTATAATAATTTGGTTTGGTGAACGCCACAGTCCGCACACGATGGCACAATAAAGTGCCCTGTGTTCTGGCTGTTGTCAATGCTGAGGGGAATTAATTTGGATCAATATGTTTCGTTGGTTAATTCATCATCGAGTTAGGCACAACTGTTACGGCAACATCATCACCCGTCAGCCAAACTTCACCATCTTGTATGGTGCACTGAAATTCCATATTACGGCCAGCCATTTGTGCCAATGCAGCCACTTGGTCTTGGGGGATTTCAATCACTCGTAAATGCTTGAAGCGATTCACTTTATTTTTTGTCCGTTGCCACCACATATCAACAGCAGTGCCACCATAAGCATAAATAATCACTTGCTGTGCCCGGCTGCACGCTTTACGTAAACGCTTTTCTTCGGGTAAACCGAGATCAATCCATAACTCAATTTCCTCCGACAAGCTTTTTTGCCAAATCTCTGGTTCATCATCAGCACTCAATCCCTTGGTAAACTGTAATTGTTGGTGGGCATTGAGTAAAAATGCAATTAATCGCACCATCATTCGTTCATCGGTTTCAGAAGGGTGCTGAGCGATGGTTAAATTGAGGGTGTCGTAAAAGTGACGGTCCATATCACTGAGTTGAATTTGAGCCTTACAGATTGTTGCCTTGAGCGCCATGGTAATTGCCGTTTGATTGGGGGAGATAAAAATAAAGGAAAAACAAAGGAAAAACAAAAAGGGCTATAGCAGCCCCTTAATTAATCAAATAACCCAACTCGCTAGGGTGTGGGTTTTTGATTTTGCTTTTAATGATTCACTGTTAATTATTCATTGTTAATTATTCACTGTTAATTTTGCGAAGCGTTATAATCCCAGCTCACTCATGAAATCATCATCAATATCATCGTCAGCTGGTGCGGCTTTGGCTTTTTCGTTTGCGGCATTGGTTTCACCAATATTATCAATGATTGAATCGGGATCTAAATCTTCGGCATCGACTTCGAATTCATGCAACTTCATAAACTCGGTTTTATCCATCGCCAATTCTAAATAGAAAATATTATGCTTTTCAGTGAAAAAGGATACCCGGCGGGCTTGTGGACGATCGAGACTGGTATCGATGGAAACATTGACCTGTTTGTTGATGGTCAGCATTTTTGGTTGGTTTTGATTAATCGAGGTTTGCAATTCTTTGCCGACCTTGCCGGTAAAGTCGCCGAGAATTTGGTTCATCAGCTCGCCCATGACGTTACTGACTTCATCAGAGGTATGTTGTGTCGCCAGCTCTGACTCGGGGATCCCCATGTTGGTCATATAATTTTGATACAATTCAATCGCCGCTTCGGCTGAAAAATTGATCACCACCAAACCGGAAAAACCACCATCAAACAAAACAAAACAGCCGATATCAGGACGTAAGCTGGTTTTGTGGATTTTTTGGATCATCGGTGAAAAACTGACGCCACAGCCAGTGGCATTACCTAAGACATTACTGACCGAGTTACATAGGGTCAACAAAATATCTTCTGTTGAAATGGTCTTCATTTTCTTCATATTAAGTATCACTCGTCAATGGCAGCTAATGGGGTAGCAGTTGGGTTATTTTAAGGTGCTGTTTGTTGATCCTGATCATATAGAGCAAATTTAGCAGGCAATTATCAATCAACATTCACGAGGTTAAAACCTCGTCTACGGTAGCGTTGGCTCTTCGTAGACGCGAATTCATTCGCGTTTTTAATGGATCAATTGTTACTCTATTTAACCGAAGCCGATTTTCTGGTGTTAGCTTGGCTCAGCCCTTAGTCTAGCGCCTGAACACTAAAAGTCTAGCGAAACGTCGGCAGCGATCCTCGAATAACCGCTATAAAACAATGATAAACACCGCATTAGGGCAAATAAAACCACCAAGGAGAGAATTATATGTTTTTAGGTATGACTATAGATATGAGTTTAAGCATGGGCAAGAGTTAAAAGTAATGGCGTCCCCTAGAGGATTCGAACCTCTGACCTGCTCCTTAGGAGGGAGCCGCGCTATCCAGCTGTGCCAAGGGGACGTTTTACTAGGCTTTTTACAAACGGCCCTTCAACAAGGCAAAATGTAAAATAAACGACTAACAAACAGCGGCGCAATTATATTCGCATTTGCCAACATTTAACAAGCGTTTACCAAGCATGGAACGAAAAAAAGCCTGATCAAACAAGGCTAACAAAAGCGACACCAATAAAGTCTTATTTTAAATACGTTAGTTTGATAGTAGTCTACACTTCATAACAATACACAGGTGATAACAAGCACCACTAAATTAACCATTAGCAAGAAAGTTAACAACAGACAAAGTATCAATGCAAAAGAAACAACTAACAACGCAGTGTAGACCTAGGCTCTCCCTGATATATCGTTTTACCATCGCTTGTCTGATGATGTTTAGTAGTTTAACCAGTGGTGTACCAAACGCCAGTAAAGCGCAGCAAATTAAAGCCGGGTTGATCTTTAATTTTGTTCATTTTAGTCGCTGGCCAGATAACACCTTTGCCGAACAAACCACTCCTTACCAGTTGTGCCTTATTGGCCAAAACCGCTATGTAGATATTTTCAAACGACTAGATAATAGAACCGTGCGTGGTCGCAAACTACAAAGCCGCGAGCTGACCCTTCAAGCCGATATACAGCAATTACAGCGATGTCATATTCTATTTTTTCACCAAAACTGTCAGCCCGGTACCGTTGAACTGTTGGACAAAATTGCCACCTTGCCAATCCTCACCATCAGTGAGAATAATGATTGCGAGACTCCACCTTTGATGATCAACTTCGTCGACAATTACGACAACATAGGTTTTGCCATCCACAGAAAGCCGGGCAAACAGGCTGGCATTACTTTTAGTTCAAGAATGTTACGCTTGGCTGTTGCAGTGACAGGCGGTCGTAGGCCATGACATGATCACGACCAGTTACTGGCCAACTATTTACTTTGCTCCAACGATACGCCACTACCGCCGCTGCTCGACATTAAACCATCGACAATCATTTCAGGAATAAAAGCTTGAGCTGAAGCGACTACCGCTTTAGACAGCAAACCGATGATCCGAGCGTTAACAATCATGCCACCTCGATGTTTAACCAAAGTGCCAGCGAGCACATATTTAATCGGTTGCTCTTCTTTTAAATCGAGATAATCCCGGCTAAAAATAAAATCGCCGTTATTGGTCACGCGAATATAATCGGTGGTTTTAAAATCAATCACCGGAATACCAAATTGATGCACCTCGTGGATAAAACTTTCGGCGATCTGATTGCCCAGTAAACCTTTGTCGTTACTAGTATCAGAGCCATCAAAATTACCGTCAAGAAAAACAAAACTGGTCACGCCAATCGGGGTTTTATCATTGACATAATGCAGGTTGCCCACCAAATCGTGCATGATGCCTCGAACGTAATGGGTGATGTTTTTATCCAGCGGCTCGCCATAAAAACGGCTTAAATCGACTGGTGGCAAAGGCTCCATCGCCTGCTTGGGGCTGATTTCACCAGATACCAGTTCACTGGCATTCATTTGGGCTTTAGTGGTGGGAGGTGTTTTAGTTGCAGCCACAGTGGTCGCTTTTTCGTCTTGCTTGATTTGAGGGCTTTTTCTGGCTGACAAAGCTTTGTTAGTCTTATATTTGCCATTGCCTGATTGCTCAGCATGTTGTGCTCGGGTTTTTGCCATCGAAATATCGGTTAATGCACAACCGGATAAAGCGGCACACAAAGTGATGGACAGTATCGTGGATGTTGCCCAAACAGTAGGATAAGTTAATTGGTTCATCGGGATCTCCTTTTGTGTTGACTAATAACCAGTACGGTAAATCATGTTGTGTTTCATCTTCACTTTATTGGTTTGCCAAAATACATCTCCGGGTACGTAGTCGGTGGCGGCGGCAATCACTTGATTGTTGTCGGTATCTATTAATCTGGCATTTACCACCACGCCATTTTCTTGTTCGGTCAGAGTGCCGGTTAAAAAATAGCGGATTTTTTGATTTTGCCCTAATTCATCGATATTACGTGACAACATCAAGTCTTGATTGCCTTTGAGCATCAGTTTTTTACGGGTTTTGTATTCGATCACTTTTAAGCCTTGGCGGACAGTCGCCGCCATTAACCCCTCTTCAAGCTGCAACCCGAGCAAATGCAAAGGGTGATTACTGTCTGAGTCCAGCATTAGGCTGTCGACCTGAGTAAAGGTGCCAATGGCAATACCCGCTTTAGGATTGAGGGTTAATACCGAGCGATACAGCTGATCAGCCAACTTCTGGGTATAATAATCCACGGTATTGCGTTCAGTGGCGGGTTCGACAATCTCCGGGACCGCAACGGCACGGTGTTTGCTGACAGATGGTAAAGTGCAACCAGCTAGCGACATTACACTAGGCAGCAATAGACAAATCATTGACACTTTCATCGGGGTTTATCCTCAAAAACTTTGATTGGACAGAACAAAGCAATATGGGTGCCAGTTGTAAACGCCATAAATCAATCGATTTGATTGTCTGAAAAACGCGTCTACGGCGTAGACGAGGTTTTAACCTCGTTTTTATCCGCTGGATGCAAAGCCCAATGGGTTAATATCCTGTGGGCATCTGGTTTACCTGAAGCGCAGGAGATTGCGGTTATCCGGCATGGGGCAAAATTGGGCAAAATTGGGCAAAAGAGGTTTAAAAAGCCGAAAACAACAGCTTGCACCACAATGAAAATTTCTTGTCAGTGATAAAGTATTGGCCATTTTCTTTATCGACCATCTCGTTTTTCATCAACGCCTTGAGCGAGGCAAGCAGGGTTTGTTTGCTGCTGTTCAACTGACTCAGGGTGTCGAGGCGGAATAATCCAATACCGTCAAATAAGCTGATGGCTTTGAGTGCGGTTTTTTGTGATTTGGTGAGATGTTCGTAAATCACTCGGTATTCGCCATCACTTTGCCTGATCATGCTTTGGAGCACTTCCCGCACCATTTGCTCATCAATGACACCGCTCAGATAAAAGAAGTTGTAACAGGCTTGCTGTAACAACTTTGATTCCCCGTCTGCTAGTTCAAAAAGTAAATTGAAAGCCTCAGTTGTTAGGCGATTATCTAGGTGATTATTGGCAAAGCTGAAAAATACCTCGGGTTCAATGGCATTGAGTTCTATCCCGGTGGCCATTGAAAATAACGGTTTACGGTGATGAGTGAACAGGCCAGTTAGCAGATGCCTTTTTGAGCCGGAAAAAATATAACTGATCTGATGATGGTGTTGGATATGCTTGCGGATCACTGCATCTATCTTTTTTTCTTTGATATCGGTGATTTGTTGAAACTCATCAAAAGCCACAACCACATTAACTTGGTGATCGGCGGCGTATTTGAGCAGGCCGTTGAAGGTGTCTTCAATCAGTTCATCAAAATCCCGGCTGGCTAGTGTGGGGCTGAAAGATGGGTTGCCTGCCTGATCAATATTGACACCAAAATGTACTTTTTTGAAATAATTGAGCAATTGTTGTGAGGCGGTTTTAAACGAAAACTTCATCGCGCTAGCAGCGGCCTGATAAAACAGTTTGGCAAAATCATTGGCGGCTAAAATTTCAAACAAATCAACATAAACGGTCAAGAACTGTTCGGCGGGTAACTGATGCTTGAATACTTCTTGAATTAATGAAGACTTGCCATAGCGCCTTTTCGAATATAGTAGAACATTTTTGCCATCTGAACACAGCTGCTTGATGGTTGAAATTTCATTATTTCTACCACAAAAACTGTTGCCTGTAGCAAAGTTATCATACATGAACGGATTCTTCATAATAAATCGAAGGTTTTGATTTTTCTATATTTTGAGTATACCAAAGGAGTAAACAAATACAAGTAAACAATGCTTGGTAAACAAGATGCGGTAAACAAATTTGTTTACCGTATCTTGTTTACCACAGAAGCTAAACCAAACGCGCCCCAATCAGCTGATCAGCCAGCGCCAAATCAACATCAGCGATATTACTGAGTCCTTCGGTGAGTTGTTCTAAAATCTCATTTTGAATGTCGCCTCGGCGCTTAGCTTCTTCATAGGGGCGCAGGTGAAACATCACCATGGAATAACGGGGGATGAAGTGTTGTGGGTGGCGTTTTTCTAGCACAAAGGCCAGTTCTTTTTTCAGCAGGTAATTGGGCTGGCGCACACTGCAACGCATTTCGACATAATTCGATAAAGCTAAATCAGCAATCGCATCACCGTTGGGTTTACGACTGGCATTGTAATCAGCAAATACGGCATCCCAGTTGTCTTGATGGTTGTCGCTATGGTGGTCGAGAATTTGGTTTAATACGCTAGCATCTTCAAATCCGCAGTTCATGCCTTGTCCATGAAAGGGCACGATGGCATGAGCGGCATCACCGATTAACAGGGTGTTATTGCCATAGTGCCAAGGGTCGCAGCGAATGGTCGCTAAATGTCCGGTGGGATTGTTAAAAAAGTCTTCACTCAGGCTGGGTAATAACGGCAGTGAGTCGGCAAATTGTTCGTTGAAAAAAGCATTCAGCTGTTCGGGTGTGGTTAACTCGGCAAAGCTGTTTTCGCCCTCATTAGGCAAAAATAAAGTCACGGTAAAGCTGCCACCGAGGTTGGGTAAGGCAATCATCATATATTCGCCACGAGGCCAAATATGCAGCCCTTGTTTTTCAATCTGATAGCGGTTGTTTGTAGCCGCCGGAATACGCAACTCTTTATAAGAATGACCCAGATGTTCGGTGCGGTTATAGCTATTAATACTGTCATTATTCTTGAGTTGCTGATGAATAGCCCGGCGCACGACCGAGCCACTACCGTCGGCACCGATCAATAATTCATAGCGATGCTGGTGTGCTTCGCCGCTGAGTTGATCAACGAATGTGACGGTTTTAGTGGTAAAGTCTATCGCTTTGACCGCTTGATTGAAGTGAAAAAGTCACTTGCTCGCTGGCCTGCGCTTGGTCCATCAACAGCTTGTTTAAATCACCCCGCGAAACCGAATAAATCACCTCGTCTTGACGTTGACCATAAGCCTGAAAGTGGATTTCTCCGTGGTGACTGTGGATCACCCGGCCTTGCATTGGGATAAGCATGGTATCGATTTTATCCATCACACCCACTTCTTTAAGTGCATGAATGCCTCGGCTCGATAACGCTAGATTAATTGAACGACCTGCTGAAATATCGCAACTGCGCATATCTGCCCGCTTTTCAAAAACCTCAACTTGATAACCCCGTTGAGCCAAATAAAGTGCGGTTAGTGCGCCGACAGGTCCGGCTCCTATGATGGTGATGTGTTGAGGTTTCATTAAGACGCCTTGTTCAAGATAGCAGTCAATATTTGCACGAAGTGATAAACATCTACGAAATTATTATACAGCGGTACGGGCGCACAGCGGATCACATTAGGCTCACGCCAATCGGTGGTGACGCCAGCCGCTTCAAGGGCATTAAAAATGTCTTTACCCGGTTTAACCCCTGTTTTAATACTCAAGGTTTCAATACTCAAAGACAGCTGGCAACCTCGTTGCGCCGGGTCGGTGGGAGTAATAATACTGATGCGCTCGCCCAGCTGCTGATTTAACAGGTATTCCATGTAACCGGTGAGCTTGAGGGACTTCTCACGCAGCGGCTCCATACCACCGGCCTGACTGAATACATCCAGTGAGGCGCGAATAGCGGCGAGCGAAAAAATCGGTGGATTGCTCAGTTGCCAGCCTTCGGCGGTCGGCGTCGGCTGAAAATTATTGGTCATTTTAA
The DNA here is from genome assembly GCA_965277695.1 of Alteromonadaceae bacterium. GTDB lineage: Bacteria > Pseudomonadota > Gammaproteobacteria > Enterobacterales > Alteromonadaceae > JABSOG01. The sequence continues at coordinate 20,839 of CBDIDQ010000055.1, forward strand.
AGCGGCTGGTTTTGTCATGACCCCACCAACCAGCAAAACGATTTAATGCGGGATTGGTGACATGACGTTGGTGAACAAAACAGCCTGCCACGGCTCCGGGGCCAGAGTTAAGATATTTGTAGTTGCACCAGCACGCAAAATCGACATCCCAATCGTGCAGTTGCATCGGCACATTACCGGCAGCATGAGCCAAATCAAAACCGACGATGATCCCCTTGTTATGACCCCACTTAGTGATGGTTTTCATATCGAGCAGTTGGCCGGTGTAATATTGCACTCCGGGCAGTAGCAATAAAGCAATGCTGTCGCCTTGTTGGTCAATAATCGCTTTAATATCATCAGCATGAAGTAATTCTTCGCCGTCTCTGGGTTTGACTAAAATCATCGCTTCTTGTGGGTCTAAACCATGATGGCGTAGCTGAGATTCAACCGCGTAGTGATCAGACGGAAAAGCATGAGCTTCAATGACGATTTTATAGCGGTTTTTGCTGGGGCGAAAAAACGACACCATCATTAAATGCAAATTGGTGGTGAGTGAATTCATGCATACCACTTCTGTGGCTTTCGCACCAACAATCGCCGCTGATTGCTCAGTCAAAAACTCATGATAAGGCATCCAAGGATGTTCCCCCTCAAAATGGCCTTTAACCCCCCGGGTTTGCCATTGAGTCAATTCTTCATTGAGGTATTGACTAGTCAGTTTGGGCTGCAATCCTAATGAATTGCCAACAAAGTAAACCTCGTTATCTCCATTATCTTGCTTGGGAATGTGAAAAGCATCACGAAAGCGTTTCAACGGGTCCAACTCGTCTTGTTGTTGGGCATATGCCAAGGTATTTTGATAGCTCATCTTTATCTCATTTATTTTACAGCCGGGTTAAAGGAATAAGTGTCGGGCGACTGGGGGCCGAATCAAGTTCAAATGGGGCGATTTGTAGGTTGAGCAAATACAATCCATCCTCAATATCCGGGGCGACATAAATCATTTCAGTGATGGTTTTAAAGCGTAAACTCTGTTCGTCGAGCTGACGGCTGAGCGGTTTGATGTGCCAAAACACATGGTGACTGCTGAGGTTGCCGTCGTCATACATCCGATCTAGCGAAGGAAAATCCACCAGAATGTGTTTAACCCCACGCTGATTTAAATAGTCAATGGCGTCATTGCTGAAAAACGGTGGATAGTGATGTTCGTCATAATGCATTGATTGTTTTTCAACGTCGTTGGGCAGGGTTCGGATCACCAAAGCTTCAAGCTCTTGGTCATCTATATCTTTTAGCTGTTCCATCAAACAAGCTTTATCAATTAGCTTGTCGCCATTGTCTAGTGGCGGTGTATAGGCATCGGTAGGACCGCTGACGATGGTAGGTGAGACGGTGATTAATCGAGTTGGTAACAAGCTGTCTTGCAGTAATTGATTGACACTTAATCGTTCGTCGACGATATGACCGACGCATTCGGTATGGGTGCCGTTGCAGTGGGGAACCATGGTGATTTGACTGACATTGCAGCTGCCGCCACGGCGGGTATCGCCAATAAAATCGCCGCCTTCGACGGCTTTTTCGCTGGCTGCATCTGCGCCAAAGTGGTTGGGTTGTTCACCGTTAAAATGAACCGCAATAGCGATGTTTTTGGCTTCGGTCAGTTGTGCCTGATAGTGTTGTCCGGCAATTGTTGCAGTGAGTTTCATGGTATAAAAATCTCTTGGGGTAAATTCAACCAGTCCAGCGCGGTGCCGTGTAATAGCTGTGCCTGAACCTCGTCGCTATAACCACTGGTTTGGATCAGTTTGCCTGGTTCCAGTTCACCGAGTGGGAAGGGATAATCTGACCCTAGGGCAATGCGATCACTGCCCATCAGATCAATCATATAGTCAAGTTTGGCTTTGTCGTGTACCAGAGAATCGACATAAATGCGCTTAAGGTATGCTCTGGGATTGATGTCATTGTTGACGGCACACAAGTCAGGACGAACATTAAAGCCGTGTTCAATACGACCAATAGTCGCCGGAAAAGAACCGCCGCCATGGGCAAAAGCCACGCTGAGTTTGGGTAACTTTTGCAATACTCCACCAAAAATCATCGAGCACACCGCTCGCGCAGTTTCAGCTGGCATTCCCACCAACCACGGCAGCCAATAATCCGGCATCACCTCTTTGCCCATCATATTCCAAGGGTGAACAAATACTGCCGCACCGAGTTGTT